>NZ_RHOD01000026.1 GCF_003946095.1 Levilactobacillus lindianensis | reverse complement strand
TACCAAAAAGCTGGTCGGGAGAAATCCGAAGATTCCTCTCAACCAGCTTTCATTTTGGAGACTTATGTCACAGCCTCTTATTTTTGTCAGACCTGTAAGTATTTAGTCGACGGCTTCTTCAGTGATGTCGAGGACTTGTTGACGAACGTTAGCGGCTTGCCAACGTGTGTTGACTGGGGAATAGTGGTACATCGTCTTGACGGGACGGCTAGCAAACTTAGTCAGCGCGGTATTGACGGTACTTCCTAAGGCAACCAATGTGGCGTTCTTTGAGATACCCAGGGCATCGAGGTGTTTTTCGAAGTCACGGACATCGGCTTCAACTGGTTTGGCTTCTTGACTGTTACTGTTGATGGTCTTGGAGACATCACTCATGAAGGTTCCCCAGAGTTTCGTACCATAAATGGCAGCAGCGAGACGGTAATCGCAGCTTCTGGCAGGGCCATGGAAGTTGTTGAAGAGGCCTTGTTCGCTGGCTTTAGCAGCGGCGTTGCCGGGGTTTTGACCGACCAGGACGTATTCAACCTTGCTGAGGCGGTCGGTGAGATCGCTAGGAAGTTGGTCTTTAGGAGAGGTCCCGTGGGCGCCATAGGCGGCCTTGAAGAGTTGTTCACGTTCAGCATCGGTGGCGTTGGCTGGTAAATCAGCAGGAACATTCCAGAGCGCCCAGTTATCAACAGTTGAAAAATCAGAAGTTTTAATCATTAGTTATCACCTTTCTTTAAGTCAATGTGACGTAGCAGTTTTTCAATCAGGTTACGAAGCAAGATGTCGTAGGCCACGGTCTGCCCGGTGGTCTGGTCAATCAAGTCGAAACTTAATTCAGGAATATGGGAACCGTCTTCTCGCCAGAAGTCGATAGCGACATCGGTGAGGTGGCCGTCAACGATCGTGAAGTCTTCAGCCGCCCCTCTGTCAACGAGTTGACGCGTCATACGATTAATGCCGAGATTTTGGCGGTCGGCCAAGTTAATGAGGTGGTTGGCCAGCTGTTTCGCATCGTCGGTTTGCGTCGGGTCGACAGGGGTCTGGCTAGTTAATTCAGCAATGACGCTGAGACAGTCGGTAAGACCAAGTTCAGGGCATAGAGCGTCATAAGGTTCGGCAGAAGGACTGAATAATTGAACGATACGGCCATCTTGAGGAATTTGTGATTTCGCCATACGGGCACAGTCGGCACGGCTAGTGATCGGGTAGTCAGCGGATAGTCGGTAGGCAGTGACATGGAGGTGAAGGTCACTGTCAGCGGGGACTAACTTGCGGTTCGGCCATATGAGGAGTTGCTTGATGGCTTGAGGGTCGACTTGGAGTAAGAGACAGCCGATGACCGCGCCAAGGAGGAGGGGATGAATACTTTCGATAATCGGCTCGTCTGATTGATCGTAAATCGTATAGCGACTCTGATTGGGCAGGTATTCGTTGTCGTTGTTCAGGGCTGGGATACTAGCAGTGTCAATCGGACGCGATGGCAAGTCGAGCGTGGCCAGATAGTCAGTAGGATTAGCGACAAACGCGTCGAGATCGGAGATAAAACGCGATTCGAGTCGTTGAATATGGTAACCAGTCACGGTGAAGCCTAGATCGTTCAGATTGGCGATGAGCGTTTCAAGATTGGGGACCGCCGTGGGACCAAATGGCAAAACGGGGAGGTCATCAGTCGGTGTCGAGAGGACGCGCTCAAGTTCACGTAATTTTAGATAGGACGTGTAGGTGGCGTTGTTATCACCGCCCACTTGATAACGCGTAACGTGGTGGGGTAGCTCATCAGATGTGATAGGAAAAAGCGAGGTTGCATTTGAAGCAGTGATGCGTTCGGAATCGCTGTGTGCGTAGACTTTACACAAAACGTTGAGGTCGGCATAGGAAAGATTTCTGGAGATTTTGGTCTGAGATATGGTCATTGAAACACCTCCTTGTTAGATTAACGCGGAAACGATATGACGCGGTGTTACTTAAGTTGATAAAATAAGTATAGTCGATAGGTGTGTCATAGTATGTCAGTCTGATAGTGATTGCAGAAATTAATTGTACGAAATTGTTGTTTTTTGAGTTGCCTATTGGGAAACTAGCTTGGAAGCTTATGAGACGTGTATTTACGGCTACTTAGTATGTGCTTTTTTGTCGGACATGTCTGGGAATGCTGTCATAAGTAAAGTAATGAGGGATTTGGCTGATTGTTAAAATTAATGCGAAAAATTACCGGTAAATTTCGTTTGTATGAATAGGGGTGCTATTCGAAAAGCACATGGTGAGATTCCTAGTAAATTTTAAAGTTGTGGTCGAGTTTTACAGCTAAATCTTCTATACTTGGGATTAAAGACGAATCGAAAAATATGGAGGCTGACACAATGACTTATCAAGATTTGAAACTTGCGGGGAACGGCATTCCCACGTGGGATGCCCTAGCTCCAGCTGTTCTTAAGTTTGCCAGTCAACATGAAACGTGGGCTGGACGTACATCACAGCGTGAGATAGCGGATAGTTTGAAATTACCAGATGACCTAAGAAAAATGACCTATAACAGTGTCGGTCATGAAACAACTAATATCAGTGAAGATCGTGTCTATTGGGCTATTAGTGAGTTAACGACAGCGGGTTTGTTGAAACGTGTCCGGCGAGGTTATTATCAGATCACGTCGAGAGGTCGCGATCTATTAGCTAGTCGCGATTTAATTGATAAAAGCGTGATTAAAACCCAACCCGCTTACTTTCGACATAAAGAAGAATTAGATGAACGGAAGCTGCGGAGAAAATCAACAACAGCTACCTCAGAAGAAATTCCGGAAACGGCGGCGTCCCCCGAGACGGCGCCTATTCTAGAACAACTAGCAGAACAATCTCAGGCCTACAATGCCGAAGTTGCGACGGATCTCTTACAGCGAATTCGTGAAGCTGATCCTACTTTTTTTGAAAATCTAGTGGTTAAATTACTCGTGGCAATGGGATACAAAGGGCCCAATGGTTCGGCGTGGGTAACACAGAAGACCAATGATGGCGGTATCGATGGTGTGATCAATCAGGATGCACTGGGAACGAACACCGTTTATGTCCAGGCTAAACGGTATGGTGAGGATAATCGCGTTCAACGGCCAGTGATCGATTCCTTCTATGGGGCTTTGAAACGCAACCACGCCGATCGAGGCGTCCTAATCACGACGTCTGGCTTCTCTTCCGCTGCGGTTAGGGCGGCTAAAGAATTCTCAATCGTTCTGATCGACGGTATCCAACTCACAGATCTCATGCTTGAATACCACGTGGGTGTTCAGGTGAAGCAACAGTTCGAATTTTTCGAAATTGACGAAGACTTCTTTGATGATTAGAAAACAATTAAAATCCCCATTGACCTATAACCTCCCCACGCCTATAATCAGTCTCAATACTTCAAAAACGTTGAGGAAAAAAGTAGCCAACGGTCCGTTGCCAAGTGAGTCACGGTAAGTGGAAGGTGACCAACAACCGCCGGTGAAAATCATTTCCGAGTTCGCGACTGAATCAGTAGGTACGCGTGGTGGCCACCATTATCTGGCTAGCGGATGTTAGTCCGCGATAAGCGTTGCGGGCAACCGCAACATAAAAGGTGGTACCGTTCTACTCGTAGAGCCCTTTTCCCGTGATGGGAGAGGGGCTCTTTTTGATGTTATGGCGGCAAAATGATTAATTATGGAGGCATTAATATGGAAAATGCAGACGTCATCCCCAAGAAAAGTTGGGGTCAATTATTCGTAGTGAGTTCCCTGATCTTTGGGATGTTCTTTGGGTCTGGTAACTTAATTTTCCCGGTACATCTCGGGCAAATGGCCGGACACAACTGGTTCTTAGCGGCGTTGGGTTTTGCCATCTCCGGCTCACTATTCCCGTTACTGGCAATTTTGGCGGTCGTGGTGACCAAGAGTGATGGGCTTTTCGACCTCGCTAAACCCGTCGGTCGGCACTACGCTGCGCTTTTCCTAGTTTTAGTTCATCTGACCATCGGGCCGTTCTTCGGGACTCCCCGGACGGCCGCCACAGCCTATGAGATGGCAGTGCAGCCGTTTCTACCCACGCGCTTCAGTACGGTGGGGATGCTGATCTTCACGGGCCTCTTCTTCGGCGCAGCCTACGTCTTGGCTACCCATCAAAATAATCTGGTGAAAGTGGTGGGCAAGTATCTCAATGCCGGCTTTCTCCTCATGTTAGCGGTCATCTTCGTTGTGGCCTTTCTCAATCCAATGGGGAATCTCCAGCACGCCGCCACGGTGACCTACCAGACACATGCCACGGTTCACGGGTTCCTCGAGGGTTACAATACCGTCGATGCCGTCGCACTGTTGGCCTTGAGTGTGACCTTTGTCCATGCCGTTCGGGGACTGGGTTACCACGATCGTGAGCTCACCAAGCTCACCGCTCAGGCGGGGGCCTTGAGTATCGGTTTAGAAATTCTCATCTACTTTGGCTTAGTATTATTGGGCGCGTTCAGCCTCAGTCGACTCAGTCTATCCGCTAATGGTGGGGTGGCACTGTCTCAGATTGTGGGCCACTACTTTAGTAATTTTGGGACGCTATTTCTCGGGGTCTTAGTGACGCTGGGCGTCTTCACCACAGCACTGGGGTTGGTCACCTCATTTGCCCAAGACTTCCACAAGCTCTTTCCGCGGGTCAGCTACCTGGCTTGGCTGCGGATTACGACGTTGGTGTCCTTTCTGGTCGCTAACGCTGGTCTCGACACGATCATCGCCTGGTCCCTACCAGTGTTGATGTTACTTTACCCACTGTCCTTAGCCCTCATTCTGGTGGCCTTGACCGTGGCTAATCGCCCGTATGCCGGCATCGTTTACAAATTGACGATTGCCTTCACCGTCGTTCCCGCTGTATTAGACATGCTCAACAGTGCCCCAGCGGTCGTAACGCAGTTGGTGCCAGTGCATGCCGCGTTAGCCGTTTATCATCAGGTTGTCCCATTTGCTAGTCTGGGGTTAGGCTGGTTGGTGCCGACCTTTCTGGGATTTGCCTTAGGAATCGCCTGGGGCCGCCTGCGCTGGTCACTGGAACCCATGACGGTGGCCGACCGGGATCACTAACGCTTTTGTTCGCGGGCTAAACGGGTTATCATTGACCTAAAAGGGTGGTGAGTCTCGTGGAGCAGGAATCGCTATTTGCAAATCAGCAGCAGTCGCCGTTGGCTAGTCGGGTGCGCCCGCGGTCATTGGCGGAATTTGTCGGTCAGACTCACTTATTGGGTCCCGGCAAGATTCTCCGCGAGTTAATTGAAAACGATCAAGTCTCGTCGATGATTTTCTGGGGCCCGCCGGGTGTCGGCAAGACGACCCTGGCCGAGATTATTGCCCGGCAGACGCAGGCTAAATTTCTTCAATTTAGTGCGGTTGACAGCGGCATTAGTCAGATTAAGAAAATTATGAAACAAGCGGCTAGTGACCTCTCGGTGGGGGAAAAGACGATCGTCTTCGTCGATGAAATCCACCGGTTTAACAAGGCCCAGCAGGACGCCTTTCTGCCATACGTTGAACGGGGCAGTATTGTTTTGATTGGGGCCACGACTGAGAATCCGTCATTTGAAATTAACTCCGCCTTGTTATCCCGGTGTAAGGTCTTCGTGCTGAAGGCCCTACAAACTGCCGATGTCGAACAACTCTTGAAGAATGCTTTGGCCAATCCGGCCGGGTTCAAGGGGCAGGTCACGATCGGTGCCGATGAGATCCGGGCCATCGCCGAGTTTGCTAACGGGGATGCCCGTACGGCCTTGAATACACTGGAAATGGCCGTCTTAAATGGTGACAAACAGGGTGACAAGGTGACCGTAACCTTAGACGACTTGAAACAACTTATCAATCAGAAGTTCGTGCTGTATGACAAGTCGGGTGAGGAACACTACAACATCATTTCCGCGTTGCATAAGTCGATGCGCAACAGTGATCCAGATGCGGCCATCTACTGGATGTCGCGGATGTTGGAAGGTGGGGAGGACCCACTATACATTGCGCGGCGGCTGGTTCGCTTTGCCAGTGAGGATATTGGATTGGCCGACACCAATGCCCTGAATGTCGCCGTGAACGTCTTTCAGGCTTGTCAATTTCTGGGGATGCCGGAGTGTGACGTTCACCTGACCGAAGCGGTGACTTATCTGGCGTTGGCGCCTAAGTCCAATGCCATTTATAAGGCAAGGCTCGCAGCCAAAAAGGACGTTCAGGAGACACGAGACGAGCCCGTACCGCTTCAGATCCGCAATGCACCAACCAAGCTCATGAAAGATCTTGACTACGGTAAGGATTATCAGTATGCTCACGATATGAAAGATAAATTAACTACGATGCAGACGCTTCCGGACGACCTGGTAGGCCACACGTACTATGATCCCACCGACCAGGGTCGTGAGGGACTCTTCAAGAAACGACTGGATTACGTGAAGAACTGGCGTAAAGAGCATGCCGCCGATCACAGGGATCACGTGGATCATACTTAGCCATTGGCGACTGACACCTAAAGACTGGCGCAAGCCGAAAGCGAGGGCTTTATCATGACCCAACTCTATTTTCTCTGTACCGGAAACTCTTGTCGTAGCCAAATGGCAGAGGGTTTTGCTCGGGCATTGGCCCCCAAGGACTGGCGAGTTGCCAGTGCTGGTGTCGAAGTTCACGGGTTGAATCCGCTGGCTGTGAAAGTCATGGCAGAAAAGAATATTGACATCAGCCAGCAGGCTTCAAAGCTGATTGATAGTGATTATCTGCTGAGTAGTGATGTCGTCGTGACGCTCTGTGGGGATGCGCGAGACAAGTGTCCCATGACACCACCGTCCGTGGAACGCCGCCACTGGCCATTCAGCGACCCTGCTCAAGCAACCGGGAGCGAAGCTGAACGCCTGGTAGTCTTTCGCGAGGTGCGTGATGAAATTCAACAACGCGTCGCTGACCTTGTGGCCGAATTACAAGCAAAATAAATCTTTTAAGGAGTCCGATTATAGGGGCTTCTTTTTTTATGACGAAAACTTTTGCAAGCGCTTCGAAAAGTTTGAATTAATGGTTGAATTCTTTTCATTTGTAGGGGATACTGATGTTGGTTGGTTCAATAAACCAATGGTAGATTGACTACGAGTTGATCAATACTATGTTAAATCACGGTTGAACGTGTCAGCCAGTTAGTTTAACAACTACCATTCGTCTAGTTTGAATGACATATCATAGCAATTAAAATAACCTTTTAGGAGTGATTGGATGGTCCGCCACAGCATGAATCGGAATCAGTTACATGATCAAAACTTAAAGCTCGTGTTACAACAGATTTTCAACAACCATCCCACCTCGCGTATTGAGATCTCGCATCAACTGCATTTGAATAAATCAACGGTATCCTCGCTTTATAACACTTTAATGGCGGAGGACTACCTCACAGAATTAGGTCTAGGGGAAGCTTCGACGGCGGGGGGACGAAAGCCAACACTCATTGAAATTAATCGCAACTATGGGTATACGTTGACGTTTGATCTCGGCTATCGTCATTTGCATGCACTGGTTACCAGTGTTGATGGGTACGTCCGACAGTACGACCGTATCAAGACGCAAGGACAGTCGATCCACGAAATGATCGATCAGATTAATCAGTATATCGGACAGATTCAACGTAACGACAAGACCAGTCATGGCTTGTTAGGGCTTTGCTTTTCAATCCATGGGATTGTTAATGATAATCAGGTGAAGACATCGCCGTTCATTGAAATGGACGGCGTTGATTTGGAACAGGTCTTTGGAACGGCTTATCAGGTTCCAGTCATTTTGGAAAATGAAGCTAATCTGTCCGCAATCTATGAGCGGGACTTTAATGGTGCCCGACACCAGAATAGCGCCGTAACTATCAGCATCCACCGTGGGATTGGGGCTGGAATAATTCTGCATCGCGATCTCTTTCGTGGAGAGCACGGTGACGCGGGTGAAATCGGACGGACCGTAGCTAGTATTACGTTAGATGGCGCTGGTAATCCTCATCCTGTCCATGCCGAGGATGTGAGTTCCGAAGATGCGATTATTCGTCAGGTTGAGGAGCGAAAGGGACTTCAGTATCTTGACCGACAAGCGATTGTGAAGCTCTATCAGTCTGGTGATCCGGAGACCACGCAGATTCTGAAATCATTCACCACGGCAATTGCCGGGCTCATTTACAATACGATGCGGACGCTGGATCCCGATGCTTTCTATTTAAATTCACCACTGGTAGAGGAGTTGCCGACGTTGTTGGCCTCGATCAAAGCCACTTATCAGCAATTAGCCAATAATGATCTGAGCATTGCGATTACCCCTAATGCCCGCTTAGCTACCGTTCTCGGTGGCTGCTCGCTCATCACACATCGGGTGCTGGCGTTGGATGGGTATGAATTGAACTTTACGCGACCAACGGAAGAACAGACTGAAAAAGAATAGTAAAAATTGCGTTATTTCGCGGAAATGAAGGCTTGGGAGCTTGTTCTCAAGCCTTTTTTGAATCACCCATAACGATTAATCCTAAGAAAACGCTTGCAAAAACAAAACAACTCTGTATAATTGGTCTTGTAAGTTGGTTGTCACAACGAACTAACCGGGAGGGTTTAATAAATTATGGATACGAAAACAAATTACTGGAATGGGATCGACAAGATCCAATACATCGGTCATCAAGATAAGAAGTCAAGCTTTGGGTTTCAATACTACAACCCAGAAGAAGTCATTGCTGGCAAAAAGATGAAGGACTGGTTACGGTTCTCAGTTGCCTACTGGCATACCTTCGACCAACGTTTAGTGGATCCATTTGGTGATGGAACCGCACAACGTCCATACGATAATTACACAGATCCAATGGACTTGGCTTTAGCCAAGGTAGATGCTGCCTTTGAATTTTATGACAAATTGGGTGTCGATTACCTTTGTTTCCATGACCGGGACTTGGCTCCTGAAGGGGACACGTTACGTCAAACCAACGCCAACCTCGATAAAGTGGTTGATAAGATCGTTGAATACCAAAAGACAACTGGGATGAAGGTTCTCTGGAACACGTCTAACATGTTCTCTAACCCTCGTTTCGTCGACGGTGCCGCAACGTCACCATTCGCTGATGTCTTTGCTTACAGTGCCGCACAACTCAAGCACAGTTTGGAAATTGGTAAGCGCGTCGGTTCTGAAAACTATGTCTTCTGGGGCGGTCGTGAAGGTTACGAATCACTTTGGAACACGAATATGAAGCAAGAACAAGAACATGCTGCTAAGTTGTTCCATTTGGCTAAGGATTACGCTAACGAAATCGGTTTCGATGCTCAGATGATGCTAGAACCAAAGCCTAAAGAACCAACGACTCACCAGTACGACTTTGATGCCGCAACCACGATCGCCTTCATGAAGGAATACGATCTGGACAAAGACTTCAAGTTGAATCTGGAAGGTAACCACGCTAACTTGGCTGGTCACACTTACCAACATGAAATTCGCGTTGCCCGTGAAGCTGGTTTGCTGGGCTCGTTGGATGCCAACCAAGGGGACAAGTTAATTGGTTGGGATATCGATGAATTCCCATCAAACTTGTACGAAACTACGGCCGCAATGTACGAAGTTATTGAAAATGGTGGTATTGGACCTCACGGTGGGTTAAACTTTGATGCAAAGCCTCGTCGTTCATCTTTCGAAGCCGATGACCTCTTCAGAAGCCACATCGTGGGTATGGACAGCTTTGCTGCTGGCCTGCGGATTGCAGCTACTATGAAGGAAGACGGCTTCTTGGATAACTTGAAGGCTGACCGTTACAGTTCATACAAGTCTGGTATCGGTGCTGACATCGAAAGTGGCAAGGCCGACTTGAAGACCCTGGAAAACTACTCCTTAGACAAGACCCAAGCTGATTTGGTTGGTGCAACGCACTCTGATCACCTGGAACAAGTTAAGGACACAATTAACCACTACATCATTGAAACATTAAGCAAATAATAGTAGGAGGAGGCGAACGGACGATAAAGTTCGTTTGCTTCTTTTATTAGGCGGGAAGTCTCGCCGACTGAGGAGGAATAACCGATGGGTAAGTACGTACTTGGTGTTGACCTCGGCACGAGTGCCGTTAAGGTCTCGGCCGTTGACCATGCGGGACAGATCGTCGCGCAGGAGAGTTTTGACTATGACCTAATTCAGAAGCAACCCGGTTACAACGAACAGAATCCAGAAGATTGGGTGTCGGGGACGACCGTGGCCATTGTTCGGTTGATTTTAAATGATCACCTGGCTGCCGAGGATATCGAAGGTCTGAGCTTTTCTGGTCAAATGCATGGCTTGGTTCTGCTTGATGAAAATAACAAGGTCTTACGTCCGTCAATTCTCTGGAACGACACCCGGAGCACGCCACAACGAGAAGAGATCGAAGCCAAGATGGGGGACCGGTTTGTTGACATTACCCGTAATCAACCCCTGGAAGGCTTCACGCTGACTAAGCTGTTATGGGTGAAGGAAAATGAACCCGAGATTTGGGCGAAGGCCAAGACCTTTGTCTTACCCAAAGACTACGTGCGTTACCGGATGACGGGTAATCTGGCGATGGATTACTCCGACGCAACGGGGACGGTGTTATTGGACGTGGCTAAGGGCGTTTGGAGTCAGGAGGTCTGCGAGGCCTTTGATATTCCACTGAGCCTTTGTCCACCGCTGATCCAGTCGATTGACTTCGCTGGAACGGTGACGCCAGCCTATGCCGAGTTCTCCGGCCTGACCACGGCTACCAAAGTCTATGGCGGAGCAGCTGACAATGCTGCTGGTGCCGTTGGTGCGGGAATCCTGCACTCAAATATGGTGTTATCCAGTATCGGGACGTCTGGGGTGGTCTTAAAGTATGAGGACAACGCTGACGTGAACTATCACGGTGTGGTTCAATTTGAGGATCATGCCATTCCCAATAAGTACTACTCAATGGGTGTGACGCTGGCCGCGGGCTATTCGTTGAGCTGGTTCAAGAAGACCTTCGCACCAGCTGAGGACTTTACGGACGTGGTGGCGAGTGCGGGTAAATCAACGGTCGGCGCCAATGGTTTGCTGTACACCCCTTATATTGTCGGCGAACGGGCCCCTTACGCGGACGCTGACATCCGGGGAAGCTTTACCGGGATTGATGGGACCCATCAACGCTACGACTTCGTCAGAGCCGTTTTAGAGGGTATTGTCTACTCCTTTAAGGACCTCTTTGATATCTATGAGGAAAATGGCGGTGACTTCGATACGGTGGTTTCCATCGGTGGTGGAGCTAAGAGTCCGCTCTGGCTTCAGATTCAGGCGGATATTTTCAATCGCAAGGTGGTCAGCCTGAAGAACGAGCAGGGGCCAGGGATGGGGGCTGCCATGATCGCAGCTACCGGTCTGGGCTGGTTTGACTCGCTTCAGGACTGTGCTGAAACCTTCGTTCACTTTGGGAAGGCCTACGAACCGAACTCAGAAAACGTGGCAAAGTATGCCAAGATGCATGCCATCTATCGTCAGGTTTACCAGCAGACCAGGGGGATTAGTGCCCAGTTGTTGGATTATCGACGGACAGAGTTGGCTTCTCTTTAAAATGAATTTACAGAAAACTCGGGTTAGCCGAGTTTTTTTAAAGTTTTGCAGAAAACGCTTCCATTATTAAAATGAACATGTTATGCTATCGTCATGGTTGGTTGTTTAACTCAACCAACACGTAATTTGACCAACTTACAATTCAGTACAACTTCCACATACTGCACTTTTTAGAATCTATGGCGTGAGCCGTATAAGGAGCGATATCTATGCGTAAAGTTTCGACCGGATTTGTTTACTTTTTCGGAGCCCTTGGGGGATTACTCTTCGGTTATGATACTGGGGTTATCTCTGGAGCTATCTTGTTCATTCAAAAGCAGATGCATTTAGGGTCTTGGCAACAGGGATGGGTCGTCAGTGCCGTTCTGTTAGGCGCGATTCTCGGGGCTGCGATTATTGGGCCTTCCTCTGATAAATATGGGCGGCGTAAGCTCCTCTTGCTATCAGCCATCATTTTCTTTGTTGGGGCAATCGGCTCTGGACTTGCACCTGAATTTTGGACATTGATTATTTCACGAGTTGTCTTAGGAATGGCGGTAGGTGCTGCCTCTGCCCTGATTCCAACGTATCTCGCTGAATTATCACCTGCTGATAAGCGAGGAACGGTATCCAGCCTGTTTCAGCTGATGGTAATGACTGGAATTCTTTTGGCCTACATTACCAACTATGCTTGGGCAGATATCTATACCGGGTGGCGGTGGATGCTAGGTTTTGCGGCGCTTCCAGCGGCGTTACTGTTCTTAGGGGGATTGATTTTACCCGAAAGTCCTCGGTTCCTGGTAAAAACAGGGCACGTTGACCAGGCTAAAGCGGTCTTGGATACCATGAACAAACATGATACGGCAGCCGTTGAAGCTGAGTTAAACCAAATTCAGGAACAGGCTCAGATGAAGAGTGGCGGTTGGAGTGAGCTCTTTGGCAAGATGGTTCGACCATCCCTGACAATTGGGATTGGCTTAGCGATCTTCCAACAAGTGATGGGATGCAACACCGTGTTGTACTATGCCCCAACGATTTTTACGGACGTTGGCTTTGGTGTCAACGCGGCGCTCCTAGCCCACATTGGGATTGGGGTCTTTAACGTGATTGTGACGGCAATTGCCGTGATGATTATGGATAAGATTGACCGGAAAAAGATGTTAAATATCGGGTCGGTGGGAATGGGGATTTCCCTGTTCGTCATGAGTGCCGGTATGAAGTTTTCTGATGGATCACAAGCAGCGGCGATTATCTCTGTTGTAGCTTTGACGATCTACATCGCGTTCTTCTCCGCAACCTGGGGTCCCGTGATGTGGGTGATGATTGGGGAAGTGTTCCCACTGAATATTCGTGGATTGGGGAATTCCTTTGCTTCCGTGATTAACTGGACGGCGAACATGATTGTTTCTCTGACTTTCCCAGCTTTACTGAACTTTTTCGGGACTGGGAGTCTCTTCATTGGCTATGGTATTCTCTGCTTCGTTGCCATTTGGTTCGTTCAGAAGAAGGTTTTCGAAACCCGGAACCGTTCTTTGGAAGAAATCGAAGCCACGCTACGGAACAAGGCTGGTGAACCAGCTGCCGTTAGTGCTGCAGAATAAACTAAATTGTTAAAAGCCGAGAAAATTCTCGGCTTTTTATTTTGGAAAACGCTTCCAATAATTTGACGAAAGTGGTATCCTAATATCATGGTTGGTTGTGACAATCAACTAACCTAATAACTAGCCAACTTACAAAAACTTCAAAAAATCTACGGCGATGAACCGGTAAAAGGAAGTCAGAACATGCGAAAAGTTTCAACGGGATTTGTATACTTCTTCGGCGCCCTGGGTGGGTTGCTCTTTGGGTATGACACCGGTGTTATTTCGGGGGCCATTCTCTTCATTCAGAAGCAAATGCACTTAGGCTCATGGCAACAAGGATGGGTTGTGAGTGCCGTTCTACTGGGAGCCATTCTAGGAGCTGCGATTATCGGGCCGTCGTCTGATAAATATGGTCGACGCAAGCTACTCTTACTATCGGCCGTAATCTTCTTTATCGGGGCGTTAGGTTCAGCTTTCTCGCCGGAATTCTGGACGTTGATTATCTCTCGTGTCATTCTCGGAATGGCCGTAGGGGCAGCTTCAGCTTTAATCCCAACGTACTTGGCTGAATTGGCACCTGCCGATAAGCGGGGAACGGTTGCTAGTCTGTTCCAACTGATGGTGATGACTGGAATTCTGTTAGCCTACATCACGAACTACGGGTTCGCAGGCATTTACACCGGTTGGCGTTGGATGCTGGGCTTCGCTGCGGTTCCAGCTGCGTTGCTCTTCTTTGGTGGCTTGATTTTGCCTGAGAGTCCGCGTTTCTTAGTTCGGACTGGTCGTGTCGATGAAGCGCGCGCCGTTCTCGATACCATGAACAAGCATGATACAGCAGTTGTGAACCGGGAAGTTGAACAAATTCAGTCACAGGCACAGGTTGTCAGTGGTGGCTGGTCTGAACTCTTTGGTAAGATGGCGCGACCATCCTTGATCATTGGGGTTGGGTTGGCCATCTTCCAACAAGTCATGGGGTGTAACACGGTGCTCTACTACGCCCCAACTATTTTTACGGATGTTGGATTCGGTGTTAGTGCGGCGCTCCTAGCCCACATCGGGATTGGAATCTTCAATGTGATTGTTACGGCAGTGGCCGTGTCAATCATGGATAAAATTGACCGCAAGAAAATGCTAAATATTGGTGCTGTGGGAATGGGGATTTCCTTATTCGTCATGAGCTTTGGCATGAAATTTTCCGGTGGTTCACAAGTAGCAGCCATTATCTCTGTAATTGCCTTAACCATCTACATTGCTTTCTTCTCCGCAACTTGGGGTCCTGTGATGTGGGTCATGATTGGGGAAGCTTTCCCACTGAATATCCGGGGATTAGGAAACTCATTTGCCTCTGTGATTAACTGGACGGCGAACATGATTGTTTCACTGACATTCCCGTCGTTGTTGGATTTCTTTGGTACTGGTAGCCTCTTTATTGGCTACGGTATCTTGTGTTTCATTTCTATCTGGTTCGTTCAGAAGAAGGTCTTCGAGACCCGGAACCGATCACTGGAAGATATTGAATCCACGTTGCGGACCAAAGCTGATGAGAAATCGGCTGACTTAGCAATTAAATAAGTGATTTAAACGTTAGAGTCGTTCCTGTGAGGGCGGCTCTTTTGTTGTCTGAAGAGAAAAATGTTCTAGTAAGGTATCTCTCGGCGCACGTGCTATACTAATAACCATCAAGTTCAAAAATCGTTAAGGGGTGTTCACATGATTCAAGAATTCGAGGAATTTGTCGATAAGATTGAGAACCCAGACCATCAAGCACGGGTCCGTCACGTATTGGAATGGGTTCAGTCTGAGTTTCCACAACTAGAACAACGGTATGCTTGGAATCAGCCGATGTTTACCGATCACGGGACCTTCATTATCGGGTTCAGTGTTGCCAAACCGCACCTGGCTTTTGCACCAGAAGGCCCCGTCATGGCACACTTCGCCACGGAGATTGCTGCCGACAACTACAATCCGGGCAAGAAGTTCGGCCGGATTAAGTGGACGCAGGACGTCGATTACGATTTACTTCATCAGATCATTGCCTTTAATATTGCGGATAAAGCCGACTGTACCACTTTTTGGCGCAAATAAAATGCGTTTACAAATCAAGTAAAAACCAGAAGGACCAGGCAAATTGCCCGATCCTTCTGGTTTTTTTAGAATTTTGGTTGTTCTTGATTCTTCTGAACGAGTTTCTTGGGGTCAACGGGGACACCCTCTGCCGTGGTCCGTACGACGAAGACATCAATGTCAGCCATCCGGCTGACATATGCCGTGACGGAGCCTTCGACCATGCGCGCAACCGCACTCATCCCAGTGGCTCCCAGCATGATCAAATCATTCCCATGGTCACGAACGAATTCGTGGGCAATGACGGTCTTGGGATTCCCAAAACGAACGTGAATATTGAGATCTTTGAAGCCGGTGGCTGCCGAGGTCGTTTCGACCAATGAAGTCAGGTAGGACGTTGCGTCGGTGGCCAATTCATGAATGACATCACCCGGCATTGAGCCGCTGGCGTAGAAACCGTAGTGGTTAATTCGGAGGACGTTGAGTAGGTCAATCTTGGCGTGGTTCTGTTGGGCCACGGTGATGGCTTTCTTCAAAGCCAGTTCGGCCTGAACGGAGCCATCGACCGGAACCAAGATGCGTTGATAATCGTGTTCAATTTCCATAGTGAACCCTCCTCCTGTTACCGATGATGACCGCTAGGCGCGTCCACGTAAGGTAAGCGTGGCGGTAGCTAGGGTGTGGTCGGCTGCGTGGTGCATGAGATCATTTAGCCAGAAGCCTTCCGGTAGATCGAGTTTCTGGTCTAGGGCGTAGACGGTCAGGGTGTAATCGTGATCGGCGTCGGGTGGGAAGGGACCAGTGTAGTTCTGGAAAACTTGCGGATCGGTATTCCCAACTAGCGAGCCGGCATTACTGTTGCGACCGTGAACGTGAACAATCTGGTCAGTCCGTGAGACGTCGGCCGGAATCGCCAACGTTGTGCCCGGGAAGTTAGCGGCTACCCAGTGGATCCAAGGGAAACCACAGACGGGCACGGCATCGAAGTCGACGAGGCTCAATGCCAGTGTCTTGGTGCCGACTGGCACATCAGCTAGACTGATCGGAAATGACTTGACGGGATTGCCACCATGGACGTCGGTTCCCGTGGCCTGCTTACTATATTCGGCAGCCAGAAAGCCGCCCTGTTCGGTTGGTACTGTAATTTTCATCCGAATCCCTCCTAAATGAAACCTGTCTTCATTATACCGCAGGGAGAAAAGTGACGCGAATATGCATTTATAATGTATAAAAATACGTATGTTTTGATTTTGACTCATATATTTTCAAAAGCATATTGTTATTTGGATAAAATAGCGTATCCTAAGATTCATAATGAGAACCCACTGAAAGGAAGATGCGCATGACGCCCCAGAAGAAGATTGAAATTTTACAACACTTGATTCGGATTCCTTCGGTCAATGACTGTGAGACCGAGGTGGCAGATTACCTGGCCAACCTGTTTGCGTCATATCCGCAGGCTCAAGTGGAGAAGGTGCCCTACGCTCCTGGCAGAGATAACTTGGTCGTTACGATTGGTGGGGCCGGACCGCAACTGGGGCTGAGCGGGCACATGGACGTTGTGGCTCCCGGTAATGTGACAGACTGGCATCATGATCCATTTGGGGGCGAAATTGTTGGCGACCAGCTCTTTGGCCGCGGGGCTTCCGACATGAAGAGTGGGTTAGCGGCAATTACGATCGCGATGTTGGAATTTCTAGAGCAGGGGACACCGCTCAAAGGAAGTGTTCGGCTACTGGCCACGGTGGGTGAAGAGACGGGTGAATACGGCGCGGCTACACTGACCGATGCGGGCTATGCTGACCACCTTGCTGGCCTGGTGATTGCGGAGCCCAGTGGCCTGGACCAAGTGGTCTACACGGCGCGCGGTGTCATCGATTACAAGGTGGTGTCGACGGGGAAGAGCAGTCACAGCGCCGAACCAGAGAAGGGGATCAATGCCATCGACAATCTCATGCAGTTCTACAATGCCGTGGGACCGCTGATGGCTAAGCATACCGAGGAAGATCCGGTCTTAGGCCACCTGCTCCACAACGTCGATCTGATCTCCGGGGGAGAACAGATTAACTCGATCCCAGCGCATGCCGAACTGATGGCTAACATGCGGACGATTCCAGCCACGCCCAATCGGGTCATTTATGACGAGCTAGAGGGTTTGATCGCCGAATTGAATCAACAGGACGGGGTCGACCTTAAACTCACCTACAGCTATCCTGAGGAGGCTATTCCAGGTGATCCCGACGCACCACTGGTTCAGCTGGCCAAGCAGATTAGTGAAGAGGTCTGCCACCGACCGGCTCACGTGGTAGGGTCCGGTGGCGCCAATGACGGTGCCGAGTTCCTACGGTCCAAAGCCAACTTTACCAGTATCGAGATGGGGCCGGGAAGTGCCACGTCCCATCAGGCAGATGAATACATCTCAATTACCGAGTACTTACAGGCCGTGACGGTTTATGAAAAACTGGTGCCAGCCTTCTTTGATCGGCAACAAGCTTAAGTTAAAAGGCCCCGCAACTTCCTCAAAATTGAGAGGAGTTGCGGGGCTTTACGATTCAGTTGGGTTACTAAAATTAGCAAACTGGTTAAGATTAATCAGAAGTCTTGGCAATTCGACCGAAACGGCTTATATTAATCTTTAAATCATTGATGGGGAGCGGGGGTCATATGGAAAAGAAACGACGTCATCAGTGGCTGGTTACCTATCATTGGATCGTGACGATTCTGACGCTCTGGTCGATCATCAACCTGGGATTCCTGTTACTGAAAGCGGGGAACTACGCCCTAGAAATGGGGATTGCCAACGGGTTACTGGTGGTCTTTGCCATCGATTACTTTGTTCGGCTGCTGACGACTAAAAACCGGAAGATCTTCCTGATTCATGCGGCTTTCGATCTACTGGGAATCATTCCTATGCATCCGGTTTTCGCCCTCTTTCGGCTGAGTCGGTTGGTGCGGTTAATTCGGTTCCACCACATTTTCTGGCGGCTGGGAATCTCCGGCAAGTGGACCAAGGCCTTTCACCGCTTCATTTATAAAACCGGTTTTATTTATCTTTTTTCAATTAGTGTGGCTATTATTGTGTTGAGTGCGTTTCTCTTCTCGTTGACCGAGAAGCAATCACTAGCTAATTCTCTTTGGTGGGCGATTACGACCGCCACGACGGTTGGGTACGGGGATGTGACCCCGCGGACAGCTTTTGGAAAGATCATTGCAGCCTTCCTGATGGTTGGTGGGGTTGGCTTCATTGGGTTATTGACCAGTACTATTGTTGATTTCGTTAATAACCGAGTGACGGCGAGTGAGGATACCCAGCAACAGGATGATATGGCTGAGTTGATGGGGGAGATTCGGTCACTCACCTCGAAGGTTGATCGCCTGCAAACGACCGTTAACCGATTGAATAAGCAGACTAAGAAACGATCGACGAGCAAGAAATCTAAGCAAACAGCGGTGAAGCAGTCTGCTTCACCGAAACCGGGGAATGTGGCTGAAAAGCCCCAACCGACGGATAACTAAAAAGCGCGTCCGAGCAATGGCCCGGACGCGCTTTAGGTTCTAATGAACGAACTGTAAATTGTAATTACCTTGACCATCGGACGTAATCGTATACGTCGTGTAACCAGCCTGTAGCCACTGATTCTTCGAGGCCTGCGCCCAGTTTTGGGCATCGGCAACCGAGGAGAACGTGTGCACGTCATCGAAGGAATTCGACCCGCTACTTTCCTTTGAGGAACTAGTTGCGGATGATTTTGTCGCGGCCTGATCGAGCAATTGTTGCTCGCGGTCTTGAACGGCGTCGTTTGACTCGTCGTTGATGATATTTTGTAGTTTTTGTTTCTGAGTGACGGTCAGGCCATTGTCGTTGTACGCATCATATTTTTTCTTGAAATTATTGTAGGCCGTCTGCTCCGAGTTGGAGGACGACTTAGCGGCGATCGAAGCGCTATCGCTAGAAGAAGCGGCGGTGCTTGAAGCCGAGTTATTATGATGCGAAATGGCTAAGACTAATAGAATGGCGATCGCCAGTGTGATTAGCGTCATAACCCAAGGCCACCAACGACGGGGACGCTTGCGTCGTTGTCGCGTGGGGCGTTCGGGGTCTTGATTAAAGTTATACCGTTGTACGCGTGATTTTGGTTCTTGGTTGTTCAACTGAAAAACCTCCATGTCCAGAACGGTGTGAAAAAACAAGTTTGCCGCCAAGACGACAAACTACCACACCTTCCATAGTACCTCAAAAAGTGATCAGAAGAAAATGTTAACGTCTCATTTGCCACATTTCTAATCTTTTGGTCACCGAAAAAGGAACGTGTATTGTATGATAGAAGTGGAACAAAGTTTGAAAGGTGGTTTTAATTTTGCACAATGAAATTCCAGCATTACCTTTAAATAACAATAACCGCATCCCCCAATTGGGATTAGGCGTTTTCCAAGTGGATAACGCTCAGGATACCAAGGATGCCGTTAAATGGGCCCTGGCTGCGGGTTACCGTCACATCGACACCGCTGCCTACTATGGTAACGAACAGTGGGTGGGCGAAGCCATCCGCGAGAGTGACGTCAAGCGCGAGGATATCTTCGTGACGTCTAAGCTCTGGAACAATGAACGGGGTTACGACGAGACCAAGGCGGCCTTCCAACGAACCCTGGATAAGTTGGGCTTCGACTACCTCGATATGTTCTTAATTCATTGGCCAGCACCCGGTTTTACTGAAAGCTGGCGGGCCATGGAAGACCTCTACAAGGCTGGCAAGATTAAGAACATTGGGGTCTCAAACTTCAACCGTTCGCATATTGAGAAGTTGATGGAGACGGCCACGGTTAAGCCAGTGGTCGACCAGATTGAGACGCACCCCTACTTCCAGCAGAAGGACCTACACGCCTACTTGGAGACGCAAGGCATCTTACATGAGGCCTGGAGTCCACTGGGTGGTGGTCGTAACAATGCGCTGACGGACCCGGTCATTAATGAATTGGCCGCGGCTCATGATGTCAGTGCAGCCCAAATTATTTTGCGTTGGCACGTTCAACGTGAGGAGATTGTGATTCCCAAGTCAACCCATGAGGAGCGCATCCAGCAAAACCGCGACATCTTTGCCTTTGGCTTGGATGAGGATGAAATGCGGGCCATTAGCGCTCTCGATGCTGGCAAACGGGTAGGTCCCGATCCAGCAGACGACGCCTGGTTAAAGCAATCCCAGAGCTACGACAGCCGGAAGTAATTACCGGTAAGGTGGAATCTGGTGTTCCTGAGCGAGCGGTTCCAGTTGTTCGGTGATCCGATTGGTCACTGCCAAGGGAATCCCAGCGAAGGGGCTGAAAAAATGGGGATGATCCGGGTCGGGAACGTCCTGGGTCTCCTTTAATTTAGGGACTAAAGCGACTAGGTCATCCTTGTGATAACCTAGTTTTTTTGCGTAGTAAACGACTTCGCGGTAGCTGATGTTTTTAAAGTAAAAGTAGTAACAGAGACCGGCCACAACCACGACCCAGAAGATAGTCCATTCGAGGCCAATTTGGCTGGGATTTAGAAAGCCGGTGAAGACGGCGGCTAGAATGAAAGCCACGTAGATCACGGTTGAGACGGTGGCCCAAGTTTGTTTGTGTGTCATTATATGTTCCTCAATTCTCATTTGGTTTGGTCTAAGTTTACGGGGTTTACCGGGTGAATTTCAAGCGATTTTATTAAATGGTCTAGTAAATTTTCCCCATTGTGGGCTTAGACGTGTATAATAACACAGTATTGTTAGCTGTGGCTGGGGATTTTCGGTCACGGATTGGTGGCTACGGGGCCATTTGGCCCGATGATAGCCGCTAAATTTTTAGGCTTGTGTTATCGGATTAGCTACTTAATGGATCAGGTAATAGGATGCCTACAGATAAATTAACTAGTAGAAATAGTAAATGTAGATGAAAACCGCTTAGAGATTGAGAGGGTGACGAATTGAATTTGAGTTTTGAAACCATTCAGCCGATGGATTACGATCAGGTAGACCAAGTGGTTGCTGCCGCTTTTGCTCCCGTTGCTGAGAGCAAAGGAACGGAAGTCGATCTGATTCACCGCATCCGCGATACCTATGATTATCAACCGAGTCTAGAGGTTGTGGCCAAGCCGTCTGTCGATCGGGTGGTGGCGCATGGCTTATTGAGTCCCGTCACGATTCGTGGTAATTGGCATACGACGACCATTGTCGCCTTGGCACCCTTAGCCGTCGATCCCGACTGGCAGGGCCAGGCAATTGGCAGTGAACTGCTGAGTGAGCTGGAGACGCGGGCCCGCCAGGCCGGATTTGGCGCCGTCAGTGTGGTTGGTGATACCACCTACTATGGTCATCGCGGCTACGTCATGGCGGAAGATTTTGCCATTCATAACACGTTGCCCGTTCGGATGGGAAACAGCCTGATTAAACCGTTGACCCCCGGGGCTTTGGCCCACGTTGGGGGAATGCTGGAATATCCAGCACCGTTTAAATAAATTTAAAATTAGAGTTGACGGTAGTTTCTCATCGTGCTATCATCAAAGTCAATCAAATAACGAACGCTAATTTCCATTACCAAGTAGCGTGTCATCTGTGGGTCAGAAAGTCGGTGGTTGCTGCGAACCGATCAGGGTGATTACGACGAAATACAGTGGAATGTCCTGCTACGGCAGGCGGAGAATAACTAGAGCCGTTACCTTCTAGTGAGTGGAGTTGACTGGGTCTAGAACCAGTCTCTCAAGCTGGGTGGTACCACGGTTGAAGTCTAATCGTCCCTGTTGCAATAATGATTGCAGCGGGGGCGATTTTTTTATACTTGAAAATTTGGCATAACTATAAGAGGAGCGATTTTGATGAAAGAAAACAAGAAAGCATGGCGGGCCGTTAGCTTTGGCGAAGCCCTAACGATTTTATTGGTAATGTTACTGGTGATGGGGACCGGCGTTATAAAATTTGGACTCTCCCCAATGACGCCAGTTCTGCTGGTGATTGCTTTGGTTATTCTCTGGGCAAAGTTACGGGGTGCAGAGTGGGACGACATACATAATGGCATTATTGACGGAATCAAGACGGGGATTATTCCCATCTTTATCTTCCTGTTGATTGGGGCCTTAATCAGTGTCTGGATTGCCGCCGGGATTATTCCCTCGATGATGGTCTTTGGGTTCCACTTAATCTCTGCACAGTGGTTCGTACCTTCTGTCTTCCTGGTTTGTGCCATCATTGGAACGTCTATCGGGAGTGCCTTTACTATCATCTCTACGATTGGGATTGCCCTCTTTGGGATGGGAACCACGATGGGTTTCAACCCGGCCTTAGTTGCCGGGGCCATCATCTCCGGCGCTATTTTCGGGGATAAGACGTCGCCATTGTCCGATTCCACCAACTTGGCTTCAGCCATTGCCGAATCTGAACTCTTTGCCCACATTAAGAACCTGATGTGGTCGACGATTCCGGCCTTCATTGTTTCACTTATCCTGTACTTCTTTATGGGAACCGGGGCCTCAGATACGAACGCCTTAGGGAAAATTAGTTCGACGATTGCCACGTTAAATACGCACTTTACGATTACCTGGTGGGCTGCGCTACCGATCATTGTGATGTTCGTCTGTGCTTGGCGGAAAATCCCTGCTATTGCGACGCTGTTCTTGAACGTTGTCTTAGGGGTGGTCATGATCTTTATTGAAAACCCAAGTACCTCGTTAAAGAGTATCGCAACGATGATCGAATCCGGCTTCGTGGCTAAGACTGGGAACGCCAGTGTGGATGCCTTGCTGACCCGTGGTGGGATTAGTGCCATGATGTCGACTGTATCCCTAATTATCCTGACCCTAACCCTAGGGGGCCTGCTGATGAAGTTTAACATCATCCAAACGGCTATGGTGCCTCTGGCCAATCGTCTGAAGGGAACCGGTGCCGTTGTGACGGCGGCTATCCTCTCTGGAATTGGCGTTAACATCTTCGTTGGGGAACAATACCTCTCCGTTATCTTACCCGGGAAGGCCTTCAAGCAGACCTTCAACGACCGTGGCCTAGACAACCTGGCCTTGAGTCGGGTTCTAGAAGATGGTGGGACCGTGATTAACTACTTGGTTCCTTGGGGTGTTGCAGCGGTCTTTGCGGCTAATACGTTAGGAGTTTCCACGTTAGCTTACCTGCCATTCTGTTTCTTCAGTCTCCTTTCACCAATCTTCTCCATCTTGAGTGGATTCACCGGTGTTGGCCTGAAGCGTTTACCCGCCTCAGACGACCAGAGTGCCACGTCCGCAACGGTAGCGGCAAGTGGTCGCTAAAATTTAATGATTAAAAAGCTCGAGACATTGTCTCGGGCTTTTTTAGTCGGTGAGGGCCTGGGTGTAAATGTAGTCTGCGGCGGTCAGGTCAAGAGCAACGGTGTCGTGTCCAGTCCAGCCAACGTAGAGTAGATTGAGCGCTGGGTCTTGCTTAATGAGGTGAATGGGCTGGCCCAACGGCAGTTCCAAATGTTCTAAGTAAGTGACCATATCGGGTGTTTCTAAGTAGTGGTGAAAGATAACGGTCGTGTCTGGCTCAACCTCGCTGAGCCGGGTCATTTGTGAGTCGTTTAAAATGTCGGTGGGGTTGAGACTACCACCGAAGGGACTGGTTTGTGGATGATCCAAAAAAGTGGCCAGGGCCGTGGTCGTTTCAGGCGTTAGCGTTGCTGCCATGGCCCAGGCTTGTTTAGGAATCAGCGGTAGTGGTAGCTTAAGCTGCTTTGCTAAAAGGACCTCACAGAGGCGGTAGCGGACGAGAAGTTCACCGGCCATGGCTTGGCCCTTGGTTGTCAGTGTCACCCCGGTATAACGACGACGGTGAACCCAGCCGGCTCGTTGTAAGTGGCGGGTCATCTCCGTGACGGATGCGGGCGACACTTGAGCAAAACGAATGATTTGTTTGTTGCTAACGCGTGGTCGGGCAAAGTTGCACTCGGCAATGATTCGCAGGTATTTGTTTTGTTGGCGTAACATGTTCATCAACTCCCCCAAGCTATTGAAATTTAAGTATCCCTAAAAATTTAGTTCCCAAATAAAACTTTAACGATGTTGGATTTAAAAAGCAACGCCTTTTTAAATTTAGTTAGGTAATTCGAAGATAATCTCGGTTGTTAAAAATAAAATGCCGGTTCAACAGGGTTTGCAATTAAATTTTATAAACTATTGACCAAAAGATGGAGATGATAGTCACCCGTCAAAAAGGGGATCTTATCGTAATGAAAGCGCTATATATCGTAATTTATTTATTAATATCATGACAAATAAATGTTATGTTACCCTAAAATTCTATTTGATTTGTCTAAACATTAAGGTACAATGGGTTTTGTAGGAGACAGAAGGGGGTTTTAGTTATGAGCGATACACCAAAGAAGCACAAGCTCATCGAGTACGCCAATGGGCGGTCACTCGAAGAAATCAATGGTACGGTTAAAGTACCGAAGGGAAAAGGGTTCTGGAAAACGTTGTTTATGTATTCTGGGCCTGGCGCATTAGTGGCAGTGGGATACATGGATCCTGGTAACTGGTCGACTTCAATTACCGGTGGTCAAAACTTTCAATACCTGTTGATGTCGATTATCTTGATCTCAAGTTTGATTGCGATGTTGTTACAATACATGGCGGCTAAACTTGGTATCGTGAGTCAGATGGACTTGGCCCAAGCTATTCGGGCTAGAACCAGCAAATCCCTCGGGATCGTCTTATGGATCATGACGGAATTTGCCATCATGGCAACGGATATTGCCGAAGTTATTGGGGCTGCGATTGCCTTGTATCTACTGTTCCATATTCCGTTAATTATTGCGGTATTTATCACGGTTTTAGATGTTTTGCTCTTATTGTTATTAACCAAGATTGGTTTTCGAAAGATCGAAGCCATTGTGGTTTGTTTGATTCTAGTTATTTTGGTTGTCTTCGCCTATGAAGTTGCCTTGTCCTCACCTAACTGGGGTGGTGTCTTTGGTGGACTGATTCCAAGCATGAAGACCATTTCTTCTACACCACACGTTGGCGGACAAACGCCACTCAGTGGGTCCTTAGGGATCATTGGGGCCACGGTGATGCCACATAACTTGTATCTTCATTCGGCCATTTCACAAACACGTGAGATTGATCACCATGACGAAGAGGATGTTGCCAGAACGGTTCGTTTCACCAGCTGGGATTCCAACATCCAACTGACTTTGGCTTTCTTCGTGAACGCACTCCTCTTAATCATGGGGGTTGCCGTGTTCAAGAGTGGGTCCGTCAAGGATCCTTCCTTCTTTGGCTTGTTCCAAGCCTTGTCTGACACCAGTACGATGAGTAATGGTGTGTTGGCTGGGGTCGCCCGGACCGGTGTGTTATCGACGCTGTTTGCCGTAGCCTTACTGGCCTCTGGTCAAAATTCGACAATTACGGGGACGCTGACAGGACAGGTTATCATGGAAGGCTTCGTTCACATGCGGATGCCACTGTGGTTGCGGCGGTTAGTCACCCGACTGATCTCTGTTATTCCAGTTATCGTTTGTGTGCTACTAACGAGTGGTAAGAGTGCCATTGACGAACATGAAGCCTTAAATGATTTGATGAATAATTCGCAAGTCTTTCTGGCCTTTGCCTTACCATTCTCGATGCTACCGTTACTGATG
Organism: Levilactobacillus lindianensis; assembly: GCF_003946095.1. Taxonomy (GTDB): domain Bacteria; phylum Bacillota; class Bacilli; order Lactobacillales; family Lactobacillaceae; genus Levilactobacillus; species Levilactobacillus lindianensis. The sequence continues at coordinate 1,488 of NZ_RHOD01000026.1, read as the reverse complement.
ATGACGGATAGTAAGGTCGAGATGGGGAAGCGTTTCAAGAACTCGCTGTGGGTTAAGATTCTCGGATGGATTTCCGTGCTTTCTTTGACGGGGCTCAACCTAATTAACATGCCAGCTTCCATTCAAGGTTTCTATGGAGATGGGATGACGTCTAGCCAGATGGCTATTGCAAATAGCATTGCCTATGGCTTGGATGCCGCAATCTTAGCGCTGCTCGTTTGGACCATCTGGGAGCTACATCGTGGGAGCCAACGGTTAGAGACCCAATTGGCTGCCGGTGCTGGTAAAGCAGATAAGGAGGCCAAATAATGGCAACGACTTTTAAACGAATTTTAGTGGGGGTTGATGACTCCGAAGACGCCCTCCTGGCCTTCGATTATGCAATTCATCAAGCCAAGCGTGACCAAGCGGAACTAGTGATTGTATCGGTACTGGAAAATGATGACATGAACATTTACCAGGCACTGGACAGTGATTACGTCCATGGTGAACGTGATGCTCTGAAGGCCCACATCAAGACCTATCAGAAGCAAGCCGAAGACGCTGGCTTGACCGCTGTTAAGGTCGTCGTTGCGGAAGGCGAACCCGGTGAAACTATCGTGAAGAACGTTATTCCACACGTCGAGCCAGACTTGTTGGTTATTGGGTCAATCGCTAAGAAGGGGGTCAGCCGGCATTTTGGGAGCCAGGCGGCTTACATGGCGAAGTACGCCAAGATTTCTGTGATGGTAGTCCGTTAGATTAAAATGAATTATATGAGTGGAAGGTCCCAGCAATTTTTGTTGGGGCCTTTTGTGTTTCTCTGGATAATTAGGCGGTTGACGCAACAGGACCAGAATTCAGCGTCCACAAGCGGGGATACGGTACACTGTGGCTAACTAAGGGTAAGTTTACCGTTAGTGATTTTGAAGTAGGGGGAATTTTCATGACAACCATATTTAAACGGATCTTGGTGGGGGTCGATGACTCGGAAGATGCCTTACTGGCGTTTCGCTATGCTATTCAACAGGCCAAGCGAGATGCGGCCGAGCTCGTGATTGTATCAGTCCTTGAGGCTGACAAGATGAATATTTATGAGGCGCTTGATAAGGACTATATTCACGGTGAGTTCGATGACCTGGAGAAGCACGTGCGTGACTATCAGAAGGCGGCGGAATCGGCTGGCGTGACCGACGTTCGCATGATGGTGGCGGAGGGTGAACCCGGTGAAACCATCGTGAAGGATGTCATTCCAGACGTAAAACCAGACCTTCTGATTATTGGGTCGCTAGCCAAGAAGGGCGTCAGTCGCCATTTCGGGAGTCAGGCGGCGTACATGGCCAAATATGCCCCAATTTCGGTGATGGTGGTGCGGCACTAGATGCAAGATTAGTCAAGTTAGGCCACAAAAAAGTCCCACGAAGATCAGCAATGCTATAGTCCCCTTAAGGTTGACAGATGAAATACTATAATTCATCTGTTAACTTTAAGGGGATTTTTCTATGCCTA
>NZ_RHOD01000025.1 GCF_003946095.1 Levilactobacillus lindianensis | reverse complement strand
CGTCTAATTTCTCGTGATACAGTTGCCTTAGAGCATCCTACTTTCTTAGCAATAAGCCGAAGGGAATATTTTAAAGTTAAACCTGTCAGTATGATTTCTCGTTCTTTTAAGGTAAGATGATGATACAGGCTCATAGTCTGAGTCCTCCTTGTAATGGTGTTGTGGTGATTCCATTTTACAAGGGCTCAGGCTATGAGTCTTCTTTTATGTTCTAATTAGCGTTGCACTTCAATTGTAAATTCGTCGTCCAAATTTTGATAGGTTAAGGTCCTTGATCCGCTTAAATAATTTAGGTGTCAATGAATGATCGGAATGAGTGCTGAAAACCAATTTGATTGGTCCCAGGTAAGAAAAGACGTCGATTGCTTAATCGGATTCTCAGAAAATAAAAAAAGTTTTTTCACCACATTTTTCAAAGAATGTGGTATTTGCCACTTTCCTTAAAGTTGTCTGTCAAATGAAAGCTTACAGTTAGCGATCGATCAGAACCATGGTTGATCACGCAATAGAGTTAGGTACATTATAGGTGAAATGGTTACCCCATTAGGTGTTTACAGGACACTGGAAAATAGCGGGTGAAGTGCTAGGATAACCATGAGGACTAGAATCGAATAATTTATGTAATAATAAATTGGAATGCTTAATGATTACCAAGGAGTGGCTTTTGTAGATGCTCTGATAATCAAGTAAACTTACTGAACGAAAGGACGGCTGCCATGATGTTCAAACAAGATCAAACGCGAACGATTAAGCTAACGCAAGTGCCATGTAAATGGTTGTATGCTAGCGTCACGATGGTTGTCGGCCTCAGTGCAGGTTTTTTGGTGTCCACTCAAGCGGCTTATGCAGCGACGCCCAACGATGCGATGCCAGCTAGTCAGCAAGTGACGTCAGCAGAAGAGGAAACCGATCCTGACGAAGAGACGGTTGGTTCGAAGCTTGAGACACAATCGGACAAGAACGCCGGTGATGATTCAGCAGGTTCAAAGTTAGGGACGGGTGAGAAGGGTGGAACTGACAGGGCAACAACGCCAGCAAAACCAGTTACCACGCCAAAACAGACAGCTGTGGAGACCAAACCAGCCAAGGCCGTTGAAACGAAGTCCGATTTCAGTTATACCCAGGACGAAAATGGCACCTACATCGTGACCGGTTACACGGGTGAAGCCCAGCAACAGGCCGATGGTTCCGCCCCTCAAGATGGTTATGCCACGGCAATTACCATTCCCGATACCTATATGGGGAAGGCTGTCACCGGGATTGCGGCGAATGCCTTCAATAATGTTGCTGGAAATGACAATCATTTAGGAATTGTGAAGGCCCTGACGGCCGTTACTTTGGGGGCCAACATTCAGTGGGTGGGGGCGCACGCCTTTGCGCACAATAACCTGACGTCACTAACGTTACCGAACAGTACCTGGTCCCTTAAGGCCGGGGCCTTTGAGGATAATCAGTTGACGACGGTTGAACTGAATCGTGTTGAACAGATTGATGAGGATGCCTTTGCGGGTAATAAGTTAACGAAGGTTGTGATTCCAGAGACCACCACAGGGATTGGGAATCGCGCCTTTAATCAGAATGCCATCACGCAACTAACCTTAGGGGATAAATTACAGCGAATTGGGACCAGTGCCTTTGCCGATAATCAAATCGGGGGGAACCTGACCTTACCCACCACGCTGATTAACTTAGGTGACGCTGCCTTTCAAAAGAATCGGTTAACCGGAATTTCACTGGACGACAACCTCCAGACGATTGGGACGGATGCGTTCAACACCAACCTTATCGCGGGTAATGTGGTCTTACCGACCGCGTTAACGGAATTAGGGGCCGGGTCGTTCGCCAATAATCACTTGACGGGCGTGACCTTTAACTCAGCGATCACCAAGATTAACAATGGTGTCTTTGAGAATAATGAGTTTAGTGGGATCCTCAAATTACCAGATTCCGTCGAAAATATTGGGGATAGGGCCTTTGCTAACAACCAATTGACGGGTGTGGACCTCGGCCCCAACGTCACCACGATTGGGACATCGACCTTTACCAAAAATCAGTTAGCTGAGACGCTGGAAATGCCGGCTAACCTGACGTCGATTGGGGATGGCGCCTTTAGCTTTAACCAGCTCACAGGGATTGGTTGGAACGATCAAACGATTTCCTTAGGAAAAAGTGTCTTCGCCCACAACTACCTGAAGGGCACGCTGGTTATTCCGAAGACGATTGTTAACATTGGGGATCGGGATTTTTATGCCAATGCACTTACCGGATTAATTATTGATAACCCACTCGAAAGTTTGGGCAACGAAGCCTTTGCCTATAATAACTTGCAGGATATTCAAGTCACCAAAGATATTGGGACCTCAGGTGACGGTGCCTATGCGCACCAAAAGGCATTGACGGGGGTTACCGTGACGATTCAAGGATTGAAGGCCTCTGGCGTAAAGGCTGCGATTGCCAAGCGTCTGGGCTTGCCGGTTTCCAAATTGGCAGATCTGCAATTTAAATTGAACGGGGAAAAGTTAACCTATGACGAATACAGTGATACGTTAATCTTGCCTGTCGAAGTGGCCTATGAAGATCAAGTTGATTTGAGCTTGTCTTCTACCAGTACCGATACCGGGCGCTATGGAGTTGACGAATTGTTACTGGAACTCGCTCGGATTCCAGACCTGACGCCACCGGATCACGATCCTAGTACCGATCCTTCAACGGATCCCAGCAAGGATCCAACGACGGATCCAAGTACGGATCCAAGTACGGATCCGACAACTGATCCAACTACGCCAACGGATCCAGTAACACCGGTAACGCCAGTCGATCCGACTGATAATTTACCGCATGAGATCGTGGCGCCGATTCCAATGGCTGTTAAGATTCAGCCTTGGGCAGTTGGCCCTACTGAGATGGAAAACCATCATGCTCATTTCACGGGAGATTATTCTTGGGAATATGTTACGCCACTGACGACAAACTTTGTGGTTCCGAGGACTTCGGTTCCAGTCACGTACCAGGTGACTACGGGTCAGGCTCAGCATGGTACACGGGCGACTCAGCCAGGGATAACTACTCAGAAGACCCAATCACAAACAGCTAACACTACGTTACCGCAGACGAATGAACGGCGCAGTATCGTTGCTTGGTTGGGAGCTATGTTAGGATTCGTAGGCACTTGGGGCCTGCGTCGCAGACGTCAAGATTAAAATGTAAATAACTGGTAAACGGGCCTGGGGGTCGCTCCAGGTCCGTTTAGCTTGAATGAATCGAATTTCTTAATGGATGAAAGAGACGGTAAAAATAATGCCAAATGGAATTAAGCAGCACTACAAAATGTATAAGGCCAAGAAGCAGTGGCTGGTCATGGGGGTAACTGTTATGGCCCTGGGTGCCGGGCTGGCTGTGGGAACCACGGCCCAAGCTGCGACACCAACCAGTGCGGCTAACGAGAATCCTAGTGAAAAACCAGCGGCACCTGCGAGTGATGCGGCAGAAAGCCAGTCAGAGACGTCTAGCAGTGCCACTAGTGAAGCAGGGGTGAAAGCCGCACAGGTAAGTAGTGCTGCTCCAGGCGAATCACAAGCCGCACCAGCTTCAAGCACAGCAGGTCAGAAAAAAGAACCAGCAGTCCAACCAGAACCCTCAGCAGCTCAACCGGGCGGATCAACGGCTGCTCCAGCTGACACACCAGCCGATCCCTTACCAAATTCAGTGGTGACACCGCCAGTTCAGAAGTACCAAGTCAATGATCTGAAGAGCTTGAGTCGTTCGGAAATGTTGTATTCTGGTCTCGATGCAGCCCGTCAGGCGGCACGAATGGCAGCTTTGGCGGACGATGCGCCAGCAACGGAGACTGATAGTGATTTTATTATTTCCAATAACATCATTACTGGATACAAGGGAACGGCGACGGCTATCACTATTCCAGCTAAGGTGAATGATGTGGATATTTATGGAATTGGGGCTGGTGCCTTTAACTCTACAAATACTGGGGTTAAGTTGACTTCCATTACCTTTGAACCATCAGGAATGTGGGAAATTGGAGCCAATGCGTTTGCTGGAAATGACATAAAAACTGTTGATCTTCCTGAAAACTTAACTCAAATTGGTGACCATGCGTTTGCAAATAATGTTAATCTTCAAACAGTGAAATTTGGTACTAAGCTTACTACGATTGGAGATTCTGCTTTTGCTGGTGATAATCTGACTGCAGTTGATATACCAGATACAGTCACGTCAATTGGTGTTAGTGCATTTGCAAAGAATAGTAGTCTGAGCACGGTGATGCTAGGTACTAAGCTTTCTCAGCTCAGCACAATTGGTGAATCTGCTTTTGATGGCGACAATTTAGCAGAAGTTGATGTACCAAATACAGTCACAACAATCGGAAAGAGAGCCTTTGCTGGAAATAGTACTCTGACCAAGGTAACGCTTAGTTCTCAGCTTACAACAATTGGTGAATCTGCTTTTGATGGCGACAACCTAGCAGAAGTTGACATACCAGATACAGTCACAACGATTGGGAAGAAAGCTTTTTTCGATAATACTGCTCTGGGCGCGGTAGCATTTGGCACTCATCTCATTACGATTGGTGAATCTGCCTTTGATGGCGATGACTTAACAAGCGTTGATATACCGGACCAGGTTGATCCTATGGATGAGAAGTCTGAATTTACCATTGGGACGAGTGCGTTTGCCAATAATAATCACTTAAGTAATCTGACAATTGGGAAAAACACTTTCTCAATTGGTGACACAGCATTTTTCGGTGACGTACTAGATGGAACATTGAGGATCCCTGATACAGTCAAATCAATTGGTGATCGTGCATTTGCAAACAATAAATTGGACGATCTGATTTTTGAGACTTCCGATGGTAGGTCGATTTTAGATAATATTGGGGAGTCGGCATTCGCTGGTAACAAGTTAACAACTTTGACAATTCCTGATACAGTTCACGCACTTTCAATTGGTGACAGTGCGTTTGAAAATAACGGCTTGGAAGATTTGAAGCTGGGAACTACCACTGGGTCCAAATTAACGACTATTGGAAATTCAGCCTTTGATGGCGATCGGTTAGCTGGTGAATTAAGCATTCCTGATTCAGTGATAACGATTGGCTCTAGTGCCTTTAACGGAACACCTAAGACAAACCAACTGAGCACGCTAACGCTAGGTAAAAGCGTGAAAACGATCGGAGACGGGGCATTTGAAGGCAATGCCTTGACTGGCCCCCTCACGTTGCCTGATTCGGTCACTGATATTGGGACATCAGCCTTCGAGGGTAACGATCTCAAAGCCGTCAATTTTGGCAATCAAGTGGCTAATTTAGGGAACCATGCGTTTGTCGGAAATGACTTACAACTGATCAATGCAACAGGAAAAATAGCCTCGTTTTCTGGTACGCCCAAGAATCCGGATGATCCTAATGGACCTCAGGATCCTGGGGATGCCTTTGCGGCACAGAAGAGTCTCAAGAATGTGACGGTTAAGACGACGGGAAACACAGCACTTGCAGTTCGAGCGGCTATCATGGAAAAGTTGGGGTTGGAGAATCTGCCACTTGGGAACTTAACTTTTACCACGCAGAGTGGAGAAGTCCTCAAGTATGATGCAGGTCATGACACGTTACCGGTTGGTCAAAGTTCTGGCACGCTATCATTGGTCCTGACTTCAAGTGATACCGGTGATCAGAGTGAAGGAAATTATGGGACACAGGATCTTGAACTAATCTTGGTTCCGGAGAAGACGGATCCGACCACGCCGGTAACCCCGGTGGATCCAGATGATCCGAACAAACCTGTTGATCCCACGACGCCGACCAAACCGGTCAAGCCTAATAAGCCAGCGACGAAGCCTTCCAAGCCAGTACAACCGGTAAAGAAGCCCACGACGCCAACCAAATCGACATCTAAGGGTATGCCAGCTAGTCAGCATCATGCGGGCCTAACGGTTACTGGTCAACTGGCGGAAAACGGCAACAGTCGGTCACTGACGATCACACCAACTGAAGCGACGCGAAAGTCGATTCAGAGTGCTAATCATCAGTCGGCAACACTTCCCCAGACCGGCGAACGGCAATCGCCATGGCAGTGGTTGGGGCTACTGGGCCTTAGCTTATTGAGCTGGTTAGGTCTAGCCGATCGTCGACGCCAAGATTAATTTAATATCAGGTATGAGGCTCGTGACGGGTGACCGTCGCGGGCCTTTTCTATGCTCTCGGTGGGGATGAAAGACAGTTTCCACTTTCAAACCAGAGCGTCTACATCACGCGAAGACCGTCCGCGCCTTTCATAACACTGACACCGTGAAACTAGAGAGGCAGATTGATCGGGCCAAGTGCGCAACCGGTAGGAAGAATTGACAATTGTGGGGAATTTCGCTAAAGTCGACTTAATAATTGCGCCAGACCATTTCGTGTTCTAACGGGGAAAGTGGGGGTCTTATGATGTCAGAGATCGTGAAGCCAGAAGACCTGTTTGCCTTGCGCTCACTAGCTCAACCGGTGAGTGATGGTCAACGGGTCTACTACCTAGAGAGCCACCTAGACCAGCAACGGAATCGTAACCAGTCCAGCATTTTTAGTATCAGTCTGGCCACCGGGGATGATCGGCGGCGTTGGAGTCCAGAAGGCATGACTGTTTCCCAGCTGACGTTGAGCCCTGACCACCGCTACCTGGCCTTCACTGGTCAGGTTGGCGATCATACCCAACTCTTTCGGGTTGATTTGACTGGGGGAGCTCCCGTGCAATTGACCAAGGATGACCGCGACATTGACACCCCAGTCTGGGCCGCAGACGGGCACGTCCTCTACTTTCAAACGGTCGTGGGTGAGCCGGAACCAACCGAATTCCCACAGCCACAGGTTGTGACGCGCCTGTGGTATCAGGAAAATGGCGTGGGCATTCTGCCACAAGGCCTGACCTACCAGTGCTTGCGTTATGATTGTGAGACTGGCGATCAGTCGGTCGTTTTGGAACAGTCGAGTGACTTTCAAGTCATGGCGGCTAACGCCCAAGGCTTGGTCTATGGGCGCAAACGCTTGCCGAACGATGACCAGGACTTCAGTGAAGGCGTGTACTGGCATAGTTTCGATGGGGACAGTGACCGGTTATTGAATGCCGCCATCCCCCAGGGAACCTTTGACAGTGCACTCTTGAGTCCGGACGGCACACACGTGGCCATGTGGGGGTTGGACAATCACATCATGGATGTGGCCCAAGCCCACGCCTGGGTGGTCGATCTGGCCACTGGCGACCTGACAGATGTCACCGCGCCCCGCGACGTTGAGATTGGGGACAAACTGACCAATGACAGCCAGCACGGCCAGTCGGGTCAATCGGTGGCTTGGCTGGATTCGGCGACGCTCTTAATATTGGAAAATGTAGCCGGACGGGTGTCACTGATCCGGCAGACGGTAACCGGAGAACGCGTGACACCATTGCTTGACGGCGATCGGGGCATCACAGACTTTTCCGTCGTTGATGGCCACACAATTGTCTTTACCGAAACGACGATGACTAGTGTCAGCCGGTTGAAGGCCCTCGATCTGACAACGATGACGGAACGTGAGTTGGTTAACCCCAACGCACAGTACGAGGCGACCCACGCGCTCGTGGCCGGACAGCCCTTTACCTTTCAGACGGCAGATTTTCCGGTGTCTGGGTGGTATTTTCCACCGGTCACGCCGCGCGCCCAGCATCCCGCGATTCTCTATATTCACGGTGGTCCTGAGGTGAACTACGGCTATGGCTTCTATCATGAATTCCAATACCTGGTTGGCCAGGGATACGGCGTGATCGCCATTGACCCCCGGGGGAGCACCGGTTACGGACAGGCCTTCTCAGCGGCGGTGATTGGGCATTATGGCGAGGGCGACTTTGCCGATCTGATGGCCGGGACCGACGCCGCGTTGAAACTGGATCCGACTATCGATCCGCAGCAACTCTGTGTGACCGGTGGGTCGTATGGGGGCTTCATGACCAATTGGATTGAGACTCACACGACGCGCTTCGCGGCGGCCGTGACCCAACGGTCGATTTCAGATTGGGTGAGTTTCTATGGCACGAGTGACATTGGGTACTTTTTCACCAAATGGGAAATGAATCTGGACATGACAGACGAGGCGGCCCTCTGGGAATTGTCACCGTTAGCCCACGTTAAGAACGCGTCTACGCCAATCTTAATCTTACATGGTGAATCAGACCGACGTAGTCCAACAACGCAAGGGATGGCCTTCTACATGGGTTTAAAGGAGGCTGGGGTGGAGACTCAGTTGGTACTCTTCCCAGAGTCGACCCACGAGCTATCTCGCTCGGGGTTGCCTAATTTAAGAATTGAACGGTTAAAGCAAATAAATCGGTGGTTTAAGGACCACCTACCGCAGGAGGAATTTTAGATGAAGATTGGATTTATTGGTGTTGGCGGGATGGCCCGTGCCATTATTGGTGGGTTAATACAGGCTCGAACGTTCGCCCCTACAGACATCGTGGTACACAGCCATCGTCAGGAGAGCTACCAGCCCTACGCGCAGGAACATGGCCTCGTGGCCGTGCTTAGCAATCAAAAGGTGGTTCAGGCCAGTGATCTCGTGATCCTAGCGGTCACACCGAACGTGGCACCGGCCGTCTTAAAGGAAATTAAGGCCGATTTGACTGGCAAGGTCTTGATCTCAATTGTGGCGGGGCTTTCACTCGGCGATATTGCCGACCTCGTAGGGGAGACGGTGCCAGCATTACGGACACTGCCTAATGTGAACGTTGAAGTGGGCGCCGGGATGACAGCCGTTGCCGCCAACGCTGCGCTGACTGGCGACGATTTAACCGCAGCACTGCGGGTCTTCAACACAATTGGCGACACGACCGAACTGGCCGAGGACCAATTTGGCGTCTTCAGTGCCCTGGCTGGGAGTTCACCAGCCTACATTGACTTCTTCATTGACAGTTTGAGTCGGGCCGGCGTTAAGCATGGCTTGACCAAGGCGCAAGCCACCCAGATTGCCGCCCAGGCCACCTTGGGATCTGCCAAGATGGTGCTTAGCAGCAACAAGATTCCCTTTGAACTCATCGACCAGGTTTCCTCACCAGGTGGTAGCACCGTGGCGGGCCTGTTAGCCATGGAAGAGGCGGGGTTGATGACCGCCGTTGTTAAGGGAATCGACGCCACGATCAAACGTGATGCTGGGGGTCCAGCTTAGCCGAGACCGCGTGAGTTGCATTTTTGGTCTATACCGATTACAATAATGATGTTGAGATTGTCAGTATTGATTAGGAGGAGACTCATGAGTATTGTCTTAAAACACGCGAAGATTTACACCGGGGATAGCATCATTGCCGACGGTTACGTGCGGTTTGACCGCCAGATTGAAGCGGTGGGACCTGTGGCAGACTTTCGGCCCCAACCAGCCGATGAGGTTCATGTGGTGACTGGTCGCACGATTGTGCCAGGATTTATTGACGTTCATAGTCATGGAGGCTATGGATATGATAGTATGGATGGTGACCCCGACCAAATAGATCAAATGGTTAACCAAATGATCTATGAAGGGATTACCACCATCTTCCCGACAACGATGACACAGTCGAATGAAGCGATCGATCACGCCATGTCTGGGATTGCAGCGGCGGCCGAGCGCAACCCGGTGATTCAGGGGGTTCACTTGGAAGGCCCATTCATCGCGGCCATCTACAAGGGGGCCCAGCCGGAAGCCTACATCAAGGATCCCGACGTGGCACTCTTGGACCGGTGGAACACATTGTCAGGTGGTCGGGTCAAGCTCATCACCTACGCGCCAGAAGACGCCGGTGCCGCTAAATTTGAAACCTATTGTTTAGCTAATGGTATCGTGCCTTCCGTTGGCCACTCGAATGCCACCCGCGCCCAACTGTTGAACAGCCGGGCCACGCATGTGACCCATCTGTACAACGCCCAGCGTGGGCTCAAGCATCGTGAACCTGGTGTTACCGGGCATGCCATGTTAGAGGACAATCTCTACTGTGAATTAATTTGTGACGGGTTCCATATTGTGCCCGACATGATCAAGTTGGCTTACGAGCAGAAGGGGCCACACCGCTTAGAATTGGTCACGGATTCGATGCGCGCCAAGGGAATGCCTGAGGGTGTCAGTGAGCTCGGGGGTCAGAAGGTTATCGTTAAAGACCGACAAGCCCGGCTCGAGAGTGGTAATTTGGCTGGATCCGTGTTGCGTTATGATGAAGCTTTCCGTAACGTGATGTTGTTTACGGGTTGCGACGTCAATGAAGCCGTTCAGATGAGCTCGGTTAACCAGGCTGAGGAATTTCAGTTAACACAGAAGGGCAAGCTCGAACCCGGTCGTGACGCGGATCTTAACGTGATGACGCCAGGCTTCCAGTTGGAAACAACGTACAGTTTGGGCCGAGAATTTAGTCAAAAGAACAAATAACTTAAAGTTGGATTTTTAGAAGGGACGTTGGGTGCTGTGAGTTCACCGATTTATATTCAAATTCATAATGACATTAAGCGCGCGATTGAAGCTGGAAAGTGGGCGGTTGGCGACCGAATTCCGTCAGAACGGGAGTTGTCGCGTGAGTTTGATGTGAGTCGGATGACCTTACGCCAAGCCATTCAAACCCTGGTCGACGAGGGAATCCTCGAACGTCAGGTGGGATCTGGAACGTACGTGGCCAACCAGAAGGTTCAAGAAAAAATGTCTGGGGTCACGAGTTTTACAGACCTGATGTTGGCTCAAGGCAAGCAACCTTCCAGCAAGACCATTTCCTATCACGTCATGAGTCCCTCACTGAGTGAAGCCGAAAAGCTGAAGCTCAGCGAAGAGGACCTCGTGTTGCGGATGGAACGGATTCGTTACGGGGATGATGTGCCGATCTGTTTTGAAGTTGCGACCGTCCCTGAACGACTGGTCGATGGCCTCAGTAAGAAAGAGGTCACGAGTTCGCTGTACCGTGCCCTCGAAGATAAGAAGGGCCTGAACCCCGGCAAGGCACAACAGACGGTTTCGGCCATGTCTGCTTCCGAACGGATTTCAGAATACCTGAACATCAAGCGCGGCGACGCAATCTTGCGGCTGCGCCAGGTAACCTGCTTACAGGATGGCACGCCATTTGAATACGTGCGCACCCAGTATGTTGGGGAACGTTTCGAGTTTTATTTGGAAAAGTAAAAAGAGTGCAATTACGGGCGGTTAGTCGACGAGCATTAACGCGGATTACCGAATAATCCTGGTCTTGGATTGTTTGGTAATCAGGGTTAAGCGGAGTCGACTGCCTGTGATTGCACGTTTCAAAAGAGCAAATTTGAAAATAGAAAGTGGAGCTATGACATCAGTCACGGCTCCACTTTTTTCAAAGAAGGGTGAGAATGTGAAAAAAGAAAAACGATTTGAAACGACCGAATTCAAGGCCGATAGTGGCGTTTCTTTTACGGTTATTACGGACCAGAAGACGGGGGTGCAGTACCTATTGAGCACCAACTATGCCGGAACCGGACTAACACCACTACTTGGTCGTGACGGGCAACCCTTATTGAACCAGGGGATCTAGAAGGGGGTAATCTCGTGCTTATTCGGCGAGCGCGGCGTGACGATAATTTTCAGGAAGTCGCGAAACTTTACCTAACGGTTTGGCGCTCCGCATATGCGGGCATGCTGTCAGCCAAATTTTTGGACCAACTGTCGGTCGACACTTGGCATCCTGAACGTGGGTGGCAGCAGACTTGGTTGGCCTTTCAGGGAAGCCAGGTGGTGGGTGTCTGTGCTGCGGGTCCCGCCAGGAAGGCTGTTTGGTCGGGTTGGGGGGAGGTCTATTCGATTTACGTTCACCCTAGCATCCAACACCGAGGCGTTGGACAGCGACTTATGACGGCGGCCCTCACGGATTTGGACGCGAAGACTGATCGACTCTATCTCGAAGTTCTCACGGCTAATCGGGCAGCGCAGACGTTCTACCGCCGGTTTGGGTTCAAACAAAAAGACTCGGCCCGATTACGGGTAGAGTCTCAAGGTCACCTTTCAGTGGTTGAAATGGTACGGCTACGCCACAGTTAGTTTTGCTGTTTTGCCTGTTGTCGAACCAAATGGAGATAGCGCGGGATGATGGCAATTCGCTTGAGACGTTTGGGTTCCTTAAAGGTTCGGTAGGCCCATTCCAAATGGTGTTCCTGCCAGAACTTGGGTGCCCGGTCGACGGCACCAGCGAGGACGTCGAAGCTACCGCCAACCCCCATCCACAGTCCCTTGGTCGTGTGGCGATGTTGGGCGACAAAATTCTCCTGTTTGGGAAAGCCCAAGGCCGCGAAGACCATGTCGGGCTGGGTCGCTTGGATGTCGGCAACAATGGTGGCATCGTCGTCAAAATAGCCATCGTGAATACCGGCGATGACGAGTCCCGGGAAGTCCCGTGGCAAGGTCTGCTTCAACGTCGCAACAACTTCGGGCTTGGCGCCCACGAAGTAGGCGGAGCGGTGTTCTCGGCCGGCCCACTCGAGAAGAGCGTGCATGGTGTCGAAGCCGGTAATGCGTTCCGGTAGCGGTTGATTTAGGAGTTTAGCACCGTCTAAGATACCCACCCCATCGGGGGTAATGTAGTCCGCGTTGCGAATCAGCCGCTGATATTCCGGGTGTTCGTGTGCGTACATCACAATTTCAGGATTGGCGGTGACGACGAAGGTATTTTGCTTAGCCACGATACGAGCCTGTAGCGTGGTCAGTAGGTGGTCGGCCGTGGTCTTGACGAAGGGAACGCCAAGGACGGTAACCGTAGAGAATGAAGGTTGCATAGGGACTCCTTTCAGGATTGTCATCCGGACTAATTAAGCGCCGATGACCATGTTAAAAAGTATGACGCTCCATGGGTTTCATGCTAAAATAAGTCTATTAGAATTGAAAATCAGTCAGTCAGCTCAAAACCAGCTAAGGGAGAAACTCATTATGACGAACTTGTATCCCGACGACAGTTATACACTGCACACGGATGCCTATCAGATCAATATGATTCAGACGTATTATCAACAGGGAATTGCCGACAAACACGCGGTTTTTGAAGTCTTTTTCCGCGACATGCCATTCCACAATGGGTATGCGGTGTTTGCTGGTTTGGAGCACATCGTTCATTATATCCAAAATTTACATTTTTCCCAAACCGATATTGATTATTTACGAGAAGCTGAAGAATATCCGGAAGAATTTTTGGATTATTTGGCGAACTTCAAGTTCCGTGGGTCGATTCGTTCGGCCGTGGAAGGCGAATTAATTTACGCACACGAACCTATCTTACAGGTCGAAGGGCCTCTAGCGGATTGCCAGTTGGTTGAGACGGCCATCTTGAACATCGTCAACTACCAAACATTGATTGCCACGAAGGCGGCGCGGATTCGTTCCGTCGCTGGGGATGACGCGCTGATGGAATTTGGGACTCGCCGGGCCCAGGAATTTGATGCGGCAATCTGGGGGACGCGGGCAGCATACATCGGTGGGTTTGACGCCACGTCTAACGTTCGGGCCGGTAAACTCTTTGGAATTCCGATCAGTGGGACTCATGCGCATGCCTTGGTTCAAGCTTATGGCAATGACTACGATGCCTTCATGGCCTATGCCCAAACGCATAGTGACTGTGTCTTTTTAGTCGACACTTACGACACGTTACGTAGTGGGGTGCCGAATGCCATCGCGGTTGCCAAGGAAATGGGCGATCGGATTAACTTCCAAGGGGTGCGGATTGATTCCGGAGATATGGCCTACCTATCCAAACGAGTTCGTCAAAAGCTTGATGAAGCTGGGTTCCCCAATGCCAAAATTTATGCCTCTAACGACCTGGATGAAAAGACCATTCAAAGTTTGAAGATGCAAGATGCCAAGATTGACGTCTGGGGCATTGGAACCAAGCTGATCACCGCTTTTGACCAACCAGCCTTAGGGGCCGTCTACAAGATGGTCTCAATCGCCGATAACCACGGTGAGATGACTGGAACCATTAAGTTGTCGAACAATGCCGAGAAGGTGACGACGCCAGGTAAGAAGCAAGTTTGGCGGATTACCAAGAAGGCGGATGGTAAGACTGAAGGGGATTATGTGACTTTGGCCGATGAAGATCCCCGGCGTGAAGAGAGTATTTTCATGTTCCATCCAAGTTTCACGTACATCAATAAAACTGTGAATGATTTCAATGCACGGCCAATCCTGCAATCAATTTTTGAGGACGGCGAGTTGGTTTACAAGTTACCAACGTTGTCGGCCATTCGGGATCGTTGTCGCGGCGCTTTGGCCAACCTCTGGCCAGAGTATAAACGTGACTTGAACCCACAGAAGTATCCAGTGGATCTGTCACAAGATTGTTGGGACCACAAGATGGCCCTCATTCAAGAGATTCATCAGTACGTTCAAAAGATGCCAGAATAGATTAAGCGTTTAGACTTTTAGGGGGATGGAAATATGCGAGCAATGCAGAAGACCATTATTGAAGCGTTGAAGGTGCAACCAACGATTGATCCGGAAACGGAGATTCGGCGAAGCGTGGATTTCCTCAAGGATTATCTTAAGCGCTATGACTTCATGAAGACGTTGGTACTCGGGATCTCTGGGGGACAGGATTCAACACTGACTGGCTTGTTATGTGAACAAGCCGTCACAGAACTTCGACAGGAGACCGGCGATGAAGCTTACCGTTTCATTGCCGTGCGGTTGCCTTACGGCGAACAGGCTGACGAAGATGATGCCATGATGGCCATTGACTTCATGGGGGCTGACGAAGTTCAGCGCGTGAACATTCAGCCGGCTACCGATGCCATCGTTGCAGCGGTCGAGGCCAATGGTGGCCCCATCAGTGACTTTAACAAGGGAAACATCAAGGCGCGGCAACGCATGATTGCGCAGTATGCCATCGCTGGGGCCCGTTCTGGAGCCGTCGTGGGGACTGACCATGCGGCCGAAGCCGTGACTGGGTTCTACACCAAGTATGGTGACGGAGCGACCGATATTTGCCCTATCTGGCGGCTGGATAAGCGCCAGGGAGCGGCGATGTTAGCCTTCCTCGGGACGCCAGAACACCTCTACAAGAAGGTGCCAACTGCCGATCTGGAAGATAACCGCCCAGCCTTGCCCGATGAGGCTGCGCTGGGCGTTCGCTATCAGGATATCGACGACTACCTAGAAGGCAAGCCGGTGAGCGAAACCGCCGCCGAAAGAATTGAACAATGGTATCAAAAGACCGCACACAAGCGGCATTTACCAGTCAACGTTTACGATACGTTCTGGCAGAAGTAGGTCACAGACAAAGGATGGATAGCCATGCAAAAGAATAATATGAACAGTTATATTCGCGTTTTAAGTCAAGTCCTGCAGGAAACGGAAGATGGTGGCGAAGCCATGAACGGTGACTTTGAAACCGTTCGTCACGCCCTGGATAATCAGACCGTGGGTGAGCTCTCACGGGTTGACTTACAGAAGATTGTCGACAATTTTCAACGGGGAACCGATGCCTATGAAGCCAAGCTTAACCAACTCCAACAGGCCAGTGTGCCAGTTCGGATTCTGGGCAAGCACAAGTCATTAGTCGCAGCCTACCGGACTTATACGGATGCTTGCCAAGCGATGACGGATAGCTTGGACGTCGAACACCAGTCTGTTGATCAGGCCGCCTTCGATGCCGCAGAAGCGACTCAGGAGAACGCAATGGAAAAGGTCACGGCAGCGACACAACGCATTATGACGAGTCCAATGTAAGGTTAAAAGTTAAACGCCAACGGGGAAGGGACGTCTGTTCCGACCCCGTTTTGTGATCGCCAATAAATTCGGGTTACCAGAACGTAGAATCGGGCGACCCACCTCGGCTAAGATGGTATAATACGGGTATGTGAAGTGGGTCGTTGCAAGGCGACCACAAGTGGCGATTAAGAAGTGATGGAGGGTTTGCATGGCAACTGAGAGAGAAGAAAAATTGGTTGATTTAGCCCCGTCGGTTCACCGACAACTGGGGCAGTACCGCGTTGACCAGATTCGCGCTGTGCTCACACTGATGGATGAGGGGAATACGGTTCCCTTTATCGCACGGTATCGAAAGGAACGCACGGGTTCATTAGATGAAGTGGCGATTCGAGATATCGAAGATGAGGCCACACGGTTGGCTAAACTTGACAAGCGACGGGCCGACGTCCTGGGGATTATTGCCGAGCAACAGGCGTTGACGCCCAAGCTCAAACAAGCGTTGACTCAAGCGACGACGCTCCAGCAGGTGGAGGATCTCTATCTGCCTTACAAGAAAAAGCGGCAAACGAAGGCAACGGTAGCCATTCAACACGGGCTGAAACCGTTGGCCCAATGGGTGTTAACCTTCCCTATAGGTAATCTCGATGAACGTGCTCAGATTTATGTGAAACCCGATCAGGAGTTGCCCGATGTGGCCGCCGTTTGGGCTGGCGTTCACGAGATTCTAGCGGAGGCTTTCAGCGAGCAGGCAGCCTTTCGAGAATGGATTCGAAAGTTCACTTGGCAACATGGTGAGCTCACCAGTAAGCGTCGGCGAGGAGCCGATGACCGGGATGAACAACAGGTCTATGCGACCTATTATGATTTTCATCAGCGGCTGAATCAGGTGCCACCGTATCGGGTGCTAGCTATCAATCGGGGTGACCGGGAGAAGGTCTTGTCGGTCGGTATCAGTGTTGATCCCGCCTCGATTTTGCAATACGGACATTTCCGTTTAGTCGGCCAGCATCAAGGGCCGGCAGTTGCCCGAGTTAACGCGGCCTTCGAGGATGCCTACAAACGGTTCCTGGGCCCCGCAATTGAACGTGAGTTGCGGCGAAAATTGACAGAAACCGCTGACACCCATGCCATTCAGGTATTCGGTAACAACCTCTATCACCTGCTGATGCAGGCGCCCTTAAAGGGTAAGGTGGTGCTGGGATTTGATCCAGCCTACCGAACTGGTTGTAAGCTAGCCATTATGGATGCCAACGGCCGCTTCTTAACCAAGCAGGTGATTTATCCCCATAAGCCCGCTAGCCAACAAAAGCGAGCGGCTGCGGGGCCAGCCTTCAAGAAACTCTTGACGACCAATCACGTCGAAATGATTGCGATTGGTAATGGTACGGCCAGTCGGGAGTCCGAAGAATTTGTGAGTGAGATTTTAAAAACCATGGACCAGCCGATCTATTATGTGTTGGTTAACGAAGCGGGGGCCTCAGTTTACTCGGCTAGTGCGGCGGCTCGAGCAGAATTCCCTGACCTGCACGTTGAGGAACGCTCCGCGATTAGTATCGGTCGACGCCTGCAAGATCCGCTAGCTGAACTGATTAAGATTGACCCTAAGGCGGTGGGCGTGGGCCAGTACCAGCACGATGTGCCCGAGAAGGCACTAGATAGCCAGCTAGACCGCGTGGTTGAGACGGCGGTCAACCAGGTTGGGGTCAACGTGAACACGGCTAGTGCGGAGCTTCTGACCCATATTTCCGGGCTGACCGCCACGACGGCTAAGAACATCGTGGGTTATCGTAACGATCACGGGGCTTTTGCGAGTCGCCAGGAGCTGAAACAGGTGCCACGACTGGGACCTAAGGCCTATCAACAAGCTGTGGGTTTTCTGCGGATTATCGCTGGCACACAGCCATTGGATAACACCGACATTCACCCCGAGAGTTATCCGGCGGCGGAACAATTGTTACAAGGGCTGACGACACCAGTTACGGCGATCGGGACCCCCAAGCTTCAACAGCAGTTGGCTCAGATTAACACCCAGCAGTGGGCTAAACGCCTAGATGTCGGGACCACGACGCTCACTGATATTATCGCTGGGCTCAGCAAACCGGGTCGAGACTTGCGAGACACCATGCCTGCACCGTTGTTGCGGCAAGATGTACTAACGATGGCCGATTTGAAACCGGGGATGGAACTCCAAGGTACAGTGCGCAACGTCGTTGATTTCGGGGCCTTTGTGGATATTGGCGTCAAGCAAGATGGCCTAGTTCATATCTCGCAGCTGGCGGATCACTTTGTCAGTGATCCCAGTACGGTTGTCACGATTGGCGATGTAGTGACCGTGTGGGTGTTGACCGTGGACGAACAACGGCAGCGGATTCAACTCACGATGCGTGGCGATCAGCATGACTGACCAGGAACTACAACGATTGGTTGAACAGATTTCCCTGGCGTCATTTGGAAAACCCTTTACGCATCGCGCGTGGTTCAACTATCGGTTGCGCACCACCGGTGGTCGTTATCAGCTGACCGATCACAGTATCGAAATTAATCCGCGCATGCTCAGCGAACACGGACAGACAACGTTGGTGGGGATCATCAAGCACGAGCTGTGCCACTATCACCTGCATCTAGCCGGACAGAGTGGCCAGCATCGTACGGCGGCCTTCAAGGCCCTTTTACAACAGGTGGGCGGCTTGCGCTATGCGCCGTCAGCCCAAGCGACCGTGCCCAAACCGCGACGCTGGCAACTCTATGAGTGCACGCGGTGTCATTATCAGTATTATCGGGCCCGGCGGCTCAACGTCAACAAACTTGTTTGCGGTCGCTGTCGGGGACGTTTAAAGTGGCAGCGGACCGTGATGGCGGTCACCCGACCACAGGCAAATTAGGAGGTTAGTGAAGATGGGTAAAACAATTATTCGGGTACCAGCAACTTCGGCGAACTTAGGACCTGGAATTGATTCAATCGGTGCGGCATTACATCTCTATTTAACAGTCATTATCGAAGAGGAAACCGATAAGTGGCGGGTTAACCACGCTTTAGGCACGGCGATTCCTCGCGACGAACATAATCTGATGGTTCAGACGGCTCTCAAGGTTGCGCCTAAGATTCATCCCCATCAGCTCACCGTGATGTCAGATATTCCCGTCTCACGCGGCTTAGGAAGTTCTACCAGTGCCATTGTGGCGGGGATCAAGATCGCTAACGAACTGGGTGAACTTGATCTGAGTCTCTCGGAGCAATTGAACTGGGCCGTTAAGCTCGGTGGCACGTTGGACAATGTTGCGCCAGCTCTGTTAGGCCAGGCGGCCGTGGCGACGGTCAACGATGACCATGCCGATGCCATTCAGTTACCTTTACCAGATGACATGCGTGTGTTAGTCTTCATTCCCGGACAACAATTGTTGTCACGGAAGAGTCGTGAGGCTTTGCCGAAACGTGTCGAGTTAAAGACAGCGGTTCATGCCAGCAGTGTCGCTAATGTGCTAGTGGCGGCCTTGTTGGAGAAAAATTGGGAATTAGCCACGCGGATGATTGAGCGTGATGAATTCCATGAACAGGCGCGTTCTCAACTGGTTCCCGAGCTTAACTTGATTCGGACGGCGGCACACGAACAGGGGATCACGGGAACCTACCTCAGTGGGGCGGGTCCAACCGTTGTGACCTTTGGGACGTCGCCACAATTAACGTTGCTACGAAACAAGCTAGCAACGGCCGATTTGCCCGGTAGCTTGCGGATCCTAGAACTTGATCCAGCTGGGGCAACCGTCCTCACAGATGCATAAGTTCAGATTTTTTTGAATTAACTTGCAAAAAATATTGTCAGCACCCGGATCATTTGTTATACTATTTCTTGTGAGTTAATGCGCCCATGGCGGAATTGGCAGACGCGCAAGATTAAGGATCTTGTCGGGGTAAACCCGGTGGAAGTTCGAATCTTCTTGGGCGCATAACGAAACAGTGAAAGAGGTCATGATGACCCGCGAAAGCGGTGGTCATCATGACCTCTTTTTTTGTCGCTAACGGAACTTAGGTAAGAGTATTCCTCACGAGACTGCTGGTGCAAAGGTTGAAGTCGTCTACCACTACTTTCTGGGAAACTCACAACTATACGGCGACAATGATTCCGTAAATGAGGCCAAGTGGTTCTACAAGAAATTACTTGCGCTAGGCTTTGACAAAACTACGGTCTGCATGGTTGACGTTGAAGACCCAAAGGCCCTGCAGAAACACGTCACACACGACGTTAATTTGTTTTTGAAGTACCTAGCGGGTAAGGGGTACACCAACCTCATTGTGTATGCGTCTGGGAGTTGGTTCACCAGTGGTCGCATCAACAAGGACTCGCTGTACAATAACACCCCAATCTGGGTAGCAGCATACGGCACTGACCGGCCAGGCGTCGATGGGGCTGCAGCATGGCAATACACGGACAATGGGCATGGACTTCATACAGACTTCTCATATGACTTTACAGGCGCTCTAAGCGGCGTTAAAGAGCCAATTAGGAGCGGTAGTACGGTAACCGATAACGTCCCCAATACGGCCGTTGAAGCCGATGTGGGTAAGTTCTTACAAGAGAGTGGTCTATACACCATTACAGCTGATTCAGTGCCGGTTTACACTGATCCAACACTCACCGGAACAGCTGGTGAAACCTTGGCTAAAGGTAGCTCGCTAGTGTGTGTTCCTGCAGACAAGACAGCTCACAGCCTCATGATCAGTCGTGACATGTACATTACGTCGGATGTCAATCAAGTAACCTACATGAAGGGGTGATTAATCTTGCGCTTTCTCGGTCTAAGTGTTGAAGATTGGGCGAGTTTATTGGGAATTATTGGCACGGTGTGCGGGGGGGTATTCTATCTATTCCGTATCATTGTGATAAAACCCATGAACGAGCAGAATCGGGATCTCAGCAACGCTGTTAAGTCCCTAACACACGAAGTACATGTGAATAGAGAGAATGAAGATCGGGAACATCGAGCCATAGACGACAAGCTACATGAACACGACATTAAGATCGCTCGTCACGATGAGGAACTTAAAACGTTGTTTAGAGTGGATAAGGATAGTTAGAAAAC
Source organism: Levilactobacillus lindianensis (assembly GCF_003946095.1). GTDB lineage: Bacteria > Bacillota > Bacilli > Lactobacillales > Lactobacillaceae > Levilactobacillus > Levilactobacillus lindianensis. The sequence goes on along the minus strand of NZ_RHOD01000025.1, from coordinate 9,893 downwards.
AGGTCGGGTACTTTGCTCGGCCTGTTATAGTTTTAAAAGCACGAAAGTTGCACGCACTGAGGTTCTAACCCGAATATACTTAATATTGTTATCAGCGCTGATAGCAAATAAATTTATTCGGAGGGTTTTATTATGTCTGTTACTCCTCATTTGCTATCTGATTTTGGAACTTCTTCTCTTACTCCTGAAAATGCTTTACAAAGTTTTGTGATTGACAAGGATGATCCGGGTGTTGGTTATGGTGTTTTCCAACACAACAGCGGTAAAGAAACGTGGATTGTAAAATACAATTATGACGTTTCTAACGCAGATGCAAAGCAAAATCATATTACACCAGTGTCGAACTTTAAGATTGGTATCGGAGCTGAAAGTGGGCTTGGTGCTGGTCATTCTGGATCAATTCAAGTCTACCATCGAAATGGGCAAACCTATTTGATTGTTGCAACTAAAATGACTGCTACGGGTGGAACACATAAATATGCAACACAGCTTACCCGAATTCCAGTTTCGGACTTTGGTAACAACAATCGTGCAGTTCCTTATGATGAGCTCAAGCGTATTGGTTCACTTCAAAACGTTGGTGGCTCGAGTCTTGGTACCCCTGACCGGGTTGAGTTTGCAATTGACTACTGTGAAGAAAAGATTGCCGTATGGGTTTTTGATCCTAAGACTAAGAGTCGAATGGCATTGTATAATCTTGATGACCTTGATGCGCTGTTTAATAAGGCCAATCCTGAAATTACCATTAAAGGTACTAGCTATGGACTGGTAAGTAATTTCTTGGGGTACACTAAAGCAGAGATGTTTGATCTCTACGATGTGACGAAAGAAAAGTGGGATCATCGTTCTTTACAGGGGCTAGCATTAACTAGTGCAGGGTCCGTGTATGTAGCTTGTGAAAACGGTGTTGGTGATCCCAAGAAGACCTCTGGTGCCAAAGGTATCTGGAAGTTCAAGGTTGGTGCCGGCGATAGTGGAAAGCCTACACGTCTCGACAATAACGTATGGTCAGAGTACACTGCTGGTGTTGTTAAGGATGCCAATTCTGCTAATAAGACAAAAGTCGGGGTGGAAATGGAAAACCTTCAAATTATCGGTGGGGAACTTTATTTAGCAGTTACCTATCATGATGCCAATAATGGTGTAGCACATTTGGACAAGAATCGCCTTTACCACTTTGACAAGACACTTATCTAATTGATTGTATAATAAAAGGGCTACCGTTAGGTAGCTCTTTTTTTAGTATAATCCTTGAATATAATCTGTTGAAACTTGAGCGTCTACCGGGGACACTGCATCTGCACCTGTTAGACCAACGATTGAACCAATATAATTCCAGCCTACTTCATGGAGATTAATGAAAAAGTCTTGTTTGCTGTTATTGATAGTGAGACTGTAACCGTCAGTGTCGTAGTTATCAAACATCATTTGGAAAACACGTCCCATTTTGAATGTCACGCGATAAAGGTGAGACTTACCAGATTTTACTTTTTTAGTTGCCACACCTTTAACGGGTTTCGCTAAATAGTAAGCTACGGCAGAGTGAGTAAGTTTGAACTTCTTAATTTTGGCATAACGAGTCGGTTTATATTTCGAGCCTTTGGTGTGGTAAACAAGTTGACTATCTGCTGAAATCGAAACAAAAGGCAAGGAATGACCGCTAGCATCGTATACAGGGTTATTTGACTTAACCGATAAGAATGGAAACATAGCCGATGATTTATAAGAAAAGGCGGTGTTTCTAGTGTAAGGTTGCTGAGCACCACCATTATTTTTCGACACAGGTAGGCTCACTTGCCAGTTTCCAAGTGTCTTGAAGACCACTCTTTGATTTTTAATACTCAGAGAAGGGGTACTAATGGAAACTAGATTTCCCTTGCCATCACTAAGCCCAGCAACAACGGATCCCTTAGGCAAAGTAGCCTTTTTGTGTTTGTTTAGGTTAGTTATCTTTATTGAGTTCTTTAGTTTATAAGTTTGGTAACGACTATTATTGCGCATTGGGACTGGATTAGTTGAATTATACAACGTGTTAAAATATGAGAGATTCCTAATATCAACTCTGTGAATTAAACTGTCAACATTTCTCCCCGTATTTACAAGTCTTGCTTTTTCGGCAGATGCACTAGTAATGCCTAAGCTTCCCACGACAGCACCTAGTAACATGAGTAATAGGGTGCTTTTCCTTTTTAATTTAAACAATTTACATTCCTCCTAATAATGATTCCCCTGGAGCTTCCTACAATATTAGTATAACGCAATTGAAAGCCTGTGGGGAAAACGCTATTTTAATTGTTAGAGTTGTTCTGCCAGGTATGTCTCATGTTGACTAATAAGCTCTCTAAGTTTTTGTAAGCCATCTCGACAATAATGTGCGGTTAGAGTTCACTGCTGGTGTTGTTAAGGATGCCAATTCTGCTAATAAGAAAAAATGAAAAACCTCAAATCATCGGCGGAGAGCTGTATTTAGCCGTGACTTATCATGATACGAAAAATAAGGTAGCACATCAGAACAAGAACCGACTTTACCATTTTGACAAGACGCTTATCTAATTGATTGTATAATAAAAGGGCTACCGTTAGGTAGCTCTTTTTAGTACAGTCCTTGAACATAGTTGGTAGCAATTTTTGCGTCAGTAGGTGAAACAGCATCTGCACCTGTCAAGCCAACGATTGAACCGACGTATTTCCAGCCCAATTGATAGAGACTAATAAAAAATTCTTGCCTACCGTTGTTAACAGTGAGACTATAGCCGTCAGTGTCATTATCAGCGAACATCATCTGGAAGACGTGGCCCATTTTAAAGGTCACACGATAAAGATGAGTTTTACCAGATCTAACCTTTTTAGTTGCGACACCCTTAACGGGTTTCGCTAAATAATAGGTTATGGCAGAGTGAGTAAGTTTGAACTTCTTAATTTTGGCATAGCGGGTTGGTTTATACTTCGATCCCTTGGTGTGGTAAATAAGTTGACTATCTGCTGAGATTGAGACGAAAGGTAAGGAAAGACCTTCAGCATCGTAGAAAGGTTTATTGGATTTAACAGATAAGAATGGGAACATAGCCGATGATTTATACGAAAAAGCGGTATCTCTAGTATATGGTTGTTGAGCACCACCATTGTTTTTGATTATAGGCAGACTTCCGTGCCAGTTTCCGAGAGTCTTGAAAACCAATTTTTGATTTTTAAGACTCAGAGAGGGGTTGCTAATATAAGTGATGTTTCCTTTGCCGTCGTTAAGCCCGGTGACAACGGACCCTTTAGGTAAAATAACTTCTTTATGTTTGTTCATATTAGCTATCTTTAATGACCTTTTCAGCTTGTAGGTTTGGTAGCGATTTTGAGACATCTTGTATGGTTTAGACGAATAGTCGAACCGCGTATCAAAGTACGAGAGATTCCGAATATCAACCTTGTGGATTAAATTATCCACATTTTTCCCCGTATTCACAATCCTTGCCGTTTCGGCGGACGCACTGGTGATACCTAAGCTGCCAGCAATGATGCCAGCCAACGTGAGTAATAAAGCATTTCTACCGTTTATTTTAAACAATCTAATACCTCCTAGTAGTTTCCCCTGGAGCTTCCTGTAACACCAGTATAACGCAATCAGCAGCCCGCTGGGAGACACTATTTTAGTCTCGGTAGCGTCGTAGTATGCCGCAAGTTGGCTGATAAATTTTCTAGGGTCCTGTCAGTCGGCTAAGGTTAACTTTCCTTGGTACAGGTACTAGAACAGGTTCTGAAATAGCGAGTTTGTTATTTGCTTTTTCTTGTTTCCAGTAACGCTAATAGAGAGAGTGATGAAAGCGTGGCAATTTCTTTCATCCTGCGGATTTCTGATGCTAACTAATAAGGAAAATTTTCCAAGCATATAGGTGGTCTTTCTCCAGACAATGTGGCACAATCAGGGTCGCCAAGAGAACCAATTTGTTCGGTTCTCTGTTTGATGAACGACTGAAGTCACTTGTTTTCAGGATTGCTAGCCAAATTTCCGTAAATTTGGCGGCTTTCATGACAGTTAGGTAACATTTTGCCCTAGTAACCGTTTCCAATGAAAATAGCTCTTCAATTCTTTCATAGATGAGCGTAGTATATGGATTTACATCGATCATTACCAATTTTATGAAACAAAACCACTGACAAGCGACTTGAAACGCGTTATAGTAGTTGTCTTGTGTCAAAAGATTGGCAAAAATTCTAAAGGAGGTCGGCGCATGAACGACTTAACTAAGGGCAACTCCCTCAAACTCATTTTCTTCTTTACGATTCCACTTTTAATTGGTAATTTATTTCAGCAATTATATAACGTTTCCGATACTGTAGTTGTGGGACAAACTCTTGGCGTGAAAGCGCTGGCCGCGGTTGGGGCGACGGGGTCCATTAACTTCCTCATCATCGGGTTTGCCCAAGGATTGACTGCCGGGTTAGCCATCATCACGGCAACGCGGTACGGGGCTAGAGATTACAAGGGCGTTCGTAAGTCATTTGCGGCGAGCATTGTGATCTCGGTACTGATGACCATTGTCCTAACGGTGCTGTCACTGGTCTTTGTTGACCCCATCCTGCATCTGATGCAGACACCTGCGTCGATCTTTGCTAATGCGCGGATCTTTATCAGCATTATTTTTATTGGCATCTTCGCTTCGATGGCTTTCAACTTGTTATCTAATATTATCCGGGCATTAGGAGACTCCCGTACGCCACTGATCTTTCTGATGATTGGGACGGTTGTCAACGTTGTCCTGGAATTACTCTTCATTTTAGTCTTCCACATGGGCGTTGCCGGGGCCGGTTGGGCAACTGTGATTTCCCAAGTCGTGGCCTCACTGTTGTGTGTGGCTTACATCATCCGTTCCATTCCACTGTTGCACTTGTCTAAGGATGATTTCAAATTAGACACGAACGAACTCTGGCAACACTTTACGACGGGGATGCCGATGGGCTTCCAGTTGTCGATTATTGCCATTGGGACGATGGTGATGCAGGCTGCCTTGAACTCTTTAGGTACTGACTCCGTCGCTGCATCTACGGCGGCTTCTAAGGTGGACCAACTCTGTTCCTTACCGATGTCTTCATTTGGGGTGACCATGGCTACCTTTGCCGCTCAGAACTTTGGAGCCGGCAAGTACAGTCGGATCATGGAAGGGGTCAAGAAGACCCTCTGGTTATCTGGGAGCTTCGCGGTCTTTGCCGGTGGGTTAGTGATCTTCCTCGGCAAGCCGATTGTGACCTTAATCATTGGAACAGCTGACGAAAATGTCATTCAGTTATCCCAGACTTACTTCAATATTATCGGGAGCACTTACCTACTGCTGAGTGTCCTCTTCGTTATTCGTAACACCCTCCAAGGATTGGGCCGCCGGGTGCTGCCAACTCTGGCCGGTGTGGGAGAATTAAGCATGCGGATCTTTGCCGCTGTCTTCATGGTGGGGGCCTTCGGCTATGCTGGAGCCGTTTCCGCTGAACCACTGGCTTGGTTGGGATCTTGTGCCATTCTGATTCCGTCATGGATCAGAGCCGTTCAGCAGTTGCGGAACTTACAACGGGCTGAAGATGTGGTTGCCGGTAACCCGACGGCAGAGGAAATCGTTCAAGAAAAGAGCGAAAATGCCCCTAGCGAAACGGCTATGGGTGTGACCCCAAAATTCGAGTCCTAAGATAAAGCATGATACACTAGGGAGATGAGCGATCATCTTCCTTTTTTGATCTTAAACATAAGGAGTTTTTAAACCAATGCAAAATTTAATTTTCGATCTTGATGGCACCCTGCTGGATACGGAAACCATGTACATGCGGGCCTTACAGGCGGTGTTGCACGAACGCGGCATCGACCGGCCCTATGCGGAACTGACGGCGACCTTTGGCATTCCCAGTCGTGATGCATTGATACATCTTCAGATTCCAGACCTAGAGAACGTCTTGGCGGCCTGGGGCGAGCGAACACTGGCGTACAAGGACACTGTGTCGATTTATCCTGGAGTTACGACGGCCCTAGCCAAGTTGCGCGACGCCGGAGCCAACCTCGCCATCATGACCTCGAAACGTCGCTTTGAATATGAACGAGACGTGGTAAGTGTCGGGTTGGATCAGTATTTCAAAGTAACCGTCGTGGCCGAAGACGTGGCGCATGGTAAGCCAGCACCGGATGGAATTCTCCTAGCAATGAAACGGCTGGGTGTCGATCCAGCGGCGACCGTTTACGTGGGGGACACCGCGTATGATTTTACGGCCGCGCATGCTGCGGGCGTGGCTTTTGGGTTTGCCGGGTGGAACGGGAAGCAACCCGTGGATTACCAACCAGATAGACTGTTTACGACCCCTGAAGATTTGCTAGCTCATTAGACTTCTGGATTAGTGGAGCTGCCTGGCATTTTGTGCTATATTTGACCCATAAATAAGTGGGTTTGATTGACGTAAACCGTTTTATAAAAGGGGTGGCAGGATGCTTGCCATAATTATCACAGGCCACGGTGACTTTGCCCGTGGCATCTTACAGAGTGCCGAGATGATTTTCGGTAAAGCGCAGAAGGTCATGGCGGTAACCCTGAGTGCCAATGAAAGCGTAGAGGACCTGGCGAATCATTATCAGGCCGCTATCCAGGGTCTACAACCTGTTTCGGAATTGCTCTTCTTGGTTGATCTCTGGGGTGGGGCGCCCTTTAACGCCGCCAGTCAGCTGGTCCAACAGCATCCCGATGACTATGCAGTGATCGCGGGTGTGAATTTACCCATGTTGATTGAAGCTTTGGATAGTCAGGACCAGTCGTTAGCGACGGTGTTGCCACGGCTGGAACAGGATGGACGCAACGGTATTCGGCGCTTTGAGGGCGCTGACTCGACCGATTAAAATACAGAGGAAGACAAAAAGCTGTGCCTGCGGGCACAGCTTTTTTAGGAATAGGTGATTAATTTCAGCGAAGATAGCTTGCACGACAGGTTCAAGTGCTGAAACGGCCACTTAAGCAAAAGAAAAAAGTTTGAGATTTCTCCCAAACTTTTTAGTGACACGAAACGAGACTCGGTTTGCCATAAAGATAGCCCTGATGAAGAGTAATGCCAAAGCGTTTAGCCAGTGCTTGATCCTTAGCGTCTTCCACGCCTTCGAGAATGAAACTCAGCCGGAATTGATGGGCGATTTTAGCCCAAAAAGCCAGGCATTCTGGAATCTTGGCAGCCACGCCGGCCATCCGGAAATTCTGCATGGCAAATTTGATTTCATCGACGAACGGCAGTAGATGTTGAATGTTGGGGTAGGTGTTGGAACCGGTACCCACATCATCTAACACCAAACCAATATTGTATTGGTGCAGGGTCAGACTGAATGGTTGAATCTCATCCAGCGTGGGAGCTTCCGTTAATTCAATAGTTAACGCTGCCGGGTTGATCCGCTTCTTGAGCGCAATGATTGTTCCCAAAGTTAGCGGATCTCGTAATTGTTGGTTGTTGAGGTTGAAAGCCAGGACTTGTTTAGTAACGGCGGTATTCAGCGCGGTTGCCGTTTGTTCAAGTAGCTTGGCCTGCTCTGCCACGGAAATGTCGGTGAACTTCTGGGGCAGAACCCAGGTTTCATTCTGTTGCTTACGCAGGAGGACCTCATAGCCAAAGACCTGTTGATCATCTTGATTTACTTGAGGTTGAACGAAAAACCGGTACATATTGGTCGACTCCTTTAGTTACGGCGTACCGCATAGAATTTAATTACCTCTATTCTAGCGCTTTTTTTTCAAAGAACAACGCCATATATCGTTCAGTGTGGTGATTGATTAAGGCTGCAAGTAGATGGATGCGCTTACGACTACCCCTGTGTATGGTTTTGTGGGATTAGAAAGAATTCGGTGCTCCGAACATCTGACAATCACTAGTTAGGCGAGCCGGTCTTGAATCTTAGCCAGATCTTGATACTGATCCTGCATCCAGCTTAGATAGGTCTTGCCTTTGGGAAGGGTCTCCGTAACGTTTAGAACGGGAACATCCGCGGATTTGGCAAGGGTGACCATGCTAGTGACGGTCTTGCTGCTAGCCTGGGGGTTATTTACGAAGAAAGCCAGACGGCGAGTCTTGATGGCTGATTGGAGATCGCGAATGGTTTTCGGGGCGGGGTCAGTGCCGTTCTCCACAGCTAGCTCAAAGTCCTTGGCGGTTCGTTGGTAACCCAGTGCATCTAATGCGTAATCAAAGACGGGTTCGCTGGCGGCCACCGGTTGGGCTCCGCGATGTTTTTTGAGTGAGGCGATCTGCTTTTGAAGTGGTGCGAGACTGGTTATATAAGCTTTGGCGTTTCGCTGGTAAGCCTGACGATATTGGGGGGCCAGCTTACCAAAGCGCTTTGCTAAGCTATTGGCAAGGGTGGTCATCGTGTCAGGATTATACCAAATGTGTTCATTGGCTCCCAACTTTTGATGCATCACATCCTTACCGACTCGGATATTCTGAACGCCATCTTTACCGTTACTTTTGACGAGTTTCTGTAGCCAAGCATCGTAACCTAAGCCATTAGCCAACACGACGTTGGCTTGTGAGACAGTCGCCGCGACCTGAGGGGTAGGCTCATAGTCATGCGGGTCGACGCTAGAACTCTTAATAATCGTGTTGACTTGACCGTGATCGCCCAGGACTGCGCGGGCAACCTCACCGTAAAAATCTAGGCTGGCCACCACGTGGATTGGTTTGCTGGTGCTTGTCTGGCGTGCCGATTGGCGCCCGCAGGCACCGAGTCCTAAGATTACTGCAACTAGGCTGATAAAGACCAAAATGCGGGATTTAAAATAAGGCATAAATGATGTTTCCTCCTAAATAGTAATTATTACCATTTAGATATTACAGAAGAAACGGTTAATTGACAAGTCTAAATTAAAAAAGACCATATGTTATTCTAGAGTAAATGACAGAAGCGGGACGGAAAGAAGATGCCAGTAGTGAAAGTAGCCCAAGAAGAATTCTCCGTATTAACCAGGTTTATCGGGCCTCTGAGCCGGCGACGGTCAATAACAGGCGTCGCTCTTGCGGTCCCTAATCAAGCCATTCTATTAGGTCAGTTGCGGCAAAATATCGCTGAGTTTATGACGGGTGAGGAACCCCAAACAACACGAGAGATTGCTAGACAACTCTCACTGCAATGGGAGCGAACCGCCTTTCATCAGAAAGTTTCCTTGGTGGGGAAGGCCTATCCGGTGGTGGTCAGTTTGGCGTTGCTTGATTGGTCGGTTCAACTACCGTCGCGTTTCCCAATAATGTGGGAGCAGGGCCTGGTCTTGTCAGCCTTGAGGCGATTGAAGGCCGCAGATTGGCAATCCCACGCAGAGGTTGCTTCGTTGACTTTCGTGAGTGGTGGTTTCGGGCCGCCCCCGGTGACCTATTGTCTTGATTTTGCTGCGGGTAGATGGGGGATCGAGCCTCCCCACAAAGGGTCGCGGCGATCATCGTCCAATCTACTAAAGTGGCATCAGTTACGGCTTAGTGACCATGATCGACGCGATTTACAACGCCAGTTAGCGGCTTTACATTTGGAATATTGGGATAAGACCTATCTAGATCCGGATGTTTATGATGGGGAGCAGTGGCAGGTTAAGGTTTATTATGTGGATGGAACTGTGAAAGAATTCAGTGGGTCAAATGCGTACCCGTTTAACTTTAGACAATTTCGACAACTCTTTCGACAAATTGCTGATTACTAGCACTGTCATCTCGTAAAATTGATAAGAACGGGTGGCAACGCGTTCGGATAGAAAGCAAACAGTGACTCATCGCGTGGCATTAAATTCTGGATGGATAAGTTGCTGACGACAATAAAAACCCCTTGTAAAATCTAATTGCTATAGTCCCCTTAAGGTTGACAGATGAAATACTATAATTCATCTGTTAACTTTAAGGGGATTTTTCTATGCCTA
>NZ_RHOD01000024.1 GCF_003946095.1 Levilactobacillus lindianensis | reverse complement strand
CGCAGAATCCGTTGTTTCAAGTCCGCATCTTCGGCCCGGCGTTTTGAAGGTTTGGGGGATCGATAACGATAATACTGGGCTCTGGAAACACCGAGGATTCGGCACATCTTGGTTACCTGGTGGTGATGGCTTTCTTGGTGAATGTAATCAAAGATATTGGTTACTTCTGCGCAAGGAAGCCCAGGGCTTTTTTTAGGATTTCGTTCTCCTCAGACAGCGAAGCCAGTCGCTTTTCCATCGCTTTAATTTCGTCTGGCGATTTAACGGATTGAGTTTTGGCTTGGCCCTGGATCCACTTATGAACGGTTGAATAGCCAATGCCATATTCTCTGGCCAGTTGGGCGGCTGATTCGCCTTGTTTATATAGGTTGATGATGTTTTGTTTGAATTCTTTGTCGTAACGAGTTGGCATGTAAAAATTCCTTCCTTTTGAGAGACGATTTATTCATTATACGCTCTCTTAAAAGTTGTCTCAGGAATCAGCTTACATCCAGGTTGTCTTAAGTGTCGCCATTCCTGCACTGGCATTTAATTCCTTCATGCAACCGATGAATGGGGATGCCTTTAAACAGGGGATGGGTGTGTTGGTTTGGGGGATTGTGATCTACATTCTCCTCATCTTCGTTACGCCATTTCTTTACCAGCGCTACGTCAAAGAACAACGCGACGTGCTGGCAATTCTGACTACGTTCGGGTCGACCACGTTCTTCGGAATTCCAATTGTTGGGGCCGTGTACGGGGCCAAAGGGGTTATGTATAGTTCTATCTTCAACATTGGGTATCGGATCTTCCTGTATTCCTACGCCTACATCAAGATGTCTGGTCTGAAGATGGAAGCCAAGAACGTCAAGAAGATGTTCCTGAATCCAATTGTTATCGCAACCTTCTTAGGACTGTTCATGTGGCTGGGTCAACACCTGGTGCCACAAGTCACGGTGCCCGTTGCGGTCAATGGGGTTCAGACGACGGGCGTTGCCGCGGTGGCCTTCTACCGAATTGACCAGACGGCTCTCTGGCTCTACAAGCCACTGAGCTACTTGGCTAACCTGGCGTCGCCACTGGCTTGGTTATCAATTGGGGTTACCTTGGGATCAATTTCCTTCAAGGATGCCGCGGCCGACAAGACCCCATGGTACTACGCCTTCAACAAGGTTATTATTGTGCCATTGTTGAACTTAGTGATTCTATATCTGTTAAACGTCACGGGAATTCTCGCCCTGAGTTACGTGGCCGTAGCGACGATTGTGGTCATGATGGCCACGCCAACCGCCGCGGTAGCTTCCGCCTACGCGATTAGCTTTGATCGGGAAGCCGTCATGTCATCGAATGCGTCGTTTATCTCGACGATTGCGGCCGTGGTGATGATGCCGATCTGGATCGCTATCATGGAAGTCTTAAACGGGATGGGCATCTTCCACTAGAAAAAAGGAGTGTTTTTCAATTATGGTAAAAATTACGTCTTACGGGGTTCGGCCCATCGAGGAACCCTATTTTGACCGTCTCAACCAGTTTGGCTTTGACATGACCTACGTTCCAGAAATGTTAACTCACGACAATGTTGACGCTTCTAAGGGGGCTGACGGGGTCCTGGTCCGGGGCAACTGTGTGGTCGACCGCCAAAACTTGCAAAAGTTCGCGGACTGGGGCATTAAAATGGTTTTCACCCGGACCGTTGGCTATAATCACATGGACTTGCAGGCCGCTAGCGACTTAGGAATTGCTATGGCGCGGGTCCCGGCCTATTCCCCATTTGCCGTCGCTGAATTGGCTCTGACCATGGGGATGAACCTCTTCCGGCACGTCAATCTGGCTGTGGATCGGACGCATCAAGCCAACTTTACTGTGGGCACTGACTTGTTTAGTAAGGAAATTCACACCGCCACCGTGGGGATCATGGGTGTCGGACGGATTGGGTTGACCGAAGCCAAGCTGTACCAAGGCCTTGGGGCGAACGTTGTGGCTTACGATCCTTACCCCAGTCCGGCCGCCAAAGAAACGGTGACGCTGTGTGATCTCCCAACCATGTTGGGACAGGCCGATATCGTGTCGGTCCACGTGCCTTACTTCCCTGGCAAGAATGACAACCTCATCGATGCCAAGTTCGTCGAACAGATGAAGCCTGGTGCGGTCCTGGTTAACACCGCCAGAGGTGAGTTAGCGGACATTCCCGCTATTCTGCAAGGCCTGGACACCGGCAAACTCACGGGTTACGGTGCCGATGTAATTCTAGACGAGGGTGAAATCCTTGGTAAGCACTTTAACCAGGTCAGTGATGTGCCTAACGACCAGGTCCAACAACTCTTGGCGCGTTATCCACAAGTATTGATTACCCCCCACATGGGATCGTATACGGAACCGGCATTGCAGGATATGATTAGTGTCAGTTACCAGAACTTTCACGATTACCTGACGACGGGGAAGACCAGTAACGCGATTAGTATTTAACTTTAACGAAAAGAACCTCGCAGCCCAATTGAGTGGGTTACGAGGTTCTTATTTTGTATCATTAATCCAAATTCAGTTCGTAGGCGCGCCGGGCACCGTTAGGGCCGTCGTCGACGTAGATGGTACCACGATATTTGTAACCAAAGTTGGTGGCAATTGCCTGCATCTGTTGGTTTTGCTGGTGGGTATCCACCCGGAAATTACGAACGCCCTCACGATAGGCGGCACTGATTAAATTAGAAAAGAAATAATGGCTCAAGTGCTGGCCGCGAAAGCCGGGGCCGATCGCAATGCGGTGAATCGTGGCATAGGGTTCTTGGTTATTCTGCCACTGGCCATCCTCGATGTGTTGGTAGTTGGGGTCGTCGCCGATGATCATGGTTGCCGTGCCGGCTACCTGACCGTCGACGTCCAGTAGCCAACAATGCTGGGCATCGACGTCCGCGGTGAGGGTGGCCAGGTTAGGATAACCATCCTGCCACTGGGGACTGCCAGCGGCTTTCAATTGTTCTTTGGCGTGGTCAATCAACGCCATAATCGTTGAGAGATCGCGGCGTGTCGCGCGTTTGATAAAAATTAGACTCAAATGATGACCTCCTTAGAAAAGACTACTTTGTTAGAATACCACATTTTTAATCGCGAAGACGGGTCGGAAACAGTGTATGATAGTAAAAAAGGTCTGATGGTCAGGGATGCGTTGACAAATCTCGTGAATCGGCTATCATGATTAGACTTGAACCCAAGAGCGACAGTGTTCTTGGCGGCATCCTTAAGGAGGAGCACAGACATGAATCCCAGTCACATCAGAAATTTCGCGATCATCGCGCACATCGACCACGGTAAGTCAACGCTGGCCGACCGCATTATGGAACAAACGCAAACGGTCAATGACCGCCAAAGTAAGGCGCAACTGCTGGATGACCTCCAGGTTGAACAGGCGCATGGCGTCACGGTGAAGTCCCGAACGGTGCGGAATTATTACCACGCCGATGACGGGCAGGAGTATGAATATAATTTTATCGATACCCCGGGGCACGTCGATTTTACCTATGAAGTTTCCAAGAGTTTAGCCGCCAGTGATGGGGCCATTCTCTTGGTGGATGCTACCCAGGGGGTTCAGGCTCAAACGGTGGCGAACCTGCGTTTAGCACAGGACAATCACTTGGTGGTGATTCCCGTGGTGAATAAAATTGATGCGGCCGCGGCCGACGTGGACCGGACGATTACCCAGATCAGAGATCTTTCACCGGAATTTGCGGACGTGCCCGTCCTCAAGATTTCGGCCAAGACTGGTTTGAACGTTCATGACGTGATGGAAGCCATTCACACCACGATCCCAGCACCGGTTGGGGATGCCCAGGCCCCACTCAAGGCGTTGGTCTTTGATTCCCAATACGATGCCTTCAAAGGAATTATCGCCTACGTTCGGGTAGTCGATGGCCAGCTGAAAGCCAACGACAACCTCGTCTTGATGGCAAACCAACAGGCTGTGGCGGCCAATGAAATTGGGATCTTCGCTCCGGCCCGGGTACCCGCTAAACAGCTAGGGGTTGGTGATGTTGGGTACGTGGTCACCGGTTTGAAGGACCCGCAGGCTTTGCGCGTGGGGGACACCCTGACGTTGGTCGCCAACCCAACGGAGACAGCACTGCCCGGTTATGAACCCGCCCAATCAATGGTGTTTGCCGGTTTCTATCCCCAAGGGGACCACTACCACGATCTCCAATTAGCGGTGGAAAAACTCGCGTTAAATGACACGTCCTTCCACTACCGGCCGGAGAATTCCGAGGCCTTGGGTGCTGGTTTCCGCTGTGGGTTCTTAGGAATTTTCCACTTACAAATTATTCGCGAACGTCTGCACGATGAATACGGGTTGGACGTCTTGACCACGGCGCCCAACGTGACCTATCGCGTGCACCTCAAGAATACCGGGGAACCGGTCGTTGTGAATAATCCGATCAAGTTCCCGGACTACTCAAAGATTGATTTTGTCGAGGAACCCCTGGCTAAGGCGACGATCACCACGACTAGCGAGAGCTTAGGACCCGTGATGAAGCTGGCCGATCAACATCGCGGGACGCTTCAAGACATGAACAATCAAGGTGATCTGGTGGTTCTGAACTACGAGTTGCCATTTGCCGAGATTGCCTATGACTTCTTTAACGCGTTGAAGTCCGTTTCCCACGGCTATGCTACGTTGACGACGGCCTTGGCCGGCTATGATCTGGCCGACGTCGTTAAGATTGAGGTCCACGTCAACTATGCCAGAGTCGATGCGCTGTCGTTCGTCGTCCACCGGGAGGATGCCCCTCGTGTGGCCCAGGAGCTAGTGCACAAGTTGAAATTTGTGATTCCGCGGAAGCTATACCCGATGCCGGTTCAATCGGTGGTCGAGGGGAAGGCCCTGGCCAGAGTCGACGTGCCACCGTTACGTAAGAACGTGGCGGCCAACGGCGAGAAGAAGAGTGCCTCTAAGAAGGCCGCTCAGCTACGCCGTCAGAGTGCTAACAAACGCCAGGCTGCGCACAGTGACATTGAGTTGCCACAGGAAGTTTTCAACGCGGTCTTGGATCTCGAAAAATAAACAACATAAGAAAAATAGGGTGGTGCCGGTTGGCATCGCCCTATTTGGTTGCTTCAAAGTAAGCTTTTCCCGCCGCTAACATGTCCGCCGTCTGTTGATTCAACAGGGGTGGAAGTTGGTCGAAGGGGAAGTATTTTAGATCGAGCGTTTCATCCGTGGCGGCTTCGAGGGGGTGACCGCCAACTTGCTTGACCAGATAGAGCCGACTGATCACCTGGGTCTGGTCGCCATTAGGGTAGGTGGTGAAGCCTTGGTCGAAGATGCCCAATGGCCGGATAATTTCGACGTCGATCCCCGCGTCCTCCTTGTACTCCCGGACGCAGGCCGCGTCGAAGGTTTCGCCATATTCGAGGAAACCGCCGGGTAGACTCCAGTTGTGGGTATCGGTCCGCAGGTTGAGCAGAACTTCCTGCTTGCCGTTGACCAGAATGGCCCCAGCGGCATTTAGAATTAGCGGGCGGTGACCGACTAGCTGTCGGATTTCTTGGATGTAATTGGCCATGGGGATGACCACCTTTCTCGTAGAGTTACGTTCATTATAGCGCAAGACGTTTCGATAGGGGGCGGTACCCTTGAAGGGTATAATAGGCGTGAGGTGATTGCGATGAGTCGGACAGCCAAAAGTATTAAATTCATCCGCCAACACTACGGGATTAGTCAGAAGTATTTGGCAACGCTCCTAAACGTCTCGGTGCGGACCGTCCAGCATTGGGAACAGGACGATTACGCCCCTAGTGGCCCCGCCGTCAAATTAATTCAACTGTTAGCAAATCATGACGTGATTTTTACGGCGTTAGCTAGACTAGAGGAGGATGATGAAATCATGTATTTGGAACACGATGACCAAGCCCTAACCATTATGGGGGTCGCTTTTCGCAATGAGAAAGAGTACCGGGCAACGCTCGAGGCTATCATCAACAACATGTATGAGGGGTTTGAACCGACGGTGGACGACGTCAAGATGTCGCAAGAAGTCTACACTACAGGACCTCTAAGTGCTAAAGAAATCTTGAAACGCGTTCAAGCTAGAAATACGGTTCCAAACAAGTGAAAAGTTGGGAAGATTACCTTCAGCCTAATGGTACCTTGCGTAATAAATTGGAAATTACAGACGACGAAGAATTACACGTGGTGGAGTATAACGTCAGTAGGCAAGCGCAACAGCTTATTCGGCAGAATCATTATGTGATTGCAGGCTACCAGTTAATCAGTCGCGACATCACGGAATTGAAACGCATCAACAGAGCACTCCTAGGGGACATCTATGATTGGGCGGGGCAGTACCGTGAGGTCGATTTCAACAAGACCTCGAATGGTGTTGTCACGCACTTTCATCCGGTCAGTTTGTTTGGTAACGCCGAGTGGGATCTTCAACGGCAGTTAACGGAATTTGCGACACTGCCGTCGAATAAGGCGGTTGTCGCGGACGCGCTGGGTGAGTTGGTGACGGCGTTAAATATGTTTCACCCGTTTCGTGAAGGCAATGGGCGAACACTCCGGGTCTTCACGACGGTCCTGGCCCGCCAGAAGGGCCTACGCCTAGCATTCATGCAGGAACAACAGGAAGCTTACATGACGGCCAGCATCCAAGACGACCCAAAGCTAATGGCCGCGGTATTTCAAGAGATTTTACATTAAGTAAAAACGCAAAAATGGACTCGTTTTCCGAAAAAGGAGAACGAATCCATTTTTTGAAATTATTGATAATCTTGCGGTAGCAGCCGCAGGCGGCCTTTTATGGTTTAAGTTTTAAACCAGTGACTACTTGTTAACTCGCTTGTAGTCGCTGTCGAAGTACTTGCCATCGCGAATTTCGTCAGGTAAGCCAGCGTAAGGGGCTTCGGCGATAACGTCTTCGTTGTTCTGACCAGCATCCCCCATGTAGGTGATTGTGGCGAATTCGGGAACAACCATCTTAGGATAAGTCGCGTACTTTT
This sequence comes from Levilactobacillus lindianensis, assembly GCF_003946095.1. Lineage (GTDB taxonomy): Bacteria > Bacillota > Bacilli > Lactobacillales > Lactobacillaceae > Levilactobacillus > Levilactobacillus lindianensis. The sequence goes on along the minus strand of NZ_RHOD01000024.1, from coordinate 24,917 downwards.
CCCGCGCGGCTTCCATGACATCGATGTGTTCGTTTTGGTAAGTGACCGTGATTTTGGGATGTTCTTGAACCCACTTAGGGAAGAAGATCGTGCCGTTAACCTTGTTTTTGTTAGGCAAGAAGTCCAGGGCCACGTCGGTCCCGGTTGGTTCCGTCCAGGCAACTTTGTAGATGCCTTCGGTCAGCATGACAATGTTAGCTTCCTGGTCCGTTACCCAGCGGCCGGCAACCATGCCCCCGTGAATCCGGTAGTCGACGGTGTGGTCGTTCTTAGCGTACCATTCGTATTCCCAACCGTTGTCGTAAGTGTAGATAAAGTGAGTTCCCAAGAAGTCATCAAGGGTTTTGAATTGTTTTGTCATGTGTGAGCGCTCCTTAAAAATATGATATTTGTAACATGTAATTAATTACATGTTTAAGCTAATGGGATTACTATAAGGTGATCGGCACGCGCTGTCAACAATTTTTCTTGATGTTTGGTGGCGAAACTGGTTCAATGAAGGTAAGGAAACCGCGCGAAATCAAGGGGGATGGCCAATATCGGACAGCGAAATCGACTACAATATATTATTTTGGGCTTATTGAATCAGCGGCCCCAGACCGGATACGACTTGGCCAAGGCCTTTGAAAATGAAATCGGGGAATTCTGGCAGGCTCAGCATAGCCAAATTTACCCGTTATTACGACGAATGGAAGATGCGGGTGAGATTACCCATGAAGACACCGTAGCGGGCGAGAAACTGGCAAAGAAGCAGTATACGCTCACCCCTAGTGGCCATGACAAGCTGGTGGACTGGGTCAGCGAACCCTCACCGGAATTGACCCCCAGCAAGGATGAATTTATTCTCAAGCTGTACTTTATTAAAACGGACAAAGATCCTCGCATTCAGCCAATGTTGCGCGAACAGCTTCGCCTCCATCAGACGCAACTCAATCACTTGGAGGGCCGTCTAAAGACGGTATTCCCGACGGATGCGGCTAAGCAGCAGGCGTATGGTCACTACTTGATCCTGGACCATGCCATCGAACGAGAGCGCGACTACGTGGCCTGGTTGTCGAGGTATCTGACGGATTAGGGGGGCGCCAGGTACTATCGCGTAACGCTGAAGCCAACTGACCTCGGATCTGACCTTCTATCAAGATGGCCATTGGATCTAGCGGTCCTGGGTCGCGACGGGTTCGCGGTTGTGAATCTGCCGGAAAAAGGAGGCCATCAGCTACCAGAATTGTCGGGGATCGAACGCGAAGCCTTTACGGCAGATGGGGTTGAAGACTGGGATTTTGACGATTGGTAATGATGATTTAGCCCGGAACGGGGTGTTCTGGGCTTTTTAAATTGTTACCGGAAACAGATGCCGAATATAATTAGTTCAGCGACGGTAGTCCTCTCTTATTAGCAGAGAAACTTTGATTTCTTTCTATGTTGCCTACCATAGGCATCAAAAGAGGTGGTTAATTCTGATGCCAAGGTCAGCGTTAACCATGAGACCGGGTGATGGCATGAGATGGTATCGAAAGCTTTCTAAGCGTTACGGGCGCGTGTATACGCCGACGACGGTTAATCGGGTGATCCCAATTGCCGGGTTAGTTTTGTTTGCGGCTAGCATTGCCTTATTAAAATTCACCAAGTTGCATGATTGGGGCTTTGGGTTGTATGGCGCGGCGACTCTGGCATGGGGCGATTACCTCTCGGTTAAGCTGGCCCAACATAAAGTGGGAATTCTAGGGAGTCTCTTTGTGGCCTATGGCTTATTCGTCGTTGTGTTGGGGGGAGTTGGGCTGGTCCTGCTCGCCATTGTCTTTGGTGAATAATGGTCAAAATATTTGGCGTAGATTTGTGTCCTTGTACTAGGACTGATGGGAGTCAGAGTGACTTGTAAATCAGGCAGGCTGACCATTTATGATTCAGAAAAGGCAGGGCTATGAATCGCTAGCTTGCCAATTAGTCACGTTATCCTCATAACAGCGACCAATCTTAGCCGCAGGGTGGTTCTGTAGAGGCTCAGTGGTGTCGTTTCACTTGGTCGGGTGGTTGCCCGGCCCTAGTGAAAGCCCGAGTTTGAAGACCGTCGCGTTCCTAGCGAGGGGCATCAAATCGTGGCCACTACGTTCCAGCCCCTACAGAACCGCCCGGAGGCGCGGTCTTAAACGGCCTATGGTCTTGAGGACTTGGGATTGTTGGCCATAAAATAGAGCGACGTAAAAGGTGAGTTAGGAAGCGTTACTAATTAAGTCCCATCACCAGTTATTCAGTAAGTTATCGGGTATTATGAGGGCGGTAACTAGGTTCGTTTGTCAAGCTGACAGTGGATCTACATAGATTGACCACTTAGGTTAGAAAAGGTAAGTAGTTGGCAAAAAAATCGGGATTCACGCGGATACAGCGATCCAGTATGCTATATATGTAAGCGGTTACAAGTTGAGCGGATCAAAATATATGGGGGAGGTTTCATTATGAGTAAGTTACAGATCTGGAAACAGCGTTTCTTCTATGGCGCGACGGATATGGCCGGTAACCTAATTTGGCAGATTGTTGGACTTTATCTCTTGTTCTACTACACCACGGTCATGGGCATTTCGCCAGCGTTCGTGGGGACTTTGTTCCTGGTTGTACGGTGTATTGACGCGTTTGATGGGGTGGTTTATGGTTTCTTGATTGACCACACTCATTCGAAGTACGGGAAGTCTCGGCCTTACTTCTTATGGTTCGGGATTCCACTAGGGATTTTAACGGTTCTGCTATTCTTTAACCCTTCGTTCGGGGGCAACAAAGCAGTTCAATTAACGTGGATTGCCATTATCTATACGTTATTCAGTCTGGTTTATTCCGGGGCCAACACGCCAATTACGGCTATCTTACCGAGTTTGACTTCTGACCCAGATGAACGGACGAACTTAGCCAGTGCCCGGATGGTGATGACTAACATTGGGACGGCCGTCATTGGGGCCGTTTCCTTGCCAATGGTTGCCTTCCTGGGTGGTAAGAACGCCCAGCGTGGGTGGACGATTTGGGCCGCCATGATCGGGGTTGCCATCATGATCCTGTTCTTCGGGGCCTTCGCTAATTTGAAGGAAAAGCCAATCGTTGAATCCGCAAATGAAGACGAAACCATCAAGGGCCACTTGAGTGTCTGGGAGTCCCTGAAGGGTGCTGCGAAGAATAAGCCTTGGGTGCTGTTGAGTCTGAGTTTTATTCTCTTACAGACCTTCTGGGTTATCCGGATGCAAACAGCGGTGTACTATTTAACCTACGTTTATCGTCGGACGGATATGATTGGGTTATTCAATGGTTTGGTCATTGTGGCCGTCATTGGGAACCTGTCCGTGCCATTCTTAAGTAAAATTATGCGTCACAAATACGTGATGGTTGTCGCCATGATTACCTTTGCTATTGGGGAAGCTATCATGCCAATCGGATTGTTACACAAGAACCTCTTCTTCCTCTTTGCGGGGAACATCATCGCGACGATCGCCATGGGGGCGGCCTTCTCAATCGCCTTCGTAATGATTGCCGACACGGTGGAATATGCTCGGACGGAGTTACGGATTGATGAACCCGGGATTCTGTCGTCTGTCCCAATGGTTGGGGCCAAGTTAGGGATGGGCTTCGGTGGTTTCTTAGCCGGCTGGATTCTTTCCTGGGGAGGCTTCAGTGCCGCCGCGAAGATTCAAGGTGCTAAGGCTGTGACCGCCATCAGTACCAGTTTCATCTGGTTACCAGTCATCTTGGCCTTAGGAATTGTGGTCATTCTGCACTTCTACACGCTGGATGAAAATAAGGTTGCGGCGTTGAAGGCTGAAGAAGAAAAGACTGATTTGGAGCACGAAGAAGCTTAATAATTTTTGACCCGTCAGGGGATCTGGGGGAATCAGTGATCCGTTGTCGGGTTATCTTATGAGAGGGGTAATCATCATGTTGAATGATACAACAACCAAGCAATCTCTAGGGTATGCGGACGAATTACGTCGGTTAAAAGGCATGACGGCCACTTATGTTGAAGATGGTGTGACCAAATGGATCAAGGACCGTGAACCGTTGCATACATTTGAACCCTTAGTCTGGGAAACCGTGGCCTCAATCGAGGAGAATCCCCAGTTACCGACCGACCTCTTTAGCCTCCGGCAAGGGACGGAAACCTCGGGACAAAAGGATTTGACGACTGTTGACATGAAGGTAGAAATGCAACAGATTGTTGCCATGAATCGGCGGGTTCGGGTCATTCGGATCGCCCGGATGGACCATTTGACGGCGGATAAGGCGCTCATCTACTTCCATGGGGGTGCCTACTATGGGGGGACTCCAGAAGACGTCTTGTTAGCTTTGAAGTACGTGGCCGAACAAGCCAACTGTGTGGTCTACAATGTTGACTACGCCTTGGCACCGGAACAGCCGTATCCGGCCGGGATCTTGGATGGTTTGGCCGTCGTGGCTGCCATGACCAAGGACTACCGGCACATCTCCTTAGGTGGGGATTCGGCCGGGGGTTCGATTGCCTTGGCCGTTAGTCAACTCTGTCACTCCATGGGGATCTGCACGATTGCATCACACATGTTATTCTATCCAACCCTGATTCAGGGATCCGATTTGGATGGCGAATTGTGGGATGACAGCCGTATCGACATCGTCTCGGAACAACGGCACGCCTTGCATCGCAGCTACCAGTTGTTCGAACAACTCGATACCATTATGAGTGGCTACTACGTGGCGGACCAGCCGTTGGATCTGACGGCTCCGCTCCTGTCACCACTCTTGGCCAATCCCCAGACATTTAAGCACACGACTCTGTTAGTCGGGGAGTATGATCCGTTCCGGCTACAGGGTGAAGCCTTCATCCAACAAGTTGGACGGGCAAATGAGGATGCTAACTACTTCTGTTACGGCGGAATTAGCCACGCCTTCTTGAATTTCACGGGGAATGTGCCAGCCGTGCAAGATGCCTTGCGCTCGGCGGCTAAGTTGATCTAAAGTATAGGCAACATTGGGGGAGATCAGTGTGAACTTACGAGACTATCATTTAACTTTACAAGACGTTTCCGACCAGCGACCAGAGTATCTGGAAACGATCTTTTCGCTGGGCAACGGCCACTTTGGCGTCCGCGCCAACGATCCCATTAACGGGAATCCAATTTCTGGGACGCTAATCAATGGGTTCTACGAGACCGCCCCGATTACTTATGGTGAAGCGGGAGTCGGCTATGCCCAGAAACACCAAACGATTTTAAACTTGCCGGATCTGCGGCATATTCACGTGGCAACCGATACGGGGCACCACTTCACGCGGAGTAAACGAACGGCAACCGATCTGGATCTGAGCAGTGGTAAATTGGTCGAGGACTACCTCACGAGTACCGAGCAGGGGGAAACGGTCAAGATGACCGTGACTTCCGTCATGGGGCAACAACGTTCGAACTTCTGGGCAATTGGCTATACTTTTGCCCCGGGCAACTACGCTGGTGGTTTGCTGATCAGCAAGTCGATCGCCGTGCCCGCCGAGGTGGAGGCGATTGCTTCGGCCGATCCTCGAAAGACGCGCTTGGCCGGCGTTCCAATCTGTGAAACGACGTTTTTAGCGGCCGATCTACAACGCTATCATGTGAAGACGCACAATACCAAACAGGCGGTGACCCTGTACCTGGGTCTACTCACGGCGCAGGCCAGCCTGCTGCAGCAACCTGTCGATCTCAGCGACCGGCAGCCTCACACGTTGGAATACGAAGCCTACGTGGGGGATATCAGTCGCCAGAACACGATCGATCCGTCGGCCATGTTTGTAGCAACCTCATTGGATGCCTTGACGGCGGACAGTCGAGACTTCTGGCAGGATGTCTGGCAGCGTAGTGAAGTTGCCGTAGAAGGTAACGAAGAGTTGGACTTAGCGATTCATTACAATATCTTCCAACTCAATCAAGCCGCCGGTCGGGATGGCCGGACGAACATTGCGGCCAAGGGTCTGAGCGGGTCTGGCTATGAGGGCCATTATTTCTGGGATACCGAAATGTACATGTTGCCGTACTTCATCTACACCAATCAACAGATGGCACGGCAGCTCCTGGTGTACCGCTATCAAATTCTGCCGAAGGCACGGGAGCGGGCCCACGCGTTGGGAGCCAGTCAGGGCGCGTTATTTGCCTGGCGGACGATCAACGGTGAAGAGGCCTCGCCATACTTTCCAGCCGGCACGGCACAGTATCACATCGATGCGGACATTGCCTATGCGGTGGGTAAGTACTACGAGATCACCCGTGATCTGGACTTCATTCTCCAGTGTGGATTTGAAATGGTACTCGAGACCGCTCGTTTCTGGGAAGACTTCGGATCCTGGCAACAGATTGGTACCGAATGTCGGTTTGAATTTCACACCGTGACCGGTCCCGATGAGTATACGGCGCTGGTCAATAACAACTACTATACCAACCGGTTGGCCAAGCATAACTTCCAGTTGGTCGTGGATTTGGCTCGAGAAATTCAGAAACGCTCGCCGGGTAACCTCGAAACGTTCGGGGTTAGCGAATCCGATCTGGATGTTTACCAGAACTTAGCGGATCACGTCTACCTGCCATACAGCGCCGATCTGAAGATTAACGAGCAGGATGACAGTTTTCTCGACAAGCCACGTTGGCCCAAGGACCGATCGACGCCGGACAACTTCCCATTGCTGCTGCACTACCATCCGCTGACGATCTACCGTTATCAGGTGGCCAAGCAGGCGGATACCTTGTTGGCCGAATACCTCTTCCCAGAGGATCTGACGACCGAGGAGTTGAAGCGCGAATATCAGTATTACGAAGGGGTCACGACGCATGACTCTTCTCTGTCACGGTCGATCTTCAGTATTCTTGCAGCCCGGATGGACGATCGCGACAAGGCGTACAACTACTTTATGGATACCGCTAGAATGGACCTGGTGAACTTGCAGGGGAATACGGCGGACGGCCTTCACCTGGCAAACTTAGGTGGCAGTTGGCTGGCCTTAGTGGCCGGATTCTCTGGCTTCTACGTTCAGGATGAAGTGGTCCACTTTACCAATCATTTACCAAAGAATTTACAACGGCTGACCTACCGGATGAAGATTGCGGAGAGCGTCTTAGAAATCGATCTGACCGCGACGACGACCAATGTCACGGTCATAAGTGGTCCGATTCCGACGTACGGCGTCAGCGTGAATGGCAAACTCATTTCATTAGAAAAAGTCAGTTAACTGGCAACAACCCCTACCTGTAGAACGGAGAGTCTCACGGGTAGGGGTTGTTTTTTGTTTAGCTAATTAATTTGAGACCGATCACGGCAAGTAAGATGACGGCGACCCACAGGAGTTTCCGCCAATCCTTAGACTCACCGAAGAAGAGCATCCCGGTGAGAACTCCGCCAGCGGCCCCAATCCCGGTCCACACGGCATAGGCCGTCCCCATCGGCAGTGTCTGTAAGGCGATATCGAGGGCGCCGAAGCTAAAGGCAAAGCCAATAACCATCAGGGTCCACAGCCACCAGGTGCGACGGTGGATGGCCCAATTCATGAAGGTGACGCCAGACATCTCACAGAGTCCGGCGAAGATTAACCAGATCCAGGCCATCTCAGTTCACCTCCTTGGTTGTCACCGTTTGAAGCCCACCGATGCCAACTAGGAGCAGAATCACCAGGGCAACCTTGGTGACGCTGACGGGTTCATGAAAGGCTAGAATTCCCACCAGTGTCGTGCCCAGCGTGCCGAGTCCTACGAAGACGGCGTAGGCCGTGCCGGCCGGCAAGACCTCGCCAGCCTTGATGAGAAAGTAAAAGCTCAAATAGACTGCCACAGCCGTTAAAATCCATTCCCACCAGGTGTCGGCGTGCTTGAAGCCCACCACCCAGCTGACCTCGAAGATGGCGCCAATAATGACACGAAACCAATGGTTATTCATCATTTTCCTCCTATAAACTCAGAAAAAGCCTGAGAAATTCTGTCGTAATGACAAAATCTCCCAGGCTTTTTCCCTTCCGTGTCCGTGGGACCACCCACGGGTTTTCTCTCGGACCAGGCCTACTGACGTAGCGGAACCCTAGAAAACAAAGTATGCGATTTGATGCGGTAAAGCTAGGTTAGCACGGATTTCGAAGGGGGTCAACCGGGATTTTGGGGGATGATGGGATTGAAAACCAGTCATTTGGACTAGTAAAGTGACCTAATTCACGAAAAATGAAATCGATTGCATTTCGGTGGCGACTTGTTTTATCGGTCTTTTCTGAAAATGTTGACGCGTGAAAACGCCTTCTAAAATGAGACCCCGATGCTATACTGAAAACGATTTAAAAATGACTGGGTCAGTCATTCAGTGCTTAGCAATTGGTGCCGCGGGTCACGGTCCCCGGCAAAAATATGGAGGTAGCTATTATGCAACTTGGAAGTATTGAAGCCGGTGGAACAAAGTTTGTTTGTGCAATTGGTAACGAAGATTACCGCACGGATAACCGGGTCATCATTCCCACCACGACACCGGAAGAAACCTTGAGTCAGTGTATCGCTTATTTCAAGCAATACCCCGATTTGAAGGCCATTGCCATTTCATCGTTTGGTCCGATTGAATTACGACGCAACTCTCCCAAGTACGGGTATGTCACGGATACGCCGAAGCCGGGTTGGTCGAACACGGATTTCTTGGGTCGGTTGAAACAAGACCTGGATGTGCCGATGTACTGGACAACCGATGTGAATGGGTCAGCTTACGGTGAATACGTGGTTTCTACTCTTTTCAATGAAAAGATTGATTCCTTGGTTTACTTCACGATTGGAACCGGCGTGGGTGCCGGGGCCATCGTGGACGGTGAGTTTGTCGGGAGCATGGGTCACCCAGAGATGGGTCACGTTCGCGTCAAGCGCCACCCAGACGACCTGGACTTTGCTGGCATTTGTCCCTTCCACGGGGACTGCCTCGAAGGCTTGGTCAGTGGACCAACGTTTGAAGCTCGGATTGGAAAGCATGGGCATGAAGTCCCATTGACCGATCACGTGTGGGACATCATGGCCTACTACGTGGCACAAGCTGCCTTACAAGAAACGCTGATGCTTCGTCCCGACAAGATTGTCTTTGGCGGTGGCGTGGTCAGTCCAGAATTCCTGGTTAAGGTGCGGGCCGAATTTGCCAAGCTACTGAATAATTACGTTGACGTGGGCAAGCTCGAAGATTACATCGTGATGCCTTCCGTTAAGGATAATGGCTCAGCCACACTCGGGGACTTTGCCCTCGCGCTTAGAGAATACAACAAATGAACAGCACAAAGAGAGGAAGACTTATCTGATGAAAGCTTTAGTATTAACTGGAACCAAAAAAATGGAAATTCAAGACTTACCAACGCCCGAAGTTAAACCTAACGAGGTCTTAGTGAACACCGCCTATGCCGGTATCTGTGGGACCGACCGTGCCCTCTACGCCGGCCTTCCTGGCTCAGCCGATGCCGTACCACCAATCGTGTTAGGTCATGAAAATTCAGGGATCGTTGCGGCTATTGGGAGCGAAGTTACTAACGTTAAGGTTGGTGACCGCGTGACCGTTGACCCGAACATCTACTGTGGCGAATGTGAATACTGCCGGACTGACCGGCCCGAACTCTGTGACAACTTATCCGCTGTTGGGGTAACGCGTGACGGTGGTCTGGAAAAGTCCTTCACCGCACCAGCATCTGTGGTTTACGCTTTACCTGACAGCGTCTCATTGAAGGCCGCCGCCACGACGGAACCTATCTCATGCGCAGTCCACGGGGTGAAATTACTGGACTTGACACCATACCAAAAAGCTTTGGTCATCGGAGACGGCTTCATGGGGCAATTGTTCGTTCAATTATTACAAGCTTACGGTGTTCACCAAGTGGACTTTGCCGGCTTAAACGACAAGAAATTAGCCTTCAACAAGGAAAAATTTGGTGTTACGAACACCTACAACACCACGCGTGAAAGCATTCCAGCCGACTACGATGTTGTGATCGAAGCCGTTGGTTTACCACAAACGCAGGAACAAGCCGTTGAAGCCACCAAGAAGGGGGCCCAGGTCTTGATGTTTGGTGTTGGGAAGCCTAACCAAACCTTCTCCATGAACACTTACGAAGTTTACCAAAAGCAATTGAAGATCCAGGGAGCCTTCATTAACCCTTACGCCTTCGAAGATGCCATTGCGCTGTTAGCTAGTGGTCAATTGGATGTTGAATCCTTGATCAGCCACGAAGTTAGCCTCGAACAGGTGGAAGATGTTCTGAACGGTAAGGTTGACGGCGTCAGCAAGGCTGTTGTTAAGGTCAGCGACTAGTAAAGGATAGGGATAATTGTGAAAGTTGAAGCGACAACTGATTTAAACGGCGGAGCGGCAACCTTGGATGCCTCTAATGGTCGGACGATCTCGATGGGCAAAGCCATTGCCTACTTCGCGTTATCACTGGTAATCAACTCTGCCGGAAACGTGCTGACGTTGGTGACGAGTGCTAAGATTCACCCGTCGTTCTTAGGAGCGGCGTACTGGTCCGCAGCGGAAGCTAACCTCGGAACCGCCTTTCATTGGAACTTGTTCTGGGCGTTTCTGGTCATGGGTTTTCTGACTTCCGTGTTAAACGCCGTCCTGATTCGTCATTGGGATTGGAAACGGATTGCCGGCAACATGATCTTCATGGTGCCGTTCTCCGCCTTGATTCAGGTGTTTGAGGATTTCTTCAATGGCAAGTATCCCGCCTTGTTTGCGGGGTTACCAGAAGCCCGGTCCTTGGGAATGATTGTGCTCTACATCTTCCTGAACTTCTTGGGGGTGGCTTTCATTGCGGTGGCCATTTCCATCTACCAACGGGTCAACCTGGTCTTGCATCCAGCTGACGATTTGATGCAAATTCTTCGTTTCCGTTACTTCAAGGGGAACGCTGCCAAAGCGATGTGGGCATCATATATTCCACCGACCATTATGGCTATCGTGGCCATCGTGATTACGCGGTCCTTCACGAACTTTGGGTTGGGAACCATCTTTGCCTTCTTGGCGCAAGGTGGGATTACCGGGATTGCCGACAAGGTGATCTTTCCAAAGTTGAAACATCAGGCCGTGGATGTCGGCAAGTAGAGTGGTGGCCCGGGACAGCACGTTTCCGCCACATAACCAATAACAACCAGACAAAAAGGAGCAAAAAACGATGTCAGTTAGTGACTTCATCACTGGAATCCAACACGTTGGTATTCCTTCAGCAGATTTAGACAAGACCATTGCGTTTTACGAATCTCTCGGCTTCGAACAAGCTGGGTTATTCCCCAATGGGGAAAACCGTTGTGCGTTCATGCGGCTGGGCAATCTGACCATTGAAACCTGGGAAGGCGATCCAACCAACCCAGAAGCCGGTGCGATTAACCACATCTCCTTAAACACGACCGACGTCGACCAAGCCTTCGCTGCTGCCAAGGCGCAAGGATTGACGATGGTTAACGATGAGATTCAATCCATTCCATCTTTCTGGAAGAAAGGGATTCGGTTCTTCAATATCTTGGGACCTAACCACGAAACGATTGAATTCTGTCAAATCTTAGACTAGATTAAAAGCTCCCTGCCGTTACTGTGATAACGGTAGGGAGTTTTTTGTGATCGTAATTAACGTTGTGTTGCCCGAGGAATAATGGTTGCCGTGAGCCGGACCTCTTGCGGAATCTGGTGGGGATTCTGAATCTTGGTGATCAGGTGGTTTACGGCAATCTCGCCGAGCTTTGTGATGGGTTGTTGGGCGGTAACGATCGGCTTTTCCAAGAAGTCGAACCAATCGCTATCGTCAAAACCGCCTAGCTGAAAGTCTGGCACGTCGAGGGTGTTTAATCGGGTCAGGACGGCTCGCATAATGGTATTGTCCGCTGCGAAGAGGCCGTCACACTTCTGATTGACCAAGAGCTGACGCGTCATTTGGCCGACGTTACTGTTGTCGGTCCGGGCGACCACTTCGATATCGGGGTCGACGGGGAGGCTAGCCGCGGCTAAGGCTTCGTGATAACCCCGCAGCCGTTCGTCGGCAGTGGCGGGAACCGCACTGTTAATGATCCCAATCCGGTGAGCGCCTTGGTTCACGATCTGGTCCACCACAGCCTGAGTTCCTTGCACGTTGTCGACGAGGACCCGGTCGTATTCCGGGGCCGTACCGGCCGGTGGCATGCGATCCACGAAGACGGCCGGGGTATTGCCTAAAATGTTGGTGTAGTTAGTGGCTTCACCGGCACTGGCAATCAATAAACCATCGACCTGTTTTTCGAGCATGAGGTTGAGCGCCTTAACTTCCTTCTCACGGCTCTCATCGGTGTTGACGATCAGAACGTCGTAGCCGGATTTCGCAGCCTGATCCTCAATGGATCGGCTCAGGTTGGTAAAAAAGCCATTCAGAATATCGGGAATGATCATGCCCAGCGTATGGGTCTGTTGGACCCGAATGCTACGGGCCAACCCATTGGGGTGGTACCCGAGATTACGTGCAATGTTTTGAATCTTTTGGCGCGTGTCACGCTTCACCTGCGGACTATCATTGAGGGCCCGAGAAACGGTGGCTTCGGAGACGCCGGCCTGCTTGGCAACATCTTTAATTGTAATCTTACCGGACATGTCAGTTCCTTCTTTTCTGGAATTAGAATTGGGTTGCAAAAGAACCATTACAGGGGCATTTAAGCCCGCAAATCTAAACGTTAGATAAATAGTATACCTACTAATTGTATATTCAGCGTAGCGGTTAGGGGGGTGGCCGTCAACTAATTCTGTTTAGAAGTGAAAAAGGGGTTGCATTTTTAGGGGGAGAAATGCTAAAATTAATTTCTGTTGGGTCAGTGATGACCGAATTCTTGGGCTATAGCCAAGTGGTAAGGCAACAGGTTTTGATCCTGTCATGCGCTGGTTCGAACCCAGCTAGCCCAATCAGAGGTTTAACGAGAACTGCCAGTCGTTTTGCGACTGACAGTTTTTTTGTGCCATTTTTCACCGGAACCCGATCAAATGAGTTGGCAAGGCGGGGAGCGCTGGGGTATGGTTAACACAATAACAGTGAATGAAAGGAAAAGGTGATCAGCAGTGACAAGCCGCGAGCAGCAGATTCTGGAATGGATCAAGCAGAATCCCATGATTACGCAAAATGAGCTAGCAGAGTTGGCCGGCATCACCCGGTCCGGCGTGGCAGCGCATATCTCGAACCTGGTCAAGAAGGGTTACATTCAGGGAAAAGGGTACGTGATTACGCCACCGAAGTACGTCACGGTGGTCGGGGGCATTAATATGGATATTCTGGGAGTCTCCGGCACGACGGTGACCAACCAGAGTTCCTACTCCGGAAAAATTTATACCAAGCTGGGTGGCGTCGGTCGAAACGTGGCGGTCAACCTCAGTAAGTTGGGGGTGAAGCCCTACTTTATCGCGGCCTATGGCGATGATCGTAATGGTGAAATCTTTAAGGAAGATGCCTTAGCCAACCAGATCGACATCAGCCACGCCAAGCAGATTACCAATGAACCCACCTCGATGTATCTCTTCGTCAACCAGCCCCAAGGGGACCGAATTGTGGGGATCGACGACATGGATATTAACAACTACATCACTCCCCAATATCTAATGGGGCATGAGCAGACCCTCAACAATTCCGATCTGGTGATCATTGATTCCAACCTACCCAAACGGAGTATCAAGTGGCTTTACAACCACGTCACGGTGCCGTTATTTGCCAAGGCCGTGGGGATTAACAAGATGATGAACCTCTACGACGGTATCGACCGGCTTGATACCTTGGTGATCAATGCCCTGGAGGCGACCCTGCTGACCAAAATTACGATTCGTGACGAAGCAACCGCCCGCCAGGCGGCCGATCACCTGATCGACCGGGGGGTCACGAATGTTTTCATCTACATCGACGAAGTGGGGATCCTTTACCAGAATGCCGATCAAGCGGTGTTCTTCCCCGACACCGAGCAGGATGCCCGCAACACGAACGGTGCTGGGGCATCGGCTGTGGCGGCTCTGGCTTGGGCTCGGCTCAATCACCAGGACTTCCGTCAAACGGCGATGGCGGGCGTGGCAGCGACCTACATTACCACCGAGGCAGACGACGCGGTCAATGACAGAATGAGTGCTCAGGTGCTCCAGCATCGGCAACGGGCCCTGAATAATTAGGCTGATCCATTAAATAGAACTTATAGCGAAGTGAGATCAAATTGCGAAAATTTGATCTCACTTTTTTTGCTTGTGAAAAAGTAAATTAGAAGGGGAGCCAATCACCAGATTAACAACGATTTTTATAATGAGATCAGGTGAGCAAGCTAGCGCAAAATACTGCAACCGCTTACGTTCCTATTGACAAAGGACTCCGGAGATTATATTCTGTAATTGTCAAATGATTACTTAGATAAACATTTGTTTATAGTTCCAGCCCTGAAGGAGGCAATGGAAATGGATAGCCAGAATTTACAAAAGCACTCAGACTACGTCGTCGTAGTTGGTGGTATGAACATGGACATCTTCGGGATGCCTAGTCAAAAGGTCATTCAGCGTGATTCCAATATTGGTAAAGTTGGGATGGCTGTTGGTGGTGTGGGTCAAAACATCGCCCAAAACTTGGCTCATTTGGAAGTCCCGACCCATCTCATTACGGTGTACGGTGACGACTACAATGGTCACTTACTAGAGAAGTCTTGTGAAGAAAACCACATCATGTTGGACCAGGCCGAATTGGTCAAGGGGTCCCGTTCTTCAACCTACATGTACATCACCGACGAAACGGGTGACATGTTGGTGGGTGTGAATGATATGGCTATCTGTGAACAGATTACGCCAGAATTTCTGGCTAAGCGCCTCGACTTCATTAACAATGCTGCTATCTGTCTGATTGATGCCAACATCTCGCAGGAGGCCATCGATTGGTTGGGTGACAACGTGACGGTGCCACTTTTTGGCGACACGGTTTCCGTTGTGAAGGCGCCACACTTTGCCCACATCCTGGGTAAGATGGATACCTTGAAGCCCAATGCTTTGGAAGCTTCACTGCTCAGTGGGGTCAAGATTACCGACACTGCTTCCGCAGAGAAGGCCGCTCAGGTTCTCTTGGACACCGGGATGAAGAATGTCTACATCTCATTAGGTGCCGATGGAATCCTGTGTGCCAACCATGAAGGTATGGTCCACGTGCCAATCTTCAAGACCAACATCGTCAACGCTAACGGCGCTGGGGATTGTGGGATGGCCGCGATTACTTGGAGCCACTTCTTAGATCCAAACCGTTCTTTGGAAGAAACGGGTCGGATTGCCCAAGCCGCATCCAGCATCGCCCTTGAAAGCACTAAGTCAGTGCCAGATATCACCCCAGAATTAGTGAACCAGAAGCTGGCAACTTTAACAACTTCAAAATAAGAGGAGAGAGCAATTTATGATTAAGCAAATTTATTCTTTGATTCAGTACGACGAATCCGTTAAGACTATGGAAGCTGGGGCCGACAACATCGGACTTGTTCCTATGCAACATGGTGGTGTTCCTGCCCACCGTGTTCCCCTAGACCGTGTTGACAAGATCTTCGCCGAAGCTAAGCGTCGTGGGGTTACCTCCGTTGCCATTATGCTGACGAACGACCCTGAAGAAATGTTACAACTTGCCGAACGTATCCAACCAGACATCTTGCACATTGCCGGTGACGGTTACGCTGCCGATGCTGAGTTTGCTAAGCGTTTGAAGAAGGTTGCCCCTCACACCGAACTCATGCAAGCCGTTCTGGTTGATGGTGAAGGTGCCATCGCTCGTGCCAAGGCCTTCGCACCATTCGTTGACTACATCCTGTTAGATTCTGGTTTAGCACCAGATACTGGGATCGGTGCCAGTGGTGTAACCCATGACTGGAACATTGATGCCCAGATCGTTAAGGAAGTTAACGTACCAGTTATCGAAGCCGGTGGTATGGGACCGGACAACGTTGCCGAAGCCATTGAAAAGATTCGCCCATACGGGGTTGATTCATTGACGAAGACCAGTATCAAGTATGAAGGCGGCAATATGGAAAAGGATATCCCAAAGGTCAAGGCATTCTGTGAAGCCGCAGATGCTGCCGCTAAGAAGTTAGGTCTTTAATTTTTAAATCGCATAGGAGGCGTTAGAGAGTTGTCATCGAAACGTTATACGCCCAAAACCGTTGCTCTAGCCTTCCTAGGAATATTTCTAGTATGTATTGGGGTTGCCTTTAACAATAATACCCAATTGGGTAATGATCCGGTGGGCATTATTTACGACGGGTTACGGACGACCTTCCATCTTGAGCAAGCGCAATTAGGAACCGTTTCTAATTACCTGAATGTGGTGTTAATCGTGGCCCTGTTCTTTATCGGCCGGCACTACGCAAGCTGGGGAACCTTGATGTACCTGGTGCCTTACGGCTTGTTCGTGTCAATCGGGTCGTACCTGTACCCCTTGATTTTCACGTCCACGACGTTGCTTGGCCGATCGGTTGGTGGGGTTGCAGGGATTTCCCTGTACTACCTGGGAATTAGCCTCTTCGTTGCCGCCGATATTGGGGTTGACCCCTTTAGTGGCTTCATGCTAACTCTCCGGGACTTTACCGGATGGAGTATGCGCCGCAGCAAGATTACCTTCGACGTGGGTCTCATTATCATTGGTATTTTATTAGGTGGTAAGTTCGGGATTATTACCATCTTAACCGCACTGACGACTGGTCCAACGATTCAAGCGTTGAGTTCGGTCTTCAGAAAACGATTAATCCTAGAAAGAAGCTAGATAGAATGAGTTTGGATGTTAAATTATTACAACGCGTCAAAGTTATCGATACCGATAACCTGGCACAAACGGTTCTTGAAGTTTTACAAACCGAAAACTACCACCGGCCACTGTTCATCATGGACGGCTTCCTTGCCAAGGTTCAATTGGTTCAGGATACGCAAAAATTGTTAAAGGACAACGGCATTGATGTTGCTGTCTTCGATAAAGTGGTCTCTGATCCACCTGCACAAACCATTCGCGACGGGGTTGCCGCTTTCGAAGCTGCCAAGGCTGATAGCATTATCGCCATTGGTGGTGGGAGCTCCATCGACGTTGCCCGTGGGGTGAACATCGTGCGGACCAATGGTGGCGACATCATGGACTACACGGATCCTAAGAAGGAAATCAAGGTTTGCAAGGGCTTAATCGCCGTACCAACGACTTCCGGTACTGGGAGTGAAATGTCTAACGCCCTCGTCGTAACCGACGTGAAGACGGAAAAGAAGCTGGCCATTCTCTCTGACAACGCTGTCAGCGAATATGCCATCCTGAACCCTGACCTGTTGTTATCGTTACCTACCAAGATGACGATTGCCACTGGTTTGGACGCCTTCTCTCACGCTGCCGAAGGGTATACTTCGCGGCTCTCAAGCCCAATCACTGACGCTGTCTGTGAAAAGGTGATGTTCCTATTAGCCAACTACCTGCCAACTGCCGTTAAAGACGGACAAAACCGTAAGGCACGTCAAGAAGTCATGGTTGCCGCAGCCTTAGCTGGCTGGATGTTGAACAATGCTGGGACCAACGCGGGCCACTCCATGGCGCACATCTTGGGCTCCAAGTATCACATTGTCCACGGTGAAGCCGTTGCCTACGCCTTGCCAAGTGTCTTGACTGCCGTTAGTGACCTGATGCCTGAAAAGGTTGCCGAAATTGGTCAAATCCTCGGCCTGAACTACGCCGAAGACGAATCCATGGCTGACCGCGCTACCGCCGCAGTTAAGCAGTACCAACACTTCCGTGACGATGTCTTGGGCTTACACCCATTCAGCGATTACGGCATCTCTTCCGAACAAGTTGTCTCCAATGCCAAGGCCGTTGCAAACGAACAATTCGCAAGCAACATGCCTGGAGAAATGAATGAACAGGTCGCTGCCAAGTTGTTAGCTGGCTTCGGTAAGCGCCTCGACTAAAAGGAAAAAGGGTGAACATAATGAATTTTGTTTTCTTATTAACCGGACTAGCATTAGTCTTTGGGATTGGTTGGCTGGTTAGTTCCGACCGTAAGCACATCAAGTACAAACGAATGGGAATTCTGTTTGCTTTGCAAATTGTTATCTCGTTCCTTTGTTTACATACTTCCGGTGGGATTAAGACCTTAGCCGGAATCTCCGGCTTCTTCAGCTGGTTGATGGGTCAAGCTGCCGGTGGTGTCGACTTCGTCTTTGGTGGGTTAGCCATCAAGCCGGGTGCCTCCGTCTTCTTCCTCAACGTGCTGATGCCAATTGTCTTCATTTCCGCACTGGTTGGGATCCTGAACTACATCAAGGTTTTACCATTCATTATCAAGTGGACTGGTTGGATCTTGAACAAGATTGCCGGCATGGGTGAACTTGAAAGTTACTTCGCCGTATCGACGGCCATCTTGGGTCAACCAGAAGTCTTCTTGACGGTTAAGGAACAAATCCCAAAGCTGAACGAACAACGTCTTTACACCATTTGTGCCTCAGCAATGAGTGCCGTTTCAGCCGCAATGTTGGCTTCATACATGAAGATGGTTCCCGGCAAGTTCGTCGTTGTTGCCGTCTTCTTGAACATCTTATCCGCATTGGTTGTTTCTTGCATTATCAACCCTTACGAAACTGAAGCCAACGATGAACTGGTTCAGATTTCTGAAAAGAAGCAAGAACCATTCTTCCAAGTTTTAGGAACTTACATCACCGATGGGTTCAACTTAGCTATCACTGTTGGTGCCATGTTAATCGGGTTCGTTGCCCTGGTTACGTTCTTAAACAGTAGCTTTACTGCTATTATCCACATTTCATTTACTGATTTAATTGGTTACGTCTTCTCCCCAGTTGCCTTCTTAATGGGTGTTCCGTTACACGAATCCATGAAGGTTGGGAGTCTGATGGCAACCAAGTTGATTACCAACGAATTCGTTGCCATGGGTAACTTACATGCCATCGCCGGTAGTTTGAGTGTGAAGGCTAACGCCATCATCTCTGCTTACCTGGTATCCTTCGCCAACTTTGGGACGATCGGGATCGTTACTGGGTCTATCAAGTCCATCAGTGCCGAACAAGGTGGTTACGTTGCCAAGTTCTCCATGAAGCTGTTGTTGGGGGCCACCTTGGCTTCCGTCCTTACTGGGACAATCGTTGGTCTGTACTTCTAATTAGGAGGTTTGAATGGTGAAAACGAAACTCAAAAAATTATTACCGTTGATGCTGGGTTCTTGGTTCCTATTTGTTGCCACGAACCTGGGTGTGACAGTGCTGACGAGTAACGCAACCGCCATTCGCCCCATGATTAATACCGTGGCGTTTGCCCTCGTGCTCTACGTCTGGAGCGCCTTCAATGTGCTTCGTAATCGGCGCCACGCGGTAGGATTAATGGAATTTGTCATTATCGTCTATGCATTTGGATTCGTCAGTTCGTTGGTGACAGCCGTTTCCAACTTGGGCCAGGCAACTGGCCTGTTGAGCCTCATCATTGTCGGCAGTCTCGTCGGCATCGGGGTCAACCTGCTATGGTTCAAGACCTGTAGTCAACTTAGCAAAGTAACGGTTAAATCAACCCACTAATTACTTTAGATAAGGAGCTATTTGACATGACAACAAAAATTATTATGGACTGTGACCCCGGTCACGATGACGCCCTCAACATGATGTTGGCGTTAGCAAATCCTGAGATTGACCTATTAGCTGTAACCTCTTCTGCTGGGAACCAAACCCCAGAGAAGACGCTGAATAACGCAATGCGTCTCTTGACGTTGATGCACCACCAAGAGATTCCAGTGGCCGGTGGGAACCGGACACCACTCATGAAGCCGTTGGAAACAGCTGGTAACGTGCATGGTAAATCCGGTTTGGACGGGGCTGACCTCGCCGAACCAGACTTCAAGGTACAAGACATGACGGCTATCGAGCTGATTGCCAAGACCTTACGCGAAAGCGATGACAAGGTAACCTTAGTCGTTACCGGCCCTATGACCAACATTGCGTTGTTCTTACGGGTTTACCCAGAATTGAAGAGCAAGATCGAACGGATCGTCTTCATGGGTGGTGCCATGGGCTTAGGTAACTGGACCCCATCCGTAGAATTCAACATCTACGTGGACCCAGAAGCCGCTAAGATTGTCTTAAACGCCGGGATCCCGCTAACGATGGCGCCACTGAACGTGACCCACAAGGCTCAAATCCTGAAGCCAGAAATCGAATCGTTGGACGAAATCGACAACCCTGTTGCCCACGCCTTCCGCGGTTTGCTGAGCTTCTTCGAAGTCTACCACGAAAACCCAAAGTGGGGCTTCAAGGGTGCGCCACTGCATGACCCATGTACCATTGCCTGGATGCTTCACCCAGAAATGTTCAAGAGTGAATTAATGAACGTTGACGTGGAAACTGAAGGTGAATTGGTTCGTGGTGAAACGGTTTGTGACTACTACGAACTCACTGGAAAGCCTAAGAACACTGAAGTTCTGTTAGATATTGACCGTCCGGCCTTTATCCAATTGATCAAGGATTCTTTGAAGACTTTCAACAAGTAATTGAATTGAAACTAGCGCTGTTCCTTGCCGGGGATGGCGCTTTTTTGCGTTCTGCCAGGAGTTCAATATGCTGCTACAAGATTTAGGGAGGGTTACGTAAGCGGAGATTGCCCGCTTCCCGGGGGGCTGCTCTTGCTGATAGTGTTCATTTTTCCTTTGTTGTGAGGGGACACCATTTGCTGCGGGTGATGTCAGGTTATCAGGTATAATGGGACTAGTAATAACCCGGGAAATTGATTGGAAAAGCGAACAATTTTGGAAAATTTCAAAAAGTTGGGCAGACCCCTTGCTTGTGACGCGACGTCGTCAGGTATAACAAGGGTATAGGAGGTGAAACCATGTCAGATTATTCAACAGGAGAATTAGCCAAGTTGGGCCACGTGTCGGTACGAACACTTCAGTATTACGACCAGAAGGGCCTTTTGCCCCCAACGGCTGTGACCACTGGCGGCCGTCGGCGATACGCGGAGGCCGACTTGCAGCGGCTCAAATTAATTCGGTTACTCAAGGGGATGGACCTCACGTTAGCGGCGATTCAGGAAATTCTGGATAGTGACCAAGCCAACCGAGTCTTAGCCGACGTCTTAGTCCAGCAGGAACAGCAACTACTGGCGGAACAGGCGGAGAATGCTGAAAAATTACGGACACTTCGCCTGGTTCAACGGAGCTTACCCGACTTTACTGATGTTCCAATTCAGTCAATTGCTGACATGGAACACATGATGGCAAACAAGCAGGAATTAAGACGTGTGCATGTACGGATGTTGGGGTTCGGCGTTCCCCTCGGAATCATTGAGTGGGGAACTTTTATCTACGCACTCTTCACAGGTAACTGGTGGTTCTTCGCCGGTGGTATGGTGGTTGTGCTTGCCGGAGCGAGCTGGATTAGCTGGGATTATTTCCGTTCGGTAAGTTATGCTTGTCCTAACTGTGGGACGATTTTTAATCCCGCCTTCAAGGAGGTTTTCTTTGCTCGGCATAACATTCGCGCCAGAAAGGTAACTTGTCCACACTGTGGTCAGAAGAACTTCTGTGTCGAAGTGTACCGTGAAAAGACTAACGCTAATTAAACCAATAGCCTCACTGACCATTAGGATCAGTGAGGCTATTTTAGTGAAATGAGGGTTCAGGTTGACTGGACAAACACAACAGTATTAGCCATTGGGTAAGACTAAACTAAACTTAGTTAAAATCACTAATGACAAACAAAGGGGTGTCAGGGTATGTTAACGGGTCAGAAGTTACATAAAATGCTAATCTAGACAATTGCCGTTTTAGGTGTGGGCTTGGGTCTGTTAAGTATTGGTACGGTCACTGCTAATGCGTCGAGTAAGGGCTACTATGGGAGCTTTCAATCGCGCAAAATTACTTACCATATTGATTCTAAGTCTAAGCATTGGAAAGACAATTGGAATGGCGCTGTCAAAGCTTGGAACAAGCTCCATGTTGTTAAGCTACGGAGTATTAAAAAAGCTTCTAAGGCTGACATTCGATTAACAACGGTGAAGAGTCTTAAGGGAAATTATGAGATGATGGGCTATACTAATGGCCCCGGTGGCTATTTTGGTATCTTTTCAAGTAAGGTGAAATTGAACCGTCAAGCGATGGTCGATTACACGGAACAAGATAAAGAGCGAACAGCTTTGGTGGGTGTTGGCTATGCTATTGGGTTGAATTATTCAAAGGATAAAACAAGTGCACTCTCAGGGTTTGCTGACAAGCTTCAGCCAAAGACAAGGCTAATTTGAAGAAGGCCTATAAGCATGTTAAGTAATTCGAAATGTTAATAAATAAGAGCCGCCAAGACTGGACAAAAATCCAGTTTTGGCGGTTCTTTACGATCTTTAAGTTTTTAAGAAAAATAAGGTTCTAAGATGGTGAGCCTCCGCCGATCAAGATCCACTTGGGCTAACGCTTCATAAGGCAAGGCAGTTCGCGGATAAGCGTGACCGAAGTTTAAATTGGCCATAATCGTTGTATGGAATCGACGTGTTGCGGCTAATAATTCATGACAGTAGGCGTCATAATAAACTTCGTTTTGGGGCTTACCCATGAGGATTGCGGTGACGTTTCCTAAAATTCCCGCTTCGGTGAGGTTTGCCAACATGGTGGCATAGGCCTCAGGGGTTGGTTGTTCCTCACTGGTTTCGAGGAAGAGGATCTTGCCGCGACATTCTTCTGGGGTAGGTAAAAGGTGATAACGGGCGGCTACTGCAGGTTCATCCGGGTAGCGGGTATCCGCGAGTAGGCTATTTAGACTGTCGATACAGCCACCTAACAGGCGTCCGGTAACGCGGCCCTGACCACGGAGCACTTGATAACCGCGACGCTCGGGATGACTGACACGGGGTGTGCCCACAGCGGCTTTGGAGAAGTCGGTGCGTTCCTCGTACCAGAAGGGACTGCTGGTGATCGCGGTCGTCTGAGGGTTCTCGAAGTAGCGCGTGAGAGTCCATCGAGTATAGGGCAATAGGTTGGGCCCCAGTTCCGCTAAATCATTGAGAAGGTTGGGGCCATAGTAGGTCGTAAGTCCCAGCCGCCGTAGCATCAGGTGATTAACGGTCGTGTCCGAGAAGCCGGTGGAAAGCTTTGGATGTTGGCGCACGGCGGCCACAAACTCGGGATCGTCGAATAAGTAGGGTGCCAGCCGGTAGGTATCGATTCCCCCGATGGCGCAGATGATGCCCTTGATTTTGGGAGTGGTGAAGGCCGTCTTGAGGTCGGCAGCGCGGGCTTCCGGATGCGCATTCAAGTAAGTCTGCCCCTTAAGGGCATTGGGCATCAGGATGGGCTGTAAGCCCAGCTCACGGAGTCGGCGTTGACCCCGTGCAAGTTCGTGGGCGGCAAAGGGTTCTCCCAGAACACCGCTGGAAAGGCTGACAATGGCGACCGAATCGCCGGTATGTAAGGGCTGTGGCTTGATCATAGGCATTCCTCCAAATCATTAAATTGTTATTAGTCTACACTTCTTGGGCGGAAAGGCAATCCAGAGAATCCTAGCGAAATGGGTGACTAAAAAAACGTCCTCTCAATTCAGAGAGAACGCGTGTTGTTAACAATTTCCTAGTAGCTCAATGCCCGGTAGGCATCGTGTTTCCGGTGCGTGTGCAGGCTCTTTTGAGACATGCTGGTCCGCTTATTTGTCCAGGGATCATTGTAGTAAGCCCGGGTCTTGCTGTAACCACGTAACGTGATGGCGTGGTTAACGAAGCCGTCGACGTTGGCCACCCAGATGACCACGGGATGTCCCTTGTCGATCTGCTTTTTCATCTTATGAAAGGAAGCGCCAGTCATGTTTTTGGCAGATCCCGTGTGGCGTTTAACCACTTTCATCAGGCCCTTAGGGTAGATCCACCAACCGGATCTAGAATAGGGATTACCGACGAAGCCCTTGTTCGGATTCGAACTGCGCGGAACTTCCTTGGCGATCGACATCTTGGTGACCTTGGCCCCGGCATACTTGAGCATCATGGCGGTTGCGGTGAATTCACAACCGGTTGGGAGTTGTGGCCGTTGGGCGATCAGGGGCACATTCAGGTAACGGTAAGTTTTAACGGTCCCATTGCGGTGAATCCAGCCGACCTTCTTCTTATAGGTGAATCTGAGCCAGATGCCGTTGGCCATGGTTTCTTCGCGAGTAATGTGGACCGTTTTGTTGGCGAAGGTGGTTGCCATGGTGTATGGTTTCATATTTTTGGCGGAAGACTTGGCACCACCGGTCCGATAGACGGAGTGGTTGTAAGACTTGTTTGGGCCAATCTTAGTGTAATAGTTGACCTTCTTCACCTTAGAAATGGGCCGATAGACCACTGGTTTTGGCTTAGGTTTCGGTTTGGGCTTCGGCGTTGGTTTCTGGCTTTCGCTGGAATCCGATGAGGAACTGCTGTCAGTCGTGGTGGAGGAACTGTTCGTGACCGTTGATGATGAATTGGCATCACTAGTTGCACTGGCGTGAACCGTTGCAGGTTGAACGGTGCTGATTAAAAGGCCGCAACTAAGTGCTAGGAGGGCCATTGGAAGTCGTTTCATATGTAAATACCACCCTTACGTATAATTAATTCGTGACGTAACTACTAAGTAGGCTAACGAATGGTTAAACTCAAGATTAATTATACGCCCCATGGGTGGGTTGGCGAAAGGGTTTTCGGGAGTTTTAAAAGGCTGTGACGGTGGTCACAGCCTTTTTTTGTATGACGAATTTACAATTGAAGTGCAACGCTAATTAGAACATAAAAGAAGACTCATAGCCTGAGCCCTTGTAAAATGGAATCACCACAACACCATTACAAGGAGGACTCAGACTATGAGCCTGTATCATCATCTTACCTTAAAAGAACGAGAAATCATACTGACAGGTTTAACTTTAAAATATTCCCTTCGGCTTATTGCTAAGAAAGTAGGATGCTCTAAGGCAACTGTATCACGAGAAATTAGACG
>NZ_RHOD01000023.1 GCF_003946095.1 Levilactobacillus lindianensis | reverse complement strand
CTAAGGAACGCACACAGCTTTCAAAACCAGAAAACAAGGCTATCTATGGGCGTCGAAAGATTGATGTAGAGCCAATTTTTGGCAAGACGAAGGCTTATTTGCATTTCCATCGCTATTCGGTACGCGGCCTAGAAAAGGTCAAAAAAGAAACTGGAATCCTCGTTCTGGCATTGAACATCCTCAAGTTAGTCTCTACTAGAGAAAAATGGATTAAGAATCAAGAGCATAGAAATAAGGCACGAAACCAAAATTCGGTTTCGTGCCTTATTCTTGTTCTATAGAGGTCAGTTATGTCACAGCCTCTTGCTTCTAAAATACAATTAACGGCATCTTTTATTTCTGATTCCAATCAATCTCATCCGTCAACCAACCGCTCATCCAACGCGGAACCAATTTGGTTGTCGCGGCAGTTGCCCGGTGATTGATGGCCAAGACCAACTGGAGCATGGTGAAGATCAGTGAGGCACGCCGCCGATACGCCAGATATTTCGGTTGCCAAGTCGCCACATACTTCTCCTTGTAGGCCCGCAAGCCTTGGAAACTGTAGATGCTGGACCCATATTCGTAAATCAGATGGGCCATCCGTTCCTCAATGAAACTGAATTCGGACAAACCCACGTTGGACAGTGGGGCCATTCCCAGGTTGAAGGTCTGATAGCCTTCCTCGCGACACAAGTCGAAAAGAAAGACGAACAGCCCATCCATGATGCCCGAGGGTGCATGGGGACTCTCACGCATCAGATCGATAGATGTCATCACGTGTTCACCGGTTGGCATGAGGTTGGCAAAGGCTTGAATTTCACCCGTCGCATCTCGCATAACGGCTACCGGAGATTCATCTAAATACTGGCGGTCGAAGAACCCCATGGAAAAGCCCTTCTCTGTAGCATCCCCCAGCCAAGCATCGGAAATGGTCTTGAGCTTTTGATAGTTCTCATCACTCAACGGTGGCTGTAGGAGCTCACAGGTATAGCCTTCCCGGTGGAATTTATTCACCACCGACCGTTCACCACGGTGAGCCTTACCCGCCAGGTTGAAGGTCGCGAGATCGACGTGACCTTCCTCTCCGACCTTGATGAAGTCAAATCCCATCTCGTGAAGCCGCAGCGTGAGCTTTTCCGTGATCTCGTAGAACACCGGTCGCAACCCGGCCTGATCCGCATCATGCATGAATGCCTGGAGCGCCGGCCCAATGAGCGCCTGATTTCCGATAGGTTCTCCCATCACCAAGAGCTTGTCGGCGCTTTGCCGGAATAGGAGGAAGAGCTGATCCTCGCCAGCCTCTTGATAGTAATAAACTTGTTTATCCTTCAGAAAGGCAAGGTGGCTGATTTCATTGCCCCCGAATCGTTTGATGATCCCCCGGATTCGGTCGCCATCAAAGGGCGTATGAAGCCATTCTGGCTCTGGTTTAGCTAAATACCGGTAAATACCCCCGAGAATCAATAAGGCCACTAGCAGGCCTCCCAGGCCATTTAACCAGACCTGAGTCGAAGGAAAGAGCCACGTCTTGGGAATCCAAGAATGATGATGCTGAACCCTAAAGGTCGAAATACCTAGAATCGTATAAACCACGAAGGTGCCGACAAAGATGGTTCCATCAACCAGTAAGCCCCCCCAAGAATAGTGGAAGCCCTGACGATAGAGTTCTGGACGGGCCAAGATAAGGCAGAGTAAAACCAGTCCCAATAAGACGGCCAAACCACCTGGAAAGTTTTCGCGCCAGAGCGTATTACCAATGGCGATGACCAGCACCACCATCGTCGGCCAGTAGGCTAATTTGACTCGAGCTCCGACACCCCGGGCCAATCCGATGAGCAGGAAGGCCATGATGATGTTGGAGACCTGGTCTAAGAAGTAAAACATGTAGGGCACTAAGCGAATATAGAACGTATTCATTAAGACGACATCCGGAATCGTTGCGTACAACAACATCATAATTCCGGAGAAGTACATGAAGACCGTCACGAAGAGATGCGCACCTCGGCGAATCACGGCAACCGGTAACCCATTAAGAAAGGTATTGATCCGCCGTCCAGCATCGTGGATGAACAGTCCTACCCCTAAACCAAACGGTAAGAAATAATAGAATAACCGATAGAGAATTAGCCAGCCCGCGGCATCCGCACGACCGACCCCTAACAAACCCAATCCCAGAATCATGAAGACGTCAAACGATCCCAGTCCACCGGGAATCATCGAAACTACCCCGGCGACCGAGGCCACTACAAACATTGGGAAGACGGCCATCAGTGGAATTGGCATGTGTAACGCCCAGCCAATGGCCAGAAAGAAAGCCGCACAGCTTCCCCATTCCAATGTCGATCCGCCAATCAGCTTGAGTTCGCGAGACCACGTCAGATCCTTGAAGAAATCATTATCGCTTAAGCGCGTAAATAGAAAAAGTCCAGGGAAGTACAGTCCCCCACCCAACAACCAGATCCAGTAGCCACGGAAGGGCTGACCAACGTCAAAGCCAAAGAGGCAAATCAACGCGATCCAACAGGCCAAGGACAAGCCAGAGAGAAGGAATAGGACAATCTTAGAGATGGCATAAAGAACTTGTTTTTTGGATGCCGAGCGGGAATAGAAGTTAGCCCGCAGACTGGCACCGAGGATGCCCCCCATCCCCATCAGGTTTGTGAAGGTGTTGGTCACCCAACCACTGCGGATGATATAGCCCGCGGAAAATTCACCGGGCAAGAATTCAACGATCGTGAAGTCATAGACCAGCATGGGTAACACCGCAATGAAGCCACCCACCATTAAAAGCCCCAGTGTCCCCCAACTCAGTGAAGCCAACTCACTTTGAACCTGATCACCACTGATCTCGTGACCCACACGGCCGACCTCACGAATAATGAATAACAGGATCGAGAAGAAGAAGATCCCCTTGATCCACGTTAAGCGCTTCTGTATAAAACCCCAGACTCTTTTCCCCATTATGATTTCCCCCCTGTAGTCCTTTATTATCGCAATCGTTTCCCCAAAAACCAATCAAGTGGCTATCTGATTATCCCCGTTAAGTCACCTGACTAACCTTGCGTCCCCACGCTAAGGTTAAAGCTTTATCGTTATTTCACTATTCTGGCCGATACGGATTATCCCGCATCACCCGGGCGTAATGGCTGATTTCAGCGAATGCCGCTTGCAGCCGGTGGGCAAAGTGATCGCTGTTTTCCGCCGACGACACTAGCTCGCCGCGATCTGTGAAGTTAGCCTCAGCATTCCACAGCAAGACCGATGTCGGTAACACCATCATCTTTAGCATTTGTAAAACGCCAACCATTGAGGCCGCCGCCAGGACACCACCATCACTATACTTGGAGTACGTGACAATCTGGACGGGTTTGTGGTCCGTCTCAGGGCCGACAAAGTCCAGGGCATTCTTCAAGACCCCCGTCATGGCATGGTCATATTCTGGGCTGAGAATGACGAACCCATCCTGTGCCCGTAACGTAGTCAACCAGCGCTGTTCAGCTGCATCAAGTCCCTGCAAGGGTTCAGATAAGGGCGTCTCTGGATGATCGTAAAATGGCAACGGAAAGTCCTTCAAGTTGATCCAAGTAAAGGTTACATCTGGGACCGTGATCTGTTGCTGAAGATAAGTAAAGATCCGACTCCCTAGTGAATTAGTCCGCGTCGTTCCGAGAATAACCCCAATTTTAACTGACATGTGATGACCTCCTATATTAATTATGAAGATGAGGTGCTGACGACCAGCCCCTTGTTTGTCCAGATTACCATAGCTGATACACTTAAAACTACCGAAGCAGAATTTTTTACAAATCTGTTAACAAAGATATCCCGTCAGATCAAAAAAGTGGCACCGCCAGTTAACTGACAGTACCACTCACCCGTCGAAAAAACCGACTGGTTCGATCTATTTTTTAAAATGTCCATTCTTCATTGATGCCCGGTCGTCGCGCCACCGCCAAATGATGGTCATGCCAGAGAAGGCCACGATCCCAATGACACTGAGCAAGATGCCGGCCCGACCACCAGGAACCCGGTAAGTCAGTCGAATATCGTTATTCCCGGCCTTAATTGGCAAGGCCGTCATTCCGTGCAACATCCGCTTTGGCGTCACTGGCCGCCCATTGACCTGAGCGTGCCAGCCACCGTCATTGGGCAGACTCACATACAGCCAGCGCTTCTTAGCGGTTCCAGTAACATTCCCCGTCAGTTCGGTCCGCCAATGACTGTCGGTGATGTGCAGGTTCAGCGCATGCTTCTTAACCGTTTTGACCACCTGTTTAAACTTGGGTTGACGTAGCGTCTTGAGCTCCAAGCCCAGATCGGCTCCCCGATCGTAGGCACTGAAACGAATCCGAATTCGTTGACCCGGTTTAAAGGTCCCCAGGTTAATCAATGTCGTATGTTGATTCATGTTTATCTCTGGACCCACAGGGATGTGGTTGACCAACATCGTCGAATACTTAATGCTACCATTGGGTGCCCACAAATACATTGGTCCCGCCGTTTTAGCAGTGACGTACATCGTGTGTTGGTAGGCATAACCCGTTGGTTGTCCCGCCCAGTAAGGCGAATGTTCAACCTGATCAACCATATTGGTTGCCGATGACCAGTAAGCCGTCTTGCTTGGCTTCAAGGCCTGGAGAATCTTTTCTTGGTTCCCGAAGGCATCGAATCTCAATTTCGTATGCGTCAAGGTCTTAGGTACGGCAAAGCCCATGCCCACATAACCAGAATTAGACGTCGTCGTTGCACCAATCGTGGCTAGTTCGACCGAGGTCTTCACCCCAAATAACATGTCCGTGACTGGCGTGAGACCACCACTACTGATCCGACGAGGGTTATCACTCCCCAGACCCAAGCGGTGCATCGTCTTTCGTGTCCGGTCATTGATAGTGGAGTTATACCCCGATACCCCATAAAAATCAAACAACAAGCTGTCGTTATAACTCTTATAGGAAGACTCAAAGGCGCGTTTGATGATACTATTCTCATTATCCACCCGATAGAGTTGTCCAGCGGGTGCCTGAACACTTGCCATCTGCTGCTTTTCCAACATGTAATTACGTGTGTAGACATCGTGATGACCAAATTCACTGGTACTCATCGCCAAGATAAAGTTTCCGGCAACCTCGGTTGTCACGATAGCCCCCAGCAACCACTTGCGCCACAGATGCCGTGTCCCAAAGATAACGGCCGCCGTCATGAAGAGGTAAAAGATTCCTAAAAACAAACTCGTCCAGTGAACGCGAGAAATATCGGTATAATAGTGCACCATTCGTGACGAGTGCCCCGTCACCAGGCGCAGCATGACTGGAATCAACAGTGACCCCACGACGGCTAATATCGATAGCCCCGCCGGTAATAGCCACTTAAATTTAGTCGCAATCGCTCGCGGCTCAGCCTGCCAAGCCGCAAAGGCCAAGATAACCATCACAAAACTAAAGAAAAACACGTTCCGGAATGGGAACCCTGCTGGGGCTGCCATCAAGTGCCAGAAAGTATTAAACAGCCGAATCCACAGCCCAAGGAACAGCACCGTTAGGAATCCGGCTCCCGCCCACTTCTTACGACGAGAGATCGCTGGGTGAACCCAGTAAACCAGAACCAGAAGCACGATCGCACTAGACACAAAGAGTGTCGGGGCATGGTCTAGGCGTTGGCTGTTATTGGTCCCTCCGACCACGAACTGACCGAAGGCTTCCAGACCAAACGTTGGCTCAACCTTGTAATTGGCCGCATAGGGGGCGCCCTTAGCTGTTTGAAGCATTCCGAGCCCGGTTGGAATCAGGACAATCGCTGCGCTGATCCCACTAAGAATCGCCGTCACGACGAATCGTCTGATTGGTTGCCACCAGGTCTTGAGGCCCTCTGGCCGGTCAATCACCAATAGATAGACAAAATAGCAAACACTGAAGATGCAGGTCATATAGCCCATGTAATAGTTAACCAGCATGCTGACCAATAACCACCAGAAAAAGGCAGCTGGTCGTAGCTTCCGAACCAGTTGGTCCAGGCCAAAGGCGACGAGTGGCAGGACGATTAAGGCGTCCAACCACATCAGGTCAAAATAGTTCACCGCAACGAAGCCGCAGAAGGCAAAGGCCACCCCGAAGAGCAGGCTCATCCGAGCAGTTGTCGCAAAGTGGCGTTGTAAATACCAGGTCATTGAAGCCGCAATGCTGGCGATTTTGGCCATGATGATGATGGTCACTGCTACCGGAACATTCTCCGGGCTAAATAGCAGCACCATGAGATTATAGGGACTCATGAGATAGTAGGTCAACGTTGGTGCCAAGTTGCTACCCATCACATGGGTAAACGAAAACATTCGGAAATCCAGCGTGCGTAAGGCATGTTGAAAGTCCGTTAACATGGGCACATACTGGGTCCCCATGTCACTAAAAATCAAGCTTCGATTACCAAAGGGCGTGATCTTCCAATAACCAAACACGCCCACAACTAAAATAAAGGCTAGACAGAACGCAAGAATTACGTTCTGCCACCTACGATTCAAATGAAACCTTGCCAATCTTATTTCCCCCGCTCCTATATGCCATGCTCTCTCAATCTTGGTCTAATCCCACAAAACTAGCGCTTCTCGCCAGCTGAGTGATCAGGTTTAAATTGTCCCCGATTAAATCTGTCAACTTGTTTAGACCCTTGGGCTGTCCTTAAGTTCACCATAATCAGCCAATTCAGGCAACTCCCCGTCACCCGACGGCGAAATTTGGATACCAAAAGTCCGTATTATATTTATAATAAGCGACTGCACCGAGAAAAACTAGCCTTTGGCAGAAACACCACCGTTTCTTAATAAAACGATTCAACTTGCAGTGTCCCCCGTTCCGATGGTTACCGTCAATCACGCTAACTCAGTTAGGCAACCAACTTAATGGCTAATTTATTTCGGTGTTTAAAAATTAAACCACATGACCGAAAAACAGGTACAAAAAAACGCCACCCAAGGATGGCGTTTTCGATTTTAGTAAGTGAAGGTGACTACTTAAGAGTAACCACACCACCAACGGCTTCAAGCTTTTCCTTGATGTCGTTAGCTTCGTCTTCAGAAACGCCTTCCTTGATGACAGATGGTACGTTGTCAACGAGGCCCTTAGCGTCCTTCAAGCCTAAACCAGTGATTTCACGGACAGCCTTGATGGCCTTAACCTTGGCGTCACCAGATTCAGTTAATTCAACGTCGAATGAGTCCTTGGCTGCGGCAGCATCGCCACCAGCAGCACCGGCTGCAGCAACTGGTGCAGCAGCAGAAACGCCGAATTCGTCTTCAATTGCCTTAACTAAGTCGCTAAGGTCAGTAATGGATGCTTCTTTAAGGGAAGCAATGATAGCATCTTTATCAAAAGCCATGTTATTTTCCTCCAATAGTTGGGTTTTAGTTTTATGTTTCTTGGGTACTTAGGCTGCGTCGCCTTCGTCACCCTTGTCAACGATAGCCTTAATTGCGTAGGCCACGTTCCGTACAGGTGCTTGAAGTTCACTAGCAAGCATGGAGAGCAGGTCTTCACGGCTAGGTAAGGTAGCGTAAACGTTGATTTCATCGACAGAGGCAATCTTGCCTTCGATGTAACCACCCTTAATCGTAAGGGCGTCGACGCTATCTGCAAACTTCTTCAAAACTTTAGCAGGGGCAATTGCATCCTCGTTAGAGAAAGCAACGGCAGTTGGGCCAGCAAAGATGTCATTTAAGTCACCGTAACCAGCTTTTTCAGCAGCCCGAACCAAAATCTTGTTCTTGATGACGTTCATTTGAACGCCAGCATCACGTAATTCCTTACGTAATTCAGTAGCTTGTTCAACCGTTAAACCACGGTAATCAACAACTACAGCGCTGGTGGCGTTGTTGAATTTTTCAACAACCTCATCGACGATTTTTGCTTTGACAGCAATAGCTTGTTCACTCACATTGTTCACCTCCCAGAGTAGTTTGGTGGGATAAAAAAATCCCTATGCCACCAAGACATAAGGAGTCAAAAGTTTAAGTAAACTTCTGCCTCGGCAGGAAATTAAGGCCAGTAGGCCACCTGAGTCTTAGGTAGATCTATTAAATACAACTTCAATAGTATACAATACTTGGCAAAACCTGTCAATGTATTGTTAGGGATTTTTTTAGTCTCAATAAAACTTAGGCAATCATAGATGCCAAGTCAACGTTAACACTAGGGCCAAACGTTGAAGAAATTGAAACGTGTTGAACGTAAGTGCCACGAACAGCGGCAGGACGTGCACGAACAATTAATTCAGCGATAGCCTTTAAGTTACCAGCTAACTTGTCAGCATCGAATGAAACCTTACCGAATGCAACGGCAACGTTACCATCGCGGTCAGTCCGGTAGGTAACTTGACCATTCTTAGCATCGGAAACGGCCTTTTCGACGTTCATCGTAACCGTACCCGTCTTAGGGTTAGGCATTAAGCCCTTAGGTCCTAAGACCCGGCCTAAACGACCAACTTGGGCCATCATGTCTGGCGTTGCAATGGCAACGTCAAAGTCTAACCAGCCGTCTTGGATACGTTCAACTAAGTCTTGTTCACCAACGACGTCAGCACCAGCTGCTTCAGCAGCCTTAGCTTGGTCACCCTTGGCAAATACAACAACAGTTGTGTCCTTACCAGTACCGTTAGGTAATACTAAGGCACCACGGAGTTGTTGGTCCGCTTGCTTGGTGTCAACGTTAAGCTTGAAAGCAACCTCTACGGATGCATCAAACTTAGCGAAGTCCATCTTCTTTACTAATGCCACGGCGTCGTCCATGCTGTAAACCTTGTCGGCTTCAACCAGCTTGGCAGCGTCCTGGTACTTTTTACCTCTTTTGTTAGCCATTTTTGTGTATTCCTCCTTGCAAATGTGGTTGTAACGGATAAACCTCCCACTTGACACATTTCATTTTCGTGAAGTGTCCGACTATCCGAAAACTGAGCTTAACCTTCGACCGTGAAGCCCATGCTCCGGGCAGTACCTTCAATCATGCGCATAGCTGCTTCAACATCAGCTGCGTTTAGATCTTGCATTTTAGTTTCAGCGATTTGCTTAACTTGATCCTTGGTTACCGTAGCAACCTTTTTCGTGTTAGGTTCGCCAGAACCACTTTCAACACCAGCAGCCTTCTTCAACAGCGTTGCTGCTGGAGGAGTCTTAGTGATGAAATCAAAGGAACGATCTTCATAGACACTGATCACAACAGGAATGATCATACCAGCTTGGTCAGCGGTACGAGCGTTGAATTCCTTAGTGAAGCCCATGATGTTGATACCTGCTTGACCTAAAGCTGGTCCAACTGGGGGAGCTGGGGTTGCTTTACCCGCAGGAATCTGTAATTTAACGACATTAGCTACTTTTTTAGCCACGAGACAATACCTCCTTGAGTCCGTGTGTGGTAAGTGGGGCTGTTAGTTTGCCCCTCCCACGTTGACTGTATGCTCTAACGCATACTAGAGAATCATACCACACTTTACTAACCACAACAAGTTCATTTTAAACTATCGCTGAGATGACCGTGCCACCTAACTATAGCCGGTTATCGACAACCGCTGACGCTTGCCTACCCTAAGATTGGGTCGACTTGATCAAAGTTTAATTCGGTACTGGTTTCGCGACCGAACATGTCGATGTTCACCTTGAGCTTCATCTTTTCGTTGTCAACTTCGGTAATCTTACCGACCAAGCCACTGAAGGCCCCGTCGACAATTGTCACTGAATCACCAGGAGCTACATCCAGATCGGCATGACGTGCAGACATCCCCACACGACGCAAGATCCGTTCAACTTCATCTGGTAACAGTGGCGTTGGCTTACTACCTTGACCGTGAGAGCCTAAGAATCCGGTAACCCCAGGGGTGTTCCGAACCACGTACCAAGCCTGATCACTCATGACCATTTCCAACAAGACGTAGCCAGGGAAAGTCTTTTCCATTGAGACCTTATCCTTACCATTCTTGACTTCGTGGGTTTCTTCTTCTGGGACAACAACCCGGAAGATGTTGTCCTGCATGCCCATTGATTCTGACCGGGATTCCAAGTTTGCCATAACCTTGTTTTCGTATCCGGCGTACGTATGCAAGACGTACCATTGCTTTTCCGCTGACTCAACCATGTTTGGTGCAACTCCTTTAAATAATTGACTTTTTCGAGCAAAATAAAAAAACTCCGCGCAAGTCGAAGTTCCTGTTACCTACCAATATAGCATATTTAACCGTGTTTGACCACTGACAATTCCACTTAGGAGAGGAACTTCAGTCCGTACTGAACGACCCAGTCAACGACAGCGAAGAAAATGGAGAAGAGAATGGAAATCCCCACAACGGTCCCCGTGTCGTGCCGTGTTTGCTTAACACCTGGCCAAGAAACCTGCTTCATTTCTTGCCCTACTGACTTGAAAAATCGGAATAAACGCATGCTGTTGCCTCCTAAAATGTCCTATGTTCGTTGGAATTGTTAGTCTAAATTAACGGGTCTCACGATGTAACGTGTACTTCCCACAATATTTACAGAACTTCTTAACCTCAAGTCGTTCCGTGCGGGTTGCGCTTGCTGTGATGGTGTAATTCCGTGACCCACAAACTGAGCAGGCCAAAGCAATCTTCTTCTGAGCCATCTTGCCACCACCTTTAATTAAATCATGTTCAAACTCATACTGCATTAGATTACCATCAATTACCAGTCCCGTCAATCATTCGGCTAACAACTCCCGTAGCTTCACCTGACAGCGATGGACCGCCGCGGTCACCTGCTGCCGGTTCATCTGCTCCAAGTCGCCAATGTCAGCCGGCGTCGCCCCGCGCATTAACCCGGCAAAGACGGCCTTTTCAACCCGTGAGAGCCGTCCCGGAAATACCCTGAGGGCCTCTTTAATTTCGAGTTGTTCGCGCACGGCCAACCGGTGATCTGGAACGGTATCTGCGAGATACTCACGGTGATCTTCCAAGGACACCTCCGGCCCCACCGCCTGTCGTTTCTGCGCTTGGCTTTGGCGAATCAAGTCAAAGACCCGATGACTCAAAATTAAGCGGTAGAACGCCCCAAAGTTAGGTGACCGACGGGGCGAAAAGGTCGTGGTCGCCCGACAAAAGACTAACAAGGCTTCCTGTTCCCAATCCTCACTGTCGTGCCCCGGAATGTAGTATTGCTGCTGTAGGTGTAACAGAATCGGCCGGTACCGCTCAAACAAGACCATCAGTGCCGGTGAATCCAAGCTTTGGCGAATCAAGGTTAGTAGTGCCCAATCAGTCATTTGTCCCAATTAAAATAGCCTCCCTTTAGCTGCAATTTCAGTCTAAAGGAAGGCTAACTGTTCGCCGAGCGAACGCGTGTTTTATTTATGTTTTGTTTTCTTGGCTCGTGGTGGTTTGGCCATCATCTGGTCACGAAGCTTCTCTAACTTGTAGAGTTGCTGATCATTCCAGGGCGACTTACGCACCAAGCCCTTGTCCGCAAACTCACGGGCAGTCTGTTTGACTTCATTCTTAGCCCGCTCAATATCTCGGAGGAGTTCTCCCGCGGGAATCCGCAGAGCCCCTTCCGAGAAGATCGTCCACTGTTCGGCCTGATCACTGGTGGCCACGGTGACTTGCGTAAAGCGTGTCTGCCGCTCTTTGGCCAGCTTTTCGATATAGCTGTCCGCCGTCTCATCACGATTCGTCCAGACCACTTCCAGGTCGAATTGCTGATAGCTCTTCGAGATTCCTGGCACATACATGGCATCAAAGACCACGGTGATTTGGGCGTCTCGCAACTTACGGTAATTAGCCAACATGCTCAACAGCTGGTCTCTGGCCTCCGGTAACCGGTCTTTCAACTTTAACCGATTGAGCTCAGGCCAGTTGCCGATCATATTATACGCATCGACAATTAAAATATCTTCTTTCATATCCTTCGCCCATTTCTACGATTAGTGTTGTACGGGGTGCCGTGAACTGAACCCTTGATACATCAAGAGTCCAGCTGCCACACTGGCGTTAAGGCTTTGAACGGAACCGACCATGGGGATGGTCAGTGTCTCATCAACCGTTTCCTTCAGCAAACGGGAAATTCCCTTGCCTTCATTGCCGATGATCAGGCCTGTAGCCCCCTTGGCATTCCAGTCACGATAGTCGGTACCGGCCATGTCAGTCCCGAAAATCCACAGCCCGCGTTCCTTCAAGTCCTTAACGGTATTGACCAGATTGGTCACCCGGGCGACTGGCACCGTTTCGATGGCCCCAGTCGAGGTCTTGGCAACTACCGACGTCAGTCCCACAGCCCGGCGTTTCGGAATAATAATCCCGTGAACACCGCTAGCATCGGCCGTCCGCATGATTGATCCCAAGTTATGGGGATCTTCCACGCCGTCTAAGATCAGGAAGAATGGCGGTTCGCCGGCGGCTTCGGCCTTGGCAAAGAGATCGTCAATTGTGGCGTACTCAAATGCAGCAACACCTAGGACTACCCCTTGGTGATTCTCGTGATCCGTCAGTTGATCCAGCTTCTGCTTAGGGACTTCGGAAATCACTAAGTGACGCTTATGCGCCAATTGACGAATCTCGTCAATGGCTTCGGCCTTCAACCCACTCTGCAGAAAAACTTTGTTAATCGTTTGTTGACTCCGCAATGCGGCAACGGCTGGGTGCCGACCAATCACGAAATCTGCCGCGGTATCCTTAGAGTCGTTTTGTTCTGGTTTCATTTCTTTGTCCGCCCCGCTTCCACTTGTTCAATACACCAATTACTAAGTTCATTGACCCGATCGGCCTGACCGCTGAGGGCCAAATACCCCATCAGGGCTTCAAACCCGGTTGAGATCCGATAGGTCACCACGTCGGTATTCTTGGCGTGGGTGTAACTCTTCGCATTCCGACCACGCTTGAACATGGTCCACTCTTCATCGCTGAGCAGATTATCCTCTTCCATCAGAGCGATGAGCGCCGCTTGCGCCTTGGCAGAGACATAGTGGGTTGCCGTCTTCTGCAAATGATTAGGCTTGGCAATGCCCGCTTCAATCAGGTGTTGACGAATGTGAACCTCATAGGTAGCGTCTCCCATGTAGGCTAGCGCCACCCCGTTTAATTGTCGAAAATCAGTTGTTTCAGCTTGTTCAGTCATTAATTTCCCTTTCTCCAGCGCGTCCCTTGGGGCGTGTCTTCCAAAATGATGCCTTGACTCTTGAGTTGTTCGCGAATCTCATCGCTACGTTCGAAGTTCCGGTCATTTCTGGCCGCGATTCGTTCGTCAATCAAAGCTTGGATATGGTCATCGTCTAACTCGGTAGTCTCCGTAAAGGTCACGCCAAACACGGCTAGGAGGTCACTGAGCGTCTTGCGAATGAATACGAGCGTCCCAGCAAAGACCACTGGCCGTTCGGCATAGACGTTCCCTAAGCGGGCCAAATCGTGGACCTCAGCGATCCCATTTTGAACGTTAAAGTCGTCATCCATGGCATCGATGTAATCCGCCGTAATCTGCCGAATCTCTTGTTCCACCTTAGGGTCATTACCGGCCTCGGCATCCTTCAGTCGGTACCCCATATTGTTGTAAGCCGTTTGTAACCGTTCCAGGTTCCGCGCGGCAGTATCGAGGTTCCGTTGGCTGTATTGGATCGGCCGCCGATATTGAGTCGTCGCCATAAAGAACCGTAATGTTTGGGCATCCACGGTCTTCAAGAGATCGTGGACCGTTACGAAGTTCCCAAGTGACTTACTCATCTTTTCATTCTCATCGCCAACCGTGACGAAGCCGTTGTGTAACCAGTAGTGCACAAAGGTTTTACCCGTCTTGGCTTCACTCTGAGCGATTTCATTTTCGTGGTGTGGGAACGTGAGGTCCTCACCACCACCGTGAATATCAAAGGTATCGCCTAAGAAGTGAGTGGACATCACCGAACATTCGATATGCCAGCCCGGACGACCGGCACCCCAAGGTGATGGCCAGGAAATTTCTCCGGGCTTCGCTCCCTTCCAGAGGGCAAAGTCGACGGGATCTTCCTTACGCGCCGTTTCCTCGTCATTCGTGTGTTGTGACGCGCCTTCCTCAAGTTCATCGAGGTTCTGGTGGGACAGGTCGCCATAGTGGGCAAACTTGTGAGCCCGGTAATAGACATCCCCATCGACTGGATAGGCGTACCCCTTATCGATTAAGGTCTCCACAAACGTAATAATTTCGGGAATGTGATCGGTTGCCCGGGGGTTAACCGTGGCTGGTTCGATGTTGAGTTGGGCGGTATCTTCCTTGAAGGCCTGGATAAACCGATCACCCAGTTCTGGCACCGTAATCCCTAATTTTTTAGCCTGTTTAATCATCTTGTCATCGACATCGGTGAAGTTAGACACGTACTTCACTTGATAGCCGCGATATTCGAAGTAACGGCGGATGGTATCAAAGGCAATCGCACTCCGCGCATTACCGATATGAATGTAGTTGTAAACCGTTGGCCCACAGACGTACATGTTCACCACTCCGGGAGTGATGGGTTCAAATGTTTCTTTCTGGCGGGTCATCGTATTGAATACTTTGAGCATCACGAGGCTCCTTTCGGGTAACTTGAATTAAAACGCAATGGTCGTCATTAAATGTCATCTAGCGCCTGCGACCATTAGACGTCACCCCATGAGGCAGACCTGAAGCCTGAGAAACGGTCTTCAGGGCAACTTTGAACCTCACAAAATCCGTGAGTTTCAAAGCTGGCCAGTGGACTAAGTCGACAAGCCCATCGACTAAGTCCACTACCACGGGGTTCTGTCTAATTGCCTCCGGCCGAATGAAAAATTCTCTACCTTCTGTCAATTAACCCTAACGGATGTTGCAATCAGCCGAAGGCGGCTAGGAACGGAATCCTGTGTCGGTGGCGTTAGTCCGGTGATTCATCCGGACTTACACCACGGGCCGACGACGAGACCCACGTTTTTTTGTGGGGCTTGCCGTCGAGTCTGAAGACCGCTTTTTTGGCTTCGGGCGGGCCTCATAGGACGGAGGTCCTAGCCGCCTTTGGCGTCTCGATCGCAGCATCAAAACCAAGACCATGCGTAAGATAGGTCTATTGTAGCATATTCACCCGATAACAAAGAAGCCGAATGGATGGCCATAGGCCCTTCATCCGGCTTCTTTACCAAATCGTTAGTCTTCGAGTTGCGCTAAAGTTTGGTGAATGTGTTGTAAGGCCGTTTCGCGGCCAACTAATTCGATTGATTCTGGTAATTCTGGACCGTGCATTTCATGGGTAACGGCAATCCGGATAGGCATCCAGAGTTGACGACCCTTGATCCCGGTCTGTGCTTGGACCCGCTTGATCACGTGGAAGATTTCAACGGAGTCAAACAGATCGAGCTTTTCGATCTCAGCGGCGAAGGCCTTCAGTACAACTGGAGCCGTTTCGTTGCTGATCTCTTCTAAGGCCTCACCCGTGACTTGGTCAGGTTCTTCAAAGAAGACCGAGGCCATGTCATTGATTTGGGCCATGTAACTCATCTGCCGCTTGTATAAGTTGATCAGTTGCCGTGACCATTCGATGGTGTTGGTGTCTGGGTTAGCAGGCACGTTCCCCGCCTTGATCAATTGCTTCAAGGCTAGGTCCATCACGGTGCTCTCATCGGCATCCTTGACGTAACGGTTATTCAACCAGTCCAGCTTGTCACTGTCAAAGGTGGCAGGTGAGGAACTCAGGCGCGTTTCATCATACATCTTGATGAATTGCTTACGGTTAAAGATTTCATCTTCCCCAACTGGTGACCAGCCCAACAACAGAATGAAGTTGAACATGGCTTCTGGCAGGTAACCTAGGTCCCGGTATTGTTCGATGAATTGGAGCACGGATTCGTCACGCTTGGACAACTTCTTACCAGTGTCCTTGCTGATGATCAGGCTCATGTGGCCGAACTTAGGAGCTTCCCAACCAAAGGCTTGGTAGATCATCAATTGCTTAGGCGTGTTGGCCACGTGGTCGTCTCCACGGAAAACGTGGCTGATGGCCAT
Source organism: Levilactobacillus lindianensis (assembly GCF_003946095.1). Lineage (GTDB taxonomy): Bacteria > Bacillota > Bacilli > Lactobacillales > Lactobacillaceae > Levilactobacillus > Levilactobacillus lindianensis. The sequence goes on along the minus strand of NZ_RHOD01000023.1, from coordinate 16,847 downwards.
CTTGTGGTCGTCAACGACAACGGCAAAGTTGTACGTTGGCATCCCATCACGCTTAGCGATGACGAAGTCCCCACCAATGGTGTCAGAGTTAAAGGAAACGTTCCCTTTAACCATGTCATCCCAGGCAAAGATTTCATCCTTGGGCACGCGGAAACGAATAACGGGCTTCAAACCCTTAGCCTTAGCGGCATCGATAGCCGCTTGCTTTTCGGCTTCGTCCATGCCAGCGTATTCGTATTCGTAATGTGGCATTTCCTTACGAGCCTTTTGAGCTTCACGGTCGGCTTGTAATTCTTCTTCCGTCCGGTAAGATTCGTAAGCCTTGCCTTCATCCAACAATTGTTGGATCAGTGGCGCATAAATTTCACGGCGTTCGGATTGACGGTAGGGACCGTAGTCTCCTCCGACATCGGGACCTTCATCCCAGTCCAAACCTAACCACTTTAAGTTGTCAAGTTGGCTTCTTTCACCATCCGCGATATTGCGTTTAGTGTCCGTGTCTTCGATTCTGATAATGAACTTACCCTTGTTGTGACGGGCAAATAAGTAGTTGAAGATCGCTGTCCGGGCATTACCAATGTGCAGATGACCGGTAGGACTCGGTGCGTACCGAACCCGAATTGAATTCTTTGCCAAAACGTTTGCGCCTCTTTCTTTAATTTTTACGTCAATTTAGACTTATTGCCATCAAGTGCTGATGACAGATTGTATTAAGTGTACAATGCTCACCCGGAAAAATAAAGGGGTGGCCCTCGTAAACACCCTTAAAAAGCTGCGGCCGTTGTACCTAACGGGACCGCTTGGTCTTCTTAGAAGTTCCCTTACCGCCAGTCTTCGGCTTTTCGGTATGGGTTTCTTCTTCGATGTTCTTGCTGGAGTGTGCCGGTTTGGCGAAGATCATTCGCCCAGCATCGGTTTGAATGGCACTTGTCACCACCACATCCAACTGCTTGTTGATGAAGTAACGCCCATCTTCGACGACGACCATCGTGCCGTCATCCAGATAAGCTACCCCTTGTTGTCGTTCGGTTCCGTTCTTAACCACCATCACGTGCAGGTTCTCACCCGGAATGACCCGTGGCTTCAGTGCGTTCGCCAATGAATTAATATTCAAGACTTGAACATTTTGGAACTGGATGACCTTGTTGAGGTTGTAATCGTTAGTGACGATCACCCCACCGTTTTCCTTAGCTAAACGAATCAACTTGCTATCGACTTCGGGAATATCTTCATAGTCCCCTTCATACATTTCGATTGGCATGATGTGTTCATTTTGGAGTTTGTTGAGAATGTCTAATCCTCGCCGCCCTCGAACACGTTTGATAGAATCGCTAGAATCCGCGATGTATTGAAGTTCATAGAGCACGAAGTTAGGTACCAATAACGTGCCTTCCAGGAAACCCGTCTTCGCCAAATCATAGATCCGACCATCGATTAAGATGTTAGTATCCAGAATCTTGTAGTGATGAAAGTTAGGTTCCGTTGGCTTATCCAACACTTTCTCAGGTTCCTCTTCCGGCGCCTTCTTACTCCTTGGTGTGAACAGGTTCCGCCATTCTTCTCCGCGCATCTTACTAAGACGCATCCCGATTCGGAAACCGAGATAGCCGAAGAGCAGCATGAGCAACGCTGGAATCAACGTCCCAATGAAGAATGAAGGGACTCGGAACAAGAACTGAGAAATCAACAGAGCCAAGGCCAAACCAATGATGGCCCCCAAGCTGCCGAAGATTAACACCATCGGATCTTGCTTGTTCAGATAGGACTCAAGACGGCGAATCAAGTTCATAATCAGTCCAGCAAATAGCAAGCCTAAAATAAGGAATATAATTGCACCAATTAAGATATTAGCTAACGCATTATTTACCAGTGGACTGGTTAAGCCGACAAGATGCCAGAGACGTGGCAGATACGCCACCCCCATAACACCACCGAGAACTGCAAAAATTACTAGAATAACAGTTTTCTTACGCATAAATTCACCTCCTTTCAAAGTTGCCAATTTTTAGACGCCCAGCGCCAACTTCAACGCCTGGCGTAAGGTGGTCACCCCGACCACATCGATATCATGTGGGGGCTTCCAGCCTTGTAAATTGTTTTTGGGAACGAATATGCGTTTGAATCCCAGCTTCTTGGCTTCCGCAACGCGCTGTTCAATGCGGCTAACTCGGCGAATCTCACCGGTCAACCCGACTTCGCCGACGAAACAGTCCGTCGGTGCCGTCGCCTTATCGCGATAACTAGAAGCGATACTCATAGCAATCGCCAAATCAATGGCGGGTTCATCAAGCTTAACGCCCCCAGCGGCCTTCAAGAAGGCGTCCTGGTTTTGAAGCATCAAGTTGGCCCGTTTCTCCAAGACCGCCATCAACAAGGCCACTCGGTTGCGATCCAAGCCGCTTGAGGTCCGCTGAGCGTTCCCAAAGACGGATGGGGTTACCAACGCTTGGACTTCGACCAGAATTGGCCGCGTGCCTTCCATAGAGACCACAATGGCCGAGCCAGTCGCATCGGCTAGCCGTTCCTCGAGAAAGATTTCCGATGGATTAGCAACCTCATAGAGGCCCCCTTCACGCATCTCAAAGATCCCCAGCTCGTTAGTCGAGCCAAAACGGTTCTTGACCGCCCGCAGAATCCGGTAGGTGTGGTGCAAGTCACCTTCAAAGTATAGGACGGTATCCACCATGTGTTCTAGAATCTTAGGCCCGGCAATCGCGCCACCCTTGGTCACATGACCCACCACAAAAATTGTGATGTTGTTAGTTTTAGCGATCTGCATCAGTTCAGCCGTTACCTCCCGAATCTGCGAAACAGATCCGATCGCGGATTCAATCCCGGGGGCTTGCATGGTTTGAACAGAGTCAATGACCACATAATCTGGTCGCATCTCTTCAATGTTGGCTCGGATGCTGGCCATGTCCGTTTCTGGATACAGGTAGAGGTTGTCACTGTTGACGACCAACCGATCCGCGCGCATCTTAATCTGTGAGGCACTTTCTTCTCCAGAAACGTAGAGAACCTTGCCCCCGGTTGCACTCAGCTGACCGGACACCTGGAGTAACAAAGTGGACTTCCCGATACCAGGATCCCCACCGATCAAAATTAGAGAGCCTGGCACAATGCCGCCCCCTAAGACGCGATTCAGTTCCTCCATTTGCGTTTTAACTCGACTCTCAGTGGTGTGTTTGATCTCATTCATCAATTGCGGATGAGAACGCTCGCCACTGACCGTCACACGGGTCGACTGGGGCTTCTTGTTAGCCGGGGCCACAACTTCTTCAACCATGGTGTTCCATTCCCCACAGTTCGGGCAACGACCCAGGTAACGCGGTGAACTGTAATCACAATTTTGACACACAAATTTAGTTTTCGTTTTGGCCACGTTCATCCCCCAATTCCGTTCAGTTTTCGTATCTTTATTCTAGCATATTTACCGGGCAATCCCCCACTAGTCCGTTAGGCCATTTTCTAAAGAATTAGTTACGATCAGAAGACCCAAATCCACCGGTTCGTTGTTGCTGTGGCGCTTGTTCATCATCCGCTAACAAATACGGCATAAAAATCCCCTGAGCGATTCGTTGGCCCTTCTTGATCACGACGTCACTTAAGCCAGTATTCACCAGTTGAACAAAGATTTCCCCTTCGTTTTTTTCGTTATTGTAGTAGTCGGCATCGATCACTCCGACCCCATTTGGCAGAATCAGGTTGTGTTTGAGTGGATTGCTCGACCGGTTGGCCAAGATGAGCACCTCGCCCGGCTGCATGTACGCCTTGATCCCCGTTGGCACCAGCCAAGGCTTTAAGTCACTCTGACCCGCCATGAGTTCGGTTGTGGTCAACGTCTCTCGGTGACGCAGCCGTTTGAAGGCATGTAAAAGATCATGTCGCCAAATTGACGGTAGCGTAAAGTCTTCGGCACATTCGAAATCATAACCGGCGGCCTGTTGGGTCGTCCGGTAGGGTAACTTTACTCCCTGGTTGGCGTACTTACTGACAACTTCAAATCCCCGTTGCATACTGGCACTTCCTCTTCTTATAGTCTGTATTTGACACTCTGTTACCAGAGTAAACACCTTTCTCCCTGATTACCAGTAAAATCGTCTCGTGGGCCAAAATTAGTTGACAAGCCGGCGTGGATAGACCAAAATCGAGGGGAAGCCTGGTTTGGAAAGGAGTCACGCATGACCATTACGGAACATCCTGGACGGCTAACGATCACGTCTGCCGGACAGTTAATTGCGAGCCTACACTACCTTCAATTAAGCCCCACATCTTGGGTTCTCGAACAACTCTTTGTTCACCCCTCTCAAGACGTTTCAACCGTTGCGCAGCAGTTGATTGACCGCTTCGTTGAATTGGCGCGGGACAACGATGTCACTGTCAAGGTCCTGGATCCGTACGCCAAGCGCTACTTCTCGCAACATCCCGTTCCCGACTTACTGGCGGCTCATCAGCTCCCAGTAACGGGGCCGACCGCCGTCCAACCAGTTGCCTTAAATTTACGTCACACAGAAGAGGAGTAATTCAGCATGGATCAAAACGCATTAAAAGCCCTCGTGGGCCAAGAAGCTGTCAAGTACGTTAAAGATGGCATGATTCTCGGAATCGGAACCGGTTCGACCGTTCGCTACATGATTGACGCCTTAGGTAAGCGCGTCAAGGAAGAAGGCCTCAGCATCGTTGGGGTTGCCACTTCTGACCGTTCCGCTAAGCAAGCCGAATCTCTGGGGATTACCATCAAGCAGTTGGACGAAGTTGACCACCTTGATTTAACCATCGACGGTGCCGACGAAATCGACGACAACTTCCAAGGTATCAAGGGCGGCGGTGCCGCTCACCTCTGGGAAAAGATCGTTGCCATCAACTCCACGAAGAATATGTGGATCGTTGATGAAAGCAAGATGGTTCACCACTTAGGTAAGTTCCCACTACCTCTGGAAGTCATCCCATTCGGTTCCAGCCACGTTCTGGAAAAGTTAGACAAGATGGACTTACACCCGGCCTTCCGGATGAACGAAGACGGTAGCCACGTCTTGACGGACTCCAAGAACTACATCATCGACCTGCACCTGGGCCGTATCGATCACCCACACGAATTGGCCAATACCTTAAATGGTATCGTTGGTATCGTGGAACACGGGCTGTTCTTGGACACGGTCAACACGGTTATCGTCGGCCGTCAAGATGGCCCAGAAGTGTTGAATGCCCGCGACTAAATCTCATTTGACTATGATCTAACGATCACCCACCAATTCTCCTAACGGAATTGCGTGGGTGATTTTTGTCAGAACCGCTCTGTGATACTAAACAGCGATGACTAAAAGAATTCTGGACCATCGGCTTGTGATACATCACCATTCATCGTTAGTTGTTGCGCAGTCGCCAAGGGACAATCCCTGAAACTATTCGCCCGGCAGTGTATCATAGATAAACGTACGGTGATTTTAAAAATAATTATATAGCGAGGTAATCACATGGAAACGACACAACTAAGTAACGGCGTTACCATCCCAATGTTAGGTTTTGGGACTTACTTGATCGATAGTAAGGACGTCCCAGTCTCCATCAAGACGGCCTTAGATGCTGGCTACCGGCATCTCGACTGTGCCCACATTTACGGCAACGAACCTGCCGTGGGGGCAGCCATCAAGGCTTCCGGCATTGACCGCTCCGATCTGTTCATCACATCCAAAGTCTGGAATGCTGACCAAGGGTACGACAAGACTTTGGCCGCCTTTGACCAAACGTTATCCGACTTACAGTTAGACTACCTGGATCTCTACCTGATTCACTGGCCAAATGAAGAAAACTTCGACCTGACCTTGGACACTTGGCGCGCCTTAGAAACCCTCTACCAACAAAAGAAGGTTCGGGCTATCGGGGTTTCCAACTTCTCCGAAGACCAACTCAACCAAGTCTTTGCCATGGCTAAGGTGAAGCCAATGGTCAACCAAATCGAACGCCACCCTTACAAGGTTCAAGCCGAATTAGGCAAGTTCGACACGGACAACGGTCTGGTCAACGAAGGGTACTCCCCAATCGGCCACGGCCACTTGATTCTTGAGGACCCCGTGATTGCTAAGTTGGCTGACAAGTACGGTAAGTCACCCGCTCAAATCGTTTTACGGTGGCAAATTGATACCGGCTTCGTGGTCTTCCCTAAGTCCTCTAAACCAGCCCGGGTTCGCGAAAACTTCGAAATTTCCGGCTTTAATTTAACTGCCGCTGAAATTGCTGAAATTAACGCTTTGGACCAAGACAAGCACCTCAACTACGACTAGCCTAATGGCATTGGGCGTCAATCTCTAAATTTTAGAAAGGGCCCCACAATACCAACTGTATTGTGGGGCCCTTTTGATCTGAATCCATTCATTTTTTAAAGATGTTGATGACTTCGCCCAAAAACAAATTCCCCCACGGCCGCTCCCAAAAAGAAAACGACGGCAAATCGAATGAGTGTGATGCCGGTACCTGACCCACTGAACATTGGCGCCCCGCCTCTCATAATTCCAACATTATTTGTGCATAACGCCTTCAATATGAACGGTTCCAAGTGCCTTGTCAATTGAATTTTCAACTCACCTATACAAAAAATGAGAAGATTGGGGTACAATGAGAGAATAGTTAGGAGAGTGACGTCATTGAGTAAAGAAATTACGGCGGATCAAACCGCCCGTTATCAACAAGCTTTAGCTACTGACCCCACCGCGAAGGTTTTAGAACGCGCCGTCAGCCATCAAGGAATCTTAGCAACCTCTGCCGATTACGCTTCTGAAACCGACATGACTCCCGTCTTCTCCATTGATTTGGATACCGGGAAAGTTGCCAACCAAAAACAAAGTGGCCGTTGCTGGATGTTTGCCGCATTGAACACCATGCGTCATCATTTAGCCGACCTGTTTAACTTGAGTGACTTTGAGTTATCCCAAAACTACACTAACTTCTGGGACAAATTCGAAAAAGCCAACTACTTCTACGAAAACGTCTTGGCCACTGCCGACCAACCAACATCTAGCCGTAAGGTGGCCTTCTTAATGGCTACCCCACAACAAGACGGTGGTCAATGGGACATGCTGTGTGCCATCATTGAAAAATACGGGATCGTGCCTAAGTCCGTTATGCCTGAAACCTACAACAGTTCCAAGTCTAGCGAACTTAACAGCACGTTGAACTTGAAGTTGCGCAAGGATGCCGTGACATTACGGAAATTAGTTGCCGACAAGACCAGCGATGCTGACATTGCCGCCGCTAAAGACAAGATGCTCGGCGAAGTTTACCGCTTACTGAGCTTCTCACTCGGCGAACCCGTTAGCAAATTTGATTTCGAATACCGCGACAATGACAAGAACTACCACATCGACAAGGGCTTAACCCCTAAGTCCTTCTTCGACAAGTATGTCGACTGGGATCTGTCCGATTACGTCTCCATCATCAACGCCCCTACTGCTGACAAGCCATACAACCACACCTACACGGTTGAAATGCTGGGTAACGTGGTCAACGGCCGTCAAGTCAAGCACTTGAACGTCACGATGAAGGACTTCAAGGCCTTGGCCATCAAGCAACTCCAAGCGGGTCAATCCGTCTGGTTCGGTTGTGACGTTGGTCAATCTTCAGAACGGCAAAAGGGGATCATGGACACCAAGTACTACGACAAGGATGCCCTCTTCAACATTGACTTCTCCACGACCAAGGCAGAACGCCTGGACTACGGGGAAAGCATGATGACTCACGCCATGGTTCTGACTGGTGTCGACTTAGTCGATGGCCAACCTACCAAGTGGAAAGTTGAAAACTCTTGGGGTGAAAAGGTCGGCACAAAGGGTTACTTCGTCATGAGCGACGCTTGGATGGACGAGTATTGCTACCAAGTCGTTGTGAACAAGCAATTCCTGCCTGACGACTTAAAGAAGACTCAGGAAACTGAAGAACCAACGGTCTTGGCTCCTTGGGATCCAATGGGTGCTTTAGCTTAAGGTTTAGAACTTTAACTGTAATTAAAAACCGCCTTCCCATGATTTTGGGAGGCGGTTTTGTTTTGGAAATTTTTTGAATTTATGTGGTCGAAACGTGCGCCAGCAGGCAGTCGGTTCCGCTTAACCCCGCTAAGCCAATAATCCAAAACCAGGATTATCAGCTTAGCGACGTTAATGCTCGCCGACTACCACCTGCTGGCCCACTCTTTACTTTAATACCCTGGCGATATTCTCTGCGGTCCGGGTCAGGTTTGCCTCACCGGTCTTGATGGCCGTTGGCAGGTCGACAACCCCTGGCAGGATTGGGAAGATCGCGTCAATGCCCAGATCATAAAGTTGGTCGATCCCGTCGCCGACGTTGCCGGCTAAGCCGATTACCTTGGCGTGCGGGCTGGCTTCCTTAGCAGCCAGTGCCGTCCCCATTGGGGTCTTGCCGTACTGCGTCTGAAAGTCAATGGCCCCCTCACCCGTGAAGACGTAGTCCGCATTGGCGGCCCGTTCCTTCAGATGAGTTTCCTTAACCACAATCTCGACACCTTTTTCCATCACGGATTGGGTAAAAGCCAGCAAGCCAGCACCCAGGCCACCGGCAGCACCGGCACCCGGATAATCTGCCAGATCTTTGCCCAGGTCGCGCTTAATAATCGCCGCGTAGTGACCCAGGTTCCGATCCAACACGGGAATCGTTTCAGCCGTGGCCCCCTTCTGTGGACCAAAGACGGCAGCGGAACCCTTAGGTCCAACTAGCGGATTCGTCACGTCCGAAGCAATCCGGACTTTCGTCTCGGCAACCAGTGGATCGACACCAGAGACGTCGATCTTAGCGAGGTCGGCTAAACCGCCACCCCCACGTTTGATAGGTTGACCGTCTTTATCGAGAAACTTCGCTCCAAGAGCTTCCGCCATCCCTTGGCCACCATCGGTCGTGGCTGAACCACCGATCCCAATGATGATCTCTCGGGCACCGTGATGCATGGCGTCCAGCATCAATTGGCCAGTCCCATAGGTCGTCGTAACCAAGGGATCCTTCGTCTGTTCATTGACGAATTGAATCCCACTAGCCGCGGCCATTTCGATCACGGCCGTCCGACCATCACCCAGTAAGCCGTATTGGGCCTCAACAGTTTCTTCCAACGGGTTCAAGACAGATGCGGTCTTCAACGTCCCGTGGGTTGCATCGACCAAAGATTGCACCGTGCCTTCCCCACCGTCGGCCATCGGAACCAGTTCATAGTCGGCGTCCGGGAAGACCCGTTTCAAACCGGCATAAATGGCGTCTGCCGCTTGCTTCGCGGTCAAACTACCTTTAAAAGAATCGGGGGCAATGACAAATTTCATTTAAACTTCATCCTTTCCGTCGTGTCTAGAAGAGGGTAAACATAATTGTTCCGACAATCGTCATGGTTAACCCAACTGCCGTTTCGTAAGGAACTGACTTCATCCGTTCCTTCAGCGACATGTTCATGGCGTTGGCCGTCACGTGGAAGTAGTTCCCTTGTGGCAAGTGGTCAATCACCGTAGCACCGGTGTGGACCATGACAGCAGCAGCCAATGGCGCCGTACCAAAGGCTAAGATCGCCTTACCAAATGATCCGGTCGTTAAGATAACACCGGTTGAGGTAGATGCCGTAGCAGCCGCCATCAAGATCCCGGCGATTGGTGCCAAGAAGGTTCCGGAAATCCCGGAAATCTTAATTAAGTGCACAATAGCAGCTGGCAACGTCGAGGTAGTAATCAAGCCCCCGATAGCCCCGGCACCGATCAGAATTAAAACAACATCGGTCATCCGTGCCATCCCTGACTTCGTGTACGCCAGGACCTTTTTCCCTTGGTGCATGGCCAACATCCCAACCAACCCAGCGATTGGTAAGATATACATCGCATCAACTTCAAATTTTTCCAAAATGCTAATGTGTAAAATATTGCCAACTGGATTCAGCAGTAACAGAACAACTGCAAGCACTGGCGCCACGATCGCCGTCTTTAACGAAGGCAAATCGGTTGGTGTAGTTGCGCCTTGTTCTTGGTTAGCCTGAACATCCGCCATGGTGGCGATTGACCCATGATGGCGTAACATCGTGGCAATCAAGACAGTTGCTAACAAACCAAAGACCGCTGGAATAAAGTCCGCAACCATCAATTGACTCAACTCGATATTGAATCCATGAGCGGCTGCGATCGTGTTAGGGTTTGGTGAGATAATGTTCCCCGCCTTACCACCACCGGAAAGAGCAACCAACAGAGCCAGCTTTGAAATCTTCATCCGACTCCCAACTTCCAGGGCAATTGGCGCAACGATCAAGACGGCAACGGGAATGAAGACCCCCACGGCTGTGATAATCATCGTAGCCAAAGCCAGTGAAAGAATCGCGAGGCTTTCACCAAACTTGTTGACGATGCCCCGGGCAATCGCATTAGCGGCCCCAGACTCCATCATGACTCCGGCAAAGACCCCGGCGGCCAACACCCGAATAACAGTCCCCATAACACTCTGGGATCCCGTAACCACGATGTTTACCGTCTGAACGAGGTTAGCTCCTCCAATCAGAGCCCCCACAATTGTTCCGAGTAAGAGCGAATAGACCGGGTTCAACTTACGTAAAATTAAAATAATGGCAAGGGCTAACCCAATTAACGCCCCAATCCAACTAACAGAAACACCCATCTGACGACACTCCTATCTATGTAATAAGTGAATTAGTTAACGAACTTTTAGAACTAACTAATGATACAACAATCCTTGAACAATTAAAAGGCCCCAACACCCCGTCAGGCCACTGAAAGCGACTGGTAAAACGTTTTAAGTTGCACCAAAAAGGCCGAAAACCAGCGCTTTCGACCTTTTGTTGCAATTAAATTTTGAGCCGACTCTACTTGACGACCTTCATGCCATTGATGTCTCTGAAGGTCTGAATAGCCAGTTGTTCCGTCGACCAACGAGGGAACATGGCCTTCTTAACGAAGTTGTTTGATAAGAAGATCACACCTGACTTGCCATCCTTACTCATGGCAACCGTACTCTCGTAATCGTCCCCCATCCCGTGGCTGTAATACCCGATGTTATCGAGGTGATACAAACCGCCGGTATAGTGCCGGGCTTGGCCGGCTTGATGCAAGACCTGAGCCCCGGCTGGATTATCCAACGTGGTTCCTTGAATGACCGCACGTTCTGCTTGGAAGGCATCCCCGGTACTCATGATGACGTTCCCGGTAGCGACCTGAACCGCCGTTGTCGCCTTCAACGGTGCGTGGGGTTCCTTGTATTGACCGGGTTCCATGCCACCATAACCCAACGTCATGTGTGGCGTAATCTTCCGAATCTGGTTAAAGCCGGTGTGGTTGAGGTCCAACGGTGTCACCATGTCCTGATAAAAAGCTTGGTAATAAGACTGGTGCGTCACCTTGTGCAGAATCCCAGCAAGCAAAACATAGCTAATCGGTTGATAATGGAACTGTTTGATCTGCTTCTTCTTGATGATGGCCTGTTGACTCGCATACTTGTAAACGGCAGGTTCGGTCAAAATAGTTCCAGGTACGAGCTTACCGCTGATTCCGCCCTCCATGTTTAACATCTGGCGAATCGTCACATGACTACTGTGTTTAATATGATAGTACTTGCTCAAATGATCGGATAACTTGATCTGGCCCTTTTCGACGGCTTGCATCACCAAAGCACCAGTCAATGATTTCTGGACGGAGTTGATCAGAAATTGTGATGTAACCTTGTTCTTATGTTGCTTTTTGATATTAGCCCAGCCAAAGGCCCGTTGATAAACCACGTGATTGTTTTTGACAACAATGGCTGATCCGACAAACTTTTTAGCCTGTAGATCTTTGGTCAGCTTAGCCGCAAAGACAGGATTCTTCTCTCCTAGATTCTTGCGGTCATACTGAGTGACCTTATTTCGGCGATCCATCTGGCTCTTCAGAGCGTAGCGTGTAATCGCATCTTTAGTTTTTTCTGCATGATGTTGGTTGCTAATCGCCACCTGCTTCTTATCGTTTGCATCGATGACGTGCATCCATGAAACTGCCCCAATAATGACCACGATGACAGACATTAAAATTGCCCAGTGGCCCAAATTTCTTTTATTCATTTCCCCTGACTTCCCCTCTGTTCCCAACTCCTAAATCTGATTATACGAAAAGGCCGGACAAATACAATCGTTTTTCCCAATTGTTTAGTCCGACCTTATTAACTTATCCTTTTGTTAAGGTAATCGTCACAATATTAATTTACGTTTGATCCGCAACCGGTCATCGAAATCATAGCGAATCGGTTCACCATTAGCGACCTCAACCTGGCTAATATCAGCATCCGGCACCCGATCAAGGTACTTGATGAGGGCCCGCAAGGTACTCCCATGCGCCACGACCAGCTGGTTATGACCATCCAGTAAACGTGGCGCAATCTGGTCCTCCCAGTACGGCATCAGACGGTCATAGGCCATCTCAAGGCTTTCACCCAAGGGCTCTGTGTGGGGACCAAACTGATCATAACGTCGATCCTGAACCACGTGATCCAAGAGTGGTGGCACGGTCTCAAAACTTCGCCGCCAAATCTTCACCTGACGTTCGCCAACTTTTGCCTGCACTGCCGCCTTGTTCTTCCCTCGTAAGGCCCCATAGTGGCGTTCATTGAGTCGCCAAGACTTGTATTCGGGAATCGCCAATTGGTCAATCGCCTCTAACACAATGTTTGCGGTCACAATGGCCCGTTGCAACATCGAGGTATGCAAGGCACCAAATCGCAAGCCGGTCTGTGCCACGAGTTGTCCCGCAGCCAGTGCCTGCTGGCGCCCCTTAGCTGTCAGTGGGACGTCGCTCCATCCTGTAAAGATATTGTCTCGGTTGGCGACACTCTCGCCGTGCCGTAGGATGACTAACGTTGCCATCATCATTCTCCCTTTCTCTGCTCTTACTCTCACGGATTATCATAACATAGCGTTCCTAGAGAATCGTCGAATTTGTGTCAGTTTTCACGTAAGAGTGCGCCAACAGGCGGTTAGCTGGCAAGCATTAACGTCGTAAGTTAAAAAATCCCGACCTTGGATTTTTCCGCTTACGGGGTTAATGCTTGCCAGCTGCCTGTTGGCGCACGTTTCACCACCATAAACAAAAAAGGACCCGAGGCATAACCTCAGATCCTCCATCTAATCAAATTTAATCCAACGACGATGGATCACGTTTAGCATCCATCTTGGCTTCAAGTTTAGCTTCCAAATCGGCTTCAAGCTTGGCTTCCAGTTGATCGGCCTTAGCCGTGGGCAACTGTTGAAAATCGCTGGCTGGAACGGTGGCATCTTGTTCTGCCAATTGCGATTCGCGAGCCTTGACCCGGTTCCCCATGAAGGTAATCACGGAACCGATCAGGATAATAACAATCCCCACAATCGTATTTGGCAAGATGTGCTCGTGAATCAGTACAGCTGCCATGATGGGGGCCAGTCCTGGCTTAATGAAGAAGACCAGCGATGCCGTGGAGACGTCGGAACGTTCCATGGCCAGGAAGTAAAAGGCAAATCCCCCACCGGTCACACAAACCCCGATGAAGAAGAGCAACCAGAAGTATTGCATGCTGATGTTCTTCAAGATTGGCAAGGCAGCGAAGTTGCTGAGCCAACCAACCTGACGCATTCCCCCAGCAACGGCGGGAATGTGGGTGATCATCATCAGGACAAAGAGTTCCAATGAGCCGGCCAAGAATGTAAAGCAAGTCATGGTAATCCCATTAAAGTGGTGGCGAACAGATCCCCACCGGGACACAATACTGTACAGTCCGAAGGTTAGAGCAGAGCTAATCGCCAAAACTAACCCTAATGGATTCGTCAGGTGCGCCGGGTTAACGATCACAATCAACCCAATAATGGAAACGACGACGGCAATCAAGTTCGCTCGACCGAGACGCTCGTGCAGAATTAAGTACGAGAAAATAAGTGCAAATACTGGATTACAGCTAAAGAGTACGGCCACGGTCGACGCCTCATCGACGGTGATGGCCAACTGGTACAGCGTCATTGAAACAATGACGCAGACCAATCCAGTCAGGAAGAACAGGCCCCAATCCGCCTTGGTCAAATGGTGTTGCTGTTTGCTAAGCGCCCGTAAGGCGATTGGCAGCAAGACGATTCCCCCAATGAGAAACCGGATCAGGTTCAACTGAATGGGATTAAACGCCCCACCAGCGGCCTTTAAGGCGATTTCCATCGAACTGAACATTAGCGTTGAAAAAGCGATGTACAACATGGTTTTTCTCAAAACGAAACTAGTTCCTCCTTATAATATGTGCAAACACAACTAGACAATTTGCTGAACAATAACCATTAAGATTGGAATTACCACTAGACTCAGAAGCGTGGTCTCAGTGACCATAATTGCCGCATAGTCGGCATCCGCTCGGTAGAGTTTAGCCACGACGGGAGCATTGGTCATGACGGGCATGGCCGCCTGTAAGATAAAGACTTGCTTCATCAGGACCGGTAACCCGGTCGGAATCACCAGAAAAGCCATCAGGGTTGGGGCAATAATAAATCGGCCCAACAGAATTCCCAGGCTATCACGATCAATCCGAATATTCTGCAAACCGGCCCCGGCAATCGCTGTCCCAATAAAAATCATGGACAACGGAATCGTCAGACCGCCCACATACTGGAAATCCTGCATGATCCACGCAGGTAGCTGAATATTCAGTAAGACCAGAATAACCCCAAAAATAAAGCCCAATAAGGGCGGTGAAAAAATCTTCTGTAAGGTATCCTTCAGATTAAATTTGGCTTGATCCTTTCCGTCTCGCTGGATGAGGTAGACCCCCAACGTCCAGAAAAAGGTCGTGTTAGCCATGTAATACACTAGCACGAAGGGCAAGCTTTTTGATCCAAACAGCGCTTCGTTAACTGGTAAGCCCACGAACACCGTGTTGGAATTCAGGAACATCGATTCAAACAAACCGCGATGTTCCCCGTGAATTCGAAATAAATGAAACGCCACAATCGACAACCCAAACATAATCGTCATGGAAATGATTGGAAAGCGAAGGTCCGGCAGTGTCGCCTTCAGGGTTGCTGCCGAAAATTTGGCGGTAATCGTACTAATCATATAAGCGGGTAAGGCAATCTGCGTCACCAACCGGGCAATCAGCCTTGGCGCCTGGTCATCAAACCAGCCTCGGCGAGACAGCACGTAACCTAAGCCAATCATCACCAGGATAATCAGCACGCCTGAAACACTTCTGATAAAGACGGCCATACGGTAACCTCCCTGCCATTTCAAAAAAATAACTGTTTCTTAAGTAACGTTGCTTATTATAGCATAAGAAGCAATTCCCTCAGATTCGTAACCGGTTTCAACGCTGATTCCAATAGGATCTCTGCTACCTTGACACGCCCGGAAATGTTGCCAGTTTTACCAGTTGTCAACATTTCTGAAATGTTGGCACGTTCTTCCACCCGTTTACGAATAACTATTTTTGTGGTGTAATGAATTAATTGAGGCCACAAGTCAAACTGGTCACGGAACTTTAAAATCTGATTAAATCAATGACTGGCGGTACCGCTACGCCACAGACCAGTTTATAATGGAAAAAGATTTTAATGAGGATGAGGAAATAATATGCCTAATAATAACGGAAACAAACGGCAACGATCTCCAGAGGACTTCGAACAAGTCTACGATCGCCGTTCTGATCGACACTCACACTTTAAAACTCCCGAGGTTCATCCGCACCGCCCTGTGATGTGGACCATCGTACTCACGATACTCTTTCTAATTAGTGGGGGGCTCGCCTATGGGTATCACGCCTGGGGGTCTGCCAAGAAGACCTTCAGTCAAACCTACGAGTCATCTAACACCGCCAAGAGTCGTAACGTGGCCGCAGTTCTCAAGAAGAACAAACCGTTTTCAATTCTCCTGATGGGAACCGACACCGGGGCTTTGGGTCGTTCTGACATGGGCCGGACCGATACGCTGATGGTAGCCACGATTAACCCGACTAAGGAAACGGCCTATCTAACGAGTATCCCCCGGGACACTCGGGTTACCGTGGGCTCTGGAGCCAATGCTAGCGTTCAAAAGATTAACGCGGCATACACGATTGGTGGTGCCAAGACGGCCGTGAAGACCGTTGAAGACCTGCTGGACATCCCTATTGATTTTTATGCCATCGTCAACATGGGAGGCCTGGAGAAGATGGTCGATGCCGTCAATGGCGTCGACGTCAAGCCACCGTTAACCTTCCAATATGGTACGGCTAACGTGGTCAAGGGCAAGACAACCCACTTAAATGGGAAACAAGCCTTAGCCTACTCACGGATGCGTCACGAGGATCCTCAAGGAGACTATGGTCGCCAGAAACGGCAACGACAAGTGCTCCAGAAGCTGGTCGTTAAGGCTGCTGGGCTGACCTCTATCACCCGTTACCAACAAATCTTGACTTCCCTCAACGGAAACCTCAAGACCGACCTGACATTTGATGACCTGATGCAGATTCGGGCCAAGTACGGAGATGCCTCCCACCACATCAAGTCCGAAACCCTTCAGGGGCAAGACGCGATGATTGATGGCCTTTCCTACCAAGTGCCAACCAACGAAGAATTAAAGAAGATTTCTAACCACATCCGTAAGACCCTGGAGTTGTCGGAAACCAAGAACTTTACCACCGACGCCGATACCTCGGCTTACGGCACCACGGATACCAGCTATGGGACGACCGATGGCAGTGGCTACGATAACAGTAACGTCAACAACACAGGCTACGGCTACTAACTCACTAAACGAGAAAACCCCTTGTAAAATCAATTGTACTAGTCCCTGTCAAGTTGACAGATGAAATACTATAATTTTAGCGTCTTTACTCAAGCGGCTTCACCACGGTAT
>NZ_RHOD01000022.1 GCF_003946095.1 Levilactobacillus lindianensis | reverse complement strand
GTGCTAGTGCGCCACGTTGAAAACGTGATAAAGTAGATGTACCCAAAGTAATCACTCCCTATATTGGTTGGAATTAGTTACTACCATTGTAAGTGATTGCTTTGGGCTTTTTAATTTCTGTTCGGATTAATTATAGAATTTGCCATAGGAATAGTCAACTTCAGCCACCATGTTGTTTTATTAACGCCGGCTAGTACACTTTAAGGGAGACATCAAGCTTTTCGTCGAGGAGGAACCAATCATGACTGCGTATTTTCTTGTTAATCATCAGGAATATTTTGCAACTGGTTTTATCGTCAACAACGGTACCGCATACATCGATACTGGCGCTGGACTTGACGTCGCGGTAACGGTGAAAGCTGACAGTTCAGCGGACGCCAAAGCCGAATTGTACCGCCAAGTCTTCACGCATCCCGCCGCGGGGAGTGAACCGGCCACATTGACTGAATCAGAACATGTGCAATTGACCCAGAAACTTGATGAAGGTTTCACGTTAACCAGCACGGACGGCTTGGAAAGCTGCTAAAAATACTGAATTCGAGGTAATCACAATGACTGAAAATGTTAAAAAGAACGAAACAAAGACAGCGGATAATCCATTCTGTCATGCGGGGATGACCTGTGCCCCTGGCTGCGGCTGTGCGAGCGCCGATGGGATCTGCCACTGCCCAATGATCTCTGACCGTAAGTGTGCCTGTGATGGCTTCTGTGGCGTCCCGAAGCACTAGTAACTGCTGGTGACGAGGATTATTAATTTTGGCGTCAAAATTTAAGCTCGACACACAGACGTGGCGATGCCTTTTCAATCAGGCATCGCCACTTTTTTATTACTGTTGTGCTACTTCGCTACTTACCTACTGGAACTCTATGTATTCAACATCGAGATAACCTCGTAGCGCTTTCGAATACTTAACTTCACTCAAAAAACCACCTCCGTTTTGGAAGTGGTTTTTCATAATCTTTTGCGTTTTCGACTTAACTTTATTTAGAACCTGTTAGTTCCGCTTCCGGAATAACAACGTGCCCAAGCTCCCAATCAACACTGCCAAGCCGGCCAACGGAGAAACGGACTTGTCACCGGTTTGTGGAAGAGTCGTGGCCTGGTTAGCTGACTTAGCAGCCAGTTTAACCGGGGCATGACTGGTAATCTTGGCGCCTTGACCATGGGTCTTCAGGACGATTGGTTTAGCCACGGGCTTGTCCGCTACCTTATCTCCCGCGTTATCAGGTACCTTTCCTGGTTTAGCCGGGGTCGTGGGGTCTACCGTGGCGGCATCCCCACCATTATCAACCTCAGCGTAGGTAAAGATAACCGTTTGATTATTAGCGGTAAAAGTTCCGTTGGCAGTCGTATCGCCAACCACCTTGTATCCAGTAATCGTTGGTGCGGCAACGTTGTAGGTATCGCCGACCTTTCCTGATTTCACGGATTGTGTCAACACGTTGCCGTCTGTGTCAACACTCACGATTGTGACAGTCCCCATCGCGTCGGGTGTTGGATCGACTGGCGTGACTGGCTTAGCATCGGCCGTGTAAACGTAGGTAACGTCAATTGCCGTAGCCGCTAAGGTCCCGGCGGCATTTTCTGGTGTGGTCTTCAGCTTGTAGCCGTCAATCGTCAATGGCGATGTGGTATAGGCGTCCCCAACCATCCCATTCACCTGGGTGTCGACATGAATCGTGGCCCCCTTATCATCCACGTAATGCACGCTGACCGGTGCCGCTGCGGTAGCCATTTCATAGGGCTGAATGATTTGGAAATTGTTGTAGTTGTCTTTAGATTGAACCTTCGCCGTCAAATAATACTTATTGGCTAATGGTGTCACTCTGAAATTTTTATAGCTGGTGACACCGGGCTCCTGAGCCTTGATGTCGTTAAAGGTTAGGCTCCCATCAGCATTCGCTGTTGGCGTCCCACCCTGGTAGTAAATATTGAACAGATCATCTTGACCATCATTGTAGTTCGAGTCATTAACCACCATGACATCGCCAGGGATTTGGAGCGCATCACTTTCGCCATTCTTAGTGACAACCTTAACCTTGAGAGTTGCCGTGGGGTTGCTCGGGTCAATCTTAATTGTCGGTAAGACCACCACCTGGTTATAGTCGCCAAAGGTTGCGGCCGACGCCGTAAATGCCCGGCCAATGACTGGCGAGAAGTCCATGATACTATTGAAATTTACGTATACTTCTTTTAGTCCGGTCATGGTTTCTAGTGGCGAAAGGTCTTGAATACGGTTATGTTGGACGTCTAAAGTTTCCAAATTGGTCAGATGAGCTAATGGCGAGAGATCCACAATATCGCCACGATACTTGCTGGAGCCCAGGCCAAACGTTGTCTTTAAATTAATCCAGGTCAACCCGGTAGCGTACTGTAGCCCTTCCAGTGAGAACGCGGTCTTGCCATCAATATAGGTATCCAATTTATGCGTTTGATTGCCACCAACCGCTTCTAACTTGGTTAATTGTTTAATGTTGTCCTGAGTAATCTGATCAACACTGGTCAGATCCAAGTCAGGTAATTCTTGTTGAATGTTATAGAGCACAATCAGTTGTAATTGTTTGTTAGGCATCCATTCATCGATAGACTGGTCCGCCTTAGCGACTGGCGCAGGTGTATCAGCGATTGGGGCGGCTGTCGGTTCCGGTGCATAATCTCTGAGGGTTCGCTTGGATGTTGTTTCCACCCTTTTAACGGGAGCTACAATGTGGTCCGCTTGGTTATCCTTATCCACATCATTATCATCGTTCGTCTCTTTATCATCGGCCGTGACAGTTGGCGCAGGATTATTTTGTTCTTCACCGGTTGGCAGATTCTCTTCGCCATCGTCGACCTTAGCGACAGGAGCCGCCGGCTGTTCTGGCTGTTCCGAATCGGGTGCCTTTTGGGCAACAGGTACCTGATCTGCCGGCCCATCAGTGGCGGCGTTGGCCGTCACTGGAACGCCAAATGCCAATGTAGCGCTTACAATTCCGGCAAATACCCAGAATTTTCCCTGCTTGTACATCTTGTAGTGACGTTTACTATTATCCAAAGGCTTCATGATTTATCGCTCCTCACTGGCGGTTCCTAGTTAAACGGTCTAGTTGTCATTTGGAAATTTATTGACTATGTAATAATGTTTCGTATTAACTAGTTCCATTATAACGACTAAACCAGAAAAATACTAGGTCATACCACGAAACACTTTGTTAGTCAGACAAGGGAAATTCAATCGTAATCATTTCTGTGATCGCCCAAGTACAGGCGCTTAGGCCAGTGACATTTTTAAAAAAATTCACTCAAAAGTCTACAAAACCAGCTTCACACATTTCCAAATATGGCAAAAAGGCATCCGTTATCGTCGCGGATACCTCGGTCATTAGTTTCTACTGTCGATGTCGCTTAAACCACCAGCCACCAAGGCCGGCCACCAAGACGACCCAACCTAACCAACGAATCGACGTGACCCGTTCATTCGTCGCAGGCAAGGCCACCGATGGTTTCTCAGGCTTCGTTGCGGTCGCAAACGCACTCCCAGTATGGAGCGGCAACGTCGTAGTTGGCTGACCAGTCTGACTGTTACCTGTTGCCGTCTCGTTGCCGACGGGTACGGATGGCTTGGCTGGCTCAGACCCATCCCCCTGACCGCCACTCACCACATTAGGTGCGTAGGTGTAAGTCACGTCCACCGGCTGCTCACCAAAGATCCCGACGGCATTCGTCGGCTGGCCAACGACCTGGTAACCTGGCAGTGACAGTGGTTGCGTCTGATAAATACTCCCCACCTGACCGACAACACTGGTATCGCTGTGAACCGGCATCCCCTCAGCGGTCTGATAGTGCACCGTCACACGACCTTGCTTAATAGCCGGCAAGGTTGGGGTCGGTCCCGGGGCTGGGGTAGGATTCGGTATCGGCGGGGTAACTGGTGACACCGGAGCTAGTTTACGATAGACATAGGTTACCGTGATCGCCTCATCGCCAAATTTTCCCTGCGTGTTGACGGGCGTTCTTGTCAGCTCATAGCCGGGAATCTTGGCAGCTTCCGTCCGATAATCATCACCAATATCCCCATTCAGAGTTTGACTGGCCGCCAGTTCATGGCCTTGCTCATCCTGATAGTTCACCGTGACCGGCTTGGCAGCCTCGCCGATATCGTACCTCTGGACAATCCAAAAAGAGTATTTGTCTATCACATACTTTGCAATTAAGAAATAGTAATTACCCGTTTGATCGCCACCTGGAGGGAACGCCGCCTGGTCACGAATATTCGTAAAATCGAGCCCACCCTGGCCATCCTCGGTGACCTCACCTCCTTGGGTGTACCAAAAGGTAACGGGTTCACCACCGTAACCAAAGGCACCACCCACATAATGGTGGTTCAAATACATATCCTCAAGTTGTTGGTCGACGCCCGTGACTAACTCACCGTTTTGTAAGTGAATCGGAACTGTCAGGTGAGCGTGACGCGTCCACGAGTTAACCTTGATGGGATCCGGAAAGATGTACTGAAACATGTCATTGTCACTGACATCAGCCGGAATGTTTTTCAGGCTTGAAAAATCCGCGATAAAATTATCATGCAGCCGCAACTCCGTGAGATTGGTTAGCCCCGCCAATGGCGACACATCACTAATTCGGTTATTACTCAACCATAACTTTTTCAGTTGTGTCAAATTATTTAACGGCGACACGTTCTCGATATTACCGAAATTTTGATAAGGCGCCGCATTCTTGCCCCCACCACCCATCATGAGGACTTCTAGATTAGTGGCGTACTCCAGACCATCTAGCCGGTATTCTTCGCCACCCGGATTGTAGGTCGACTCGCCATTCTCACCGCCGAAATAACCAATAAATAAGGCCTTTAACCGTTTCATATCATCCTTCGTAATATCAGCGGTTGACTGCCAAGTCTTATCATCATCCGGAATTGGAATGAGATGGGTTAATTGATAAAAGATTGCCCGTTGGAGCCGCTTATTCGGCATCCACTGATCAATCGACTCGGTGGCCTGTCTACTCGTCGCACGTGGTCGGTCAACCTTAGCCGTAGCGGGCTTCGGCACCTTTGACTTCTCTGGCTTGCTCCCGGCTTCTGGCGCGGTCACTGTTTCATGAGTTGCCACAGCATCCGACACAGCCGTCGCGGACCCGGTACCTCCTGACGCCGGTGCTTTGGATTCACTTTGACTCTCTTCGCTCGAACTATCCGTTGAAGACGCACTCCCCAAGAGCGCCTCCCCTGACCGATCGACGTCCGATCCAACCGACGCCTGTTCAGCCGTCGTGGTCGCCGCTAGTGCCCTCACCGGTGTGATGAGCGGCCCACCAATTTCAGTTAAAATAACCGCGGTGACCATCCAGCTTTTAAAGTGTCGTGTAGCTTGATATCGACTGACTCCTGCTCCCCAATGCATGTCAAACGCCTCCTAAACCTGTGGTAATGGTTGCTGGACGCCACTGATTACCACAGAATAGTAATAATTGCTCAACTGTTATGAACTGACTTCAGTATATCGAAATCCATTTGAATTTTCTATATGTTATTAACAATTTATACTGTGTCTATCCGGTAACTTGTTTCGACATTAATTGGTCGTTGACTCTAACCATCTGGTAAGATGCTGCATTCCAATTGTAAATTTGTCCGTGACAAAAAAAGCCGCCCCACTGTGTGAGACGACTCCAATTCACCCTGAGGGCATTCGTTACTGGCAATCAAAGCCCTACATAAAGTATTTTTTGAGTCACTAGATTTAATCAACTAAATGAAATTTTTCAAAATGTGCCTTCAAATAATCCAGCGTCAGACTCTTCGTCGTCTTGATCAGCTGTTGTGGTTCACCGCTCGCCATCAACTGGCCACCGGATTGCCCACCCTTGGGGCCGAGGTCAATCAGGTAATCAGCGTTCGCCATCAGGTCAAGGTCATGCGTGATGATGATAACCGTGGCGCCCTTAGCCTTCAGGCTGTTGATCACACCCAGCAGCGTTTGTACGTCCTGGGGGTGCAGGCCGACGGAAGGTTCATCGAAGATAAATAAGGTCTTGGCTTGGCGTTTGTTCAAGTGGCTCATGAGCTTTAGCCGTTGGGCTTCCCCACCAGACAGGCTCGGCGTGCTTTCGCCCAAATGCAGGTAACCCAGCCCCATTTCATCCAGCAACTGAAGCTGCTTCTCAATCTTAGGGACCGTTTCAAAGACGCCTAACGCCTCACGGACCGATAAGTTCAGTAGGTCGACAATGTTGTAGCCGTGCCAACGGATCTGTTGAATCTTGTCCTTATACCGCGCGCCGTGACAGTAAGGGCAGACCTCCTCCATATCCGGCAAATATTGAATATCCAGGGTAATGGTACCCAGTCCGCCACACTGTTCACAAGCCCCTTGCTTGTTATTGTACGAGAAGTAAGCGAGACTAAATTTCTTGGCTTTCGCTTCTGGTAGATTGGCAAATAGCCGCCGCAGATTATCCATGATGGTGGTATAGGTAGCCACCGTCGAGCGGGCATTCTTCCCAATCGGCTTGGCATCCACAGATACCACATCTTTCAAATGGGTCTTCAGGGTCGTCACCTGTTTCGGCAGGGCGGCCTTGGCATTCGCGGCTCGAATGGCCGGGACTAGGCTATCCAAAATCAGACTCGTCTTACCCGCACCAGAGAATCCAGTGACCGCCGTAATCTCATTTCCAGGAATGGTCACGGCCACGTCGTGTAGATTAAAGTAATTCTGCACCTCAAACTGCGTGGTGAGCTCGCTGGCCTTTGAGCTAGCGGGTACCTTGTCATGCATGATCTTGGCTTGCCCGGAAATGTAAGGCCCAATCAGTGACTGGGGATTTCCCACCAGGTCTTGGGGTGTGCCCTCGGCAATGATTTGACCACCGGCATCCCCCGACCCAGGGCCAATCTCAATCACCCAATCGGCTGCTGAAATGATGTCGACTTCATGGTCAACCACAACCAAAGAATTTCCTTGGGCAATCAGTTCTCGAAAGATACGGATGAGTCCCTTAACGTTATCGGGGTGTAAGCCAATGGAGGGTTCATCCAAGACGTACAGAACACCCGTCGTCTCCGTCCGAATGGTCTTGGCGAGTTGGAGTCGTTGGAGTTCTCCGGTCGACAGCGTATTGCCGTTTCGCGATAAGGTCAGGTAATCTAATCCCAGTTCCAGCAAAGGCCGCAACGTATCCGTCAGATTCTTGAAGAGCACATCAGCCATGGCTTTCATCTCAGTCGGCAACTCTTCCTTCGCCGCCGCTTGCCACCCGGCTAACGATCCCAGAGTCAAGTCGGACACTTCCGCAATATTTTTACCCCCAACTAGTTGCGTCAAGAGTTCTGGATTCAGCCGCGTCCCGTGGCAGGTCGGGCAGACAGAAAAGTGGAAAAATTCGTTGACCTTCTTGATCGCGCGATCACTCTTCACCGTCTTCAGAGAATCGTAGACGGCTTCATGGGCATTCTCATACAACGTATTGTCGGTATGGAAAACCCGTCCAGTCGACGTCCGAAAGTCCACGGGATACTGCTTCTTGGCACCATTGAGGACAATGTCTTTCTCCTGGTCGGTGAGGTCCTTGTAGGGCACGTCAACGCGCACGCCTAGTGTCTCCGCCACCGTCGGCATAAAGTTTCGGCCAGGCAAATGCCAGGAAGCCACGACGCCCTCAGACAGACTGAGGTTCTCATCGCCAATCAATTTATCTTCGTCTAAGGTCTGAACCGTCCCCGTCCCATGACATTCAGGGCAGGCCCCGCCGGAATTGAAGGCAAAGTCCTCGGCAGATCTCGCCATGAACTCGACGCCACACTCTGGGCAGGTTACGTAACCCATCTTGCTGTCGGCGCCACCCGGGAGATCCATGGCCTGAGCCACCTTCAAACTGGGGGCAATCCGATGCCCGTTGGGACAAACCATCGAGCCGAGACGTGAGAAGATGAGGCGTACGACGTTAAACAACTCACTCATTGACCCCACCGTTGAGCGCTCGGAAGGGACGCCCGGCCGTTGCCGCAGGGCGATAGCGGAGGGAATATGCCGAACTTCCTGGACCTGTGACCGTTTGCTTTGACCGATTCGCCGTCTAGTGTAGGTGGATAGCGCCTCCAGGTACCGCCGCGACCCTTCCGCATATAAAATTCCCATGGCCAGCGAACTCTTCCCGGAGCCCGAGGGACCTGAGATTGCCACAAACTGATTCAACGGAATGTCTACATCAATATTTTTTAAATTGTGGACGTTCCCACCTCGTACACTAATATGTTCACGTTGTTTTTCACTCGTTGTCATACTTGCCCACCTTTGCCTTTAGTTCCGTTCATGATACTTGCTATTTTAAACCCTCCTGTAACGTTACAGTCAAGTCTGGGGGTTGAAAACTAGTTGTTTTTCTTGGTTGGTATCTCTGTTTCCCTACAGTTTACCGGGTAAAATCAACCGTTAATCACGAGCACTAAAAATCGCCCCACAAACTGGAACGACTTTTAGGGTTCTATGACGTTTTCTTATATCTTTAGTCAAACAAGTTAATGTACATGCCAACACATAATTAAAATCGGCTTGGCACCGGAGTCATCGTAAAGGTACGATTATCTGATAGATCATTTCTATCTCCCGGCATCTTCCGGTATCTCCCGTTATTTTTCCTGTATACAAGTCTAAATTCATTCCCTAATCTCCCCCAAATCCCCGGTGAGAAGTTTGGGGAGATTGGGGGGAGTCAAAAAAAACACCCAGCGAACTTAATTACTTGCCGAATGCTCTTTTGAAATTATAAAAATAGCTATCTTTTCAGTTTAAATTCTACTTCACCCTGATAACGCCACGGTTCACAGCTCCTTGAATACTCAACTCGATAGTCTCTTCTACCGAGTATTGTGGCTGATAACCAATGAGTTTCTTTGCGTTCTCAATGCTATACTGACCGCTACGTGCGATGTGATAGTACGTCTTGTCACTATCAACCGGACTATCTAGCTTTGTGACCCAGTCAGGCCATGGTAAAAAGTCAATCTTAGCTTTTTGATGGAAGAAGTGGTACATCACCTGAGCATAACCATACAAGGTAATCGAATTCGACGAAACTGCATGAAAGCTTTCACCTAGGGCCTGATTCCGATGTTGGACAGCATCTACGAACTGTTGGGCTACATCGCTGGCATGCACATGATGCAATGTCTCCATACCAAAATTAGGTAATGTGATTTGCTTCCCATCAGCAATATCTTGGAAGACCTGCATGTTTTGATTACCCTCAGGATTAATAATATCCCAACCTGGACCAGAAATTTGACCTGGCATAATCACGGTTGCCGGGAAACCATTCTGACGATACTCTTCCTTCAAGTACTGTTCACTCTGGTATTTGTTTTTTCCGTAATCATCTAATGGTGCTTTCACTCCATTGGGATTAACTGGCAAGACTTGAGCCCTGCCATGTGCCCAAACGGAAGAGCAAAACAAATAATGGCTGAGCTTGGTTTCCTTCAAGGCTGTCACAATTTCCTTGGTATTTTCAAACTTGAAGTTCACCAAGTCAATCACAACATCAGCATCCAGTTCAATCAGCTTTTGCGTGAAAGTCTTCGTATCATTTCTATCTAGTGCAACGAACTTTGCACTTTGCCAAGCCCAGTCATCAACGTAAGGATGGCGTTCATGCCGACTGATTACGATGACTTCATTTCCTAATTTCACCAATTTAGGAACCAAATAAGAACCAATATGACCGTAACCACCAATAACAACAATCTTCATTTTTTGTCCTCCTGTTTTGTAAAGACTCCTTCAACATGATCATCATAGTGAGTCAACTTTTCTTCTAGTCTCGCATATGCTTTCTGCATATCCTTAATCCGTTGGGCCATATCGACCAATTGGCCTTCTAACAGTTTTTGACGTTCTCGTTTTGTTGCAGCACCATCCTCGAACAACTGATAATAGGTGACCAACGTTGAAATACCGATGCCTGAGCTCCGCATACAAGTAACAAAATCAATCCATTCAATTTCATTTTGTGTGTAGTTACGGTACCCACGCGAATTCCGTGGAACTTTGGGAATCATACCTGCTTTCTCCCAATATCGAAGAGAATCAATCGAGACATCAAATTTCTTGGCAACATCGCTACTTTTCACTTACACTCACCTTCATTTCTGATTACATCATAACCTATGGAGTGCGCTCCATAGCAAGAGAAAATCACGTACTTTTCAAAGAAGCTCAAGAAAAGGTGACTAGCTCCATTGATAAGAGCTAGTCACCTTACATTGCTGACTATTCAGCTTTTTCTGTCACAAACGTATGCTTGTCATCCAACACATACTGGAACTCAACGGCGTTCAACATCAAGCTAGCCTTAAACAACGCCTTGATCCCCTGTTCGTTACTCATCACCACAAAGAATTCCCGATCGGTGCCACTGACGCGTTGGAAAGTCTCGTACTCGCCAGTAAACCCTGCTTTGCGGAATAAACCAATAATCTTCATCATTTCAACCTGGGTAACTTCTTTGTCTGCCAAATTCAATCTCTTTTCTCTCTTAAAGTAAGTTGCTAATTATCAATGCTGGTAGCCAGTTTCAGGCCACGAAAAAGCCGCCCCTAAACACCGAGGCGGCTTCGAGTCCGTTGGAATTACTTACCCAACTTCGTCTTGTTAGTCATGTTTAACTTGTCATCAAAGTCGTAGACAACTGGTTCACCGGTTGCCATTTCGAGGTTCATGATGTCATCGTCGGAGATCCGTTCGATGTACTTGCTTAAGGCACGTAATGAATTACCGTGGGCTGCGATGATGACGTTCTTGCCGTCGAGTAACTTAGGTGCGATTTGGTCTTCCCAGAAAGGCATTACACGTTCCAGGGTAACCTTCAAGTTTTCGCCACCGGGTACGATGTTAGGGTCCAAGTTAGCGTAACGTGGGTCCTTAACAGCTGAACCTTCAGCGTCTGCATCCAAAAGTGGAGGCAAAACATCGTAGGAACGACGCCAGATGTGCACTTGGTCGTCACCGTACTTTTCAGCGGTTTCCTTCTTGTTCAGGCCTTGTAAAGCACCGTAGTGACGTTCGTTCAAACGCCAAGTCTTGGTTTCTGGAATCCAAAGTTGGTCGGATTCTTCCAAAACGTAGTGTAACGTCTTGATCGCACGCTTCAGAACTGACGTGTAGGCGTAGTCGAACTTCATGCCAGATTCCTTGATCTTTTGACCAGCGGCTTTGGCTTCTTCAACACCCTTTTCACTTAAGTCAACGTCAACCCAGCCGGTGAACTTGTTAGCTAAGTTCCATTCACTTTGTCCGTGGCGAATCAATACTAATTTTGCCATCACTGATAACCTCTTTCTGTTGTAGAATACCTTGTCATTTTACACCATCTGACCCTAAATTTCAGCTTAATTGTGCCGTCCAAACAATGTAATCGTTTTCTACTAATCGATTAGCCATTTACGACCTCAGTTAATCGGGCTGTTAATTAAAAAAGTCAATTCAGCCCCCTCGGCCAAATTGACTTTTCACTATTTCTGGTCACTATCACTATCGTTATCTTCGTCCTCACCCTGATTATAATTGCGGCGAATTTCACGCAACTTTTCCAGCTGGGGCGCCTGATGCAAGCCATGCACCGGCCGGACACCCAAAATATCCAGGAAGAAGGTGAAGATTGGCACCCCGACGATCAGGCCCCAAACGCCGAACAAGGCTTCGCCGGCCAACAACACCACGAAGGTGTAGAAAATCGGCAATTCTGTTCGACTGGACATGAACTTAGGATTCAACACGTAGGCTTCTAGCGCGTGAACCACGACGATCATCACGAGAATATAAACGACGTAGCGGAAACCACCCACCGTGTACCCTAGGATCGTCAGTGGAATCACCGAGACAATCACCCCGGCCACGGGAATCAGGCTCAGAATGAAAATCATAATGGCCAACGTGGCCAACTGGGGCATCTGCATGATTGCCAGAATGATCGTGGTAATCACGGTGTTGCAGAGGGCGATGAAGAACTGCGCCTCTAACACAACCCCGAAAGTATTGACGAACTTCGTGGCAAAGAAGTTAATATCCTGGAAGAACCAACCGTACGTACTCGTGAGGAACCGTTTGGAAAAGGCCGTCATCTGTTTCGATTCAATCGTGAAGAAGAAACTCAGAATCATCGACATAAATACCGTGAATCCAAATGACCCGATTGTCGACAGGTAGTTCAGTACAAGTTTGGCGCTACTCTGAACCTGTGCGACGATATTCGAATTACTAATATAGCCGGAGATCCAGCGAATAATTTCACTATTTTCGTTAGCTGGGTTCTCATAGAAATTAATGAGCCCCTCAATTCCCCGCAACGACGACGTGACAATCGTTGGTAGGTAGGCTGTGATGGCCCAATACAGGCCACCCAACACCGCCACATAGGTTACCGTCACAATCAATGCCGGTGGCACCTTCACAAATCGCCGCACAGCCTTGACTAGTTGGAGCACCAAGAAAGTAAAAATGAACGTTAATAAAATCATGTTCATTTCGCTTCGAATCAGCCACAGCACAAAGATCAACAGTGCCAGGATAACGAAGCGTCGTAGCCGCACATTGTCGATAAATCGTTGCCAAATACTCAAACGTCATTCCTCCCATTTCATCTTCTTTTCATTATACCGCATTGACTGAAAATCCCTAACACTTTCCCCGACAAGCTGGCCGTCAACCTCGCCTCCCGGTCGGTTCTGGAAACGCTGGAACGTAGTGGGCACATCGGGAAGCCAAAGAGCGGTCTCCCCGAACGGCCTTGTCCTAACCGGAGTAACCCACTCCGCTAAGGACAACGACACCACTGAGCATTTCCAGAACCGACCTCCGGCTAACATAGTCATAACCTATCAAATCATGAAGATGAGCCATCCTACTTTGACAAGATAGGATAGAGTGAGCCGGAGAAAACCAGCCAGGAGGTTCAGCCGTGTCGTTTCCATTAGTCGAGTGGTCTTTCTCGGGTTACGGAAAGGCCGAGCTTGAAGACCGGTTTACAGGCCCCAAGTCGTGCCCACTGCGTTCCAGCCTCCTGGCTGGTTTCCGGGAGGCACTGACCCCGACAAAAACCTGAAGGCAAAATAAAAAGCGTGGCCGCATCCACGCTTTCTAAAATCTATTTTGTTTAGGACTCCACACCTTCGAGAACGGTGGTCCGTTCATTGGTGAAGGTCAATTGCAAGTCGTCCAGCGCCAAGGCCCGGTGAATAATCGCCGAAGCCCCGCCCTTTAAGGAAGCTTCCCGTGAGTTCTTAGTCAACAGGAGTGGCGCCTTGCGAACAATGGCCAATTGGTCCACGTAGTTCCGCACAGTATCCATCATTTCTGGCAACAACTCCAGGATTGGAGCATTGACGATGATGGCATCTGGGGCAAACGTGTTGGACAGGTTCCCTAAAACCTTAGCCAGGTAGTAGGCAAACTCGTCGAGAATGGCCAACAATTCTGGCCGGTGACCCAAGTAATCCCGACGAATCCGGTTAACATCGACCCGGTCAATCTTCTGGTAAGCCATGATGCGTTGGAGCACCGTGCCTTCTGCCACATAGTGGTTGACGGTTTCGGAATTGCCCTCCTGGTAACGGTCGGCTAACGGACAAGTCCCAATGTTTCCGGCCTCACCATTGTGGCCGCGATACAGGTGGCCTTCGGTGATAATTCCGGCACTCACTTGATCTCTAATCGTCACAGAAATTAAGTTGCGGTAAACACCTTCGCCGGAGAAGTCCCGTTCGAAGATCGCTGACTGATTAGCCAAATCTTCCAGGACAACGGGAACTTGGAATTTATCGCTAAAGTACTTCGCCAAATCAAAGTTCTTGAAGCCCTTCAACGTGGAATCTAGGATCTGGTTGTCGTAGATAGTACCATCCAACCCGAACGAAATCCCTAAGAGCCGAGTATCACTATCGGAGACCGTCGCCGCGATCTTCTCATCAATCATGTCGAGTACCGTGGTTAAATCCACACCACGCGTTGAGACGCTCGCGTAATTCTCAGAACGACCGTCCAAACGACTGGTGATCATCGAGAACCGTGACCGCAAAATGTTAATACTGATGACATAACCATACCCCACGTTTAGTAATGCCATGACTGGTTTCCGTCCACCGTTACGCGTGCTGACACCGTGACCAACCTCACGGATCAACCCTTCATGCAGTAACTGGCTATAAATATCAGAGACCGTCACTTTATTTAAACTCAGATTACGAGAAATTTGACTACGCGAAATCGGACCAGCGTTGACAATCTGTTGTAAAACTTGCTTTTCATTCGTCGTACGCATGATATGTTTGTTGATAATCATAATTTTCTGGCAACGCCACGTCCCCAATAGCCTTGTGGTGATTTGGGAATCAAATCAGTTCAGGTCGCCCTATCCCCCAAGATCGGTGCTCACCCAGCTATTTTCAGAGGCAGCGTTGCTCTACCCCCCTTGTAGATTTCTGATTCTATCTATATAGTAAGACACCCTTACCAATTTAGTGTAAATAATGACTTGTGAAATATTCGAAGTTTTGAGTTCACAATCTTATCAGAAATACCGAAACGACGGCGATTAGGACAATTAATTTACCTAGATATCCCGCAGGTAAAGTAATTAACTTACTAACTTATTTGTTTGCTAACCTTACCATCATGTCAAGTTTTAAGACTGTTTGGATAGATATGGTAAGTTTTCCTACCAAATCGATCAGCTTGACTCGCATACGGCAATTTTTTCTGCTAGTTAGTCGTTGGTTCTCGCCTCCCGGTCGGTTCTGGAAACGCTGGAACGTAGTGGGCACGTCGGGAAGCCAAAGAGCGGTCTCCCCGAGCGGCCTTGTCCTAACCGGAGCAGACCACTCCGCTAAGGACAACGACACCACTGAGCATTTCCAGAACCGACCTCCGGCTAACGCAGCTAACCTCAAATGCTTTGATATTGTGATAACCAACCACTATGTTATCCGCAAGGCGTCACCTAGAAGACTTCCAGTCACGCCCCACCATATTATATGCGCGAAAAAAAGAACCCAGACACTATCGTCTGGGTTCTCATATCGTTTACTTTAAGTTCTGTTGGGTGTATTGTGCCAACGAAATCTTTTGCTTGCTGGCTTGTTGGATGGCAACCCGCACGTCTTGGTCACTCATGGCATCTGAATGGCCACCGGCCGCGCTGATCGTCTTTCTAGCATTAGCAATCTGGGCGGCGGTAATCAACTTACCGTTAACCTCTTTCTGCTTCTGTGTGACGGTGTATTCGTTACTTCCGGAGTAATTACTTGCGGCCGCCTGTTCGGACGACGTCAGGGACGCGCTAGAGCTATTGGCGGTGCTGTCACTCGACGAGGCACTCGTTGAAGAGCTCGTGTTAGCCGCTTGACCTGCGTTGTTCGACTTCCGTAATGCCAAGGCCTGGTCATAAAGGTTCTGGTAATACTTCTGACGGAACTTCGCGTTGTTAAATAATTCGTCCAAGGTTGTATTCGACTGACCATAGTTCAGGGCCTGATTCTCACCCGTGGCCTTGGTCAAAATCTTCTTGAATTCCTTAACGTTGGCCAAAATACCCTTAACTTGCTTGACCTTCGCCGTGGCCCGCGTCACCAGGACCGACGAGCCTTTCTTGGTATCCTTAACGGCTTCATAATGCTTACGAGCCGTCGTAAAGTGCCGTGCATCCAATGCATTTTCCCCGGAAACGAACCGCTGCGTCTGCGTCAGATACGTCTGCGCTGACTCGTCATTCAAACGCCGCTTGAGGGCGTTTTGGAAATAGCTCTCTGCTTGCGTATAATGCTTACTTTGAATAGCAGTCCGGCCATTGGCCATCGCTGCTTGGTACTCCTTAGCTGTCGCATGATGATTTGAATAAGCGTAACCACCAATCAGCAGTGCCACAACGACTGTCGCTACGACCCATACCCATTTTTTCAAAATGAAAGACCTCCGCTGGTTAATTGTAGCCTCATTATACCATGCTTAGCGGGTAAATCGGTCAATTTTACCGAGTCCACCCGACCAAAATCCCGATTAACCGTTTTCATCCGAATCCTTTCCTTACGTCATCCTAGGTGAAAGGCGTATAATAAAAAGGTAATTTTGTTTTTCTACCATATATGGTAGAAAAACCGGAAAGGACCCCTGTCATGCTTGAAAAAACATTCTACAAGACGTTTCTAAGCCACACCTTTAACATCCCCGTCCGCGTCAACTATTGGGACGGATCCAGCGATGTCTATGGGACTGGCACTCCCGACATCACCATTACCTTCCACGAAGCGATTCCGATCAAGGAAATCTCCAGCAACGCCTCGATTGCGTTGGGCGAAGCCATCATGGACGGTAAAATTGAAGTCGACGGCAGCATCGAAGACCTGATCACTGCGGCCTACGAAAACACGGATTCCTTCTTCCATAACAAGAAGTTTATCCACTTCCTGCCAAAACAAAAGCACACGGTCAAGGAAAGCAAGTCCGACGTGCAAGACCATTACGATATTGGGAATAACTTTTACAAGTTATGGCTGGATGACACCATGACTTATTCCTGTGCCTACTTTGAATCACCCGATGATGATTTGTATACCGCACAGGTTAATAAAGTTCACCACATCATCAAGAAGCTGAACCCCCAACCGGGTAAAACACTTCTCGATATTGGTTGTGGTTGGGGAACTCTGATGCTGACGGCGGCCAAGGAATATGGCCTGCACGTCACCGGAATTACCCTGAGCCAGGAACAATACGAC
Organism: Levilactobacillus lindianensis; assembly: GCF_003946095.1. Lineage (GTDB taxonomy): Bacteria > Bacillota > Bacilli > Lactobacillales > Lactobacillaceae > Levilactobacillus > Levilactobacillus lindianensis. The sequence goes on along the minus strand of NZ_RHOD01000022.1, from coordinate 16,601 downwards.
TACGTGAATGCTCGCATTAAAGAAGCTGGCCTCCAAGACGTCGCCGAAGTCCGGTTGGAAGATTACCGTGAAATTGGTAACGAAAAGTGGGACTACATCACCTCCGTGGGGATGTTCGAACACGTTGGTCAGGAAAACCTAGGCCAATACTTCAAGTGTGTTCAAAAGTATCTGATGAACGACGGTGTCGCTTTAATCCACGGGATTACCCGTCAACAGGGTGGCGCCAACAATGGTTGGTTAAACAAATGGATCTTCCCAGGTGGTTACGTGCCTGGCCTGATTGAAAACACCACCCACATCATCGAGAATGGTTTGCAGATCGATGATATGGAACCCCTTCGCCGTCACTACCAAAAGACGGTAGAAATTTGGGATAAGAACTTTAACGAACACCGTGATGAAGTTGCCAAGATGTTTGACGAGCGCTTCGTTCGGATGTGGGATCTTTATCTTCAGGCTTGCGCAGCATCGTTCAAGTCTGGTAATATTGACGTGATTCAGTATTTGATCTCAAAGGGCCCTTCAGCCCGGATGTTACCAATGACGCGGGACTACATGTACGATGAGACCCACGATAAATCAAAAGTAACGGACTAATCAACTGGCCAGAATGACCGCGGATCATTCGACCGACTTAAAAACATCACCTACCTGGATTGATCACCAGGTGAGTGATGCTTTTTTGATCTGAATTTTTATTTGTCGGTTCGTTCCAACATCGCCAACATTTCCAGCCAAGGCTTAGTCTTAAAATTATCGGCTTTCCAGGATTGATAGGTTTCGTCGGCGGATTGGACCGTCATCCAATCCTCTAAGTTAGTTGAAACCACTTTAAGCTGACTTAGTGATTCCGTGCGCCTGCGTATAGGCTGTGAGTAGCCGATCTATCTCGTCATCGAGTTTGATTGAAATCGGTTGTGCCATGAAAACCTCTTCTACTGCAATCAAATACTTACTGCACTTCCACCTTGATCACAACACTTCTGTCGACCAAACTGACGAGCCACTTAACCATTGTTCCTGATTTTCATCTCTAGTATCCCTGCCAGACAGAACGTGTTATAGTTGAGCCAATTCAAATGGTTTCGATTCAAAACTAATAACAATGATAATTATATTTTAAACTGATTTTATCGTATACCAGATCAAAAAAGAGGCCCAGCATAACTGCCAAACCTCATCTGATTTATTCGTTAAATTAGTGTCAAAGGAACATCGACAGGAGGAATACCCCAGCCAGCCCAACAATAACGGAAACGACCATCGACCGTGTCCGATAAGCAACGAAGATAACCATTACTGCTGAAATCATCAGCGCGTAATTATTCAGAATCAAAGCATAGCTGGAACTATCGATAAAGATGTCCTTAACCACTAGCGCCGTAAACAATGACGTCGGCACAAACTTCATCCATTCGTTAAACCACTCGGGAATGGCCTGCTTGGTGAATAACATCAGCGGCACGAAACGTGGAATGAAGGCGACAACAAATCCAAAAATAATTAGCCAAAAATGTTGCGTACTGTTCCAGTTATTAACTGCACTCATATAGCTCTCCTTGCATCCTAATTAGCGTCTGAATGTTCCACGGCTGATTTCTTTGATCCGGGACTGTGTATCCGGCGTAACCAATGGCTGTCCGGCATCTTTCTCTGAATGAATTCTTCTAAAGCAAACCCAATCAAGGATGAGACAACCGTCGCAATCACGAGGCCCAAGGTACTCTTGGTAATCATCATGAAAGCGGCCGCTAAAATTGCCGAGATGAAGCAAATCAATAGGGTCAAATGACTCTTGAGTTGCATCACAATCATGTAGAGGAACAAAGCCGTCAGTGCAAAATGCACAACAGTCAAATCAATCTTCAATGCGCTACCGATCAGACTCCCGATAACGTTACTCGTCGCCCAAAAAAGTAGCGAGTAGTGCTCGACCGCTAAGGCCTCTCGCACCGTCCACTTCTTATCCGTGGCGAATTTTAAGTAATTAATCGCATAATTTTCATCGTTTAACGAAACCGCAAAAATAAAGAGAAAGCGGTTGGATTGGCCCTTTAAGTAAGGCGATAGACTCGAACTTAGTAGTGCATACCGAAGTTCCAAGAAAAACAGCATTAAAACAATTGAAAGTAATGGGGAATTAATAGTCAACATCGTGGCAATTAAAAATTGACCCCCACCAGAAAAGACCAGCAGTGAAACTAATCCAGTAAGGAATGTATTAAACCCTGCCGCGTGTAGCAAAATCCCACAAGCCAGCCCGATAGGTATGTAACTCAAGTTAAGGGGCATGGCTACCCGCAAGGTCGACCGCCACATTGGTTCTGTGGGGTCTGGCACCTGCTTGGGGTTTGGCCGTCGTTTATTCAAGAATGTCTGCCTCCGTCGAATACTCTGAGATATGAAGCACGTTAATGGATTTACCACTTACGCGTAAAACCACACGATGATATTTTAACATGTTTCAGACCATTTTCATATAACATCTATGATATTTATCAAGGGTTATCCCTGATCCAGCTAGGATCTATGAATCGTTTGTGAAGTTACCCAGCAAGTTTTCATAACTTTCATTGCTTTTTAATCTGTCGTCGTGAAATGACGCCCGTACACTTCCAGATCGGCTGTAAATCCTGGCATTTCGGCAATTTCAGGCAAATGGCCCCACTGCGCGTAACCGGCCTTTGTGAAGAGCTTCCGACTGGCTGTATTGTGACCAAAGATGCGGGCAATCACCGTTGTCAGTCCCAGCTTAGGGGCTTGTCGGGCAATCCAGTCAACAGCCTGTGAGCCGATGTGCTGGCCTTGTTGGTCGCTAGCCAGGTAGAGTGCCGACTCAGCCACGTGCCGGTAACCAGCGCGGTCGCTATAGGGCTCTAAGCCGACGAATCCCGCGACTCGGCCCTCGTTTTCAATCATCCACAGTGGGAAGCGCAATGGATTAAAGCTCGTGAACCAAGCTTCACGTTGTGCCACCGTCACCGGCTGAACATCCGCCGTGCTTTGTTTGGTGGTCACCGCTTCATTATAAATAGCCACAATCAATGATAAATCGGCGCGTTTGGCTTGCCGAAATTGGATACTCATTCTAAAGTCCCCTTTTCTCATACCCCTTTATTATACGCAAAAAGCGACGCGAAACCAGCGGTCTCACGTCGCTTCTCAGCGAGTCGTTATTAAGAATGACTATTTGTATTTGGGTCTTCGACCTCTTGGAGTTTTTGGTTATCGTCCAATTGGGAAACGCCCATTAAATGCTTCTTTTGTAACCACCACATCGTTGGCCAGAGTAAGGCAATGGCGATAACAGTGAACAGTAGCAGGACCCAAGTTGCCAAGCCAACCATGCCAGACATCCCTGAGGTAATCGCCTCACGGAAGCCTAAGATGGAGTAAGTCATTGGTAAGAATGGGTGCACAACGTTGTAGAAGTGGTTCGTGACTTCCATTGGGAACGTCCCACCGGAACCCCCAAGTTGTAGCATCAGGAGAACCATGGCGATGAACCGTCCTGGGTTGTCCAGGAGCATCGACAGGAACATGACAATGAACATCGACGCCTCCGCAAACAAGACGGAAATCAGAATCATCTGCATTGGGTGATCAACGGATAAGCCCGCGAGCATCATCAGTGATGGCTCGATGACCCCCATTGCTAACCCTTCAACCGCACCAATCGACAGCTTGCTCAGGAACCAACCTGAAGCGGAACCGCCAGCCATGGAGACCTTCCGAATTGGGAAGGCAAAGTTGAAGACCAAGGCCCCAACGTATAACGCCACGGAAAGCACGTAAGGTGCTAAGGCATGCCCATAGTTAGGCACGTAGCTGTAGCTTTCGTGCTTCAAATGAGTTGGTGCCGCAAACATATCGGCCGTCTTGCTGGTCAATGGTTGTGCGTTAATCTGGTCAGCCCCTGACTTCAGCGACTTAGCCAAAGTCCCGGAACCCTTGCTGAGCTTGTTGGTACCTTGCATCAGCTTGTTGCTGTTGGCGTCCAGCTTAGCGGACCCGTCAGCCAGTTGGTTAACCCCACTGGTCAGCGTTGGAATCTTACCATTTAAGGTTGATAAACCACTGCTGAGTTGGCCAGCACCACTGTTTAATTTAGCAGAGTTGCCGTTCAATTGGGAAACCCCACTAGCAACTTGGCCAATCCCAGAGTTGAGTGATGACGTCCCACTTGTGAGTTCAGACCCCTTCTTAGCTAACGTGTTGCTCCCGTCTAATAATTGGGAGGCTCCGGAAGTTAAGGCTGGGATGTTCGAGTTAAGCGTGTTTAAACCAGTCGTCACTTGTTGTGAACCATCAAGTGCGGTGTGAACACCAGCCGTGTACTGCGTGACGCCGTCATTAAGCTGGTTTGCACCTGCTAATAACTTGTCAAGCTGTGTAGAGGCTCCACTCAGACCATTAAGTGCTTGTAAGGCACCCTGCAGTCCAGGCATCGCTGTTTGCAAAGCTTGGATTTCAGCTGGAGAAACAGCTAGCATGCCGTTCATGGCTGGCTCCACCTTGGTTAAAATCGGTGCTACCGCAGCTAATGTCTGCATTTGTTTTAAGCTTCCAGCTAAAGTTGTAAAGCTATCAGTAAGCTCTTTCAACTTAGTGGCGTAATCTGAAGTGTCAGTGTCGGTAGAAGCTACCTTGTTGGCACTTACAGCTTTAGTTGCTGCCTTAGAAGCTTGCGTAGCTTCTTTAACATTACTTGCATCAGTACTGATTGTAGAGCTATCAGCACTAGCTGCAATAGCCGCCTGAAGTTTATCCGCTGCATCATCAGCAGCTTGTGCAGCATTATTAGCGCTCTCTACAGTAGCGCTATTGTCCGTTCCAGTATTAGCTGGTGGCGTAGTCTGCGAAAGTGCTACAATTTTCGCCTGAACATCTTGCGCCTGAGCGCCTAAGGTATTGGCAAAAGTTGGTAATGCCGCCAGCTGAGGAAGAGCTGTTTGTAACGCAGTCTTTTCGTCATCCGAAAGTTCTGGCATTGCATCAAGTAATTTAGACATATCACTCAAAGTACTAGGCGTTAACCCTGACAGAGAAGCGGCACTAGATTGCAATCCAGACAACATTCCTGGTAAGGAATTAAGCGCACTTGCAAGTGTAGCTGAACCGCTAGTCAATTGACTAGAATTACTATCCAGCTTTTTCAGTCCCTTAGTCAGTGAGTTACTCCCAGTCTTCAACTGCGTAACCCCACTAGCCAAAGGTCCAACCTTGCTGCTCATTTGGCCTAACCCACTGTTGAGTTTGTAAACCCCATCAACATAGGTATAAGTCCCCCTATTCAGCTTAGCGGCCCCAGCCTGTAAGGTTGGCATGTTGCTGTTTAACTTCGAGACACCGGCCGTGTATTGGCTGAGTCCAGAAGCTAATGTGGCCGAACCCGTGCTTAACTGTTGAATCCCGGTAGCCAATGGCGTCACGGAGGTCTTCATTTGTTGCAGACCATTGTTCAGCGTCTTAACCCCGGTGGTGTAAGTGTTTAACCCATCGGTCAACGTGACCGTCCCGTCCTTCAATTGGGCGGAACCCTTGGCGGCCTTGTTCATTCCTTGACCCACGGTGTAGATCTGCTTGAACGTCGCCTGTGCGTAAGCCTTAGTGACTTTGGCACGGATCTGACTGTCCAGCTTGCTCGACCCAACTTCACTCATAACTTGCGCGATGTAGTTGGCGGAACCGTTGGTCTTGTACGTGAAGGTCATCTTCTTGGGATGCTTGTTCAGCGCCGTAGCGGCGTTAGACGAGAAGTTCTTAGGCAAGGTAATCACCGTGTAATACTTGTGGTGCTTCAACCCGTCCGCGGCGGTCTTGGCCGACACGAACTTCCAACCCAATTGCTTATTCTTCTTTAAATTCGTTACCGTTTGATCCCCAACATTTAACTTCTGTCCTTGGTAGGTGACCGGTTTGTCTTGGTTAACCACCGCAACGGGTAGCTCACCGGTTTCACCATACGGGTCCCACACTGACTTTAGAAAGAAGATACAGTAGAGGAACGGAATGAACATAATGGCCAACACGGAAATCAAAATTAACCGGTTGTGCCGAATGTAATCCCATTCGCCTTTAATCATCTTCACGAGTTTCAACTCCCTTTTCCTTTAAAATTCCTCAAAATACGGGCTAATTATTATAGAACATAGTCGCACAATAACGCTTGACTTGTCAAAAATGCAACAGGCCATTGACAATCCCTAAAATCGGTCTTATCCCTTGTCATTACTGGTTTTCACGGCTTATGCGATCGATTAAAGAAAATGTTTCACAGTACAGACTCATCAGACTTTAACCTTAAAAAGTCTGTAATATCGGGATTTATCCAGCCTAGTTTACTGAAAGCTAACGCCCATTCTCTCGCAAATGAAAGCCTTTTTTCATTAAATCTCATGCAACAAATGTCGATCTCTAACCCGAAAAAATCGCCCATCCCCGTAGGGATCGGCGATAAAACTTATCTCAGGATTAGCTGGGGTTAAAACAGTGAAACAATTGACCGCCAGACGCGGACAAAGATATTGGCCTTTTCCACGGCTTGCGTGACCTTCAGCGGCACCTTAGTGGTCTTGGTATTTCCCAAGAACCCTAATTGGTCACCCTTCATGGCAACATTAGCGGTCCCAATTGTGGCATTCTTCTTGACTGGGGCTTCCAATGCTTTGTTCTTTTCCAACTTAGCCTTTAATTGCGGCTTAGCGGAAACGTTGCTGGCAACCTGGTCGTTTCGAATCCAGAGCTTAACGTCCTGGCCCAAGACCGTCTTGGCTGTCTTTTCCTTGGCGTCGTTGGTCTTGATGCTCTTGGCACCCTTGATCTGGTCGCCGGCCTGGTAACTCACCGTCTTGAAGTTATTGTAAACGTAAGACATCATCTTCTGCGTCTGTTGGAAACGCGCTGGGTCGGTTTCGGACTTGTGGGAAGCATGCAGCACCACCGTCACAATCCGGTTACCATCATGATCGGAGGTCCCGGTAAAGTTGGCACCGGCGGCATCGGACGTCCCCGTCTTCAACCCATCAACGTGGAGCTTGCTGTAAGAAGCGGTAAGCCCCTTCAACATCCAGTTCCAGTTGTCCATCTTCGTGGCATCCTGGGTGCCCTTCTCAAACCACAACTTATCAATCTTCGTGGTTTCAAGGACTTCGGGGTACTTGTTCAGTAAGGCCACGGCCAACTTGGCTTGGTCGGCGGCGGACCATTCGTTTTCGGCAGAACCCGCTACATCTGAGTAGCCGAGGTTACCAACTTGCTTGTTGGTTAACCCACAGGCATTGTAAATCTTAACGTTGGTCATCCCGAGTTTCTTAGCTTGAGCCTTCATCTGCGTGACAAAGGCGTGGGGGGAACCAGCAACGGCACTCCCAAGGGCTTCAACGGCCCCATTAGCCGAGTAAATCAAGGAAGCTTGGTACAAGGACTTGACCGTGTAACTGTGACCGGCCCGCAAAGGCACGTTGGATAACTTGGTATCCTTGGCCACTTTGGCTACGTCCTTGCTGACGGTAATCTTTTGGTCCCACTTTAATTTGCCATTGTGAATGGCCTGGAGCACCAGGTAAATCGACAATAGCTTGGTCATCGAGGCCACTGGTAAGGCCTTGTCGCTGTTCTTGTCATATAAAATCTGACCCGTCTTGGCATCGACCGCAATTCCAGCCTTTGCCTGCAGGTTCACCGTGCTGGTCGCACTCGTTGCCGCTTGCGCCACAACCGGTGCACTGGCACCCAAACCACTTAACCCACCGGTAACCAGCGTCACCGCCGTCACCAGTCCAATCATAACTTGCCGTAACTGTTTCTTCATGAGATTTAAAACTCCTCTTATCTTATGTAGTGTCGGCCAGGCCGACGCTGATACTATTTTGTCTTTTCTGCTGTGCGTAACCGTTCAGGAATGGCCAACGGGTGGTCATGCTTGACGGGTAAATGAATCACGAAGCTGGTCAACTGGTCATCCGACTCCACGTAAATGTAGCCACCGTGAAGCGCCACAATACTCTGCGCAATGGCCAATCCCAACCCGGTTCCCCCGGTCTCCTTGGACCGCGACTCCTCGACGCGGTAGAACCGCTCGAAGATGAGAGCCAGAGATTCCTTCGGGATTTTCGGGCCATCATTGGTCACGCGGACTTCCAACTCGTCGGGCGAGACTTGCTTAGCAATCAGGTTAATCTCACTACCGCCGGTCCCATATTTCAAGGCATTGGCGACCAGATTATTGAAGACCCGCACCAATTTCTCGGGGTCGGCCTCCATCATCAGAGTGTCTGGCGTGCTCGACGCCCCCACCGTCATGGCTTTCTTCTTCCCCTCCAGCTCGAAACTGGCGGCGAGTTGTTCCAACATGGCGGCTAAATCAATCTTGGTAATACTGAGCGGCGTATCGGTCTGACGGACCTTGGTGTACTCAAAGAGGTCATCCACCAAGGATTTCATCTGTTTAGACTTCAAAAACGCCGTGTGCGTGTACTTGAGGAGGTCTTCCTCACTGTGATACTGCTGGTCCTCGATGAGCCCCAGATAGCCGATAATCGACGTTAATGGCGTCCGGATATCGTGGCTCACGTTGGTAATCAGCTCGTCCTTAGACTTCTCGATCGCCCGTTCCTCATCCATGGAACTGATAACGGAATCTACCAGCGCGTTGACGGAATCCACAACCCGTTGGACGTCACCACTCACCCGAAATGGAATCCGGTGATCGAAGTGACCGTTGGCGATGTAATGAAGTTCGCCAATGATATGACGGAGCTGCATTTGCCGGTAACGCCGAATCAGACGCCACCAAACAACCAGGGCATCCGCAATCAGCATCAATCCAATGAATAGATTTTCCCAACTCCACAACTGGAAGTTGTTAGGACCAAACATCACGGAGCGTTTAATAATGAAGATCCCGTCTCGCAAACCGGGATTGGTCTCAATGGCCTGGATGATGAGCACCAGCAACGCCAGGTTCAGCATCAACAGGAGAATCACGGTGACGACCCCTTCCATGAAGAGCGCACTCTTCTCCCGGGTGGTTAGCTTCATGGTCGCGCCTCCCCGTGTCCCGATAAACGGTAATTTTTAAACTGTAACATGCTTATCCTCGATCTTCTTGATTAGTGTGACTCAATCTTGTAGCCGACACCCCAAACGGTTTGAATGACCTTCTCGCCGTTGGTGGCGTCTTCGATCTTATCACGCAAGTGGCTCACGTGTACCATGACGGTCTTGGCCGACACGATACTCTCTTGCCGCCAAACGCGTTCGAAAATCTCATCGGCGGAGAAGACCCGGTTCGGGTGACTCGCCAACAGATACAAGATCCCAAATTCAAGCGCGGTCAAAGAGATCGTCTTACCGGCAATCGTCTTGACCTCATGAGAATCCTTGTTAATCGTTAACGTCCCAATATCCAAGATATCTGGGGCATCATCGGTCACTTGGTCTTGGCTCCGCCGCAACAACGACTTCACTCTAGCCATGACTTCTAAGGGGTTAAACGGCTTGGTAACATAATCGTCTGCCCCAGTGATTAACCCTTGAATCTTGTCCATGTCGCCGGTCTTGGCCGAGAGGATCAGAATTGGAATCTGGGAGTCCTTCCGAACTTCCTTAACAACTTCAATCCCACTCATCTCAGGCATCATGATATCCAGAATCATCAAGGCAATGTCTGGTGTCGTGTGGAGCTTGGTCAATGCTTCCTTCCCGTTATATGCGGTCAAGGGTTCGTAACCTTCATTTTTAATGTAAATTTCAAGTAACTGTGCAATTTCCTTATCATCATCGACAACTAAAATTTTCATATTCGGTTTATTCTCCTTTAACAGCTAGGTTAGGTCACTAGCAGTTGCCCCCCAAGGGTACTTTAAGTCTATTCTAGCAAAAATATCCCGCGAGGCGACGTCAAAACCCGAACCTTTAGTCGGGCGTAAGGCACTTAACCATTCCTTAATCTTACACTATTTACCGGCCCTCCGCCAACCCGTTGTTTAAGGCCTTGATAAGTCTTTTCAACCCAGTGGTCCGAAGTGACGCTTAAACTTTTTAAATCGGCAGCGTTGGTCGAGAACCCCGCAACCTCTCAGCTGACAGGGACTGGAACGGGGTGGGCACGACTTGAAGCCTTTCAAAGAACGAAAGTCTACAAGCTCGGCCTTAGTCTAAGCCAGGAAACCCACCCGGCCAAGACTAACGACACACCTGAGCCCTGTCAGCCGAAAGGTTGCGCGACACAGTGCGTTATGGGAACTCTGGTGGTCTGGCGTCAAAGTCTTAAGTTGCCCTGTCCAAATGTCCTTGATATTACCCATTCCCGAAAATACCAATTTCTCAACAACATGACGAAATCACCAGCTCCCCCAAATAGGTTTGCGAGTTCCGATCTTCTGGCAAACCTATCCTTCAAAGACCAGTTCTAGCCACAGGTAGCTAAGGGTGGAGTCCCGTGTCGAGGCTGTTTGGTCGGTGGGCTTCCGGCCTTACAGCCTGGGACGACTTTAAGACTCACGCTTTTGGTGAGGCTTAAAGCGAGGTGAGAGACCGCCCCTCAGGCTTTCACCGTGCCCCACAGGACGGAACCCTTGGCCACCTGCGGCGGCCCAATTTAGACTAAAAGAAAAGGAACCCGCTTAAAGAGCCGGTTCCAGTAAAACAAGTTATTTGTAGTTAGGTGCTGCCTTGGTAATTTGAACATCGTGTGGGTGAGATTCAATCAACCCAGCATTGGAAATCCGAACAAACTGGGCGTTGTCGATCAAGCTCTGGATGTTGGCACTACCCGTGTAGCCCATCCCAGAACGGAGGCCACCGACCATTTGGAAGATGATGTCGTTGACGCTCCCCTTGTATTCAACTCGTGCTTCGATTCCTTCGGGAACCAACTTGTTGGCTTCGTTGACGCCACCTTGGAAGTAGCGATCGGCGGAACCATGGGACATTGAAGCCAGACTACCCATCCCGCGGTAAGTCTTGTACTTCTTACCATGGTCTTCGATGACGTCACCAGGGGCTTCGTCGGTCCCGGAGAACATGGACCCAAACATTACGGCGTTCCCACCGGCGGCGAGCGCCTTGACGATATCGCCAGAGTACTTCATTCCCCCATCGGCAATGATCGGCTTGCCGAATTCACGAGCCACCGAAGCGGCATCGTAAATGGCGGTAATTTGTGGAACCCCCACACCGGCAACGACCCGGGTCGTACAGATGGAACCAGGACCGATCCCAACTTTAACAACATCGACACCGGCTTCGAACAAGGCCCGCGTGCCTTCACCCGTGGCAACGTTCCCGGCAATCAACGTGGCGTCTGGCAATTGCTTGCGGATTTCCGCAACCTTGCGCAACACGCCGGCAGAGTGACCGTGCGCCGTGTCAATGATGATGGCATCGGCACCGGCATTCAACAGGGCCGTGGCCCGGTCGAAAGTGTCAGAAGTGACCCCAACGGCTGCGGCCACCAACAAGTGGTTGTTGGCATCAACGGCGGCATTGGGGTGCTTCGTCGCATCGTTTTCGATCGCCTTCACGTCAGCCACCATCTTAGCTTGGTCCGTGGCACTCATGTTCTTGTGGATGACCCCGAGGCCCCCATTTTGAGCCATGGCTGTGGCCATCTTAGTCTCGGTGACGGTATCCATCGAGGCACTGATAAACGGAACGTTCAACTTTAATTTTGGCGCTAATTGGACACTTAGGTCGACTTCATTCGGCAATACATGACTTTCTGCGGGTATTAACAAAACATCATCAAACGTGATTCCTTCTTTAGCAAACTTCGTGTCCCAATTAGACATAGTTGATATCGCTCCTCTTTAATTTTAGTCTCAGGCTCGGTTAGGAATCCTGGGAGATATTGTTTTTAAATTTACCAGTCTAGGCCACTCAGGTCAAGGACTCTCATTGAACTATCATAGTTCTCTTCGCGTCACTTGTTAAATGCCTACCGCCGTTTGAACAGCCAATAGGTTTCGTTCACCCCTTCAAAGATCTGGGAGTGCTGGGCCACGGGCCGGTATCGCTTGAGGAGCATCTTAGCCATCTTGGCCGTGCCGGGATTCAAATCACCACTGCTGATCCGTCCCGCTACGCCGGGCCACTGCTTAACGGTCTTGCCTACTGGCGTGTTTAACACGACCCACTCGACGTCTTTATCGCGAATGACTGCCTGTTGCGACGCCAAAATCTGTGGGGCCGCACTCTGCGAGATGTTGTAATTCTGGAAATAGTAGGTGTTTGGTACCGCGCCGGACGCGGTGTAAAAGCCCATGTCGATCGACCCGTAATTCAACAGCGTCAACTTGGTATCGGCCGGTGTCTCCGCTCGCATCAAACGACCAAAGACCACCTGCGCGGGCTGTTGCGGCCGGGTCGTGGCGGCCTCCGTAATTGCCGAATTATTCGGGAAGACCTTAGAATCCGTCACGTTGTTATTGACCCCCAGCACCAGTAGAAGGCTAAATACCAGCGTCGCCAGAATCGGAAACGGCGCATCCCCCGTCGGCAGTGGCACCCGTTTAAACGCCCACTGACACAGGTAAACGAAGGGCAGAATGAAGAACGCAAAATAAATCAATTGATAATACTGATAAACGGCGTTGGCCTGGTAGCCATAGAGGGCAAACAGATCGGCACCTAAATTGGTTAATAGATAAGTCCCCCGCATGAATGGATCGTGGAAGATGGCCGGTTGAAACATCACGACCAACGTCCCGATAATGCCTAAGCCAAAGAAAATCACGTTACTCAGATAGAATTGCGAAACCAATGTCGTGGACTGAACCAGGTTGGCAAAGAAGGCCACCGATGAAGTCAGGTAGACGTGGGTATTGAACAATACATAAACGTTGATGAACGCCCCCAACGACCCGGTCGCCAGGAAGTAAATCAGCCAAGGCAACGTGGTGGCAAGAAAACCAATCGCACTCCACGCCACCAGCTTGCCCAGCTCCCGCCACCGCTTAGTCACGACGAGCCGGCCCATCAACAGGAGGTAGAAGACGATCCACGCTCCTAGCAGGGTATATTTTGACAGCAGAACCACCCCAACGATGGCCCCCTGTGCGGCATACCCACCGCGGCTCCCATTTAGCTGGTTCCGGTCGAGCTTAACCATGAAGTAAACCAACGATATCAGTAGCGGCAACGTGAAGAATTCCACCGTATCCCCGTAATCATAGTAGGGGTGGTACAGCAACAGGCTCGGTACCAGGATCCCCGTCAATAGAGCTGGGAGTGCCGGGGTTCCCAACAAACCTGCCAACCGGTAGACCAGAAACATCGCGGCGACTAGCGTGATAATTTCGACAATAAAGATTAATAAGAAACTTCGTGACGACACCAGATAAGCCAACCCGTGCAACAGGTAAACATAGGGGCCCTTCTGTTCGAAGATGTCCTTGTAGGGCACGATGCCATGCATCATGGCCTTCCCCACCGTGAAGAAGGCATTGTTGTCGGGTGAGGTGTCGAAATAAAAGGCCGGTGAGGTATAGGAACAGAAGGTCATGATAAAGGCCCCAATCACCGTAAATAGCCCCAGTACCTGCAGATTACGCTCGTGAAGTTTGTCTCTGAACCACTTAATCATGAGTCCTCTCCCCTATCTCTTCTCTGTTGCGTTGTTGCAGTGAAATATCAAATAAAGTTGGTGCTAAACGATCTGGTTGCAGAAATCCTCGCCTTCCGGGAGGTTCCGTACATGCTGGAACGTAGTGGACACGGTTTTGAGCCAAGGGACGTCTCAAAAGCCGGTCTTCTCGTAAACCGAGTGAGAAACCTCGGCCAACGAGAACGACACCACTGAGCATGTACGGAACCTCCCTCCAGGCCTAATACTAGCCACTCTGGAAACAGAGGAGGTCTGGCAACACTCCAATTGTTCCCGTTTTTCCCGTCAAGTAATTATCGGGATCAAGGTTGTCGGCAGTGATCAATTGACGGGTAGGTACGCATCAACGAGAAGTCATAGACTATCACGTTATTTACAACGTCGTTAATATTGTAAAATCCAACGAAAACCTCACGCGTCTTGAATAACGGTCACGCCACACCACAGCGGTAACGGTCATCCCCTGTCTCTTGTCGCCAGTCCCACCCAGTAAACTTGATGACCAATCTCAGCCGGAGGGCGTCAGCTAGGGGGCTCAGTGATGACGTTGTTGTTAGCGGGGTGCCCCTCCCCGGTTACAACAAGGCCGAGCTTGTAGACTTTCGCTTTTTGAAAGGCTTCAAGTCGTGCCCACCACGTTCCAGCCCCCTAGCTGACGCCCGTGAGGCGCGGCTTTAAACGCCCTTAACCATCATCAAAGCTACATGGACTTAGGGCGTAGAGGTCAAAAAAAGAGACCGTAGCCGACACCACGGTCTCTCCAAACACAGGAGGTAGTTTTCCGGTCTCAATCCCCGTCGCCACCCTCCTGTGGCGTGTGCTCGCTAACTCGAGCACAACGGGTGTCTTCAGGTTACCGCCAAACCACACCCAGCCAACGATTGACCTAGGCGTCTAGCTCAGCTTAACGGCCCCCTCGGACCACTCGACTAAATACCCCGCGTCACAATCTTATTTGTAAAGAACGTAACGAACGGTGTATGGACGATAGCCCTTTTCGTGGACAGTGAAGGTGAAGTACTTGCCGCCCTTGCGGAGATCCCGTGCTTCACGCTTTGAGAGTTTGATTTCAAAACGACCGTCATGACGAACTCTGAAGCGTTCGATCTCGCGACCTCTGCGGTTACGAAGAACGACTTCAGCACCCTTCCGGCCCTTCTTGAACTTGATGATGCGTTCACCATCGTAGTAGTGGTCGTGTCCCCGCATCTTAGCTTCGGCACTCATAATCTTCTTCATGTCAACGTGGTGACGTGCGAAGAAATGTGGCCACCGGAACCAAACGTGTGTCACTTCACCAGTAGAACTCGTGGCACTGGAAGTTGCGTCACTTGAAGCCGCCGCAGCCGATACCGAGTCACTTGGCCCGGACTCCGCGGAGCTTGCATCGCTCGACCCAGCTTCACTAGATCCCGTTGCTGGCGTCACAGCACTCGCAGTGGTTGCCGACCCACTACCACTACCGCTATCCGCATCAGCACTACTCCCGTCAGCGTTCGCAGTGGTTGCAATCGCACCAGCGGCACCTAAGGTCGCAACTAACCCTAAGACATACCCCATGATTTTCTTCATAATAAATCCTCCCCACGAAATGAAGTTATCAGAGTGGTCATTTGCTTGGCTACTCGAGTGCATGATAGGGCCAAATGGATGCAGCAACAAGGGTATTTTTTAGCCACTTTATCCCAAAATAAAATCAGCGGGTAACGCTGCTAAACGGGCAATTTGCGCCCCTTGGTAATGATTTATGTAAGAATACAATTTTGCATAACGTTAATTTATAAAAAATAGTATTTACCATATTCTTAAATTCTAAAATCATTAGTTAACAATAAATATCAGTCAATGACTAGACATGATAAACTTAACATTTTGACGAGAGAAACCTCTTAGTAGCCGTCGTTCATTTGTGCTATGCTTACGACAGTTCAATCACGCTTCAAAGGGGAGGAACCAACCATGTCTACAATTGACGGCCATAAGAAACCATTGAGCCTTACACCAAGTGAAAAGCTAATACTCACCAGACGAATTAATGGCAACCTAACCTCACAACGCAAATCGGAACTGTTGCGGTCCAAGCAACGACTTCAGTCACTACCGACGCTGAAGGTGTTTCATTAGTGGGAAAAGCGGGCTTATATCCCATCTCAGATTTGATTGATAGATCATGTTTAACTACTTTTGATTGTGTGCCACCTACTTGTTCCACTAAATCCGCACTTAATGATTATACGAGTATCAACCAATTTTTAGTAAACGAGGCCTATGACTTTGATATTGGAAATCTAGCTAAAACTTTCGTCTATCTCCAAGATAACGTCGTTGTAGGGTTCTTTACAACATTAGCAAGTTTGACTACCATCAAGAACACTTATCGAAAAGAAAAAAAGATCATCACAAACGGCGCGTCAAACTACCCTGTCATTGATATCGTTTACTTTGCTATCGATAAGCATTATCAAAGAAGACAACTGGGTAGTGCCTTGATGAAGGCTTTGTTAACGATGCTCTATGAAAATGTGATCACGCACACTGGTGTTGCTTTAGTCACTGTTCAAGCACTAGAAACTGCCGTCCCCTTTTATACCCAAAATTTTAGTTTCGAAAGACACGCCTCCAGAAATCCTAGAGGTCAACAAGAAATGGCATTGACGATCCCTGAAATTGCACAACTGATTGATGCAAATCTATAATTATTTTGGCGCCATGTATCCATCTTCATTAAGCACAATCACACATTATCTCCAACTGACCCTGCCTGCTGTTAAGCAAGTAGGGTCAGTTTTTATACCTCAAGTCATTGTCATGCTGGATCTAAGGCATAGGCCGGAGACGTCGCGCTTACAATCCAGTATGAAAACAAAAATGCCATCCCCGAAAGGATGGCATTTCAAATTCAAACTTAAATTGGTTCTATACTTTTTCCTGTTGATGGATTGCCAGAGTGGTAATCTATTAACAGGATTTTTTTGTAAATTAAAAGCCC
>NZ_RHOD01000021.1 GCF_003946095.1 Levilactobacillus lindianensis | reverse complement strand
GATGATGGCTTGAATAGCTCATCGATTGTTGTTACTTTTTTATAAAAGCGAATTGACTTCGCAAATATTGTTTGGGTTTGATATAAATATCAAACCGCCCTACACATATTTGGTTTGTCGAAACAATGTTCAGTTTTCAAAGGTCTACCGTGTCAGGAGATAACTACCTCGTGACAACTATATTAGAATAACATATCTAACGTTTAGCCGTCAAGAACTAATTTATCTTTTCTTTCACCGCACAACACTCTGTGCTGTCGTGACAACGTTTATAAATATACCAACAATTGGCCAATGGGTCAAGCATTTTCTGCATAAAATTTGAAAAAATCGATAAATAACCACTTTTGTCAAAAGGTCATTCTCCATTAGACGGCAAAACGGGCACTAGATAAGCTTATCCAGTGCCCGTTTCGATGACTTAACGATCATGATATCGTGAGACTGACGCCTGCTGTGACCTAACCGTTAACTGGTTTAAGAAATCATCTAACAGGGTCATCATTGTCGCTTCATCTTTGGCATTCGTCACCGCAACCTTCGTCCGGGCTGCATGGGGAATCCCCTTGAGATAGTAAGCCACCTGGTTACAGAAGTCCCGGGGCCCTTCTTGAGGACCACAGGCGACACATAACTGATGCAAATGGGTCTTGGCGAGGTCAATCTTATCCGCCGGCGTTGGTTCCGGTAGCAGCTCTTGCGTATCCAGGTAACGATTAACCCGCTGCAGGAGCCACGGATTCCCCATGACCGCACGACCAATCATGGCGGCATCGGCACCAACCTCATGAATCATCTTCCAAGCGTCCTCCGGTGTCCGAATGTCACCATTGCCCATAAAGGGAACGGTCAAGCGCTCCGCAACTCGGTGCAGGATCTCCCAGTCAGCATGTCCCTGATACATCTGCTTACGCGTTCGCCCATGCATGGCGATTGCTGAGGCTCCCGCAGATTCAGCAGCCAGAGCATTCTCCACCGCATATAGGTGATGGTCATCCCAACCCGTTCGCATCTTAACCGTCACGGGCTTATCGACCGCGGCCACCACGGCAGCTACCATGTGATGGACCTTATCAGGATCCAGTAACCATTTGGCGCCGGCTTCCGTATTAACAACCTTGTTCACCGGACACCCCATATTGATGTCGATGATGTCTGCCGCAGTCTGGCGATCAACATACTGGGCCGCTTGGACCAGTGTTTCCTCTGTTCCCCCGAATATCTGAATACTCATGGGGTGTTCATTCGCGGCGACCGCCATCATTTTCAACGTTCGCTGATTCTGGTAGTGAATGCCTTGGCCCGAGATCATCTCACACTCGACCAGTCCAGCACCAAACGACTTACAGATCTGGCGAAAGGCCACGTTGGTCACGCCAGCCATTGGGGCAACGACGACTCGATTAGCAATCTCCACGTTCCCTATCTTCCAGGTCAACTCACCGCCCCCTATTTCTCTTGCGCGTGGGCGAGAATCTCTCTGAGATCATCTTCTGAGTAGGTATACTTCGTTCCACAGAAGTGGCAAACGGCCTCGGCACCATGGTCCTCATCGATCATTTCTTGTAAGGCTTGCGGTTGAATCGAAGCCAATGAGGCCGCAAAACGATCCTTCGAACAGTCACACTTAAAGCCGACAGGCATCTTCTGTAAAATCTTCACCGTTTCATCCTTGAATAACAGGTTCAAAATATCCTCCGGTGTCTGCCCCTCTAATAGAAGCTCCGAGACCATTGGCATTTCTTTAATCCGCTTCTCTAACCGGGCAATCGCTTCGTCCGAAGCACCTGGCATCACCTGAATCATGAAACCACCGGCCACCTTAACCGTGTTGTTAGGTTGCACGAAAACGGAAACACCCACGGCACTCGGAATCTGTTCTGATTTAGCCAGGTAGTAAGTGAAGTCCTCACCTAACTCACCAGAGACCAACGGAACTTGTCCCGTATAGGGTTGGCCCAGACCTTGGTCCTTCGTCACGGTCAACATGCCTTGCGCACCCACAGCCTTACGCACGTCGATCTTGTGTTTTTCATTTAACGGCAAACTGATATGAGGATACTGGAGGTAACCCTTCACCGTACCGTCGGCATTACCATCGGCCACAATGGCTCCAACTGGTCCGTGACCATTAACCTTAACCGTCAGCTTCTCATCACCCTTCAGGAGTGACGTTGACAGTAACATCGTCCCAATCAGGGTCCGACCTAAAGCGGCGGTTGCCGATGACCAAGTATCATGCCGTTGTTGGGCCTCTGCCACAGTCTCGGTAGCATCAACCACATAGGCCCGAAACATGCCATTATCAATCAAACTTTTAATTAAATAATCTGCCATTCTTAACGTCCTTTCATCTCCGCGAGTACCTCACGGGCACGCCACGGGACCTTTTTCCATGCCCTACCTTACCAGAAACTGAGCCGTTTGCAAACACAACCGACAGAAAAAGGGCCGAGACCAACGTCTCAGACCCTTTCCTACGCAATGACTATTCAGAATGGTCGGTATCGTCTGGATCATCCGGTGCGGCAGAACTTGCCGGTGCTGCCTCAGGGGCATCACTCGACGCACTCGAAGCCAACTTCGCTTCCGTAGAAGCTTGACGTTCAGCCTCGCGTCGTTCTAATTCGCGCTTGGATTCTTCAAAAGTTGCCGCCTTTTCACTTGGAAATTCGGCATCGCCGTCCTTATCCGGCATCTTCCCAGTGTTAAACAGGCTGAGAATTTGCTTTTCGTCCAGCGTTTCGTATTTCAGTAAGGCATCCGCAATAATCTTGTGTTCAACCTTGTGTTCTTCCAGAATCTTCCGGGCAGTCTCGTGGGCTTCCCCGATGATCCGGCGAACTTCACTATCAATTAAGTTAGCGGTATGTTCTGAGTAACTTGGTTGGTTGTAGTAACCAGCACCTGCGAATGGTTGTCCGCCAGCACTTTCCAGTGCAACGGTCCCCACGGCATCACTCATCCCATACTGAGTAACCATGGAACGGGCAATTTGCGTTGCCTGCTCGAAGTCGTTGGAAGCGCCAGATGATTCGGAATGGAAGATTAACTCTTCGGCAGTCCGACCACCCATCAACCCAGCGATCTGTTCCATAGCATCCTTCTTGGACATCAGCATCTGGTCCTCACGTGGCAACATGATGGCGTAACCGCCCGCACGGCCTCGAGGAACAATGGTAACCTTGTGCACAACCCGCGCATCGTTCAAAACTAACCCAACGATGGTATGGCCGGCTTCATGGTAAGCCACGGTCTTCCGTTCTTCCGGACTGATGACCCGGTCCTTCTTAGCAGGCCCGGCGATAACTCGATCTTCAGCTTCATCTAAGTCAGAAGCATCCACCCGTGTCTTATTCCGTCGTGCCGCCAATAAGGCTGCTTCGTTCAAGAGGTTTTCCAAGTCGGCCCCGACGAAACCAGGGGTTTGCTTGGCAATTTCCTTCAAATCAACATCGTTAGCCAAAGGCTTGTTCTTAGCGTGAACCTTCAAGATAGCTTCACGACCCTTGACGTCTGGACGGCCAACCAGAATCTTCCGGTCAAACCGGCCTGGACGAAGCAAGGCAGGATCCAAAACGTCGGAACGGTTGGTAGCAGCCATCACAATGACGCCTTCGCTCCCAGTAAAACCATCCATTTCAACCAGTAATTGGTTCAACGTTTGTTCCCGTTCGTCGTGGCCACCGCCCATGCCGGCACCACGTTGACGACCAACCGCATCAATTTCATCAATGAAGATGATTGATGGTGCAGCCTTTTTGGCCTGTTCAAAGAGATCCCGGACACGACTGGCCCCGACACCAACGAACATTTCCACGAAATCCGAACCGGAAATCGAGAAGAATGGTACCGCCGCTTCACCAGCAACGGCCTTGGCTAGCAACGTTTTACCAGTACCAGGAGGACCCTCCAGTAGCACACCAGACGGAATCCGGGCACCTAACGCCACGAATTTACGTGGATTCTTCAAGAACTCGACAACTTCGACCAGTTCTTGCTTTTCTTCCTCCTCACCAGCAACGTCGGCAAAGCGAACCTTGTTCTCTTTGCTGTCGGCTGGTTTGGCCTTACTCTTCCCAAAGTTCATGACACGGCCATTGCCGCCGCCTTGGCCGGCTTGACCCATCATCATGTAGAAGAAGAAGAAAAAGATGACTAGTGGTGCAACGTACACCAGTAAGTTAATCCAGAAGCCACTCGACTCTTCCGCTTTGGTATTGACTTTTACATTGTGGTTCTTGGCAACCTTATCAATCTCGGAAACCGTCGAATTATTCGTCAAGACTTGAGTGCTAAAACCAGTCACAGCTGTGCTCTGTGAGCCGCCGAGACTGAAACCGGTGTTGGTCGTCCGCTTTTGCGCGTTACGATATTCCCCGGTGATCTTGTAAACTCCCCCTGAAGGTTGAATGGAGAATTTCTTGATCTTATTTGAATTCAAGTCCTTAACGAATTGACTCGATTGGATTTCTTGGGATTGTGAGCTGCTGTTATTACCATTAAATAGGTAAACCACACCAATGATCAACAAGAAGATCACAATGTAAAACAGACTATTTCTAAACAGTCCATTTCGTCGATTATTCATGTCGTGCCTCCTTACCCACAGTTCCCAGCGTGATGATAGGAACGAAATTTTAGAGCTTATGCCCCTTTAACTAAATAAGATGTTATCACAATTGACTATCGTTGACTAATTATTTATCTGAATAGACGGATGGCTTCAAAACACCGACATACGGAAGGTTACGATACTTTTCTTCGTAGTCCAAACCATAACCCACGACGAACTCACTCGGAACGTTAAATCCGACGTAATCTGCCTTGGCTTCAACAACCCGGCCACTTGGTTTGTCCATTAACGTACAAACGCGAATTGAGTTGGCCTTTCTGTCCTTCAAAAGGTCTTCCAGGTACTTCAACGTCCGGCCGGTATCAATGATATCTTCCACTAAGATGATATCGCGGCCAGCAACATCCGTATCCAAGTCCTTCAATAAACGAATGGTCCCGGAAGAAGCGGTACCCCCGTTATAACTGGAGACATCGATGAAATCAATCGTTGCATAGATGTCCATGTCCCGAATGACATCGGTCATAAACAGGATCGCACCCTTCAAAACACAGATAATCAAAGGTGTCTTATCCCGGTAATCCTCCTCAAGCTGCGTGCCTAAACGTCTGCAGGCTGCGGCAATGTCTTCCTCACTATAAAGGACTATTTCGATATCGTTATTCATGCTGTTCCCCTTTCGCCTATTCATGTTTGATGACTACGTGGTAGTGATTGGTCCGTGGTGGCGCAGCTAAGACCGCCCACTTCACCCCAATGACCGCTAAGACCTCATCTTTCGCCGTCACCAAGACCCGCTGGCGATCACGGCGATCGCGGGGCACCTTGGCGTTAATGAGAATGCGGCGAACCGACTGATGATGCCCATCGGCCAGCCGCAACTGATCTGCTGACTGCCACGGACGCACCCTTAAGGGCAATTGATCCGTCCGTAGCGCCACCTGATCCGTTGACGGTAATCTTTGGTCAGAAGTCACGGTGAAGCAACCGATCTGCCAGCCGTCACCCAACGGTTGCCATTGGTTCAATACTACCATAAATTGAGAAGCTTCCTGCGAATTTTCACGCATTTTTTTAACCTGAGTAAACTGAAATTGTTGATAGCGTTTGCTAAATCGCCAACCAGCACCGAATTCCACGGTACCCGTGGGATGTTGCGTGTTGGTTAACAGCTGCAAGCACTGGTCCAGCATCGCCGAATTGGTGGCCACACTGGGTGATGCCCGTTTCAATAGCCGTGCCAAGAGGAGACGCTGATCTGCCTCCGGAAAAGCCAGTAGCCGTGTAACCTCTCCCGCCAACGGATCGTTCTGGGTCAGAATCGTCGCTAATTGCCGATCCAAGACGTGATCCGTGACTTGCAGTGTCGCTGATAACTGGTCTGCATAGGCAATCAGGTGACGGTCCACTTGGGGATTCTCTCGCCGCAAAAGCGGCATAATCTCGTGGCGAACGCGGTTACGACTCGCCACCAGCTCCTGGTTCGTTGCATCCTCATACCAGGGAATGTGCTGTTCACGCGCATAGGCCTCGAGTTCCGCCTTACGAAATGGCAGTAGCGGATGAATCACCGAACCACCACGAAACGCTCGCTGGGGGGCCATCCCCGTCAACTGATCCAACTGGCCACCACGAATGAGCTTGAGGAGAATTGTCTCCGCTTGCTCATCCGCCTGATGGGCCGTCGCCACCCAGTCTGCGGACTGGGCCACCAGTTGGTCACCGAAGAACTTATATCGAAACTCGCGGGCCGCAGCCTCTGTACCATGACTCGGATGCTGATCGCTCGTCCAGTCAGCCACCGTTACCGGAATTTGACGAGCGGCACACCACTGCTTGAGAAAGGTTTCTTCCGTGCGACTCTGTTCGCGTAGGTGATGATTGACGTGAACCACGGAAAGTTGCGGCCGCTCACTGGCCGGTAATCGGGTAAACAAGGTCAGTAAGACCATTGAATCCACACCGGTCGACACCGCAATTAAGCCGTGCTGCTTAGGATTAGCCCAACCCCACCGCTGACAATTCTGCCGAAATCTCGTTTCTAACGTCAAGTGTGTCGCCCCTTCGTTCCCAGTTAACAAAAAAGGCCGCAACAAGTGCGGTCCTTAGTGTTTACAGATTAGCTACGCCGGCCACCACGGCCACCACGTTTGCCTTCTGTGTTACGTTTGATAGTTGCCAGACGATCCTCGCTTTGCTTGAGGAAGCCTGACATCAAGTCGTCAAAACTTTCTTCATGGTTTTCCGAGTGATGTCCTGAGAAACGGCCATTTGCTGACCCTCTGTGGGGCCGGGAACCATTATTCTCGAACCGTCGACCATGACTGTGATTTTCACCACTGTGAGGGGCCCCACCGCGACGTGCGTGATCATTGTGTTCGTTATGATCACGATGCGTGTTGTGGGCGTGATGTCCCTGCTCGCCAGCGGGATGGTCAACGGCCTTCCGAATCGAAAGACCAATCTTCCCATCGTCACCAACGGTCAGCACCTTCACCGTCACTTCATCACCGACTGATAAGACGTCATGGATATCCTTGACGTACCCATCTGAAATTTCACTAATGTGGACCAACCCGGTCTTGTGGTCGCCTAAATCAACAAATGCACCAAAGTTCGTAATTCCAGAGACCTTTCCGGAAACTTTAGCTCCAACCTCGATTGCCATAAACAAGAAGTTCCTCCTTAAAATAAGTGTTTTCAGTATAACACAATTCCACCCGGTCCCACACGCCAAACACTAAAAAGAACACTGGAGTGGCGATCTTTTTCCGCGCTTAGAAAATGGGCTAACCTAACCAGCCGATTAGCGGGACTTGTGGCATTATTAAACAAAAACCGCCAGCTCTTAACGAACCGACGGCCATTAATCATCAGATTATTTTGCGGTCACGTCACTAGCGTGATCCCCAGGAAGACTGTAAATCGTCTCACCGGACTTCGAGTAGTAGTACTTTGAGCGAATCAGCCGTCCCAGATAATCCTGGTTGTTGAGCTGTTTGATCTGGCCCTGAAGGTCCCGGCTCTCAGCCTTCGTCTTCTTCAGCTTCACTTCGCTAGTGCTCACCTCTTGGCGAACGTGATGTAGGCTGGCATTGGTTCGTACCAGCTGCACCCCGAGGAAAATAGCAAAAACGGCAAAAAATGCGAGAATTCTGGTGGCCCGACGCACCCGCCGCTTTCCCAACCACTGAGTGTGCTTGGCGGAAGCCTGCTGGTGATCTAACCGACGCGTATAGTCGTTTTCCAACCGTTCAATTTTTGCCGGCTTCGCTTTTACATCAGCCATTGCTACTCACTCCTCAGTTTCACCAGATGGTTTAACTTGAGTATAGCAAGTTTCGAATTGCCCGTCTAGAGCGTTTGGCATAATGTAAAACATTCGTCATATTTAGTCGGAATTACTTCCGAAAATCCTGCGCGTAGTCTTCGTTGACGATGGTGTACATCCGTTCAGCGTCGTCCTTCTTCGTGGTTTCCAGTAACTCATTAACTTTGACCGTTAATGTTTTGTTACCGAACTTAATAACCAGCTCATCATTTGTCGCCACATCACTGGAAGACTTGGCAACTTTACCGTTAATTTCAATCCGGCCTTTGTCCGCAATTTCTTTGGCTACAGAACGCCGCTTGATAATCCGTGAAACTTTCAAATATTTATCTAATCGCATAATTAATTTCCTCCGTGTCGCTTCAGTTGTTGCCATAATCTTAACATACTCTTGGCGCGAGGGATGGCTAACCACTCCCGAATACTCAGGAGGTGCCACCACAGGGCCAGGCCAATGAAGAGGCCTACCCCCACTGGGATACCGATCAAGAGACCGCCCCCAGCCGCCAGACGACCCGTTCCTATCGCAGGCCACCAACGTTCTAAAACTGCCATGGCGAACCGGACCCCCACAACCATCACTGCGGTAATCCCGGTCAACTTAGGGAGAAAAGCCCCTCGCCAGATGCCCGACCGTAGTTCGCGATCCGATCCCCACCAAACGATGCCCAATATCACAGACAGACTAAAGACAGTAAGCCAACTGGCACCAATCGCCCCAAACTCACGGACTAGCCAGCTATTACCAACCACCTTAACCGTCAGGCCCACCAACAGCGCCACAACCGTCAACCGATACTGGTCTTGGCTTTGGAGCACGCTGTTATAGGTCTGAATCAGGGTAGCGAGCACGATACTCAGCATATAGACGGCTAGCATGGTTGACCCGTGGTCGTCACCGAACAAAACGCGATTGATCCAGGGCATTAGACCCATCAGGCCCGCCGTGGCCGCCACGGCAATCATCATGGCAATGCGCATCATAGTTGTCGTGAGCCGCTTAAAGGTCTGCGGGTGTTCCCGCCGTCGGGTGGCCGTCAGGGCTGGTAATAATGACGTCGCAAAAGCCACCGCCACCACCAATCCCAACTGAACCAACGGTTGGGCGCGATCATAGACCCCTTTCAGGGATTTCGCAGCATCGGCACGCATGCCGCCCGCCACGAGCCCTTTCATGACTGTGAACGAGTCTACCAGCTGCAAGAGCACCAGCATCGCCGTCAAAAGACACAGCGTACCACCCTCGACCAGCAAGCGGCGTCCAATGTGTGGGACCGCTCGTCGGGGTGCGACGTCGCGTTGCCGCCATGTAGGCAGAACCAGTAGGGCCGCTAATGCAGTAACAGTGCCTCCCGAGAGGGCCCAAGCCCCCATGGTATACACTGACCACTGCTGATGCGTGGCCCAGGCCGCCGCAGTCAGAATCACCACGACCCGAACGAGCTGCTCCACCACCTGGGAACGGGCCGTTGGTAACATGTGGAAGCGTCCTTGATGATAGCCACGATTGACCGAGAGGGCCGGCATGAACAGAAACATTGCCGCCACTACCCGAATCAAGGGCGCGAGTTGGGGATCACCCATCCCCCGTGCCAGCGCCGAGGCCGCTACCGTCAAGAAACCAAAGATGCCAATGGCCACCACCCACAGCCAACGCTCAACCTGCCGGGCCACTTGCTGTTGGCTCGCCAAGTCTGGTGCTTCGGCAATGAGCTTCGAAATAAAAACCGGTAACCCACTCAATGCGAAGGTCATGCCGATCCCATAGATCGGATAGACCTGCTGGTAGACGTAGAAACCTGTATTCCCCACCATGTTTTGAAAGGGTACCCGGTACACCGCACTCAAAAGCTTCGCGACAAACGCCGAGATTGAGAGAATAAGGGCCCCCTGCATGGCTGTATTCACATTGCGGTTGCCCATCACTGACCTCCTTAGTCGTTCGTTGCTTTGGCCTTATCGGCAGCTGGTTTTGTGGTCTTGAGGACAATATCGCGCAAGGCCGCCATGAACTGTTGCACCTGTGGCAACCAGTCCGTCACCGTCATTTGTGGTTGAATGACTAACTTTATATGAAGCTGGTCATCGTTGACGGCCACGGTCGCCTTGAGCTTAGTGGCGGCCAACGCCTTGAAGACGTCCTCGCCACCTAAAATGTTGGTTCCACGTTTGGAAATCGTCACGAAGACATCCCCATTGACTCGTCGAATCTTATCAACCAAAGCCAAATCCGCAGCCAACTTTAATTGGCCAATTGTTAGGAGTTGACTCACGGCCGTTGGGTAATCCCCGAACCGGTCGATCAGGTCGGCTTGAATCTCGCTGACTTCATCGTCATTCTCCAATTGGCGAATACGTTTGTACATTTCAATCTTCTGTTGTTCATCCGCGATGTAATCGCTTGGCAGGTAGGCTTCAACCCCCAGTTCGACGGTCGTATCCGTCTTCGGTTGCGTGTGCTTACCCCGCTTCTTCGCCACGGCATCACTCAGCATCTGAGTATAAAGATCATACCCCACGGAGTTAATGAACCCGTGTTGCTGCTTACCTAACAGATTCCCGGCGCCCCGAATAGAGAGGTCCCGCATGGCGATCTTGAATCCGGAACCCAGTTCGGTAAAGTCCTTGATGGCCTCTAAACGCTTCTCACTGACCTCGGTCAGCACCTTATTGGGCTGATAGGTGAAGTAAGCGTAAGCTACCCGATTACTCCGGCCGATCCGGCCCCGTAATTGGTACAGTTGAGACAGCCCCATGCGGTCCGCATTTTCAACGAACAACGTGTTGGCATTTGGAATGTCGATCCCGGTTTCAATGATGGTCGTCGTGACCAAGACATCGTAATCCCCGCGCAAGAAGTCAAAGAGCACCCCTTCGAGTTGGGCTTCCGTCATCTTCCCGTGAATGTAGCCCACTTGAGCCTCGGGCACCAACGCTTGAATCTGACTGACGGTCTTCTCAATATCTTCCACGCGATTGTGCAGGTAGAAGACCTGCCCGCCCCGTTGCATTTCGCGCCGAATGCCATCCTGAATGGCACCCGCGTTCTGTTCCATCACATACGTTTGAATTGGGAAACGGTTAGCCGGTGGTGTTTCAATCACCGACAGATCCCGGACACCCAGCATTGACATGTGCAATGTCCGGGGAATCGGGGTCGCCGTCAGCGTCAGCACATCGACGTTGGCCTTCAGTTGTTTGAGGCGTTCCTTATGCTTAACACCGAATCGTTGCTCCTCATCGACTAGGACTAGGCCCAAGTTCTTAAATTTCACGTCCTTAGAAAGTAACCGGTGCGTCCCGACCACGATGTCGAGTTGCCCAGCTTCCAAATCGTCAATCGACTGACGGATCTGCTTAGCCGTGCGGAATCGCGAAAACATTTCAACGTTAATCGGATAACCTTCGAAACGGTTCATCATCGTGTCATAGTGTTGTTGCGCCAAAATGGTGGTTGGCACCAAGAAAGCCACTTGTTTACCCGCTTCGACCGCCTTAAAGGCTGCCCGTAATGCAACTTCGGTCTTTCCGTAACCGACATCCCCCACTAGGAGACGGTCCATCGGTCGCGGCTTTTCCATATCGTGTTTAACTTCCTCGATCGTGCGTAATTGGTCGGGCGTCTCAGCATACGGAAAGTCATTCTCAAATTCCCGTTGCAGACTGTCATCCTTGGGAAAGGCATACCCCTTCTCCGCGGCACGTTTCGCATAAAGATCCACCAGTTCATCAGCAATGTCTTCGATCTTGGCGGCCACTTTGCTCTTAGTCTTGGCCCACTCAGAACCACCCAACTTGTTGATACGGGGCTTCTTATCCTCGGACGAGACATACTTCTGAATCAGATTTAATTGCGTAACCGGGATAAACAACTGTGCGTTGTCTTGGTAATCAATGGTCATGTAGTCCTGGTGGACCCCATCAACCGTCAACGTCTGCATCCCAATAAATTTCCCGATCCCATGGTTCACGTGCACCACGTAATCGCCCGGCTTTAGGTCAGTGTAGCTCTTCAGACGTTCGGCGTTAGCCATGGTCTGGCGTCGTGCGCGCTTCTTAGTAACCTTCTGGAACATTTCAGCTTCCGTGATCACAACTAAGGAAGCCTCTGGCAATTCAAATCCAGTCCGGAGCCGTTCTGGCACCAGCTGGGTCAGGCCACCTTGCAGGTTATCGGCCTTGGTTAAGACGGATTGAATCTCAAAATCATCCAGGGTCTGCTCAATCTTGGCTAGTCGTTCTTCATCCTGGACCAACAGCACGATCGTCTGTTTCTGTTTACGCCACCGGTCAATCTCCGTCTTCATGACAGGGAGTTGCCCGAAGAACTGTTGCATGGCCCGGGTCGTGATATTAGTGACCGCTTGGAAACGCAGACTCCCCATTCCCTTTTGGAACAGCGCCAGCATCACCTGAGCATGTTCATCATTCTTCACGATTGGTCGCAGTTCACCACCAAAGACCTGTTGTGAAAAGATCTGATGGTGGGTCAGCTTATCGGTAGCCCAGTTGGCCTCGTCCTCTAACAGTTGTCGTTCGGCATCCTGAAGACGCGAATAGTCCCCAAACAACGCCAACCCATTATCCGGTAAGTAATCCAGTAGTTGGTGATGTTCCGGGAATAAATAGTCCGCAAATTCCATGAGTTTGGGATCAACCGATCCCTTGCGTAATCCATCAATCAGCGGTTTAACTTGATTGGTTAACGTTTCAGTGGCGTCGTCATCCAACTTAGCCACTTGACTAGCCAGTTCCGCGGTTAAACGATCGGCACCTGCCGTCCGCTCCGCAGCCGTGAGAATGAAGTCGGTTGCTGGCAGAATTTCTACCGCGTCAACGTTCTCAATACTCCGTTGCGTCGCTGGGTCAAAGTAGCGAAGCGAATCAATCTCGGTATCGAAGAAATCAAGCCGGACAGGATAGTCGGCGGCTAACGGATAGATATCGACGATCGACCCCCGCACGGCGAAGTCGCCAGGGCCAGCCACCAATTTCTGGTGAGCATATCCCATGGCAAACAACTGCTGTTGCAACGCCTCAAGGTCGAATTCGCCACCCACTTGGACGTTGAATCGCGCCGCAGCAAAGTTTGTCGGCGCCGGCAGGAAACGACGCAGCCCGGAGAGCGATGTGACAATCACGACGGGCCGATCACTTTGCAAGGCCCGCAAGGCATCGATTCGATCAGACCGATACTCCGGCGAGCTCGTGGCGACCTCAGCAGCAAGAAGTTCCTCGACAGGAAACTCGTAGAGCTCATCGTCTCGTAATAAGTTTGCCAAGTCTTCAACCAGCTGACCCGCATGATACAGGGTATCCGTCACGTAGACGATCGACCGTTGCTGTTCGTGTAAGAGGCTCGCAATGAAGAGGGTCTCCGCCGAACCATTAAGTCCCGTCACGAGTTGTCGTTGCCCCCGACCGAGGGTCTGTCGTACCGTGGCATATTGGGTTGTCTGCGTCATAAATGCTTCTAAATTCACGGCTAACGTCCTCTTCCTAATTGTATTGATTCATTAACTGGGTAAACTCCGTGCCCCCGATCCAGTCATCCAACGCGGCCACTGCCTGATCGGTTGCCTGGTTAAAGAGTGGGGCCTGTTCAGTCGTGAATTTACCTAAGACATAGTCCACCACAGAATGTTGTTGGGGATGGGCGATACCCACCCGCAGGCGCTTGAACTTCTCGCTGGAAACGTGAGCAATGATGCTCTTGATCCCATTGTGACCACCGGCTGAACCATGATCCCTGAGTCGAATCCGACCGACTGGCAGGTCCATATCATCTTGAATGACGAAGATGTCTTCGAGGTCAATCTTGAAGTAGTCCATCAAGGGATGCACGGCCCGGCCCGATTCATTCATGAAGGTTGTGGGCTTAACCACCAGTACCTTTTCGCCATTGACGAACCCACTGCCGAAACGGGCATCAAACTTCCGCG
Organism: Levilactobacillus lindianensis; assembly: GCF_003946095.1. Lineage (GTDB taxonomy): Bacteria > Bacillota > Bacilli > Lactobacillales > Lactobacillaceae > Levilactobacillus > Levilactobacillus lindianensis. The sequence continues at coordinate 20,447 of NZ_RHOD01000021.1, read as the reverse complement.
TGGTCAGTGTGATTTGGTGTTCTTTGGCAAAGGCATCTGCCACCATAAAGCCGGTGTTATGCCGGGTGCCCGTGTACTGTGGCCCAATATTTCCTAATCCAACGATCATTTTCATTTTTTACGATTACTCCCTTATATAAGAACCTAATTTACTGGTTAGTGACCTGGCTTAGCTCCCACTAGTCTGGCGGGACTCTGGGTGTTCCCCAGGTGAAACAAAATGGCTGGACGGGATCAGCATCCCCGTTCAGCTGGCTAGGTCAATTTCACAAATCTAATCAACGCTCTAGAGTATAGCATAGTCCCAACACCCCTGCACTGATCGAGCCTACAAGCATTGCAATGGTGGCGTTTTCAAGCTAAAAAATTCACAAATTTAAGGCCGTCACGTAGTCGCTACCTGGTGAACATGGTATACTTAGCACTGGGTATTACTGCGTACCTTGATGTCTAAATTTTATTAGGAGATGAAGGATTTGACTACTAAAAACCATCAAAAAGTTGTTCTCGTTGGTGACGGTGCCGTTGGATCATCATATGCTTACTCAATGATGAACCAAGGTTTAGCTGAAGAATTTGTAATTGTGGATGTTATTAAGGACCGTACTGAAGGAGACGCCTTAGACCTTGAAGATGCTCAAGTCTTCACGGCACCTAAGAAAGTCTACTCCGGTGACTACTCCGACTGTGGCGATGCCGATGTCGTTGTAATCACTGCTGGTGCCCCACAAAAGCCTGGCGAAACCCGTTTGGACCTGGTCAACAAGAACTTGAAGATCTTATCTTCAATCGTTAAGCCAGTCGTTGATTCTGGCTTCGATGGTATCTTCGTGGTTGCTGCTAACCCAGTTGACATCTTAACTTACGCTACTTGGAAGTTCTCTGGCTTCCCTAAGGAAAAGGTTATCGGTTCTGGGACTTCATTGGACACTTCCCGTTTACGGGTTGCTTTGGCTAAGAAGTTCAACGTCGACCCACGGAACGTGGACGCCTACATCATGGGTGAACACGGTGACTCCGAATTCGCCGCATACGACGAAGCTACGATCGGTACGAAGCCTTTGAAGGCTCTTGCCAAGGAACAAGGCATCACTGACGATGACTTAGCTAAGATCGAAGACGACACACGGAACAAAGCTTACGAAATCATCAACAAGAAGGGTGCCACTTTCTACGGTGTTGCAACCTGCTTGATGCGGATTACGAAAGCTATCCTGCGTGACGAAAACGCCATCTTACCAATCGGCGCTGCCTTAGACGGCGAATATGGGTTGAACGACATCTTTATCGGTACACCAGCTATCATCAATGGTAGTGGGTTAGCCGGTGTGATTGAAGTTCCCCTTTCCGACCGTGAAAAAGACTTAATGGCTAAATCTGCTGCTACTTTGAAGCAGGTTACGAAGGATGGCTTAGCTGCCCTGAAATAGTCAGATAATTTTTTAAAATGAGGAGCCTGAGACAAAAGTCTCGGGCTTTTTTGTGCTCCAAGCGTCTATAGTCGAAACGTGTGACAAAAGGTAGTCAACTCCGCTAGACAAACAAGTCAAGACCAAGATTATTCGTCTAGCGACGTTAATACGTATTAACTAACCGTCTTTTTTCACACTCTCTTCTTTTGCAAGTCACCTATCTAACAGTTAAACTCGTTATCCCCAATGACGGTTAACTATATTTGTAGTCAATTAATTTTGTAGAAAGCGTTAACAACTGGGCAACAACATTGTTATTTAAGGTTGTTTGAAGTAAGCTGGAGTTATGCTATTCTGTGAGCGAAAGGACGACGACTTTCCTGTCACTGACTTATTTAGGAGGTCACACTAATGAAAAAGAAGAAAGCCTTCGGCATCGGGCTCGTGACCGCAATCGTCGCGGTCGGAGCCCTCTATGTTGGGCGAGTTTATCACTATGCCAACGCACAAGTCTTCTTCAAAGATACCCAAATTGCAGGCGTTAACGTGGGCGGCAACACTGCCGCCCAAGCCGCTGCAAAGCTGAAGTCGACCCTCAAGAACCAACAACTGACGTTAAAAGATGGTCACAAGACGGTGACCACCTTTAAAACCCAGTCTGTCGATCTCAAGGTCACTTCGCAACAGGCCCTGCGCAAGCTAATCGCGAAACAAAACGCCTGGGCTTGGCCGGTGCACATCACCACAGCCACGGCCGATACGATCAAATTAAATGCTAGCAACGCCAACGAACAGAGCGTTCGGACGTTAGCAAACACCATTACGGCGAAAGCCAACCAGACGCGAACCCCTTCAACGGATGCGTCATTCACCTTTCAAAATGGGGCTTACGTGATTACCAAGGAAAAGACCGGTAATCAACTGGACGCGGCGAAAGTCGCCAAGTCTATCACGAGTGCCATTGAAGTTGGCGAAGATACCGTCGATGTCTCTGCTGATTATCTCAAGCCGGCATTCACCACAACTAACGCGCGCTTCAAGCAGGCCGAAGCCAACGCTGAAGCCATCACCAAGCAGAACTACGTCTACAAGTTGAGTGGCCACCGCATTGCTATTCCCAACAAGACCTTAGCTTCTTGGTTGACGTTTAAGGATGGTAAATTAAACACGGATAATCAGGCCATGAAGACCTACCTGACTAAACTCAGCAAGCAATATGGCACTATTTATAAGACCCGGAGCTTCAAATCGACAAAACGTGGAACAGTCAAGGTACCCGCTGGACTCTACGGCTGGAGTATCAAGGTCAAGAGTGAGTTACCAAAGCTCAGGACCTCAGTTCTGGCTGGTAAGGGCATGTCATGGACCCCGGTTATTCAAGGGAGTGGCTACCACCACAGTGGAACCGACATCGGTGATTCTTACGTCGAAGTCGACAAGGTTAACCAGCACATGTGGGTCTATGAGCACGGCAAGCGCGTCGTCTCGACCGCCGTTGTCACTGGGCTACCAACGACGGCCCATCACACGCCTGATGGGGTCTGGGTCATCTGGAGCAAGGAACGTAACACGACGCTCCGTGGTAAGAACGACAACGGATCCAAATACTCTTCCAAAGTGAAGTTCTGGATGCCAATCGATGATACCGGTGTGGGGATTCACGACTCGCCATGGCAACCGACCTACGGCGGATCTTGGTACAAGGCCCACGGGTCACACGGCTGTGTGAACACCCCGCCTTCTGAGATTAAAGCCGTCTTTGACCATGTCAGTGTCGGAACACCAGTCGTTGTCTTCTAATGAGATTTTTAATAAGTGGTTATTGGATCATGATTGATCCGATAACCACTTTTTTATCGCGATAAATCAGCCCCTAACTTGTTTTCAGTGAGTCCCGCGTTTTACTTAATTTTCGGAAAATTAACCAAATTTGCCCCCACTTAATTGGGAAACTATGTTATTATGAGAAGAGATTATTAGAAGTTTCTAATTTTAGGAGGTCATCAGCCATGCTGTTAAAATCCCTAGTGAAACCGAAAGAACGTTTAGTTACGGTTCGCGAGGATGTCACCCTGGAACAAGCCCTCAAGATTTTGGAAGACTCGGGCTACCGATGTGTTCCAATCCTGGATGAGACCGGGCAAATCTTCCGCGGAAATATTTATAAGATGCACATTTACCGTCACAAGTCTCGTGGCGGCGACATGCAGCTGCCGGTGACGTCATTACTTAAGAATGCCACCAAGTTTATCTCGGTAAACGCCGCTTTCTTCAACGTTTTCTTCTCCATCAAAGACCTGCCATACATCGCCGTTCTTGATAACAAGAATGCCTTCTATGGTATCTTGACGCATACCCGTCTGATGGACATGCTGTCCCAGTCGTGGAACGTCAACATTGGCAGTTACGTACTGACGGTCGTTTCCGCCGGTGAACGTGGTGACTTGGCTGGAATGGCTAAGGTCATCACCAAGTACACGTCCATTGCCAGTGTCATTAGTCTGGATGCCCAGGAAGGCGAACTGGTTCACCGAACCATGTTCACCCTCCCCGCAGAAGTTAACGAAGAAAAACTCGACCGAATCGTCAAGGCCTTGGAACGTAAAGAATTCCACGTACCTGAAATTGAAGATTTGCGCCACGAAGGTTAGCGTGATTTAGAGTGTGACAGAAGGCAGCCTTAATGCTCGCCGACTGCCTTCTGTCACACGTTTCAACACTGTAAAATTCAAAACCTCACCCAAAGGTCGTGACCAAGTCACGGCCTTTTCTGATCCCCAAAATGCCTACCAATCCAGCAGACAAAAAAGGCCACGACAAAATTGTCGTGACCTTTTAAAGTCTCGTCGTTAAGCTATGTAGTGGATCTTTTGGGTTTATTCTTTTTCTTGCGTGACTTATCCACCAGGCCAATACTAGTCGCCAAGGCTGTATCGACTGCTGCCATTGTTTTAACATCCAGGTGGGTCACTTGATCCCTTAACCGTTGCTTATCAATCGTTCTAATTTGCTCAAGCAAAATGACGGAATCCCGCTCAATACCGGTTCGTTCCGCCGAGATACCCACGTGCGTCGGCATCTTTGGTTTCTCGATCCGTGCGGTGATTGCCGCCACGATTACGGTCGGACTGTAATGGTTCCCCACGTTGTTTTGGATAATTAACACGGGGCGCATGCCACCCTGCTCCGAACCAACGACTGGTGATAGGTCGGCGAAGAAAACGTCACCGCGTTTAACTTCAACACGGGCCATGGGCCGCCATCCCCTATCCTCTTAAATTAATTACTGTTTAACTTGTTGTGCGTTACGAAAGGTTGTTAACCGCCGTTCAGCTTCCTCTTCACATGGTGTAAATGCTCGGACGAGATCCCGGTTAATCAAAGCCATCGCCTGGTAGCCAACAATGAGTGCCAGCTTCCGGGCTGCCGCGGCGTGCATCGGAATCAATGCCTGTCGCCGAACCGTCTTGGAAATATGCAATCGGATCTGTGGACGTTTGATTTGCTGCGAACGGATCATGTTCACCCTCCTAGGTTGTTAACGTTCTTACCTCATACAGTTTACCACGAATCCCTTAACCTGGACACTATTAACCCGTCCAAATTAGTGAATGTATCGTCGTGGCAACCGACTGGTAAAACCGCAAGCAATCTCGTAATGAATCGTCCCACAATAGGTCGCCACATCTTGTAACGTGATCTCCTGATCGCCGTCCTTACCAATCAGGGTGACCTGCGTCCCACGGGGATAATTGTGGGGTAGGCGAACCATTAACTGATCCATGCAGACTCGTCCAATAATCTCACAAACTTGGCCATTGACCAGCACGTGAAAACCTTGGAGGCGCCGTTCATAGCCATCAGCATAGCCAATCGGCACCGTGCCAACCCACTCCGCCTCTTTGGCGGTATAGGTTGCGCCATAGCTAACCGATTCTCCGGCAGCCAACCGCTTGGTATAAACCAGCTCACTAGTCAGACTCAGCGCTGGTTGTAAGTGGAAGGGCTCGGAAATGGCCGTTCCCGAAGGATTCAAGCCATAGCCAGCCACCCCATAGCGCACGAGGTTATCATTGCAAGCCGCATGCCAGAGACTCGTCGCCGAGTTCGAAACGTGCACGTAGCGTGGCCGCTGTGGCAAGGCGTTAGTGAGCGTCTGCCACTTAGCAAACTGCTGTTTAAAGTAAGCGTCATCGGGATCGTCGGCCGTTGAGAAGTGGGTAAAGACCCCTTCAAACTCAAATGATTTGGCATGCTCTGCCAGATAGTCAACCGCCGCCACTAAGTCTGGAACATTACGAAAACCAATTCGTCCCATCCCGGTATCGAGTCCCAGGTGAACACGTAACGGTGCTGAGGTTCCCGCTAACGCCAGGTACGCTTCAGCCTCGGTCAACCAGTCCATCGCTGCCACTGTGGCTGAGATATGTTCCCTAGCCATCAGTGGGGCATCGGCTGGATTAGTGACCCCTAGAATCAGAATGGGGTCATTAAACCCAGCAGCCCGTAATTCCAAAGCTTCATCTAAAATAGCCACACAAAAGCCACTGGCCCCCGCTTCTTTGGCCGCCTGCGCCACTTGAACCGCACCGTGACCGTAACCATTGGCCTTAACGACCATAAATAAATCACACCCGGGTGCCAGACGTTCAACCTCCGCGTGAATATTTTGTCGTAATGCCTGCCGATCAATGATCAGTTGTGTTGGTCGATGTTCCCCAATTGCCATGACACTTACCCTCTTTCTAAGATGACTTCCGTCATTACCACGGTATCCGTATGCGAAATAGATACGTGGGCATCCCCCTCAAACGGTTGGCGTGTAACAATTGGTTGGCCTTGATCGTTGTCCCGGATCTCAATATCTTGGAACCCAACCGTGGACCCGATCCCGGTACCCATCGCCTTACTGTAAGACTCCTTAGCCGACCAGCGGCCGCCAATAAACTCCACGGCCCGTCGTTGACTGAGTTGGCGATAGTCCGCCACTTCATTGGGAGTTAGCACCTTTTCTAAAAATTTCGGTTGCTTCGCCACAACTTGGGCCACGCGATCCAAATCTGTGATATCAATGCCGATCCCATAAATCATGACGTTATCGCTCCTATCTTCTCACCAGTCTACCAATTGTCACACCACTGCTGGAATGTCTAGGTTATATTCTAGCACAGGGCAGACCGATTGACCCCCACAACTTGATCGGTTAAGAGAAAACGTAAACTAATTCAATGAACTTAATGAACTGGGGATCTAAAAAGAACGGTAACGTTGTCTACGTCACCGCTCCTTTATGTCATTCTAGTTTTAAACTCACGTCCACGTTTAATCTTGACGCTTGTACCAGTGGAAACTCAAGATACCCAGCATAACGGCACCAATCGCCGCCCACAGACTCGATTTCTTTTCATTAGTTTGGGGTAACGTCGTCTTGTCAGATTGACCGTTAGTCTGACTCGTGGTTGTTACCTGACTCTGTGTCGCCTTCTGCGTTCCCGTGGCACCTTGCCCCGCGCTGAGTGTCGTCAGCTTGCCACCATTGGTCGTGGTTGCGGCCTGTTGTGGCTTGACCGTCGCGTGAACGACGGGCTTCTTAGTCTTATCCTTATCAGTTGTCACGATCGCATCACCATCCCCACCATTAACAGTAGCATTATCGTTACCATCTGTGTTGGGATTGGAATCCGGATCAGTTGGTTCAGTCGACGTTCCGGGATTATCCGTAGTTGCGCCTGGATTATCTGGTGTCGTCCCTGGGTTCGTTGGCGTTGTTGTTGGCACTTGCTGCCAGACATAGGTATCCGCCATCGTTGCCCCATTGTAGGTTGCGTTCAACTGAGCACTGGTGTAGGTTGCCCCATTGGGCTTCTCCACGGTACCAGTGCCGACAGCCTGCCATAAGCCAGTATACGTCTTAGTCACTGGAATATCAGGCAAATCAGCATTTTGACTAGCATCTCCAAGCGATGTGTTGGGTCCCAAGACAAGTTCATGTAACCCATTGGTACCCAGCAAAGCCTCATTTACCGTAGCGGTCCCGCGACCACCAGAGATCGTGTCAAATCCAGACAGATTCAACGCGGTTAAGGCCGAATCACCATCAAACATCAAATTCATTTGGAGAACCGCCTGAGGGTGCCAATTGCTCAAATCGAGATTGGCTAAGACTGGATCGTCATGGAACATGCTGGTGAAGAACTGCGAACCAGAGACATCCCATTGACTGACATCAACTGTCGTCAATAAAGGATCGTTTTCAAACGTCTGAACAAAGTTAGTCACTGACCCTGTCTGGAGACCGGCAACATTAATTGAGCTCAAGTTAGGCATGTCCGCAAAGGTATTGCTCAAGGTCTGCAGCTTAGGCGTCTGCCACTTACTGAGATCTAGATTGCTAATAGCCGTTCCCTGGAAAAGGCTATCAGCAGATTGTAAGCTCGAGACGTTCCAATCTGCGGCATCAACAGTCGTTAAGGAAGAATCCCCAGACAACATCATCGACATGTCCGTAACTTGGCTCGTACTCGACCCCAACTTGAAGTTCGTCAGACTAATTGGGTGATTGCCATTCTGATCGGAAATCCCCCCATACAGCAAGCTTGACATGTTCGTCACGTGACTCAGATCTAGCGAACTCAGATCGAGACTCTTCAGTGCCACATCCTCACTAAACATGTGAGACATATTCGTGACTTTCGAAGCATCCACGTTCTCCCAGCCATCGATCTCGGTCAGGTTTGACCAGTATTCAAAGAATCGGCTACTGTTAGCCGGTAAGACTACTTTGCCTAGACTACCATCGAAAACTAACTTAGTCGCACTTTCAAAAAACATCATGCTTTCGGCCATAGTTCCGCCCGTGATAGTCACGACGCCATTAGTATCTTCGGTCCAGTGTGCCGTCCCGTTAGTTCCAGAGTTCTTAATCGTTGGTCCTGGGGCCACATCCCGAAGAAGATTGGCACGTGACCGCCTCTGCGGTTGGATTGCCGTGAGCGTTTTGGTGTCGTCTGTCTGCTGACTACCGTCATTTACATTCTTATCTGGCGTGGCTTCTCCGGCCACTATAGTGTTTTCTGGCGTTACTGACGGATCGTCAGTTTTGACTGTGTCTGGTGAAGTCACTTTGGACGTATTCGCCGGCGTCTCAGGATCAGTCACCGTCCTGGTTGTCGTCTCACCAGCTACCTTTGTCTGGCTAACCGCATCGGTGGTAGTCTTAGCGCCAGCGGCCGGCGTCTGAGACCCATTTGAAATGACGGCCTGCTTGGTCGTCGGGTCATTAGCCGCGGTACTGGTTCCCGTACTGCTAGCTGTGGCATCGCCTGCTGCGTTCACCACAGCTGCCTTTGCCGTATCCACTTGTAATCCCATTCCAGCAACAGCGCCCAGAATAGCTAAAGTCGTCAACTTCTGTTTCGATGTCATCCTCAACTTTTTTGTCATGTGAATAGCCCTCTTTTGTTGTGTAACACTCCTAGTCATCTGGGTAAATTATAGGGCCATCACCACTTAAAGTCCATGACTTAGCACAACTATTTTTATTGATGTTTATTTCACCCGTTATACATCGATGTGCCTTAACGTGGCTGACAGCCTGCTGTAGATCTTACCTTACGGACTGGCTAACTGTATCATGGTCTTCAAAAGTCATCCACGCAAAAAGGACTGGCAATCACCAGTCCTTTCTTCGTACTCTGTGAACTAACTCCTCCAAACATCAATTAGCTCACAACGGCCTCACGGAACCGTAACTGGGCGGCAATGATGCTCCGCGTTGGCATTTCAGCCGCCGGTAACACCTGAATTTGACCACCCTGTTGCGCCACTAACAACGCCAAGTCATTGTACAAATTATTCTGCCGACTCAGAGCTGTAGCAGTCGTCACCTCACCCGTCTCTAGCAGGTGCCCGGGATGATTAGCTCCCGCCTGTAACCACAGGGTTCCTAGTTGACCCTGCACCGCGGCGGTGGCCAACGCACCAACATCTTGGACCACCCGTTCACGTGAACGGGCCTTGGCGTAAGCATCCTGACGAATCTGGGTCGCCTGCTCATGACGCAGGGCGTTCACCTTCACCGCCAGTTCTGCCAAGGATTGATTGGCTGCCGCCAGATTGGTTCCCTGAACCAGACGAATCATTGGGTCCAAGTAAGCATTCTGGGAAAGCTTCCGGAAGTTCCCTTGGTCGGCAGCTCCCGCCACCAGAATCAGGGGCACTTGATCAACATTAGAAAAATGTTGGCTGACATAGTTGTCAACGGCCATGAAGTAATTTCGCTGGTCCGCGGCCTTCCCAGCGTCGACCGACCCGGTCCCACTGTAATGGGTTCCCGGTCCGGCAGACCGTTGCCAACGGCCACTGTCACGTAACTCACTGCCTAACGCTTGTTTCAAAGTGATTGGCGCGTCTACTGGTAAGTTCACCAACTCCGCGCGGCCACCCCGAACCTGGGCAAACTCGAACCCTTCCCCATTGAGTAACAGAAGGTCATAATCCCCCGTCAGGTCCCGCGATTCCAGAATTGGCAGCACGTTAGGCCGGGTGGTCACCGTGACGGTTGGCCCGACCGCGGTGTGTAACCAGTAATGGTAACTGTCCGTGGTCCCCGCCATGATCACGAGTCCTTGGGCACCACCATTCGTCAATGGACCATGTTCGTAGGGTTCAAATGCAGCCTCATACGCCGACCACGCCCGGTTAGGAGCGACCGCCACGAGTTGCTTTTTACCAGCTGAGAGCAGGCTATTGAACTGAGTCCGGTCAATCGCGGGGACCCCTGTGATCGGTAAGGTCATGGTGACAAAGGGACCTGGCTTAGCGGCGAGCGTCAGTGCAGCGTGTAAGTCAAAGTGATTTGCCATATCTAGAAACCTCCGTGGTTTTGTGAGTTGAGTTCGTTGCAATAAGTTATTTCATATCGTTTCGATAAGGTAATAATAGCATACAGAATAAACTAGTGCAACCTTAATTGTGAAATTAATAATTAAATAATGGGGTTATATAAAAAAATATGCTATTAAACCCCGTTCTATCAACTTTTAGCTTGATCTATTAAGAAAGTCTAAATCTCAAGTAACACAAAAAAAGCGCTAACCGACCTGCCTAGTCGACTAACGCTTCCTTCTAATCAATTAACTTTTTAATTTAGTCTTTTTTCCGAATGGTAAACCCACGGCCACCTTCGGAACGCCGACCACCATTGTTGCTGCGACGGTTACGGTCGCCGCCACCATGGTTACGTGAATCATGGCTACGAGAACCGTGACGGTCATGATCGCCACCACGGCGGTCTTGACGTTGACGGTAGCCGCCACCACCATTACCGTTACGACGATGGTTACCGCCACCACGGTGGTAGCCCCCACCGCCGTGACGCTTGCCGCCGCGCTTAGGTAATGGCCGTTCTGGCGTAATCTTAACCGGAACCTGACTGCTGTCATCCTTGGTCAAATCGTTTAACAACGCTGCAACCAAGTCTTCAGCATCAAATTCCTTTAAGAGGCCTTCAGCCGTCTTGGCAAACTTTTCAGTATCCGTCTTGTTAACAAGATCAGTGACCTTGTCCTTAGCGGCACCTAATTGGCTAACCAATGCTTCTTCATCCGAAGGTGGCTTCAATGGAAGCATACGCACCTTCGTCAGCTTTTCGATTTCACGCAAGTAGTCCATTTCGTTAGGCGTTACGAAAGTCATGGAAACCCCATGCTTCCCGGCACGACCGGTACGGCCGACACGGTGAACGTAACTATCTGGGTCTTGTGGAATATCGTAGTTGTACACATGGGTCACGTCGTTAATATCGATACCACGAGCTGCCACGTCAGTCGCAACCAAGATATCTAACTTACCGTGACGGAATTGGTTCATGATTTGTGTCCGACGCTTCTGCGTCAGGTCACCATGAATTCCGGCGGCATTGTAACCCCGGGCTTGTAACCCGCTAGAGATTTCATCCACCCGACGCTTCGTCCGAGTGAACACGATGGTCAAGTCTGGTGACTGAACATCGAAGAACCGCGTCATAACATCGAATTTTTCAAAGTCACGAGCGCGAACGTAGAATTGATCGATCAAGTCGGTCGTTAATTCCTTGGCCTTAATCTTCACGTGCTTAGGGTCTTTCATGAATTGAACCCCAACCCGCTTGATTTCGGGTGGCATCGTTGCGGAGAAGAGCATCGTTTGACGCGCTTCTGGCAATTGCTTGATGATGTCCTCAATATCGTCCAAGAAACCCATGTTTAACATTTCATCGGCTTCATCGAGGACTAACATTTGGACATGGTCCAGCTTCAAAGTCCGACGCCGGATGTGGTCGAGTAAACGGCCTGGCGTCCCCACAATAACTTGTGGGTGATTCTTCAGGGATTTAATTTGGCGACGAATGTCCGCCCCACCGTATACGACTTGGACGTTTGCCCGTTCGTTACGGCCTAATTTATAAATTTCTTCTTGGGTTTGAATGGCTAATTCCCGTGTTGGGGATACAACCAATGCTTGAACATTTGGATTGCTCTTATCAATCTTCTCTAAGATTGGTAAGGCAAATGCCGCAGTCTTCCCTGTCCCGGTTTGGGCTTGTCCAATAACGTCTTGACCCGCCAAAACCATGGGGATTGTCTCGGCTTGAATTGGGGTCGCTTCTTCATAACCTGCTGTCGTAACAGCCTTCAGTAGGTCTTCAGAAAGACCCAGTTCTTTAAACTTCAAAAATAATTTCCTCCTAATGGGTACATCGCCCTAGTGCCTCGCAAATCTTGGAAAAAATCCGTTTTCCGTGGTGCGATTAACGATTGGCTAGAGCGGAGTAAGTTCGTTTCTTCAAATAAGCAACTAAACCATCATACATCGTGCCTACAAAATAAGCAACTCCCACGACTCATGGAAGTTGCCTTGTCATTCCTTTATTCTTGAACCGGATCCTGTAGGGCCGCTAACACTTGCTCCAAATGAATCCCGTGAGATCCCTTTAATAAAATCTGATCAGCCGGGGTCAATGAACCCTGCAAAGTCGCTGAAAGCGATGCCAGGTCACTCGCGGCAAAATGAGTCACAGCAAGGTCGGGATAACGCTGTGCCAAACGTGTCTGCAAGGCCACCATGTGGGGACCCACCAGGTAAACGTGACTGATAGCTTGGGGATCAATCGCTTCAGCTAAACCAGCATGCATGGCATCAGCCTGGTCACCCAGTTCGAGCATATCTCCCAGGACAACCACTCGTTGACCAGAAACAGGAGTCTTCAAAAAGGCCGCTAGTACCTGTTTAACCGCTGTCGGATTGGAGTTGTAGACATCGCTCAGGATATCCTCGCCATGACTCCCCTTGAGCCACTCAGCTCGGTTCTCGGTCAAGGTCACGTGGGCCAAGGCCTTCTGTGCGTTCTCGGGGCGAATCCGGTAGACTGTGGCCACCGCCAATGCCGCCAACGCATTGTTGACGTTATACGTCCCAATCATGGGAATTGTAAAGGTTGTGTCGGGCCATTCGTTAGTGGTAAAGGTCGTTGCTGTCGACGTACCGGCAACATTGGTAGCGAAAAGATCATTGTCTTCGCCTTGGCCAAAGGTCACCTGACGTTGGTTTAGATCCGTCACTCGTTCCCGTAACAGGGGTTCATCCCCGTTGTAAACCAAGGACCCATCCTCGCTTAACCCATGCGTAATCTCCATCTTGGCATCTGCAATCTTGTCACGGGTTCCGAAAAATTCGATATGGGCTTCACCAATCATGGTAATAATTGCCAGATCAGGCGAGACAAGCTTACTCAGAAAGTCGAGTTGTCCGGGACGATCCATCCCCATCTCAACCACCAACATCTCGGTATTGGGTTCCATAGAAAGCACCGTCATCGGCACCCCAATCTCATTGTTAAAGTTGGCGTGCGTCTTGGTAACATTGAATTGAGTTGAGAGGATGCTGGCAACCATGTCCTTGGTCGTCGTCTTCCCGTTACTCCCAGTGATGGCCACGACTCGAGGGTTAATCTTCAACAGATAGTATTGTGCGAGAGCCTGCAGGGCCTTCAATGCATCCGCAACCTGAATGATCGGAAATCCGGTAGGAGCTGTCGCTAAGTCGCGCGCCCAGAGGGTCGCAGCTGCGCCATGGTCGATGGCCGACTGAATAAATTGGTGGCCATCCTTTTCACCCGTTAAAGGAATAAAGAGTCCCCCCGGTTGGAGGTGACGACTATCGAACGCCACGCTGGTGACACTCACATTTTCCCATTCTTTATAATCATTGATTGCTCCCACTGCATGAGCAATTTCAGCAAGTTGCATCTTCATGTTATTAAGGCTCCTATATTCCGGGGACAATCGGTCATCCCCGCTTTAGTTTCGAGGGGTCGTCAGCCACCTCGTTAATCCTGTTTTTAAAATTCTGAGATTCATTATACCATGGATCGCTAAGTCTTCGCTTAAGCCGCCAAACAAAAACCACCGGAAACCTAACGTCCCAGTGGTTTATTCATGGTTAAATTAAATCCATCACATCGCTAAAGACTTGGTTATCGTGGATACTGAGCGCCCATTCACGGGTGGTCAGATCATAACGTAGACTGGCTACCTCACGGGAATCAGCATAAACCTCTTCTTGAGAGTACCAAGTCGCCTGTCGCTCAGGATGGGTGATAGTCCGGACCGGAATCACGTAGATTCGGTGGCGTTCGACTAACTGGTCAAAGGCAATGATCATACCATCCGCTAAACCCTGAATCAGCTGTAACAAAATCTCTTGCGGCACATCACTGATCGCTAACGGGCGAAACACCCACCGGTTGTTGTGCATCGCGCGCAGATGGCGTTTAATGCTGACCTCCAACACGTGGTCGAAACTACTCAGGTGTCGGTAATAGGTTTTGTAGAACCCATCTCGCAACGTCAGGTAGGCGTAGTCGTTCTGCAACTTCGCGTAGAATGGCGTGCGGATATGCGTATCCATATGAGCCAGATAGAGCAACTCGGCAATCTCGTTAGGCAACAGGAAATCTAAGTCATCACCATGGGTGTAGTCGAGCCACTTGACGGGGTGCTCGTGTTTCCCCAGTAAATATCGCCGAATCTGGGTCTGCCCAGTCAACGTCTGGAGACGTGTATGCGGATTAATTTCAGCATCACTAGCGGATTCTGCATTAAGCAAAAGGAGCTGATTGGGAATGGCGGGAACGCCGTTCAAAAAATCAGCAGGTGATATCCCTAACGAATAAATCATATTCGTGACGGGTTCTAAACTTAAATAGACAAAATTTCCGCGCATACGCTTACACTCTTTCCCCTGGTCTCATGTTAATTGTACTACGAAACGGCTAATTAGCCGCGACTATTTTTACATTTTTTCGAGGCGAGCAATCCGATCGGCAATCGGGGGATGGGTGGCAAATAAGTCACCCATTTTCTTCTTATTCTTAAATGGGTCACCAATGTACAGGGCCGAACTATTCGGATCAGCCGCCTGCATTGGCTGACTATCGTCAATCTTACGCAGGGCACTAATTAGGCCCTGCGGGTTCCGTGTGAGCTCGACGCTCGAAGCATCAGCCAGATACTCCCGATTACGTGACAAGGCCATCTGTGCGATGCTAGCGGCCAATGGCGCCAAGATAATCAAGAGGATCGAGATGACGATCCCAATAACGTTGCCTCCAGAATCACGATCGTCACTCCGTCGGCGGCTACCGCCCCACCAGAACCAGTTGTTGGCAAAGCTAACCAGTAGTCCAATTGCGGCCGAAAGTGCTAAGGCAATCGTTTGTAGCCGAATATCGTAATTCCGCACGTGAGAAATCTCATGACCAATGACCCCTTCAAGTTCCTCGCGGTCGAGTCGATCCATAATCCCCGTCGTCACAGCCACTGCGGCATGCTCTGGATCGTTCCCCGTCGCGAATGCGTTCGGACTAGGATCATTAATAATGAAGACCCGGGGCATGGGCACTTTGCCCACCATCGCCATGTCTTCAATCATATGCCACAGTTGCGGCGCTTGATCGACACTGGTAATCTCCTTGGCATGATTCATGCTCATGACCACATTGGTCGACTGGCTAATCATGATTGCCATGTAAACCCCAGCAACCACGGCGGCAATAATCGTTCCGGAAACCCAATTCGACCAGAATACGTCGCCTAAGGCCGCCCCAAGTGCCAAGACGAGGAGACCGAAGCCAAACATGACGTAGCCCGTTCGCCGCTTATTACTGGCAATTTGTTCATACAGCATGTTATCGCCTACTTACCTGTTATTTAAAATCGTCAAAGTTAACCTTAGGTGTCGTCTTTTCCTCTTCAGGTACCTGAAGGTATTCGCTGCTTTGGAAGTTGTGAATCTTGGCAACGATGTTACTTGGGAATGATTGGATCTTAACCGTCATGCTGGCTACTGAACTGTTATACAGTTGCCGTGAGTAAGCAATCTTGTTTTCAGTATTCGTCAACTCTTCCATTAAGTTGGTGAATTGGGTGTTAGCCTTCAAGTCTGGATAATTTTCAGACAATGCGAACAACGACCGCAATGTAGTGGACAGTTCGTTAGACACTTCCATCGTCTTCTGGTGGTCATCTGCTGGGACCGCTGTTAACTGGTTCCGTAACTCGACAACTTTCTTCAGTGTTCCCTGTTCGTAGTTGGCATAGCCCTTGGTCGTTGAGACCAGGTTGGGAATCAAGTCATTCCTTCGTTTCAGCTGCACATCAATCTGACTCCATGACTCTTGTACGTAAGTCCGCGTCTTAACCAGCCCGTTGTAAGAACTCACATACCAAATTGCTAAAATCGCGATGACAACAATTAAAATTATCCAACCCATTCTAATCACTCCTTGTCCAGTTTCTGGTAAACTCATCATAACAAATGGTTTTGGCCGAGGCCAGTATGTCCGCCTGCCTTAACCAATAATTAGGAGGTTTCCCATGCAACACATTCTATTTGTTTGCCTTGGTAACATTTGCCGTTCCCCCATGGCCGAAGCCATCTTCAATGACTTGCTGGAACAACGTCATCTGACTCAAAAATTCAGTGTCGCCTCCGTGGCGACGAGTACCGAGGAAGAGGGTAATCCCCCTCATCCTGGTGCACTGGCCGCAATGCGTGCTCACGGACTGGATGCCAGCGACCATCGTTCTCGTCCCATCACCGACAAGGATTTTGCGTGGGCCGATACCATTATCACCATGGACCACGCCAACGTGGCCAATCTGCAGCGCATGGCGCCAACCGCGGCTGATCAGGCTAAAGTTAAGCTCTGTTTGGACATCTTTCCTGACCGACAAGGCGAAGCGATCGATGATCCTTGGTACACCCACAAATTCGAATTAACCTATCAGGAACTAGCCACGGCACTCCCAGCATGGCTGGACGCCCTGGCCTAAAGTGAAGCGGGCCCAGCCAAACCAGGCTGCGGCCCGTTTGGTTCGTTCTAAGGTGTATTCATCAATAGCCAAGACACTCGCCCGGAATAGTCGCCGGAAATAGCGCCACCCCCGACTTGTAATAATAGGCCCTGATTGTTTTCAGAAGAAATGTGAGTCCTGGTATTCACACCATCATTCGTATGGCTAGCAACGGTTTGTGCGGCGTTCAAGGACAAGAGTTGACCATCCCTAAAGTATTGCACGTCACCATCCAGAGCTCGCCCATCGGCCCGTTTAAGTTGGCTGGCAACGGCCTCTAAATGCCAGCCGTTGCCTTTCTCGCGCGTGTCGGTAATAGTCAGATCTAATGGCTGGGCGCACGCCAATCGTTGCATCGTTCCCGTTAGCTTGCCTTTGAAGGTGACTTGCGGGGTTGCTGAAGTAAAGGCTAACTCCCCAATGTAAATCGTCATTGTTTTGGTCTGTGAGTTGTGACTGGGATCAGGCCCTACAGCGGTAACCGTCAGAGTGTTGGTCTTCTTAGTAATCAAGGTCGCTGGGAGGTCAACATTGACCACACCACGTGGATCACTATCTTTAAGTGGCTCCTCAAAGGATTGCCCGTTGATGCTCATCTGTAGATGTACGTCCGAGTTACGCCAGGCTGGATCTCCAATTTGAACTTTCCCCGTAATTTGCGCGCCTTTACCCGGATCGACATACAAGCTGCTTGGCAACGCCAGTTTCAGATCAAGGGTCGGATCAACCGTGAATTCCGGCGTCGAAGTCTCAGCCACGGCTTCCTTTCCGCGGAATTGACTTGTCAGCGGTGCAACGGGCCCCGTTCCGTCCTTAACCTTTCCGGTAAAGGAGAATGTGGCGCCAGCCGAGGTCGCTGACAATCCTGTAGTGATGGACCGTGTCACTTCATTTCTTTTTAAGTCCGCGGCGTCAATCGTTGCGGGGTGTTCCGGATCACTGGCCAAGGTCATTGACCCCGATGACAACGCGATATTCTTAGGAACCTTCAAATCCGCAATGACATCATTCCATTTCTCCGTACCATTCAGGTATTTTACCTGATAGTTCAATTGAACCTGATCACGCTCACGAACCATCTGAGTTTGGGCGACATTCGTTCCCTGGGTGAGGTCAGCCATATGGGTGTCCGCCGACACCTCAACCAAATCAGGAACTTGGTCGAAAACGACTAAGTTATTCTCCGAAAGAGCACCGGTTGCACCGGTGAACCCCCATTGAGTCTCGTGGGTCCCGTTGTCGACCTTGGATTTGTCCAATTCAACCGTTTGCTTCAGACCGGGAAGTGCAACCCCAGTCTTGGGATCTTTATCGTTAAACGTATAGCTGATTTGTCCCTTGGTTGTATCCGTGCCAACCTGCGGTGCGTAACGTAATGTGAAGTGGTGCCACTGATGGTCGGATAGGAATTGGAAGTTGTTTCCTTGAATTAAACCATTGTGATTTAAGGACGTAAAATAAGAAACATCTGCACCGAATCCCGACCCCCAGAATCCGCTACCCCTTACTTTATTTTTCTGATAGCTATTGCTATCTCCGGGGTAATTCGAAGCAATGTGAGGAAACCTAATCGGCTGAGTTGCATCTTGAGAAACATCGAAAGAATTCCACTTGCCAGCTCCTTCAAAGGAAGTATCATTATTAATATATGAGTCAAATTCAACCGCCCAACTCTTTTGAATGGCCGAACTAGCCACTTGGGCAGGACTGGAATCTTTGGGATCCGTGTCGGCCCCCCAAACACCCAAGGTTTCCCCTAGAGGCTTGTCTCCTGGCATTTGAGTCGTTGCGCTGACACCTCTCAGATCATTCTGTAAGACAAATGCCATGCCATCCCCTGTTGGGGCCTTCAGGGGATCGACATCGGCCACCCAACTTGCTGCTCCACCGAAGTATAACCACATGGAAACCGTCTGTGGTTCATTCAACTTAAACGTATTTTTGGGTGTCGACCAGATACTGCCGACCTGACTCTCGCTATTCGTCAATCGAACCGCCTGAGTGTTATGTACCAACGAGTTTTGGCTATTAACGATCTTCGCATGGTTATTCAAAGATGTTCCCGGCACAAAGTAATTCTGGAGTTGAATTCCCTGTGGTGTCGTCGCTAAGGCGTGTTGTAAATCTTCTAAGTCCCCAGCAAATGCCTGTGTGCTTTGTCCCCAAAGCACACACCCCAATAAAAAGCTGATAATGACGAGTCCGATCGTCTTCATCTATCCCAAACTCCTTTCTCTCCCTAGTCATTCGAGAAGTTACCGTCATGCTCTTCCAGCCAAGATCATGAAAGCGTTGTTACTATTAAAATTATAGTTTCACTTATTTAATAATAACAGCATGTATTGTTTTAGGATAGTATAACACGATCGTCACCAATTACCAGTGAAAATGCTGAAATAACAATATTTATAAGGGGTTATGCTGTGACTAATCAACTTTATTTCCGGCATAATCGCCTACTTTTCAAGCGTTCTAATCACCCCTCCAATAATTATCGCTACTATGCTACTCATTAAGCTTATCGATAGCATACAACATAATTACCAATGGTCTTTTGGTCTGGGTGTTCAGAACCATCAAACGGATCTTCAACACCCAGTTGGACCATGTCCATGTATGAAAAACCATAGTAATCCGTGGCCTTAATTTGCTTATCGGCGATGCCTTCATCTGTCATGATGGAATAGATACTGCTCTTCTTAACCGGTATCAAGTATGTATTGTATTGATCCCCACTAGTAACAGCATCGATAACATATACAGGAATGATCTTCCCACGAAATTTATAATTGAAGACATATCGTTTGGTTTTGGGGTTCTCCATCACTTGAATGGCATCGTCATCATTCATGTCTTCCCCCAGGCCCGAAGCAACTTGTGGCTCGTAGGACAACTTAGACTGTTCCATCCCCTTCACCAGCACATCAGAATTATCTGACAGCCCCTTGGGTAATGGATGTGAAACCTTGCGTGGCCCGGTAGGCGTGTCTGAACCTGAGATAGCTGATGACAGAACAGATGTCCCACTGGCCGTTCCAACCCCAACCAGGATAATAAAAACACCAATTCCGATTAGTGTCATTTGGCGAGGCTTGGCAAATCCACGCCAAGTCATGTAACCCCCTATCGCGATAATGACCGCTGCAATAAAATCCATTATCTTATTCCTCCTAAGTTACGACTTTAAAAAAAGCGTTTGCATTTTCTCGATGTCAAAATTGTTTTAGAAGTAAATTGAAGCAATGATAAGGAATCCAATAACCTTAAGTATCCACATAAGTGTCTTATTATCTCCAACGAGGCCTGAGAATACGAAGACAACGAACGCTAACAACAACTTCAAGATCATGACGACTACTCCTCCAAAATTCCAATATCATTTTCAAACATTCCCTAAGCAAAAGCTTGCCACATTTATCATAGATAGCGTTCGTTGCTTAAATACTTAGCAATCTCGCCAGAAGATTAGATAGGCCTCTGTATAGATTTTAAAATAGGCAAATTCTATAATTAATCCGAACAGAAATTAAAAAGCCCAAAGCAATCACTTACAATGGTAGTAGCTAATTCCAACCAATATAGGGAGTGATTACTTTGGGTACATCTACTTTATCACGTTTTCAACGTGGCGCACTAGCAC
>NZ_RHOD01000020.1 GCF_003946095.1 Levilactobacillus lindianensis | reverse complement strand
TAGGCATAATAAAATCCCCTCAAAGTTAACAGATGAATTATACTTTTTCATCTGTCAACCTCAAGGGGACTATAGCACCAGCTAACCGCCTTTTGTCACGCGCTGTTTTAGCCTATTTCTTTTCGGCATGTTCCGCGGTAACATCAACGTAGTGGAAATTGGGATCAATTTGTTGGTCCAGCGCGTCGAAGGCCGCTTGCATCTGCTGTTCAATCGTTGCTTGGCCGTCTTCATCGAGCTTGAGATGGCGGTCGATGGTGATGGGTTCACCGAAGGCGACGGTGACGCGTTTGCGCGAAAAGAGTCGCTTGAAGGTCAGAGGGCCTTGATAAACGGCGGGCACCAAGGGTACCTTAGCCATCTTTGCGATCAGAGCGGCCCCACCCTTTAATTCAGACGAGTGGCGCGAGCCAGAAGGGAACATGATCAATGACAGGTCGCCACGCCGGAGCATGCGGACCGGCGTCTTGATGGCGGAAGGACCGGGATTGTCCCGATTCACTGGAAAACCATTGACATGGTGGAGCAACCATCGGAAAATGGAATTCTGGAAGAGTTCTTCCTTAGCCATAAAGCTAAACTTCCGCGGACTCGCTGCTAAGGCGAAGTACAGGGGGTCGAACCAGGTTCGATGGGGGCCCACCAGAATGTAGGGACTTTCAGGCAAACGATCACGATTCAAATAGGTTGCCTTGCCATTAACAATAAATAAAATTATGCGGATAACCACGCGTAAGAACGAATAGAACATGGGTCGCACTCCTCTCTCAATGTTACTAATGAATCTAGTATGCAAAAAAAGTCACGAGGTTGCAAGCGATCATAATAAAAAACAAAGGGTGACGAACAGGAAATGACAGTAACTAATTTAAAATCGGGGGAACGGATCGACCAACTTTATAGCCAAGATATTCAGATCATCCAGAGCCCCGAGGTCTTTGCCTTCTCCTTAGATGCCGTGTTGTTGGCGGACTTTGCCAAGCCACTGGCCAAGGCGACGAGTCAAACGGTGGACCTCTGTGCCGGCAATGGGGCGGTCGGTCTCTTCATGAGTAGCAAGACGCGGGGAAAGATTGCTGAGGTTGAGATTCAGCCGCGACTGGCCGATATGGCACGGCGGAGTGTGACCCTCAACCACCTCGACGATCGCATGACGGTCTATGAAGGTGATCTGGCTAATGTGACGACTTGGATTCCCAAGGATTCGGTGGATGTGGTGACGTGTAATCCGCCCTATTTTGCTGACCTGCCAGACAGTCAGAAGAACCCGAATGAATACCTGGCAATTGCCCGACACGAGATTACCACGGATCTGGCAACGGTGGTCGCAACCACCAGTGGCCTTTTGAAGATGGGTGGCAAGGCCTACTTCGTGCATCGGCCGGATCGGTTGTTGCAGTTGTTAGAGCTGATGGCGGCTAATCGGTTAGCGCCTAAGCGAATTCGCTTAGTCCATCCGAAGCCGGGGAAGGAAGCCAACATGGTTTTGGTCGAGGCAATTAAGGACGGAAAGCCCGGTGGATTACGGTTCCTGGCCCCATTGATGGTGTACGATCAGGCCGGAAAATATACGGCGGAAGTGCAGGCGTTGCTCTATGGCCACTCATAAAATCTACTATTTTTACGTGTTGTTATGTGACGATCAATCCCTCTACGGGGGATTCACCACAGATGTGGGTGAACGGTTTGCGACGCATCGTGCCGGCAAGGGGGCCAAATACACCCGGCTACACCGACCCATTAAGGTATTATTTAGTCAGGCCTTCGACAATAAGCACGATGCGCTGCATGCTGAGTGGGCATTTAAGCATCAATCGCGGCAAAAGAAACTAGCTTTTCTAGCCGACCAGGGGGTCACGGTTGACTAGGGTCACGGCGACTGTGGTCGTGGCGTAGGTAAGTGGGTAACTCAACTGGGCAATTTGACCAATGAATGACTTAGTCTATGGTACACTTTAGACACATCAGCAGATTATTTTAGGATTTGTGAAGGAGGAACTGACCGTGAAGATTATTGCTTATGGTATTCGAGAAGATGAACGGCCTTACTTAGAAGAATGGGCACAGGACCAAGGGATTGAGGTCCGTGTCGTTCGAGAATTATTGGATGAGCAGACGGCCGATCTGGCTAAGGGTTATGATGGCGCCGTTGTTTACCAACAGAAGCCTTACTCCGGGGCAATTTTGGACCGGTTGGCGGCAAATGGCGTAACAAATCTCTCGTTACGTAACGTTGGGGTCGACAACGTTGATGCCGACGCCGTGAAACGCAATGGGTTTAAGGTCACCAATGTGCCGGCTTATTCACCCGCAGCTATCGCTGAATTTACGGTAACCCGGCTCATGCAATTGCTACGACGGACGCCAACCTTTGACCGGAAGCAGGCCTTGGGTGACCTCCGTTGGGCCCCCGATATCGCCGACGAACTCAACACGATGACGGTGGGAATTATTGCAACCGGTCGAATTGGCCGAGCAGCCATGAAAATCTACCAGGGATTCGGGGCTAAGGTCATTGCCTATGACGTTTACCACAATCCAGAATTAGAGAAGCAGGGGATCTACGTCGAGTCGCTCGATGACCTTTACGCGCAAGCCGACGTCATCTCACTGCATGCGCCAGCCACTAAGGACAACGAAAAGATGTTAAATGATGCCGCCTTTGCTAAAATGAGACCCGGTGTCTGGATCTTGAACCCGGCACGGGGGTCTCTGATCGATACGGATGCCCTGATCAGAGCCTTGGACAGTGGTCAGGTCGCCGGGGCTGCGTTGGACGTTTATGAGGACGAGGTCGGGATCTTTAATACCGACTTTGGAAGTTTTGCGTCGATTCCAGATGAACGGCTGAAGAATCTGATGGAACGCGACAACGTGCTGGTTAGCCCCCACATTGCGTTCTACACGCGGACCGCGGTGAAGAACATGGTGCAATATGCCCTGAATAACAATCGGGACTTGATTGCGACCGGCCATGCCGAGAATGAAGTGTCATTCTAATTCAAAATTGAAGCCTAAAAAAAGCGTCGCCAACTGGCGACGCTTTTTTTAGGCTTAAGCTTCTGGAATTGTCGTGAGCGCCAGGAGTAAGTCCTGAAGCTCGAATGGGTCAGTGACCGTTTGATCGGGGACCCATTGACCATCCGGTTCCTCTAAATCGCGGTGGTTGAACCAGAAGGATTGCCAGCCGGCTTGTTTGGCCGCCCTGACATCCATACTGTAGCAGTCACCAACGTAGGCCACTTCGCTAGCCCGTAAGTTCAGCCGCCGATTCATTAGAGTGAAAATTTGCGGATCGGGTTTAGCGAGGCCGACTTCTTCTGAGGTCACAATAGCTTCGCGGTCGATCCACCGATGCATTTGAAGTTGCATCACTTTTGCCAATTGAAATTGGGTGTTACCATTGGTCAAGATACCCAGCTGGTACTGTTGGCTGAGACTATCGAGGGCCATTGACAGACCGGGGAAGAGCTTAATATCAGCTAACCCTGTGCTGTAAGCTTCTTCGAAGTTCAACGCACTTTGGGTATCGACGGCGGGCAGGTGTTGAGCCA
Organism: Levilactobacillus lindianensis; assembly: GCF_003946095.1. Taxonomy (GTDB): domain Bacteria; phylum Bacillota; class Bacilli; order Lactobacillales; family Lactobacillaceae; genus Levilactobacillus; species Levilactobacillus lindianensis. The sequence continues at coordinate 32,952 of NZ_RHOD01000020.1, read as the reverse complement.
GTAAGGCGGTGTTTAACCGCTTGACGGCCATCTCTTGTTCGGACCAGTGCCCGTTCATCACATGGGCGTACGCCTGGCGACTCTGTTGGCGGTACGCTTGAAACGTTGTATTCAGATCAACCTCTGACGGCAATCCTAGGATTGGCGCGAGGGCGGCCTCAAAGGGAGCCTTTTGATCATAGAGCGTGTCATCGACATCGAAGACGACCGCTTTAATCATGTTCGTTTCCTCCTCAGTAGTGCCTAAGCAGTGTACCATAACCAGGAATAAATGCCAATTTTATCAAAAATGCTGTCGATTTCCCTTGTGTTCACGGCAGTTGTTTTGTATAATGATTGTCGGTGCTTATGCGCCAATTCACACCTCGCGTGATGGCTGAAGGGGTGCTCGCAAGAGTTCTTTGGCCGTGAGAGCGTGGGGGAGGAAATCAAAAACTATTTGGAGGCATTTTATCATGGCTGTTATTTCAATGAAACAACTGCTCGAAGCCGGTGTCCACTTTGGTCACCAAACCCGTCGTTGGAACCCTAAGATGAAGCAATACATCTTTACGGAACGTAACGGTATCTACATCATCGACTTACAAAAGACGGTGAAGTTAATTGACGTTGCTTACAACTACATGAAGGACGAAGCTGCTAAGGGCGCCGTTGTTCTGTTTGTTGGGACTAAGAAGCAAGCTCAAGATTCTATCGAAGAAGAAGCTACCCGTGCCGGTCAATTCTACGTTAACCACCGTTGGTTAGGTGGGACTTTGACCAACTGGGAAACCATCCAAACTCGGATCAAGCGTCTTAAAGATTTGAAGAAGATGGCTACTGACGGTACCTTTGACGTTCTTCCTAAGAAGGAAGTTTCCTTACTTAAGAAGTCACAAGACAAGTTGGAACGTTTCTTAGGCGGTATCGAAGATATGCCTAAGCTCCCTGACGTTATGTTCATCGTTGACCCTCGCAAGGAACAAATCGCTGTTCACGAAGCCCAAAAGTTGAACATTCCGATCGTTGCTATGGTTGATACGAACACTGACCCAGACGAAATTGACGTGGTTATCCCATCTAACGATGACGCTATCCGTGCCGTTCGCCTGATCACTTCTAAGATGGCTGATGCCATTGTTGAAGGTCGTCAAGGTGAAGACCAAGTTGACGAAAAGACTTTCGAAGGTAAGAAATCAGCTGACAAGAAGAGCGCCAAGCCTTCTGACAACTCGATGGAAGACATCGTTAACGCCGTTGAAGGCGACAACAAGTAATTTAATGCAAGGTAACGGGCAACCGCTACTTTCCAAATACTAGATTTAAAGCACCTTAGGCTGGCTTAATGTTTAGGACCGTTCATGGCCTGAGATTGAGTCAGTCTTTTTGCGACTAAAAGCTTAACATTGATAAAGGAGGCCATTAAACATGGCAAGCAAAATCACTGCAGCACAAGTTAAGGAATTACGTGACAAAACCCAAGTTGGGATGATGGATGCTAAGAAGGCCCTCGTTGCTTCTGAAGGCGACATGGACAAGGCGATCGACTTCCTGCGGGAAAAGGGTATCGCTAAGGCTAAGAAGAAGAGTGGCAACGTTGCTGCCAACGGTTTAGCTCGCGTGATGGTTAGCGGCAACACCGCAGCTATCATCGAAGTTAACTCCGAAACTGACTTCGTTGCAACTAACGACACGTTCAACGCCTTGGTTGACAAGGTTGCCAACACGATTGCTACGAAGCAACCGGCTGACATGGATGCTGCCTTAGCCTTGAAGGCTGACGATGGCGAAACGTTAAACGAAGCCATCATCAAGACGACTCAAGTTACGAGTGAAAACGTTAAGTTACGTCGTTTCGCAGTGGTTAACAAGACTGATGGCCAAGTATTCGGTGCTTACTTACACCAAGGTGGTCAAATCGCTGCTGTCGTTGTTTTAGACGGTGCCGATGAAGCAACTGCCAAGGATGTGGCGATGCACGTTGCCGCTATCAACCCAGAATTCGTTTCCAAGGATGACATTCCTGCCGACCGTTTGGCTCACGAACGTGAAGTCTTGAAGCAAGAAGCCTTGAACGAAGGCAAGCCTGAAAAGATCGTTGAAAAGATGGTCGAAGGCCGTCTCCACAAATTCTTGTCAGAAATCAGTTTAGCTGACCAACCATTCGTTAAGGATGGCGACCAGACTGTTGGCCAATTCGTTGCCAGCAAGGGTGGCAAGTTGGTAAGCTTCGTCCGTTACGAAGTTGGTGAAGGAATCGAAAAGCCTAAGTCTGACTTGGCTCAAGAAGTCCAAGACCAAATCAACGGTTAATTTTTGACCGAAAGCGTAGTTTCCGTTCGCGGACTACGCTTTTTTATTAAGTTAATGCGGCAAAACGGTTAAATCACTGACCCGTGACTATCACTAGTGGCGGGAATATGATAGAATTATTGTCAGAATACAATAGGAGGAAACACAATGGCGGACGTAAAGTATAAACGGATTATGCTGAAGCTCAGTGGTGAGGCTTTAGCCGGTGACAAGGGCTTTGGCATTAATCCGCCGGTAATTAAAACCGTAGCAGAAGAGGTTAAGAGTGTCTATGAGTTGGGCATTCAGATCGCTATTGTGGTAGGTGGCGGTAACATGTGGCGTGGCGTCTCCGGAGAACAAATGGGGATGGAACGGGCCCAAGCCGATTACATCGGGATGTTAGCGACCATCATGAACGCTTTAGCGCTCCAGGATAATTTGGAATCAATTGGGGTGCCAACCCGAGTTCAAACTTCTATTGAGATGCGGCAGATTGCTGAACCGTATATTCGGCGTAAGGCAATTCATCATCTCGAAAAGGAACGCGTCGTCATCTTCGCTGGGGGGACGGGTTCACCGTACTTCTCAACCGACACGACGGCTGCATTACGGGCAGCAGAAATTAATGCCGATGCCATCCTTATGGCTAAGAATGGGGTCGATGGCATTTACTCTGCTGATCCTAAGAAGGATCCGGATGCTGTTAAGTTTGACCAATTAACACAATTGGACATTATTAACAAGGGTCTGCACGTGATGGATACGACGGCTAGTTCACTTTCGATGGATAATGATATTCCGTTTGTCGTCTTCAATCTCAATGAGAGTGGTAACATTCGCAAGGTGGTTGAGGGAGAGAACATCGGAACTACAGTAAGGGGTAAATAGACATGGCAGATCAGATCATTACAGATGCACAGGATCGTATGAAAAAGGCAGAGGAAGCACTCAAGCGTGAATTGGGAACAATTCGGGCCGGTCGTGCCAATGCCAGCATTTTAAACCGCGTTACGGTGCAATACTACGGTGTGGATACACCACTGAACCAAGTGGCGTCCATTACCATTCCAGAACCACGGATCTTGATGGTAACGCCATACGACAAGTCCGCTCTCGAAAATGTCGAGAAGGGGATCTTGGAATCTGACGTTGGGATCACCCCGGCTAATGATGGGACCGCGCTTCGGTTAGTGATTCCACAACTGACTGAGGAACGGCGTAAGGAGTTAGCTAAGCAAGTGAAGGCCACCGCCGAACAAGGTAAGGTTGCCGTTCGTAACGTTCGTCGTGACGCCATGGATGACGTCAAGAAGGGCCACAAGAACGGGGACTACACCGACGATGACCTGCACAACATGGAAGACCAAGTTCAAAAGGTGACGGATAAGGCCATCAAGGGCATTGACGCCATCTCAGCGGACAAGGAAAAGGAAATCTTAACAGACTAGACTAACCCTTTTGGGGAAGGAGCGTTTTATCATGGCAGAAGAGAATCAAAATAACCAAGACGACATCGAAATCACCCCCGGTTCTAAGGAATTCGGGAAAATGGTCTTTCGGTTAAACAACGCGGTAAATGCTGAAAACGTGTCAATCTTGAACTACAACGGCGCAGAACTTGAAGAAATTCAAGATGGGGTCTATGCCCAACCCGCCTTTGTCAGCGATGATTTCAACCTGTTTTTCGTGGTCACCCAACTGATTGGTGACGACTGGATTGTGGCCTTTTCTAAGGCAACCATTGAACATGGGAACGAGATTACCGATTTGTCAGACCCAATGCCAACTGGTGAAGGTCTGAACCTGCTGGGGCAGGTTAGTGCTGATGATGCCAACAATCTCCTAAGTTACTTCGGGACATTGGCCGATGCTAAACGTGGCGATTGGCGGTTAATCGAATAGGCGAGAAACCATAAAGTTTTCGCTCAATTTGAGAGCTGGGATAGTTTCCCGGCTCTTTTTTTGTTATGATGAGAGGTTGTAAAGACTTAATGGAGGTGCACTGTGTTTTCATTTTTAAATAAAGATCAGGCGACGGGCGAAGTCACGGAACGGCAATTGGACGAAACCAACATTCCCGCCCACATCGCCATTATCATGGATGGCAACGGTCGATGGGCGCAACAGCGCCATTTACCACGGATCGCTGGCCATAAACAAGGCATGAATACCGTTAAAACGGTGGCAAAGGCTGCCAGTCACTTGGGCGTCAAGGTCCTCACGTTGTATGCCTTTTCAACGGAGAACTGGTCACGGCCCTCGACGGAAGTGAACTATCTCATGAAATTGCCAGTTGATTTCTTTAGCACGTTTGTCCCCGATCTCATCAAGAATAATATTCGGGTCAAGGTGATGGGGTATGTCGACCAGTTGCCTAAGGCGACACAGAAGGCGGTTCAAGACGCCGTTGCCGATACCGCCGACTGTACGGGGATGGTCTTGAACTTTGCCCTTAATTATGGGGGGCGCGCGGAAATTATTACCGCGGTCCAACATCTGGCACAACGGGTTCAGGCGGGCGATCTGGCTCCCGAAGCTATCGATGAGGCCCAGATGGACCACGAACTCATGACCGGTGACCTCGGTGATTTGGCCGATCCCGATCTGATGATTCGGACCAGCGGAGAACAACGACTCTCTAATTTCATGCTATGGGAAGCGGCCTACAGCGAGTTTGTCTTCGTCCAAGAACATTGGCCGGACTTCGATCAGACCGCCCTAGAAGCGGCAATTTATACCTATCAGCAACGTCACCGCCGCTTTGGCGGTCTGGAAACGACGGAACAAAAATAACGACATGAGGAGCATGTAGAATGAAACAACGGGTTATTACGGCGGTTGTCGCCTTAATTATATTTATCCCCATCATCATTGAGGGGGTCATCTGGGTGGACCTAGCCGGTTTTGTCCTGGGTTTGGTGGCCTTATCGGAAGTCTTGATCATGCGTAAAAAGCTTCTGGTGAGTCCCGAAGCCTTTATCTCTGGTTTGGGTATCCTAGCGGTCATTGCCCCAACGGGCTGGTGGCAGGATCTGCCTCATTTTCTCGATCCATGGTACATCGTTTACTTATTTGTCCTGCTATTATTGATGCGGACGGTGGTATCTCGTAACCGGTTCTCGTTTGACGATGCCGGGGTAATCACCTTGAGCATGCTTTACATCGGGATTGGGTTCCACTTCTTTATCGCCGCACGAGATGTCAGCCTAGTTGCCCTGCTGTATGCGCTGTTCATCGTCTGGACGACGGACTCTGGTGCCTACATGATTGGCCGAAAAATAGGGAAGCACAAGCTCGCCCCACATATCAGTCCGAATAAGACCTGGGAAGGTTCCATCGGGGGCTCACTGGTAGCCACGATTGTCGGCAGTGTCTTCTGGTACTTCTTCCCAACCGGCCACTTCAGCCTGGGGATCATGATTCTTCTGACCCTGGTCTTCTCGATCGTGGGTCAATTCGGGGATCTCGTGGAATCTGCTCTCAAGCGTTACTACGGCGTCAAGGATTCCGGCAAGATTCTGCCGGGACATGGGGGTATCCTCGACCGGTTTGATAGCTTACTGTTGGTTCTGCCGGTGATTCATCTCTTTGGACTCATCTAAAGACCGCAAGTCACTTGCACCACGACCAGGGCTTACGGTATGCTAGTCAGCAGAAAAAGTAAGCGAAGCCAACAGGAGAAGGGACGACAGCTGTGATTACAACCATTATTACCTTTATTATCGTGTTTGGGATTTTGGTCATCGTGCATGAATTCGGGCACTTTTACTTTGCCAAACGCGGTGGGATTCTGGTCCGCGAGTTCTCGATCGGAATGGGTCCCAAACTCTTCTATCATCGAGGTAAGGACGGCACGACGTACACGGTCCGGTTACTTCCAGTCGGAGGTTACGTTCGGATGGCCGGTGCCGAGGACGATGAAGAAGAACTCCAACCAGGGACACCAGTGAGTCTCTACCTTGGCAAGGATGATCTGGTTGAACGGATTAATACTTCCAAGAAATCGAGTCTCTTTAACGGGATTCCCTTAGAGGTTACCGCGACCGATCTCGAGGATGAGCTGTGGATTGAAGGGTACGAAAACGGGGATGAATCCGCCGTTAAGCGTTACCCCGTCGCTCATGAAGCCACGATTATCGAGAGTGATGGAACCGAGCTTCAGATTGCCCCGAAGGATGTTCAGTTTCAATCAGCCTCACTGGGTCGACGGTTAATGACCAATTTTGCCGGGCCGATGAATAACATTTTCCTGGCGATTGTGACCTTTATGTTGATGTCCTTTGTTCAAGGTGGGGTCGCCATGGGAACCAACCAGGTTCAAGTGGCCAGTTCCCCGGTTTCCGTCGCTAAGAAGGCGGGACTGAAGACTAATGACAAGATTCTCACGGTCAATGGAAAGGCGACCAAGGACTGGACGGCGTTGAGTACGGCGATCCAGCCGCGGGCCAATAAGAAGACTACCTTGACCATTCAGCGTGGTCAGAGTAAGAAGACCTTAATGCTGACACCAGCGGGCCAAAAGTCCAATGGGAAGACGGTCGGCATGATTGGCATTACCCAGGCCCAAGATAAGCACATTGGGGCCATCCTAACGTCTGGATTTACCCAGACCTGGTCGATGACCAAGGCACTGTTTGGGGCGCTGTGGAGCATGGTCTCCGGTCACTTTAGCTTAAATGACTTAGGAGGCCCCGTGGCCATCTTTGCCACGACCTCTCAAGCCACCAAATTTGGCCTGGTCGGGATCCTGAATTTCCTGGCCTTTCTGTCAATTAACCTGGCAATTGTCAATTTACTGCCAATTCCGGCCCTCGATGGTGGTAAAATATTATTGAACTTTATTGAAGCCATTCGGCGCAAACCACTTTCGGAAAATGTCGAAGCGGGAATCACGCTGGTGGGGGTCGCGTTCCTGGTCTTACTGATGCTACTAGTTACCTGGAACGATATCGAGCGCTACTTTATTCACTAAAGATTTAACGTTGTAACGAGAAGGGAATACAAGACGATGAAACAATCTAAACTATTGATTCCAACCTTAAAGGAGGTGCCGAATGACGCCGAAGCCCTGAGCCATCAGATGATGCTGCGGGCTGGCTACATTCGGCAGGTCACGGCGGGGATGTACGCCTACCTACCATTGGCTTACCGGGTCTTAACCAACATTGAAAAGATTATCCGTGAGGAAATGGAAAAGATCGATGCCGTCGAAATGTTGATGCCCGCCGTCTTGCCAGCCTCACTGTGGCAAGAATCCGGTCGGTACGAGACATACGGTCCCAACTTATTTAAGTTCAAGAATCGCCACGACAGTGACTTTATCTTGGCCCCAACGCATGAAGAAACCTTCACGATGCTGGTCAGAGACGCCATCAAGTCCTACAAGAAGTTGCCACTGGTAATGTACCAGATTCAACCCAAGTATCGTGACGAGGATCGCCCACGTTACGGCCTCTTGCGGGGACGAGAATTTATCATGAAGGATGCCTATTCCTTCTCAATCGACGACGAAGACCTCGACCGCATCTATGACCAAATGGAAACGGCCTACGAAAACATCTTCAACCGAATTGGCTTGAACTACCGGGCCATCGTTGGGGATGGTGGCGCTATGGGCGGGAGCGACTCCAAGGAGTTCTCCGCTATTGCGCCCGTTGGGGAAGACACGATCGTCTACTCCGATTCTTCCGACTATGCCGCTAACCTTGAAATGGCACGAAGCCTCTTCATCAGTAAGAAGTCTCATGCGCCGTTGGCCGAACTCAAGAAGATTGCGACGCCAGGGGCTCACAGTATTGATGAGGTTGCCACGTTACTGGATGTTCAATCGAACACCCTGGTTAAGAGTATGTTATACGTTGCCGACAAGGAACAACCAGTGATGGTCTTGGTTCGTGGGGATCACGAGGTCAATGAGACTAAACTGAAGAATTACTTACATGCGGACTTCTTGGATGCGGCAACGCCGGAACAAGCCCAACAATTCCTGGGGGCCAACTTTGGTTCCTTAGGTCCCGTGGGTGTCGGTGAGGATGTTAAGATCCTGGCCGACCAATACGTGGGCGACATGGTTAACGTGGTGGTTGGTGCCGATGAGGATGGCTACCACTACGTGAATGCCAACGTTGACCGGGACTTCCGGGTGGATGCTTACGCCGACTTACGGTCGGTTCAACCGGGTGACCTGTCACCTGATGGTGCGGGCGTCTTGAAGTTCACCAAGGGGATCGAAATCGGTCACATCTTCAAGTTGGGTACTCGCTACTCCGACTCATTAGGCGCTACGGTGCTGGATGCCAATGGTCGGCAGAAGCCAGTTGTCATGGGCTCCTACGGGATTGGTGTCAGCCGTTTATTGTCGGCTGTTGCCGAACAACAAGCCGATGAAAATGGGCTGGTTTGGCCCCGGAACATTGCGCCATTTGACATTCACTTGATTCCGGTTAACTTAAAGAAGGCCGATCAAGCCGACTTGACCGAAGAACTGGACCAACAGCTGACCGCTGCGGGTTACCGGGTTCTGACCGATGATCGTAAAGAACGTCCTGGGGTGAAGTTTGCGGACTCCGATCTGATGGGAATTCCTGTTCGAATTACCATTGGGAAGAAAGCCGGTGAAGGCATCGTTGAGATCAAGATTCGTAAGACCGGTGAAACGGTCGAGGTCATCAAGGATGAAGTCGCTAGCACCGTTGAAATTCTCTTCAAGGATATTGATTAATAACTAAAACGACAGGCGCCAACTGACGCCTGTGACCGAATCCAAGGGGGCTGGGACAATTGTCCTGGCTCCTTTTTAGACAGGATGAAAGGAGTTCGCTTGTGGACGAAGATCGCCATGCATTATTCGAAAAATTATTAAAACAATTGGACTTGGCTGGTGAAGCCGAGCAACCTTATTTCGCCACGGCTAGCATTGACCGCCTGACGGTTCACGAACAGTCCCGCCGGTGGCAATTTTATCTCAAATTCGATCAGTTACTGCCATTCACGGCATTTGCCGACTTCCAGAATCATCTGCAGGTGGCCTTTCGCGACATTGCGACTGTTGAGGCAACTTTTCTGGTTGACCAACCGGAACTCACGAATCGCTTATTGGGAGATTATTGGGAATGGGTTGTCAAGAACAGTCAACTAACGGGGAGCCTGGTTCAGGAACTCTGCCAGTCGCAGGTCCCACAACTCGATCCCGACGGCCGTGTGCTGTTGTACGCCCAAAATGAGGTGGTAAAGAACTTCCTCAGCAATCAGGCATTAGGCCCCCTGGAGGCCACTTACCGACAAGCCGGTTTCCCTAAATTTAACATTCAGGTGAAGGTGGACGAGTCCAAGTCGCAGGCTAAGATCGAAGAGTTCAAGGCCCGGCAACAGAAGAACGATGCGCAGTTGGCGCAACAGGCCGCTGCCGCAATCGAAAAGGCCAACCAGAAGCGTCAGAGCCAAGGCGACGTCGTGGCGGCCAGCGGGCCAACTCAGATTGGGAAAGCCATCAAGGGCGACCAACCGATCACTCGGATGGTGGATATCACCCAAGAGGAACGGTCCGTCATCGTCGAGGGTTACGTCTTCGACAAGGAAGTTCGTAAGCTCCGTTCCGGACGGCAACTCCTGACCTTGAAGATTACGGACTACACGTCGTCAATTGTGGTTAAGAAGTTCTCCCGTGGTGCTGAAGATGAGGCGCAATTTGCCGGTGTCGATGAAGGGGCTTGGGTTAAGGTTCGTGGGAGCGTCCAAGAGGATAGCTACATGCGTGACCTGGCCTTGAATGCCTACGACATCAATGAAGTCAAACACGCCTCACGTCAAGATACCGCGCCTGCCGATGAGAAGCGTGTGGAGCTCCACTTGCATACATCCATGAGTCAGATGGACGCCACAAATCCCATCGGAGATTACGTGAGTCGGGCCAAACAGTGGGGGATGCCCGCCATGGCCATCACGGACCATGCCGATGTGCAAGGCTTCCCAGCGGCCTTTAATGCCGGAACCAAAGCCGGCGTTAAGATGCTCTATGGGGTTGAAGCCAACCTGGTAGACGATGGGGTGCCGATCGGTTATAACAGTGCGCACGTCCCACTAGATGGGGCGACCTATGTCGTCTTTGATGTGGAAACCACGGGGTTATCCGCTATTTATGACAAGGTGATCGAACTCTCTGCGGTCAAGATGGAACACAAGAACGTGATCGCACAGTTCGAAGAATTCATCGATCCAGGGTTCCCATTGTCGGAACAGACGACGAATCTGACCAGTATCACCGATGATATGGTGGCTGGGTCGAAGTCCGAAGAAGAAGTCTTCAAACTCTTCCGGGAGTTCTGTGGTGACGCGGTTATCGTTGGGCATAACGTGACCTTCGATGTGGGCTTCATGAATACTGGTTATCAGCGTCACGGGATGCCTGAGATTCCTAATCCAATCATTGATACCTTGACGTTGGCACGTTTCTTATATCCGACGCTGAAGAGTTACCGGCTGAATACATTGGCCAAGCGTTTCCATGTCAGTCTGGAACACCATCACCGGGCCGTCTACGATGCTGAGTCAACCGGTCATCTGAATTATCTCTTCTTGAAGGATGCCGAGGACCGGTATGACATCCAGTACCACGACCAATTGAACGATCACATGACGGATAACGATGCCTATAAGCACGCGCGTCCTAGCCACGCCATTCTGATTGCGAAGACTCAGGCTGGGTTGAAGAATATGTTCCGCCTCGTGTCGGCCTCCAATGTGGATTACTTCTATCGGGTGCCGCGAGTGCCACGGAGTCTATTAGATAAGTACCGCGAAGGGATCATCGTTGGCTCGGCTTGTTCCTCAGGTGAGGTTTTCACGGCCATGATGCAAAAGGGACAAGTGGAAGCCGCCGCCAAGGCCAAGTATTACGATTACCTTGAGGTACAACCTAAGGCCGCTTATCAGCCATTGATTGACTCGGGCTTGATTGCCGATGAGGCAAACCTCGAAGAGATCGTGAAGAACATGGTGACGTTGGGGCATGACCTCAACAAGCCCGTGGTGGCCACGGGAGATGTGCATTACCTCGATCCCGAGGATTACATCTATCGCAAAATTTTAATTCACTCACAAGGTGGGGCGAACCCGCTGAATCGGCAGGAATTACCGGATGCTCATTTCATGTCAACCAACGAGATGTTGGACGACTTTGCCTATCTGGGGGCCGAGACCGCTAAGGAAATCGTGGTCACCAACACCCAGAAGATTGCGAACGATGTGGATGAAGTTCACCCCTTAAAGGACAAGCTTTACACGCCACGGATGGAAGGCGCCGAAGATGAAATTCGGCAACGGACCATGGATACCGCGCATGCGTGGTATGGTGATCCGCTACCCGAATTGGTGCAACACCGAGTCGACCGCGAATTAAAGTCGATCATTGGAAATGGGTTCTCCGTGATTTACCTGATTGCCCAACGACTGGTAGCCAAGTCCAATAAGGACGGGTACTTGGTTGGGTCTCGGGGGTCCGTGGGATCCAGTGTTGTGGCGACGTTCACCGGAATTACCGAAGTGAATCCGTTACCGCCACACTATCGTTGCCCGAACTGCCAGTATTCGCACTTCTATACCAAGGGTGAGTACAGCTCAGGGTATGATTTACCGGAAAAGAATTGTCCCAAGTGTGGGACGTTAATGATCGGTGACGGGCATAACATTCCGTTCGAAACCTTCTTGGGTTTCAAGGGGAATAAGGTGCCTGATATCGATTTGAACTTCTCCGGAGACTACCAACCCATCGCCCACAACTACACGAAGGTATTGTTCGGGGAAAAGAACGTTTATCGAGCCGGAACTATCGGCACCGTGGCCGACAAGACCGGTTACGGGTACGTTAAGGCCTACGAACGAGACACCGAGCAGACCTTACGCGGGGCCGAGATTGACCGCCTGGCTAAGGGGGTTACCGGGGTTAAACGAAATACGGGGCAACATCCCGCGGGGATTATCGTTGTGCCGGACTACATGGATATTTATGACTTCACGCCAATCCAGTACCCGGCCGATGACCAGAACGCGGCTTGGCAAACGACCCACTTTGATTTCCATTCGATTCACGATAACATTTTAAAAATTGATATCCTGGGGCACGATGATCCCACGATGATCCGGACTCTGCAGGATTTGTCTGGGGTTGATCCTCAGACGATTCCGATGGATGATCCGGGCGTCATGGCCTTGTTCTCTGGAACGGATTCGTTGGGGGTTACGCCCGAACAGATTCAGTCTAAGACCGGGACGTTGGGCGTGCCAGAATTTGGGACGCGGTTCGTCCGCGGAATGCTGGAAGAAACGCATCCCAAGAACTACTCGCAATTACTTCAAATTTCCGGACTGTCTCACGGAACCGACGTATGGTTGGGCAATGCCGAAGAACTTATCAAGAACGGAACGGCTACCATCGCTAACGTTATCGGGTGTCGGGATAACATCATGACCGACTTGATTAACTTCGGGTTGGATTCCGAAACCTCCTTCCAAGTCATGGAACACGTGCGGAAGGGTCGGGGGATTCCTGATGAATGGCAAGAGAAAATGAAGCAAACCGACTGTCCCGACTGGTACATTGATTCTTGTCTGAAGATTAAGTACATGTTCCCGCGGGCCCATGCGGCCGCTTACGTCTTGATGGCGTTGCGGGTGGCGTACTTCAAGGTCTACTTCCCAATCATTTACTATGCCGCTTACTTCTCCGTGCGGGCCGATGACTTCGACGTTGTGGCCATGTCACAAGGCAAGACGGCCGTGAAGGCAGCGATGAAGGCCATCAATGACCAGGGGATGGACGCGTCTACCAAGGACAAGAACCTCCTGACAGTCTTGGAACTTGCCAACGAAATGTTGGAACGGGGCTATAACTTCAAGATGATTGACTTGGAGAAGTCTGATGCCGCCGATTGGATTATCGATGGCGATACGCTGATCGCACCATTCCAAGCCGCGCCTGGCTTGGGATTGAACGTGGCTAAGCAGATCGTGGCCGCCCGTAATGACCGACCATTCATCTCCAAGGAAGACTTAGCCAAGCGTGGGAAAGTTTCCAAGACCATCATTGATTTTATGACTGAAAATGGTGTCCTGACGGGCTTGCCGGATGAGAACCAACTCAGTCTGTTCGATGATATGATGTAGACCTTCCCAACCCAGCAATAACCGGTTTAGTCACCATGGCAACGCTTACAACAACCGCCAAGTATGTTACAATGAAAGTGAGGAACGAAGAACTTTAATCACTTTAACGAAAGCGGGTGTTCACCATGCTCCGGCACTTTACGAGGTTACCAGATGGGTGGATTTTTCTGGCAGGTTATTGTCTGATTGGTTTGGGTTACATTCTGTGTGGACTAGTAGCTAGCGTCACGGCCGTCCCGTTTCTGACGGTCGTGGTGGGTTACTTCTTGATAGCGTTCGTGTTGACAGCCATTAAGGCCTTGAGTTTGAAGGAAATGGCATTGAATCGACTGAATCTCTTAGTATTTGAATTTATCACGATTGTGGGATTTGTGATCCTGCTGGTAACGGAGTTCTAGTCACCGGCGGATCGGTTGCAATCCCGCGGCATGTGTAGTAAAGTAGTGGTTGTAGTTAAACTCGTTATTAAATGAGTGAGCAGTTTATGCTCACTCTTTTTAATGGAAAAAATGTAGGAGGCGGAATTCTTTGAGTACTGTCGTCGAGACCGTGACGGCCCTAGCCCAGCCAATTGTGGCGCAACATCAGTTTGAATTAGTTGACGTGGAGTTTGTCAAAGAAGGTAAAAGCTGGTACCTACGGGTCTACATTGATAAGCCCGGAGGCATTAATATCGAGGAATGTGCGATGGTCAGTGATGAACTATCCGAGAAGTTAGATAGTTTGGATCCAGACCCCATTCCTCAGGCCTATTTTCTCGAAGTATCCTCTCCGGGTGCCGAGCGGCCATTGAAGAAGCCGGCCGACTTTGAACGGGCCGTGGGTGATTACATCCACGTTTCCCTGTATCAAAAGATTGGTCAGAGCAAGGTTTACGAGGGAACCTTGGAGAAATTAGAGGCAGAATCCCTAGACCTTAAGGTCAACCTCAAGGGACGCATCAAGACGTTAACCATTCCACGTGATGCGATTGCCCAAGCCCGGTTAGCTGTCAAGTTCTAACTTAATTAAGGAGCGAAACACAACATGAGTAAAGAATTATTGGGTGCCTTAGATGTCCTCGAGACGGAAAAAGAGATCGCAAAATCAGTGGTTATCGACGCCTTAGAAGCAGCCTTAGTGTCTGCTTACAAGCGTAACTATGACCAAGCACAAAACGTCGAAGTCGAATTCGATCAGAAGAAGGGGAACATTCATGTCTTTGCCGTGAAGAAGGTTGTGGACCAGGTCTACGATTCCCGTTTGGAAGTCGGCTTGGATGAGGCCTTGGCCATCAACAAGGGTTACGAATTAGGCGATGACATCAAGTTTGAAGTGACCCCAAAGAACTTTGGTCGGATCGCCGCACAGACCGCTAAGCAAGTTATCTTGCAACGGGTCCGTGAAGCAGAACGGAACATTATCTACGATCAATACAGTCAATACGAAAATGAAATCGTAACGGGTGAAGTTGAACGGCAGGATTCTCGTTTCGTCTACGTGAGTCTGGGTAAGGTGGAAGCTGTCATGGGTCGTCAAGACCAGATGCCTAACGAAACCTACCGGATTCATGACCGTATCAAGGTTTACGTGACCCGCGTGGAAAATGCTACGAAGGGGCCACAGGTCTTCGTTAGCCGGACCCACGCTGATTTATTGAAGCGTCTGTTCGAAGAAGAAGTTCCTGAAATCTATGACGGGACCGTTGAAATCATGGCGATTGCCCGTGAAGCTGGGGACAGAGCCAAGGTTGCCGTTCGTTCGAACAACCCTGACATCGACCCCGTCGGAACCAGTGTTGGCCCTCGAGGGCAACGGGTTCAGACGATCGTTAACGAACTCGGTGGCGAAAACATGGATATCGTTGAGTGGACCGAGGATGAAGCCAAGTTCATCGCTAACGCCTTGAACCCCGCCGAAGTGCTCGATGTCATCTTTGACCCCAACAACGAACGGGCTTGTGAAGTTATCGTTCCTGATTACCAATTATCATTGGCAATCGGTAAGCGGGGGCAAAATGCCCGGTTAGCCGCTAAGTTGACAGGTTACAAGATTGATATTAAATCAGAATCCGAAGCGTCTGCTATAATGGAAGCTGACCAGGACACGACTGCCGATGCCGCACCCGCTGACGAGGAAACGCCGGACCAAACGGCCCCCGTTGCTGACAGTGAAGACGTGGCACCTGATGTGACACCAGCCGACGATGCAACCCCGTTAGACGCCCCTGAGGACGCTGGCGACGACGATTCCACGACGGCAGAATAATACCCATCTCAAGGAGGTTTGGGGCTTATGAAACAACGTAAGGTTCCGTTACGCAAAGATATTGTAACGGGAGAAATGGCACCCAAGAAGCAGTTGGTTCGCGTGGTTCGCAACCAACAGCAAGAGGTCAGCATTGACCCGACCGGAAAGCAATCCGGCCGTGGGGCCTACATCGCTTTAGATGTTGCCGTTGCAAAGCGGGCTAAGGCGGAACGAACTTTTGACCACGTGTTTGACGTTAAGATCGATGACCAATTCTATGACGATTTGATTGCCTACGTTGATCACCAACAAGCACGACGAGAATTATTCGATCATGACTAATTCCGAACGTGCCTTACAACTCCTAGGTTTGGTTCGGCGGGCAGGTAAGCTGACCACCGGCGAGACCTTTGTCTTGGCCGCAGTGCGGGATGGTTCAGCCAAATTGGTCTTACTCGCAAGTGATG
This sequence comes from Levilactobacillus lindianensis, assembly GCF_003946095.1. Classification (GTDB taxonomy): domain Bacteria; phylum Bacillota; class Bacilli; order Lactobacillales; family Lactobacillaceae; genus Levilactobacillus; species Levilactobacillus lindianensis. The sequence goes on along the minus strand of NZ_RHOD01000020.1, from coordinate 16,822 downwards.
CGGGTCAGAGTAGCCAGAAGCAATTTCGCGACAAGACCACGAGTTATAACGTTCCATTAAACGAAGACTTTACGAAAGACCAGTTGAGCACGGCCATTGGGTCAGCGCGCACGGTCATCGCAATTACAGATCCGGGATTCGTCCGGAAGTTACAAACATTACTTGCTAAGTAGCCGCCTGACGTTCTCGTGATCGACAGAAATTAAAGGAGTGTGAAGATATGGGGAAAAAGCGAATTTATGAACTCGCCAAAGAAATTAATGTCTCCAGTAAACAAATCATCGCGAAGGCCGAAGAAAAAGGCTTTCCGGTGAAAAACCACATGTCAACGCTCGGCGAGAACGAAGAACGTCAGTTACGGGCCGCTTTTTCTAAGAAGCAGCCAGCGGCATCTCAAGCCAAGCCTGCTAAGACCCAAGCCGCACGACCAGTACAACATCGGTCGACGACTGGGTCCGCTAAGCCAGCCGGTAAGACCAGTCAAACTGGCAAGCCAGCAGGACAAAGCCACGGCCAAGCCAAGGCCTCTCACCAGGCCAATGGCAACAGCCGGCCGAAGTCACAGGCGACCAGCCAACGGTCCGGTCAGAACAAGCCGCAAGGTCAGCAACACAAAACTAATAAAAATAACAGCCAGTCTGGAAGTCACCGTCAAGAGCAACATAATTCCGGCACCGGCAGATTTGGTGGAAGTTTGAATAATAATACGAATAATAGTAATGGACGCCGTTCTAGCAACAGCCGCGGCGGCCGTAATAACCGCAATAACCGGAACAACCGGCGGCGGAACAACAATAACCGTTACAAGAAGAACCAACGGATTAAAGATGTTAACCAACACAAGGGTGCTCCAGAGCGTAAGAACAAGGCTTTGCCAGATGTTCTGGTTTACTCTGATGGGATGAACGCCCAAGACCTGGCAAAGATCTTGCACCGTTCATCTGCTGAAATTGTTAAGAAGTTATTCATGTTGGGTGTCATGGTTAACCAAAACCAATCCCTCGACAAGGATACGATTGAAATCTTGGCTGATGATTACGGTATTGAAGCCCAAGAAAAGGTTCAAGTTGATGTCACCGATATCGATAAGTTCTTCGATGCCGAGATGGCCAACACGGACCACTTGGTTCCACGCGCACCGGTGGTCACAATCATGGGACACGTTGACCATGGTAAGACGACTTTATTGGACCACTTACGTCACTCCCACATCACGGCTGGTGAAGCTGGTGGGATCACGCAAGCCATCGGGGCCTACCAAGTCCACTACAACGATAAGACCATTACATTCTTGGATACGCCAGGACACGCGGCCTTTACCGAAATGCGGGCTCGTGGTGCTGAAATCACCGATATCACCGTGCTGGTGGTTGCCGCTGATGATGGTGTGATGCCACAAACCATCGAAGCCATTCACCATGCGAAGGCTGCCGGGACCCCAATTATCGTCGCCGTTAACAAGATCGATAAGCCTGGTGCTAACCCCAACCACGTTATGGAACAATTGACAGAATACGAATTAATTCCTGAAGACTGGGGTGGCGACACCATCTTCGTTGAAATCTCAGCGAAGTTTGGGAAGAACATTGATGAGTTACTCGACATGATCTTGCTCCAAGCCGAAGTGCTGGAATTAAAGGCTAACCCAGAACAAAATGGGGCCGGTTCTGTCATTGAAGCGCGTTTGGACCAAGGTAAGGGTTCCGTGGCCACATTGTTGGTTCAACAAGGGACCTTACACGTTGGGGATCCAATCGTGGTTGGGAACACCTTCGGGCGTGTCCGGACCATGGTTAACGAACGGGGTCGCCGTATCAAGGACGCCGTTCCGGCAACGCCAGTGGAAATTACTGGGTTGAGCGATGTGCCTGAAGCCGGGGACCGTTTCGTGGTCTTCGATGATGAAAAGACGGCCAGAGCTGCCGGAGAAGAACGGGCTAAGGAAGCCTTGATTCAAGACCGGAAGAACACCAGTCACGTCACGTTGGACAACCTCTTCGACTCCCTCAAGGAAGGCGAAATGAAGGAAGTTGACGTGATCATCAAGGCCGATGTTCAAGGTTCCGTTGAAGCCTTGGCAGGTAGCCTGAAGAAGATCGAAGTTTCCGGTGTGCGGGTGAACATCATTCACTCCGCCGTTGGGGCCATTAACGAAAGTGATGTGACCTTGGCCGAAGCCTCAGACGCGATTATTATCGGGTTTAACGTTCGTCCTACGCCACAAGCACGTTCACAGGCTGATTCCGACAAGGTTGATATTCGCTTGCACAATGTCATTTACAATGCCATTGATGAAATCGAAACGGCCATGAAGGGTCTGCTTGAACCAACGTACAAGGAAGAAGTTATTGGTCAAGTTGAAGTTCGTCAAATCTACCACGCTTCCAAGGTCGGCACGATCGTTGGGGGAATGGTTACGGATGGTAAGGTAACGTCCGACAGTGACGTCCGATTAATTCGTGACGGCGTTGTGATTTACGAAGGTAAGCTGGGCTCCCTCAAGCGGTTCAAGGATGACGCTAAGGAAGTTAAGCAAGGCTTTGAATTAGGATTAACGATTGAGAACTACAATGACGTTAAGGTGGACGATGTGATCGAAGCCTACGTGATGAAGGAAGTTCCTGTTAAATAAAAATCGGAGGCAAACAGTCATGGCACAATATCGAGTTGGCCGGTTGGAACAAGAAATCCAACGGGAAGTTACGGATATTTTACTAAAACGTGTTCGCGACCCACGGGTTGATGGCGTCACCGTTACCGGTGTCGAAGTTACCGGTGATTTACAACAGGCGACGATTTACTACAGTATTTTATCGGACAAGGCTTCTTCCGCCGAAAAGACGGCAGAGGGCTTGAAGAAGGCTACGGGACTGATTCGTTCCGAACTTGGTTCGCGGCTGAGCATCTACAAGACGCCGGAACTAACGTTCGAACAAGACGCATCTGTTCGTTACGGTAGTCGGATCGATGAATTGCTTAATGATCTCCACCACCAAGAAAAGTAACACGGGTTGTAGAGAACAGGAAGGCGTTGGTCCAATTGGACCAGCGCCTTTTTTTGCCCCAAATGATAGCGTTGAAATGGAGGAAGACATTATGAATGGCATTATTCCCCTGTATAAAGAACGAGGACTCACAAGCTTTGACTGTGTGGCAAAGTTACGCCACATCCTGCATACCAAGAAGGTGGGGCACAGCGGGACGCTGGACCCGAGCGTAGATGGGGTCCTTCCCATCTGCATCGGTAGTGCGACGAAGGTGGTTCCCTATCTCATGGGTTCCGGGAAAATTTATCGTGGTACCTTAACCCTGGGCCTGGCCACCACGACCGAAGACTTAGACGGGGATGTGATCGACCGGCGACCGTTGACCGCAGCTTTTACGGCCGACCAATTGATTCAGGCCGCCGCAGCCCTGACGGGAACCATTCAACAGACACCGCCGATGTACTCCGCGGTTAAGGTCCGCGGCCGCAAGCTCTACGAGTATGCCCGTGCGGGTGAGACGGTGGAGCGGCCGACGCGAACGATTACGGTCACCCGTTTTGACCTCACCACACCTGGTGATTTTGATGCCGAACAGGGGACCCAAACGGTTGCATTTGAGATCGCTTGTTCCAAAGGAACCTACGTGCGAACCTTAGCCGTTGACCTGGGTCGCCAGCTAGGGGTCCCAGCCGTCATGGCCTCACTCACGCGGATCAAGAGCGGGGGCTTCACCCTGGAGCAAGCCGTTACCTTGGACGAGGTGGCCGCTGCGATGGCCGCTGAGGACCTGTCGCCAATCTTACGGCCAATTGACTATGCCTTGACCCAGTATCCACACGTGGCCCTTTCAGAGCGCCTGTGGGGATTGGTTAAGAACGGGGTCTTTCTTGACCAGGCCCAAGTGGGGCTTACCGACCCGATCGTGGCCCTGAGTTATGCGGGGGCAACGAAATGTTTGTATCAATTTTTACCCGAAAAACAGCAATATAAACCACTCAAAATGTTTGCAGTGGACTAAGATTTTGGAAAGAGGCGTCAAACATGGAAATTATTCGGATTCACCATCCACTGGACCCACGCCAAATTCCGGCGGAGCCCGTGGTTCTCGCAATGGGCTTCTTTGATGGCCTACATCGCGGTCACCAGGCCGTGATTCGCCGAGCCAAAGCCTTGGCGCAAGAACGACACGTCAAGCTGGCTGTTCTGACCTATGATCATCACCCAGCCATTGTCTACCGGGCCCTAACCGGAGACGATCAGAAGTACCTCAGTCCCACCGACCGGAAGCTCAATCAACTGGAACGAATGGGGGTCGATCGAGTCTTTCTGGTTAACTATACTGGTGAGTTCGCCGCTCAGTCGCCTCAGGCCTTTGTTGACCACTACCTGGTGGCTTTCCACACGGTGGTGGCGGTGGCCGGATTTGACCACACTTATGGCAAGAAGGACGTGGCCACGATGGCCCGCCTGCCACAATACGCCCAGGGGCGTTTCGTGGTTGAAACGGTAGCCGAACAGGTCAGTGACGCCGATAAGATTAGCTCAACACGGATTCGCACGGCGATGAAACAGGGTCAGATTGATACGGTGAACGACCTCCTGGGCTACCTCTACCGGACGACCGGAACGGTGGTCCATGGCGAGGCTCGTGGCCGGACCATTGGGTTCCCTACGGCCAATATCTTGACGCCTAACGATGAATGGTTACCGGGGATTGGGGTCTATACGGCTCGACTCAAAGTCGGGGCCATTTGGTATCCTGGCATGATGTCGGTCGGGCGTAATGACACCTTTGGTGATAACCGCCCCGTGACCGTCGAAATGAATCTGCTTGATTTTCAAGGAAACCTTTACGGCGAACCTGTGGAAGTAGAGTGGCATCATCGCTTGCGGGGGCAGGTTAAGTTCGCCGGCGCCGACGAGCTGGTCACACAACTGGAAAAAGATGAGGCGGATACGCGGGCCTATTTTGCCCAGATAGCGGCCGAATAGACTGAAATTAGCACTTGATCCCACTGATTGCTAAAAATCCTACCAGATTTCTTGACTTCAAAACCTGGTTTTGCTACATTATATATGTGTCTTAGCACTTGATTAGTTTGAGTGCTAAAAAAGGGGTGATTGTGATGCTTTCAGAAAGACAAATGATGATTCTGCGAGCCGTTGTCCGCGATTTCACTAACACTGGTGTGCCGGTGGGATCTAAGACATTAGCCAAGCAGTTACCCATCCACGTAAGCTCGGCGACAATTCGTAATGAGCTGGCGGCGTTGGAGGAACAGGGACTCATTGAGAAGACCCACTCCTCTTCCGGCCGGATTCCTTCTGGCGAAGGGTACCGGTACTACGTTGACCATTTGGTCAAGCCAGACCCGTTGCGTCCAAACGATATGGACGTGATTCAGTCCTCATTGGGCGGTGATTTCCATAAAATTGACGAAATCATTTCACAATCTGCGACGATCCTGTCGAATCTGACGAGTTACACGGCGTTCACCCTGAAGCCGGAACTTAAGGATAGTCGATTGAGTGGCTTCCGTTTAATCCCATTGGGCAAGCGGCAAGTCATGGCCATCCTGGTTACCGATAGTGGTGACGTCGAGAATCAGACGTTTGACGTCAACGAGAAGGTTACCGGTGAACAGCTGGAAGCCGTCGTTCGCTTAATCAACGACCAACTGGTAGGGTTAACCTTGCCAGAGGTCCTGAAGAAACTTCAGCAGGATATTCCGCTGAAAATTGCCAATTATCTCCAGAGTCCCGAGGGATTTCTCGATATCTTTGGTGACGTGCTCACCCGAGCCGCGCAGGAGCGCTTCTACGTCGGCGGTCGTTTGAACCTGTTGAACTTCTCACAGGATAGCGACGTCGATTCGTTGAAGTCACTGTACGCGATGCTCGACAAGACGGATGATATTGCCGATGTGCTGGGGCAACCCAGTGACAAGATTTCCGTCCGGATTGGGAATGAAATGACCAATGATGCGCTACGTAACTTCAGTTTGATTACCGCAACTTATGACGTTGACCAACATGGTAAAGGGATGATTGCCATCCTGGGGCCGACGCGAATGCCTTATTCGCGGATGTTGGGAATTGTCGGGGCTTTTCGTGAAGAGCTCGCGAAAAAACTACTGGATTATTACCGGTTTTATGACGAGTAAAGAAAGGGAGGTTTTTTATCGTGGCTGACAAGCAACAACCGTCCACAGATGACCAAACCGCGGCAAAGGCCGCCAAGAAAGCAACGGATGTATCCAAACAAGCACAGGCTGAGGCTGCTAAGCCCAAGCCTAAGCTCGTCGCCAGTGCTGAAGAAGTCGCCAAGCTCAACAAACGAGCTGACGAGTTCGAAGACAAGTACCTGCGTGCCGAAGCTGAGGTGCAAAACATCCAGGCTCGTTTCCAGAAGGAACAGGCAACGTTGATTAAGTATGACGGGCAACAGCTCGCCAAAGATATCTTGCCTGTGATTGATAACTTGGAACGGGCTTTGGCAGTCGAAGCCAGTGATGACACCGGTGAACAGCTGAAGAAGGGTGTTCAGATGACCTATGATCATTTGGAAGACGCTTTGAAGCGAAACCACGTCACCGAGATTGCCGCCATCGGCCAGAAGTTTGACCCCACGCAACACCAGGCCGTGCAAACGGTCCCCGTTGAAAAAGGTCAAACGGCCGATACGGTGGTCAATGTGCTTCAAAAGGGCTACCAGTTAAAGGACCGGGTTCTCCGGCCTGCTATGGTTGTCGTGGCACAATAAATTTACAAACAAAAAAACTAATAAAGAGGGAATTTTTGATGGCAAGTAACAAGATTATCGGGATTGACTTAGGGACGACCAACTCAGCCGTTGCCGTTCTTGAAGGTAGTACCCCTAAGATTATCGCAAATAAGGAAGGCGCTCGGACGACGCCATCCGTTGTCGCATTTAAAGATGGTGAAACACAAGTCGGTGAAGTTGCCAAGCGCCAAGCCATCACGAACCCGAATACGATTTCATCTATCAAGAGTCACATGGGTGAAGCAGGTTACAAGGTTTCCGTTGATGGGAAGGATTACACCCCACAACAGATTTCTGCGATGATTTTACAACACTTGAAGTCCTTCGCTGAAGACTACATTGGTGACACGGTTGATAAAGCCGTTATCACGGTGCCAGCTTACTTCAATGATGCCCAACGTCAAGCGACTAAAGATGCCGGTAAGATTGCTGGCTTAAACGTTGAACGAATCATTAACGAACCTACGGCGGCTGCCCTGGCTTACGGTCTGGACAAGCAAGACAAGGACGAAAAGATCATGGTCTACGACCTTGGTGGTGGGACCTTTGACGTTTCCGTACTGGACTTAGGTGACGGTGTCTTTGATGTTCTCTCAACGAACGGGGATACTCACTTAGGTGGGGACGACTTCGATAAGAAGATCATGGACTGGTTAGTTGCCGACTTCAAGCAAGAAAACGGCGTCGACTTGTCTAAGGACAAGATGGCTTTGCAACGTTTGAAGGACGCTGCCGAAAAGGCTAAGAAGGATCTCTCTGGGGTTACTGAAGCCCAAATCAGCTTGCCATTTATCTCTGCCGGTGACAATGGCCCACTGCACTTGCAGAAGTCATTGAGCCGCGCTAAGTTCAACGAATTGACGGCCGACCTGGTTGAAAAGACCCGGATCCCGGTTGAAAATGCGTTGAAGGATGCCGACTTAAAGGCTGGCGACATTGATGTTGTTATCTTAAACGGTGGGTCTACTCGGATTCCAGCCGTTCAAGAAGCCGTTGAAAAGTGGACGGGTAAGGAATCTAACCACTCTATCAACCCTGATGAAGCCGTTGCCTTAGGTGCCGCTGTTCAGGGTGGGGTTATCACCGGTGATGTGAAGGACGTTGTTTTACTTGATGTTACGCCATTATCCTTGGGTATCGAAACCATGGGTGGGGTCTTCACCAAGTTGATCGACCGGAACACGACGATCCCTACCAGCAAGTCCCAAGTCTTCTCAACCGCTGCTGACAACCAACCAGCCGTTGATATCCATGTCTTACAAGGTGAACGGCCAATGGCTGCTGACAACAAGACGTTGGGTAACTTCCAACTTGCCGATATTCCAGCCGCACCTCGTGGGGTTCCTCAAATCCAAGTAACGTTCGATATCGACAAGAACGGGATCGTTAACGTTTCTGCTAAGGATATGGGTACTAACAAGGAACAAAAGATTACCATCAAGAGTTCCGGTGGTTTATCCGATGAAGAAATTGATAAGATGATGAAGGAAGCTAAGGAAAACGAAGCTGCCGACAAGAAGCGTAAGGAAGAAGTCGACACTAAGAACGAAGTCGACCAGTTACTCTTCCAGACCGATAAGACGTTGAAGGACGTTAAGGGCAAGGTTTCAGATGATGAAATCAAGAAGGCCGAAGACGCTCGCGATGCCTTAAAGAAGGCTCAAGAAGCCAACAACTTGGACGACATGAAGACCAAGAAGGATGACCTGACTAAGATCATTCAGGACCTCTCCGTCAAGTTGTACCAACAAGCCCAACAAGCACAAGGTGACGCTGCCGGCGCCGGCCAAGCTGCGGGTGCTGATGGTGCCAAGACCGATGGTAAAGACGGCGACACTGTCGATGGTGACTTCCACGAAGTTCACGACGACGATGACCAAGACAAGAAGTAAGGTCAGCTGTTAAGTTGTCAATAATCGGGCAAAAAGTCAGAGTCCGCTGGGCTTTGGCTTTTTGTTTCGAGTATGCTATTCTTACTAGTAGCGAAAAATTTCGGAATTGATTGGGAGGAAAACGATGGCGCAAACGGACTTTTATGGCGTATTAGGTGTCTCCAAGGATGCCAGCCAAGATGAAATTAAGAAGGCCTATCGTAAGTTATCAAAGAAGTATCATCCAGACTTAAACAAGGCCCCGGATGCGGCGGACAAGTTTAAGGAAGTTCAAGATGCTTACGATGTTTTAGGCGATAAGGACAAACGGGCTAATTACGATCAGTACGGTTCTGCCGACGGTCCCCAAGGCTTTGGTGGCTTTGGTGGCGGTGATGCTGGTGGATTCGGCGGCTTCGGTGGTGGCGCCGGGGACTTTAGCGACATCTTTAGCCAAATGTTTGGTGGCGGTGCCCAACGAAATCCCAACGCGCCTCGTCCGGGTCGTGATCTACAGTACCAGATGGACTTGAAGTTTGAAGAGGCCATCTTTGGGAAGAAGACCAAGATCAAGTACACCCGTGAGGCCCAGTGTCATACCTGTGGCGGTAACGGGGCCAAGCCAGGCACGTCACCTGAGACCTGTCACCAATGTGGCGGTTCCGGTTACGTGACGACGGAGACCAACACGCCACTAGGGCGTATGCGTCGGCAACAGCCATGTCCTGTCTGCCACGGTACGGGTCAAGAAATCAAGGAAAAGTGCCCAACCTGTGGTGGTTCTGGTCACGAAGAAGAACAGCACGAAGTTGAAGTGACCATCCCAGCTGGAGTAGATGACGGTCAACAAATGCGGCTCCAAGGTCAGGGTGAAGCCGGCCAAAATGGCGGTCCTTATGGAGATCTCTTCATTATCTTTGAAGTGACGCCTAGCAAGGACTTCCGACGCGATGGTACCGAAATCTTCTTCAATCAACCAATTTCCTTCGTCCAAGCGGCGATGGGTGACGATGTGACGGTGAAGACCGTTCACGGGGATGTGAAGTTGAAGATTCCTGCTGGAACGCAGGGCGGCACCATCTTCCGTCTACGCGGCAAGGGGGCACCTCGCCTGCGTGGCAATGGCAATGGTGACGAACACGTCACGATTAAAGTCTTGACCCCTAAGAACTTAAATAAGGGTCAACGCGATGCCTTACGTGACTTTGCCAAGGCCAGTGGCGAGAGCGTTTCCGGTTCGGGAAAAGGTAACTTATTTAACAAAATGAGAGATAAATTTAATGAGAATTAGTTGTAGGGGCAACCTGCTCAAATAGCTAATCTATCAAGGCCGCTGAAGGTTTTCGGCGGCCTTTTTTGTGCCCTAGTAATTACCGGGAGAATTATGAAAGAAAAAGAAAGTGTTAAGCTTGAGTAGTGTTGATTGCAATCCGGTTTTGTCAATGCTAATCTCGAAACATAAGGAATGTGGCTGGGGCCACGGTATTCCTCCCTATGCAGTGTGGATTCGTCGGGGAAAAGACAGGCTGTATAGGTGCGAACGGAAGCTGATTTGGGGGACGAATCAATCAGCAAACCTGGGGGTGAATTTCATGAGAGCAAAGTGGCTGGCGTTTTGGCATCAGCCAGTGGTCGCCTTTATTGGCTGGACAGCATTTTACTTTGTTATTTTGATGGTATTAGTTTATTTGTATGGGTACAGTGGGTTAAATAATTCCACGTTTATCTATAACGAGTTCTAATCGTTGGGGGTCAACCGACAAGATTAGACATAAGTTCTATTGGGGGGGATATAGAATGATTGAAAATATGATTGAAACTATTGACCATTTTGGTCAAGTCGATCCCAACCGGATCGCCTACGATTACCTGGGTCAAACCAACACTTACGGCGAGCTGAAGAGCCGATCAGATGCTCTTGCCGCACATTTGGACGCCATGCAGTTACCGGCCAAGGCTCCCATCTTAGTTTATGGGGGACAAACCTTTAACATGCTGGCGACTTTTTTAGGCATTGTGAAGAGTGGTCACGCCTATGCACCAATCGATACACATTCGCCACTGGAGCGGGTCACGACCATCAATGAGATTGCCCAACCCGCAGCGGCCATTGCCGTTGAGGACTTGCCAACCACGCTGGGATCGACGCCAGTAATTACACCGGATGCCCTGGAAACTATTTTCAGTGAATCGGTTGTGGACTACCAGTTAGACCACGCCGTATCAGGTGATGATAACTACTACATCATCTTTACCTCTGGGACGACTGGAAAGCCCAAGGGGGTTCAGATTTCACATACGAATCTCTTGAGCTATGTTAACTGGATGCTGAGCACGGACTTTGCGTTGCCTGACGCCCCACGGACGTTATCGCAAGCCCCGTATTCATTTGACCTGTCTGTCATGGACTGGGGGCCAACCTTGGCCGCTGGGGGGACGTTGGTGGCACTGCCTAAGCAGGTTACGGATAACTTCCGTCAGCTCTTTGAAACGTTGCCAACGATGGACCTGAACGTCTGGGTCTCAACGCCGTCCTTTATGGACATTTGCTTGTTGGAGCCCACTTTTGATGCCGAACATTATCCACATCTTAGTCGGTTCCTGTTCTGTGGGGAAGAATTAACCCATGGGACCGCGCAAACACTGTTGAACCGGTTCCCAAGTGCGCGGATCTTCAATACCTATGGCCCAACCGAAACAACGGTTGCTGTCACCCAGGTTGAGATTACCGCGGAACTCTTGGCTGACAATCCCCGATTACCAATCGGATATGCTAAGCCAGATACCACGATTACCGTGGTCGATGACGAGTTGAACCCGGTTCCAGCCGGCACTGAGGGTGAACTGCTGATCAGTGGACCATCAATGTCTAAGGGTTACCTTAATAACCCAGAGAAGACAGCGAAGGCCTTTGTGACGAACGATGGACACAAGGTTTACCGTTCGGGGGACCTGGGAGTTCAGCTGACTAACGGTCTTATCATGTATCGTGGTCGGACGGACTTTCAGATTAAGCTTCATGGTTACCGGATTGAACTGGAAGAGGTCAACCATTACCTGACGCAAGAGGATCACATTCAGGTTGGGGTTGCCGTTCCACGTTATGACCGGAACCACAAGGTGAGTCAACTGATTGCTTGGATTGTGCCAAGCAGTTCAGACTTCGCCAATGAATTGGCGCTGACGAAGGCCATTAAAGAAAACTTACAAGGTGGCGACATGATGGAATACATGATCCCACAGCGATTTGTTTATAAGGAAAGCCTGCCGATGACTCCCAACGGCAAGGTTGATATCAAATCAATTATCGCTGAGGTCAATCAATAATGTTGACCTTTGAACCGTACGGTAACCCAACATATTTCGCCCTGTTGGGAGTGGCACTTTTACCACTGATGATTGGTATTCTGTACGGCAAGCGGTCGCGTCTGTATGAAACGTTAATTTCAATCTTCTTCCTGGTTCTCACCTTCGGCGGTCCGAAGTGGACGCAAGGAGTAGCCTTGATCATTTACATTTTGTACGAGGTGGCGTTGACCTGGGGGTATGCCGTCTACAGAAAGCAACATAATTCGGGACCCGTCTTCTTTATGACGGTGATCCTGTCCATCTTACCGTTAACCATCGTGAAGGTGACACCGGCTGTTGCCAATGGTCAGGCTTCACTGATTGGTTTCCTGGGTGTCAGTTATCTTTCATTCCGCGCCGTCCAAACGATTATGGAAACACGTGACGGCACGTTGAAGGATTATCAGGTCATGACCTTCCTGCAATTCATGCTCTTCTTCCCAACGATTTCATCCGGGCCGATTGACCGTTACCGGCGTTTCGAAGCCGATTATCGGACGGTACCCGATCGGGATAAGTACCTGGGCATGATTCAAAAGGGGGTCCGCTATATCTTTGTGGGATTCCTGTACAAGTTCATTCTGGCGTACTACTTCGGAACGATCTTGATGCCAAAGCTGCAAATTATGGCGATGAATTCACGGGGTGGCTTCATGGATCTTTCCTGGCCAGTCGTGGGTTACATGTATTGTTATAGTGCCGATTTGTTCTTTGACTTCGCTGGATACAGTTTGTTTGCTGTTGGGACCTCCTATCTTATGGGGATTGAGACGCCAATGAACTTCAAGCAGCCTTGGCGGTCACCGAACATTAAGGACTTCTGGAATCGTTGGCACATCACGTTGTCATTCTGGTTCCGAGACTTCATCTATATGCGGTTAGTCTTCTGGTTCATGAAGCACCGGGTATTCAAGAAGCCAACAACCACGGCCAATGTCACGTATATTATTAATATGTTGGTCATGGGTTTCTGGCATGGGGTCACGTGGTATTACATCACTTACGGCCTGTTCCATGGGGTCGCACTGGTGCTTAACGACGCGTGGTTACGTTACAAGAAGAAGCATCGCCAAAGTATCCCGCATAACGGGTTTACGCAGGTGTTTGCCATCTTCTTAACGGCAAATATGGTTTGTTTCAGTTTCCTGATCTTCTCTGGGTTACTGGACAAGCTGTGGTTCCAATAAACTAAGGGATTCATAATTCAATCGAGGGGGAAATTATAATGGATATCAAAGCAACGGTTTTACAAATTTTAAGCGACTTAACGGGGAACGATGTTAGTGGTGCAATGGACGATAATTTATTCGATAGTGGGTTATTAGACTCCATGGGTTCCGTTCAATTACTATTACAACTTCAAAGTGACTTAGGCATCAACGTGCCAGTTTCTGAATTCGAGCGGTCAGAGTGGGACACGCCCAACAAGATTGTTGCGAAAGCAGAAAGTCTGGCTTAGTCTATGGCCAAGCGACTACTACGGATCTTTGGTCCGTTAATTCTCGCGGCTATTCTAGTTTTTGCGGTATTGGTTTCGCCGGTTACCTTTGGTTTTAAGCACATGAGTGCGGCCAAGGAACGGCAGGCTGCGGTTTCACTGTCACCCAACATTTTACGGGGGAAGCACGTTAAGGAAGCAGCGCTCGGAGATGGGTACGTGCCGTTCTTTGGATCATCAGAATGGTCACGAATCGACCCGATGCACCCTTCCGTGCTCGCCCAGAAATATCACCGGGATTACCGGCCGTTTCTCTTGGGTGCCCGGGGCACACAGTCGTTAACACAGTTCTTCGTGATGCAGAACATCCAGAGCCAGTTGCGAAACAAGAAGGCAGTGTTCTTCATTTCGCCACAATGGTTCGTTAAGGGTGGGACGCGTAAGGATGCTTTTGGTTTCTACTACTCACAACTGCAAACGAGTGAATGGTTGAGCCATTACCGTCACGATGCGATTGATCAGTACGCTGCCAAGCGGCTACTCCAAATGCCCGCAGCGAAGTCCGATCATTTCATCAATACAGCCTTACAGCAGGTTGCCTCTGGAAAAGCCTTAACCGGTTACCAACGGTTCTACCTGCAATCGCGAAAGAATATGCTGACCCAGGAAGACCAGTTCTTCTCTGGAATCAATTTACCATCGCGAAACTTAGCTCGAGTTGACCAGCAAGCCCAGAAGTTACCCACTCATTATTCTTACTCGGCGCTGGATTCACTCGCCGGCCGCATCGGTAAAGCGCAGACTGGTAACAATAGTTTCCACATTAGCGATCAATTCTACAATCATGGTCTCAAGCAGGAGTTAAAGAAGGGGAAGCTGAAGAACTTCCAGAAGAACCTCTCTTACTTGAAGTCGCCGGAATACAGCGACTTCCAACTCTGTTTGGATCAGTTTGCCCGGTTGAATACCAATGTGCTCTTCATCATTCCACCGATTAACCAGAAGTGGCAGGAGTACACGGGGTTGTCGCCAGAGATGTTGCGCCAGTTTGACCGCAAGATTCACTACCAACTTGAGTCACAAGGTTTTCACAACATTGTTGACTTGAGTGACAAGGGGAATGTTCCGTACTTTATGACGGATACGATTCACCCCGGGTGGCGAGGTTGGTTGGCGATTGACCAACGGGTTAACCCGTTCCTCAGTCAAAGGCAAACACAACCACACTATGATGTTAGCGATAAGTTCTATTCGAAGGCTTGGCAACAGTTGGGACCTTCTCAACTCAGCCAGTACGAACAGACCACGAAATAAACAAGAAGGTTCGGGACAATTTGTGCCGAGCCTTTTTTGACGGTCGCAGGATTCCTTTTAGTTTGTACTTGCCGCAGATGGTTGGTATAATTGTTGAGACATGGTGTTATAGGAAAGTAGGAAATCAACATGGATCTTGAGAAATTAAAAAACCATCAAAAATACATTCGCAACTTCTCCATTGTGGCGCATATTGACCACGGGAAGTCGACGCTCGCGGACCGTATTCTGGAATTGACGGATACGATTTCCAAACGCGATATGCAAGATCAAGTGTTGGACAACATGGATCTCGAACGAGAACGTGGAATTACGATCAAATTAAATGCCGTAGAATTGACGTATCACGCCAAGGACGGCCATGACTATGAGTTTCACCTGATTGATACCCCAGGGCACGTGGACTTCTCCTATGAGGTCTCACGGAGTCTAGCGGCCTGTGAAGGAGCTATTCTGGTCGTGGATGCGGCCCAAGGGGTCGAAGCCCAAACCTTAGCCAACGTTTATCTGGCACTCGATGATAATTTGGAAATCGTGCCGGTCATCAACAAGATTGACTTGCCATCTGCTGACCCAGAGAAGGTTAAGACTGAAATTGAAGATGTCATTGGGCTGGATGCCTCCGACGCTGTCTTGGCGAGTGCCAAGCAGGGGATCGGAATTCCAGAACTGTTGGAACAGATTGTCGACAAGGTACCGGCACCAACCGGTGATCTGGACGCCCCATTGAAGGCCTTGGTCTTTGACTCCGTCTACGATGACTATCGTGGGGTTGTGTTGAGTGTCCGGGTCTTTGAAGGAACTGTTAAACCAGGCGACAAGATCCAATTGATGAACTCCGGCAGTATCTACGAAGTCACCGAAGTCGGGGTTAACTCACCTAAGCCAATCTCGCGAGAATACCTGATTGCGGGGGATGTGGGGTACATCACCGCCAGCATCAAGGATATTACGGATACCCGAGTTGGGGATACCGTGACGGATGCCGATAATCCAGCCGAAAAAGCCTTGCCAGGTTACCGTGAAATGGCCCCAATGGTTTACGCTGGGCTCTATCCCACGGATAATGCCAAGCTGACGGATCTGCGTGAAGCACTGGAAAAGTTGAAGTTAAACGATGCCGCTTTGGAATTTGAACCCGAATCCTCACAAGCGTTGGGCTTTGGTTTCCGTTGTGGATTCTTGGGGATGTTGCATATGGATGTCGTTCAGGAACGGTTGGAACGTGAATTCAATCTTGAACTGATTACAACGGCGCCATCCGTAACCTACCATGCTTATCTGACGGATGGGTCAATGAAGGAAGTCGAGAACCCCGCAGAAATGCCGGAGGCGTCCTCGATCAAGCGCATTGAAGAACCAATCGTCAAGGCCACGATCATGGCACCCAACGAATACGTTGGGGCGATCATGGAGCTGTGCCAGCATCGGCGAGGTCAGTTCTTAACGATGGAATACCTGGATGAATATCGAGTTAATATTTTGTATAATATGCCGTTGTCGGAAATCATCTTTGATTTCTTCGATAAGTTGAAGTCCAGCACGCGGGGCTATGCCTCCTTGGATTACGAAACGAATGGCTATGCAGAAGCTGACCTGGTTAAGATTGATATTCTCTTGAACGGGGATAAGGTTGATGCCTTGAGCTTCATTGCGCACCGGTCCTTCGCCCCACAACGGGGCCGTGAGATTGCCTCACGGTTGAAGAAGATCATCCCTCGCCAAAACTTCGAAATTCCCGTGCAAGCAGCGATTGGGGCCAAGATTATTGCCAGAACCACAATCAAGGCTTACCGGAAAGACGTTACCGCCCACCTCTACGGGGGTGACCGGACTCGTCGGATGAAACTGCTTGAGAAACAAAAGGTCGGGAAGAAACGGATGAAGGCTGTCGGGAAGGTTGATATCCCACAGGAAGCGTTTATGGCTGTTTTGAAGACTGATGAGGATGAAACTAAGTAAGAAACGTTGATAGGACGAATTAGTGCCACACATTCAGTGTTTGCTATAGTCCCCTTAAGGTTGACAGATGAAATACTATAATTCATCTGTTAACTTTAAGGGGATTTTTCTATGCCTA
>NZ_RHOD01000002.1 GCF_003946095.1 Levilactobacillus lindianensis | reverse complement strand
TACCAAAAAGCTGGTCGGGAGAAATCCGAAGATTCCTCTCAACCAGCTTTCATTTTGGAGACTTATGTCACAGCCTCTTTTTGCGTTCCGAACAGCTACAGTCAAAACTTGCGGTAAAAGGCCGTCATTTTCATTTGAAAACCACGGTCACACTTGTAAATTCAGAAATAGGTGGTATCCAATGGGGGTTAGATCAGACTTAGGGAATAGTGAAATGCTCTCAGAAAAAATTTATAAGGTGCATGCGTCAGAACAGATCCCGAATATGACGCTTTCGATCAGCCGGAGTGGATCGCAGCCGCAGAACGGTCTTCCTACAGAAGAGGTAACAAAAAAGGAGCCCAATCAAGGACTCCCAGCAAATTAGTTCGTGTATTTGTAAGGTAACTGGTGGTGAAAGTTTGCAAACCCATCGAAAATCTCAGCAATTGAGCTGGCGTTAATGAACAGGTCCAGGTTTTCCTTCGGGGCGAAGCCGGCATCACAGCACTTCACCATCATGGCGACGAGTTCGTCGTAGTAGTGGTT
Source organism: Levilactobacillus lindianensis (assembly GCF_003946095.1). Lineage (GTDB taxonomy): Bacteria > Bacillota > Bacilli > Lactobacillales > Lactobacillaceae > Levilactobacillus > Levilactobacillus lindianensis. Next base: position 139,603 of record NZ_RHOD01000002.1, on the reverse strand, counting down.
GATGTTGAAGAGGGCGATCGGCTTCTGGTGGACGTTAATTTGGCTCCAGGAGAGCATTGTCGTGAATTCTTCGAAAGTACCAAAGCCACCAGGGAGCACGATAAAGGCGTCGGCTTGCCGGAGCATTTCGTCCTTGCGCTCGTCCATTGTGGCCGTTTCCAATAAGGTTGTAATCTGCGTTTCGGCTAAACCCATTTCGCTCAGAAAGGTCGGGATGATGCCGATGACTTCGCCGCCAGCGTCCATCGTGGATCTGGCAATGGCGCCCATCAAGCCCTCTTTACCACCGCCATAGACCACGGGATGGTCATGACGGGCTAAGTACTGGCCTAAGGCATTGGTCTGTTCCAGAAAGGTCGGGTCGTATCCGTGATTTGATCCGCAGAAAACACAAACATTTTTAATTTTTGGCATAATCTGATCCCCTCATCTATTGGTAGTCGACATCATTATAAAACAAGCGCATGGCAACGCCGGTGTCATGCACCGTGATTGTTAAGCGACCCAATTTAGGTGCTGTTTAGTCGATAGTACGCCAAGTGAGTCAGGGTGACAAGAGATAATTTAGTTCTGGGGAGTGCGGCCTTCGTGGCCCCGGACTTCAGGTAACTGAGGCTGGGTAATCAGGCGTTGATGACTGACCTTGGCCTTGTAAGCCGAAGGGGTTGTGTCGAGGTATTTCTTGAAGAGTCGGAAGAGTGAGGAGTTGTTCTTGTAGCCGACAATGTCACAGATTTCGGCGGCACTACAGCTGGTTCGAATCATCAGATTTTGCGCGGCAGCTAAACGGCGGCGATCAATGAGTTCCTTGAAGCTCTTGCCAGTCATCTCACGAATCTTATCGCCGAGGTAGTTGGTATTGTAGCCGAAACGAGTCGCTAGCTCACCGAGCGACACCGTCTGGTATTCGGCACTGATAGCCCGTAGAATTGGCAGAAATTCATCGTTGGCAGGGTTGGTGTAGCTGATGCTACGGCGGCGAATAGTCCCTGGTAATTCCACCATGAGCACCGCGAAGATGAGCCGTAAGAGTTCATTCCGGTTGGCCGTGTCCTCAAGTCCCTTGATGGCGAGGCTCTCTAGGAGCTTTGTGGCGACTTCATTCTTACTGAGGTCGAAGATGATGAAATTATTGTGAGGTGAATCTTGTTTGGCGGCATTATACAGGAATTGGGAAACGGTATCCGCCGAGTTCTGGACGTAACCGGCAGATTCGGCAAAGTCATCGGTATCTCGAAGCAGAATGTTAATGATGACATCTTTCTGACCGGCGTAGTCGATCCGCTGGACTACATCGCGGTCCATAACTAGAAGTTGATGTTGGCGAAGAACGATGGGTTCGTCGTTGATGTACTGGGTACAGGAGCCGGAGTACATGTAGTTAAATTCAATGAAGTCATGCGTGTGGGCAGGGGTATAAGAGAAGCGATTGTTTTTGGTAATCGCAATATTAGATTCCTGAAAGAATTCGAATTGGGGCATTCGTGGAATCGGATGATGAATAAAGTCCAAGTTATCGTAATTGAAATTCTGGCCCGTTTTCTTTTGGTAACGCTCTACCCGATTTAAGCGAAAGAGTAGCTGACTCAAGACACGTGATGCCATATTGTGACCTCCTACAGGTAAACCAATTTATTAAATTATACAATTTTTACCTGTGATTTTGCAATCAAGGAGCTGGGCTGGAGATATTGTTGCCACTGATTTAAGCGCTTACAATTGGGGTATAAACAGAAGGAGGTTCATGAACATGAATAATGGTGAAGTTCAAAAATCGGAGTTCAGTAAATATAGACCACTTGCGATCGCCGCGGGGATTGGTTCTATTTTAGGTTCAGGAATTATTGTTGGGTTATCAGCCACAATTACCGTTTGGCAAGCCGGGCTGAATCTAACCAATGCACAGGTTGGGTTTATTTCGGGGGCGTTAACCTTCGCGATTGCCTTCGGTTCCTTATTAGCTGGGCAGATTACCAAGGCCTTCGGGTTGATTCGATCATTTAACTCCCTTAACTTGTTCTACGCTTTAGGGGCGTTGATTTGTGTGGCCGCTACGGGTTTCCCTATGTTACTGATTGGGGTTATCGTGACCGGATTTGCTTCCGGGGCTGACTTACCAATTAGTTTAACCGTGATTTCTCATGATTCGCCAAATGAAAAGACGTCAAACGAGTTAGTGTCATCGACACAAATCTTCTGGCAAATCGGGGTCTTCAGTTCCTACGTTGGGGCCTTCGTGGTTTCACGGATGGCCGGCGCTACCGGTGCACGCCTTGTCTTTACATTATTAGCAGCATTTGCTCTCATTACTTGGGCATGGCGGACATTCTCTAGCAAGTTTAAGACGTTCCATGAACAAGGGGAACAACGGCGACTCGACCACGAAAAAGCAGCCAATGTTACCGAAAAAGTTTCGATCAAGTCGGTCTTTGCCGGGTCAAATCGAGGCAAGTACATGGGCTTCTTCTTCGGGATCTTTATCTTCTACATTTGCTGGAACTTATTGGCCAACACCTTCGGTCAATTCCAAACGTTTACGTTGGTTCAGGCCAATGCTAGTCAAAGTTTCGCGACTGGTGCTGGGGTTATCTTAAACTTTATTTCCTTATTCTCTACCATGGCTTTTGCTTCCGTTTCTGGGGGCAAGTACCGGAACAAATTCTTTATTGTTGGGGCGATTGTTCAATTCGCCGCTATGCTTGGTTTAGCGTTGAGTAGCCACGCTTTATGGCCAATCGTTATCGCCATTGGGTTGTACAACATCGGGAACAGTATCGCCGGTGAAGCAATGTACAAGGTTTGGACGCAAGAATCCTTCCCAGTCGAAGTTCGTGCCGGTGTTCAAGGGTTTATCAACGGTTTCTCACGGATGTTATGTGGGTTGTTTGCCATTGTAACGCCTGCCTTAGTGGTTCCAGGCATGATCAAGTACACCATGTTTGGGTTCGCCGGGATTATCTTAATCAGTTTCATTTCCGGGGTTACCATGATGCGGCTTCAGAGAAAGCACAACATTCACGACTTCTAAAGAGAACTTGCTAGAAAGAGAGTGACAAAATGGCTTTTACATTTCAAGTAAACGATGAAGTTAAATTCAAACACGACGACGCCTTATTGGCCAAATCGCAAGGGTTCAAGCCAACCCTCAAGCACCATGTCGTGACGCCGACGGCTCTCGTCGCGTTGGACCGCCAACCTAAATTATTAGGGGGGTATGGTGTCAAGAAGGTCGCAGATGTTTCGGATCTGGTTAATCAGCCGTTGAAACGCGATGGCCAGATTATTCTGGATTTTGGCGAACACTGCGTTGGCAAGTTCAGTATTAAGGCCACGGCCACGGGGTCACCTATGGATGCGCCACTGTTTTGTCGGATTCGGTTCGCTGAAATGCCGGTAGAATTGAGTTATAGCAGTGCCGACTATGATGGCTGGCTCAGCAAATCCTGGATTCAAGAAGAAACCATTCACTTGGATCAGTTACCAGCCATGATCGACTTACCACGGCGCTATAGTTTTCGTTACGTCGAAATTACCGTCCTCGATACCTCACCAAAGTGGCAAGTCGTCTTCGATCAGCCGCAAGTGATCACTCAGTCTTCAGTGGATGCACGTCAGGTGACGGTTCCCGAACTGGCCGATCCAATGTTGAAGCGGATCTACCAGGTGGGCTTAAAGACCTTGGAAGACTGTATGCAAGAAGTCTTCGAGGATGGTCCTAAGCGGGATCGGCGGTTATGGATTGGGGACTTGCGGTTGCAGGCGTTAGCGGACTACGCCACGTTTGGAAACACCGACATTATCAAGCGCTGCCTGTATCTGTTCGGCGCCATGCCCGCCGAGGATGGTCGCGTAGTGGCCAATGTCTTCACGCAGCCCAAGGATGTGCCAGATGACACGTTCCTCTTCGACTACAGTCTGTTCTTCATTTCAATTCTCAGTGATTACGAAAATTACGACAAGGATGAACAGTTGTTAACGGATCTCTATCCCGTTGCCAAGAAGCAAATGGACGTTGCCTTAGCCAAGGTTGACGACCAGGGACAACTCCAATTGTCGGATGACTATCCGGTCTTTGTCGACTGGTCCAATGATTTCGACAAGACGACAGCCGGACAGACCGTGATGATCTACGCCTTGCGGCAATTCATCCAGTTGGCTCATCAGGCCGGAGACGATCAGGTTGACCGTTACCAAGCCGCATTAGATCAGTTGCTTAACTTTGCTCAGACTAAGTTATTTGATGCCGACCAGGGGCTCTTCGTCTCGGGACCTAAGCGTGAGGTCAACATTGCTAGTCAGGCCTGGATGGTCTTGGCACATGTCATGGATGATGCCACGAACCAGGCCATTATGCAAAAGACGGTGGCCCAGCTCTTCCCAGTCACGGGAATTGCGACCCCCTACATGTATCACCATATCACGGAGGCCCTGTTCGAGGCCGGGTTAACCGACGAGGCCATTTCCCTCATGAAACACTACTGGGGTGGCATGATTACGCTGGGTGCCGACACTTACTGGGAAGCTTATGATCCAAATCAGCAAGACTACTCACCGTATGGCAGTCCACTGCTCAACAGTTACTGCCACGCCTGGAGTTGCACGCCGGTCTACTTGATTCAAAAGTATCTTATTAAGGGAGGCCTGAAGAATGCCAAACGAGAAAGTGACGCTCAGTAGAGAGAGTAAGCTCCTGATTTTTATCGCGGGAATTGCGTCATATCTGGATGCCGCCTTGTTGGTCAGCCTCGGGGTTGCTTTACCCATCTGGGCCAAGTACCTGGGACTGAACAGTTGGACGATTGGGTTCCTGAGTACCATGCTGACGGTGGCGGTGGCCATTGGGTCCTTCGCCGGCGGTTGGTTATCCGATAAATTTGGCCGGGTTACGGTCTTCAACGTGGACATCTTCTTCGTCTTCGTAGGATCGGCGATCGTAGCGTTTGCTGGCAACCTGCCCTTGCTGGTTGTTGGGGTATTCATTGCCGGGTTAGCCTCCGGGGCGGACCTGCCAACTTCACTGGCCGTGGTTTCCGAACGAATGAACAAGAAAACCTACGGGCGAGCCATTTCCGCTACGCAGATCTTCTGGACGGTCGGGATTATCCTCTCGCAGTTCATCGGGTTTATTACCGCCAACTCGGGGATGGGGAGCATTATGGCTCTGTTCGGTTGGATTGCCTTGGTGGCGCTATTAAATTGGTCCGTGCGGGTCTTCTCCGGTAAGTTCAAGGATATTGAAGCCAATTTGGCTTCGTCCGTTCAATCGGATGAGGGAGATGACGCACCGGAAAAGAAGGTCAAATTAGGGGCCTTCTTGAAGACGAGTGGGGCATTAGTTCCGTTCATCTTGCTCACGGTGTTCTACCTATTCTGGAACCTGCCAGCTAACACCTGGGGGTCATTCGTGAACTACTTCTTGGTTACGGTCGATGGCCGGAGCCAGATGTTCTCCACGGGGACTGCACTAGTGGCAAACCTGTTCTGTTTATTGATTAATGTGATTTATCTGAAAATTTCCGACTCGAAGTACCGTTATCCAGCAATGTACGTGGGGATTGCGGTGGCTCTGGTTTCCTTCGTGGTTGCCGGGCTCTTCAGTAGTAAGTGGCAAGTCTTCACGGTGGTTTACATCTTCTATTCTGGAAGTACGGTTCTCTGTGGGGAAGCCCTCTACAAGATTTGGAGTCAGACACTCTATCCCGTCAACATGCGAGCTACGATGACCGGGTTCTCATACGGTCTCGTGCGGGTAGTCACGGCGATCTTTGCCTTGGCAACGCCAACTCTGATGAGCGTTTCTGCCAGTCTGTTATTGTGGATTATGGTGGGCTGTACGGTGGTCTTTGGTTTCAGTGCTGTTACCGTCGTGCGTTACATCAAACGCCACAACATCACGGATACGACGTTAGAAACTAATCAGAAACAAGTGACGGAATAAGAATAAGGTATCAGAAGTATTGAGAAGTTGTGCCGCAGGCATGGCCTCTCTTCTCTTGTCAAATTTGTATACGAAAAAAAACGGGCATTCACTGCGATCAACTGTTAGGTTGGTTGCGGTGAATGCCCGTTTTTCTTTGCGTTAAAGATTATTTGCGAGGATCCTCTGGATCATCGGGTTCTCCGATGTTGTAGTCACTGTCGTTCATGGCTTCAACGTTACCCAACAGATAACCATTCCCAACTTGGGAGAAGAAGTCATGGTTAGCAGTGGACGTGGAGATCCCGTTCATGACAATAGGGTTCACGTCTTCGGCCGTGTCGGGGAAGAGGGGATCTTGGCCCAAGTTCATTAGGGCCTTATTGGCATTGTAACGGATGAAGGTGAGGACTTGTTCCGTCCAGCCTACTTGGTCGTACATCAAGTGCGTGTACTTTTCCTCGTTGGCGTACAGCTTATAAAGGAAGTCATACATCCAGTCCTTCATTTGTTGTTGCTCGTTGTCGGTGAGTTCTTTCATGCCAAGTTGGAACTTGTAACCAATGTAGGTTCCGTGGACGGATTCATCCCGGAGAATCAGCTTGATGATTTCCGCTACGTTAGGCAACTTATTGTGGCCTAAGTAGTAGAGTGGGGTAAAGAATCCGGAGTAGAACAAGAATGTTTCCAGAAAGACACTGGAGATCTTCTTCTTTAAGGGATGCTCGTCATCGTGGTACAGGTCATAAATCCGCTTGGTCTTGTTCTGGAGGAACTCTTCGGAATCACTCCATTGGAAGATTTCATCGATCTCATCCGGCGTATTCAACGTGGAGAAAATCGTGGAGTAACTCTTCGCATGGACGGATTCCATGAATTGAATATTGTTTAAGACAGCGGTCTCGTGAGGCGTCCGGACGTCTCTTCTCAGAGCGGCCATCCCATCTTGGGACTGCAGGGTGTCTAACAGCGTTAACCCCCCGAAAACGTGACCCACGACCCATTGATGGTCGCTATCCAGTGTCCGCCAGTCATCCAAGTCATTGGAGACCGGAATTCGGGTATCTAACCAAAATTGTTCGGTGAGTTTTTCCCAGGTTGCCTTGTCGATTTCGTCTGAAACCGCGTTCCAGTTAATTGCGTTATAATTTTCAATTCTTGCCATTGTGTGACCACTCCTTTTCCGTGTGTCAGAGTCGGTATCTGTGGCCATCTTACCATAGATCCGCAGTCAAAAAGTCCTCGTTTTAGAGGACTTTAAGTTTAAAACTAGATAACACAGCTTTCACATTGGTTAGCGCCGACTTCACCATTGTCGTCAGTGAAGGTCCGCACGTAATAGATCGACTTGATCCCCTTGCGATGTGCGTAGTTCCGCAGAATACTCAGGTCCCGCGTGGTCATCTTGTCTGTCCGGCCGTTCTTCCATTCGTAGAGGCCTTCTGGCAAGGTGGAACGCATGAAGAGCGTCAGGCTCATTCCTTGATCCACGTGTTTTTGAGCGGCAGCGTAGACATCGATCACCCGCCGCATGTCGGTATCGTAGGCCGACTTGTAGTAAGGCATGGTGTCGTTGCTGAGGTATGGCGCTGGGTAGTAAATCTTTCCAATCTTCTTTTCTTGACGTTCTTCAATCCGATTGATGATGGGGTGAAGGCTGGCCGTGGTGTCGTTAATGTAAGAGATGGACCCGTTTGGTGCAACTGCCATCCGGTTTTGGTGGTAGAGACCATCTTGCATGACGGCCGTCTTGAGTTCCGCCCAGTCCTCAGGTGAAGGGAGCCAGACATTAGCAAAGAGGTCTTGAACCTTGGCCGACGTTGGCCGCCAGTCCTTTTCGGTGTAGCGGTCGAAGTAAGTGCCGTTAGCGTAAGTACTCTTGTCGAAGTTGTGGAACGTTTCGTGACGTTCCTTAGCGATTTCGTTTGAAGCCTTCAACGTCCAGTAGTTTAGCAGCATGAAGTACACGCTAGTAAAGGCAATACTGTCCTTGGATCCGTACATCATTTGGTTTTTGGCAAAGTAACTGTGCAGACCCATGGCCCCCAGACCAATGGTATGACCGAGGCGGTTTCCCTTTTGAATAGAAGGAACAACGTCGATGTCGGAGTGATCCGTCACGAAGGTGAGGGCCCGAACCATGGTTTCGACGGAGTGGCCGAAGTCGGGTGAGGTCATCAGATTGACGATGTTGGTGGAACCAAGGTTACATGAAATATCGGTGCCCAATACGTCGTAGTCTTGCTTGTTGTTGACGCGAGAAGGCGTTTGAACCTGCATGATTTCGGAACAGAGGTTACTCATGACGATGCGGCCGTCGATCGGACTTTCCCGGTTAGCCGTGTCAATGTTAACGATGTAAGGGTAGCCAGATTCCTGTTGGAGCTTGCCGATTTCGGTTTCCAGTTCACGCGCCTTCAGTTTCTTCTTGCGAATATCGGGATTGGCGACCATGTTGTCGTATTCGGTGGTGATGTCGACGTAGGAAAATGGTTTGCCATAGATGCGTTCGACGTCGTAAGGACTGAAGAGGTACATATCGGCATCCTGTTCGCAGAGTTCATAGAACTTGTCGGGAACGGTGACGCCAAGTGAGAGGGTCTTCAAGCGAATCTTTTCGTCGGCGTTTTCCTTTTTAGCACTCAGAAAGGCCACGATGTCGGGATGGAAAACGCTCAGGTAGACCACACCGGCTCCCTGTCGTTGACCCAGTTGGTTAGAATAAGAGAAGCTGTCTTCGAGTAGCTTCATGACGGGAACGACCCCGGAAGCCGCGCCGTCGATGTGCTTGATGGGATCGCCCGCACCCCGGAGATTGGACAGGCTGATCCCGACCCCACCACCGATACGTGAGAGTTGCAGAGCGGAGTTAATCGTCCGGCCGATGGTGTTCATATCATCGGTGGATTGGATTAAGAAGCAAGAGACCAGTTCTCCCCGACGAGCGCGGCCGGCACTGAGAAAGCTAGGCGTGGCGGGTTGGTAACGTTGGTGGATGATTTCATCGGCTAAGTCGTGGGCCAGTTGTTGGTCGCCCTCGGCGAAGTCCAGTGCGTTCATTGCAACCCGATCAATGAAGTTTTCCAAGTAATAGTCATTGTCGTCGGTCTTCAAGGCGTACTGCGCATAGAACTTGTAGGCCGCCATGAAGGACTTGAAGTGGAAGTCTTGATCCTTAAGATAGGCGTAGAGGTCCTCGACGAACGCGAAGGGGTACTGGTTAATGACCTTCGCCTCGATGTAGTTGTTGTTGATTAAGAAGTCGAAGCGGTCACGCAGAGAAGCGAAGCGCTTGGTATTGGGGTCGACGTTTTCCTTGAGGAAGGCGTGGAGAGCTTCCTGATCCTTGTTAAGCGGGATCTGTCCGTCGACGGGGATGTTAATTTCATTGTTTAAATCATAGTAAGTCACATTACCTAAGTCTTTTAAGCTCATCCTAATCATCTCTTCCTTCATTAAAAATGGATCATCTAAAGCCAAATAAAAAATGGCGCCACCGTGAACAAACACGACGTCGCCGAGACGGGTTTGTGTCTAACTTTAATTAGCCCGCAATTTTCGTCAATTGGTCTGGCCGGAAGCCGTAAAAGGCTGGTACGCCAGGTGCTTCCACAACTGGAACCGCTTGGAAACCGTGGTCCTTTAAGTAGGAAACGTATTCTGGGTTTTGCGTGATGTTGTGTTCCTCAAATTCCACGTTGTGTTCGCTGAGGAAACGCTTCGTCATCTTGCATTGCATGCAGTTGTTCTTGGAGTAAACTGTTACTTTCATTGTTGCCACATCCCTTAAATTTAAATATCAATGAGTTAAGTGTACACCAGATATTGAAAAATTCAATCAAAAAAAGCACCACATTTAGTAGTTGGATCATACAATAACCACTAAATATGGTGCTCCTGGACTTATTTTTTATTTTTCTTGGTTTCCACCAAACATGTAAGGTAAAATAGGCACTGAAGGTGGTGGAAAGTTTGACTAATCATTATTATACACAAAATCCAGACGTTTTACACGAAGAACATCACTGGCCCTACACGTTGCTAGGCAACGAATTGTTGTTTACCACCGACAACGGTGTCTTTTCAAAGAACCGGGTGGACTACGGTTCACGTGTGCTTCTCGAGGCATTTAATGCCGAGAAGACACCGGCTGGTGCGTGGTTGGACTTGGGAACGGGCTACGGTCCGATCGGCTTGGCCTTGGCTAAGAAGTGGCCAGATCGTGAAATTACGATGGTCGACGTTAATGAGTTGGCCTTACAATTAGCCCGGCAAAATGCCACGGCCAATCAAATTGAGAACGTGACGATTAAGACCTCTGATATCTATAGTGACGTTACGGAACAGTACGCGGCGATCGTGACAAATCCACCGGTACGTGCCGGTAAGGACGTCGTGACGGCGATGCTCACTCAGGCGAAGGATCATCTTCTGCCAGGTGGTACGTTGACCGTCGTCTTACAAAAGAAGCAGGGGGCCCCGTCCGCTGAGAAAAATATGGCGGCAACGTTTGGTAACTGCGAAATCATTAAAAAAGACAAAGGGTACTATATTCTAGAAAGTACGTTGCGCTAATCGATTGCTGTCGAAAGGAGGGATTGGATGCGCGAAACGTCCTATTCACCTCATCAGCGTTTATATATGGAAGAAGCCTTGTTTGAAGCGGACCAGGCGGCCTTGATTGGTGAGGTGCCGATTGGCGCCGTGATCGTCCATGATGGCCAGATTGTCGGTCGGGGACACAACCTACGCGAACACGGGAATGATGCCACACTGCATGCCGAGGTTCGTGCCATTGAGGAAGCCTGTGCGACGCTTAAGAGTTGGCGGCTCAACGATTGCCAACTCTACGTCACGATTGAACCCTGTCTGATGTGCAGTGGGGCAATCGTCAACGCTCGGATTCCTGAGGTTTTTTATGGGGCTCGTGATCCCAAGGCCGGTGCCGTCGACAGTCTCTACCAGACGCTCACGGATGACCGGCTAAATCACGTGGTCACGGTTCATGAGGGGCTGCTGGCCAAGGCGGCTGGAGAACGAATGGTGACTTTCTTTAAAGCCGCACGTAAGCGTCAGAAGGCGGCTAAGAAAGCCCGCCGTGCCGCTCAGATGCCACAAAATTAACAAGTGGCTAGACAGGTCCAATGGTTCATGATACACTGAGTATTGCCGTAAAGGCCTTGGAGCAAGGGTGACCTTACGAATTGTGTCAGGTCCGGAAGGAAGCAGCACTAAGTTTGCGCCGCTTTGTGCTCCAAGTTTATGAGCTAATTCAAACTCCTAGTCGATGACTGGGAGTTTTTTCATGGATAAAAATATTTGCGGTCAAAACGGCTACAGGAAGTCCCGTTAGTCCGGCCGTTGGCGTTGGAATTGACTGGGATTAGAGATTAATTTACCGTAAATCTGAGCCAACAACCCGTGACAGCAAGCAGGTAAAAAGGCTATAATTATGAACAGCGAATTTAACGGATTTTCCTGAAGAAAGGGACGGATTGCATGGCTTATCAAGCACTTTATCGGGTCTGGCGCCCGCAACGGTTCGACGACATGATTGGGCAAGAGGTCATTACCCGCACGCTTAAGAATGCCATCACAACCAATCAAATCAGCCACGCTTACCTCTTCGCAGGACCACGGGGAACCGGGAAGACTTCGGCAGCTAAGATCTTTGCTAAGGCGATCAACTGTCATCATCAAGTAGATGGCGAGCCCTGCAACGAATGTGAGACCTGCAAGGCCATCACAGACGGTACGCTGAATGACGTGATCGAGATCGATGCGGCCTCTAACAATGGGGTTGAAGAGATTCGAGATATCCGTGACAAGGTGAAGTATGCGCCAACGGTGGCCGACTATAAGGTCTACATCATTGATGAAGTTCACATGCTGTCTACTGGGGCTTTTAATGCCTTGCTGAAAACCTTGGAGGAACCACCGGCTAACGTGATTTTTATTTTGGCGACGACGGAACCTCACAAGATTCCGGCGACGATTATCTCACGGACGCAACGGTTTGATTTCAAACGTATCGCGGCCAACGACAGTTACCAACGAATGATTTATATTTTAAAGCAAAAGAACGTCACCTACGACGACCAGGCCATTAAAGTGATTGCCAAGGCCGCCGAAGGGGGGATGCGAGATGCCCTGAGTATTTTGGATCAGGCGCTATCCTTCGGTGATAATGAGATTACCCTGGACAATGCCCTCCTGGTGACCGGGAGCGTGACACACGAGCTGCTAGCGACCTATGTTCAGCAGGTCATTGCTGGTGACACTAAAGCGGGCTTAGCGAGCTTACAGTCGGTCCTAGAGGCCGGGAAAGATGCCGAGCGGTTTACCGAAGATATCATTGGGTACACCCGGGACCTCCTGTTGTATCAACAGGCGCCTAAGATGGTCGAGGAGGCCGAAATGGGGAGCGTCAGTGAGGCCTTTCAACAGTTGGCCGCGGCTACGTCGGCGCAGACCATGTACGCCATGATTAATGAATTAAATTCAATTCAACAGCAGATGCGTTTCACGACGCATCCAGACGTTTACCTTGAAATTCTCACGATTAAACTAGCTGAGATTGGTCATCAGAAGGGGCAAGCACCCGTGGCGACCACGTCAGCTGCACAGCCGGCCGCTACGACACCAGCGAGTGCTGATCAGCCGGGGATGGCCGACCTACAACGTGAGATTCAGCAGTTACGTTCGGCGGTTAAACAACTGGAACAAGCCCCCGCAGGACAACCTGCCAAGGCCGCAACCAGCACACCGCGAGTTAAGCCATCGGTCAAGCAGGAAGTTAATCTGGCCAAGATTAATCCTGTGTTGGGAACCGCCACGCGGGAGAAACTCAACCAACTACAAGAGGTTTGGCCCGACATTCTGAACAGCTTAAATGTTGCGCAGCGTGCGGTTATGAAGGCTTCCCAACCGGTTGCGGCGGCTGATTCGGGGGTTATCGTGGCCTTCGACTTCTCCTTTTTCTTCCAGCGAGCAACCCTGGATCGGGAACTCACGGATGCCTTGGAGAACGGACTGGACCGGATGATTGGGACGGCGTTACCCGTCGTCTTCGTACCCAAGGACCAGTGGCCGCGGATTCGTAAGAGCTACTTAGCCGCCCACAAGGCACAGCTCCAGGCGAATTCACCCGAAGACCAGCAGCCGGAAAAGCCCGCCGAAAACCCGGTGGTGACCAAGGCTGAAGAACTCTTCGGTAAATCAATTGTCGATATCAAGCAAGATTAAATCTCGAAAGGATGATTAAGATGCGGAACATGGGTAATATGGGGAACATGATGAAACAGATGCGACAAATGCAAAAGAAAATGGCGGAGGACCAAGCGAATTTGAATGCCCAATCCTTCACTGGCACGTCACCAGACGACCTGGTTCAGGCAACCTTTACGGGTGACCGGAAAATGACGGATCTGAAGATCAAGCCAGAAGCCATCGACCCCGATGACCCCGATATGTTAGCTGACCTGGTCTTGGCTGCCGTTAACGAAGCCATCGCCAAGGTTGATGAAAGTACCCAACAGACAATGGGTAAATACACCCAAGGGTTAAATATCCCTGGGATGTAACCAAGAAAGGACGTTGTGACTATGCAGTACCCAGAACCTATTGCTCAGTTGATCGACAGTTACATGAAGCTTCCCGGAATTGGCCAGAAGTCGGCGACCCGGTTAGCTTTCTTCACGATTGATATGGCAGAGGATGACGTCACGGCGTTTTCAAAGGCGCTGGTCGCGGCTAAACGTGACCTGCACTTTTGCTCGATCTGTGGCAATATCACCGAGAGTGATCCCTGTGTCATCTGTACGGACAAGACGCGTGACCAGAGCCACGTCTTGGTGGTCGAACAGGCCAAGGACATCATGGTGATGGAAAAAATGAAGGAATATCACGGCTTATATCACGTCTTACAAGGGGTCATGTCACCCATCGAGGGCAAGGGCCCGGAAGATCTGAACATTGCCAGTCTGATCAACCGTTTACAGAAGAATCCTTCTATTAAAGAAGTTATTATTGCCACTAATGCCACGCCCGAAGGGGAAGCCACGGCGATGTACCTGTCCCGGTTGATCAAACCAGCCGGGATCAAGGTGACGCGTCTAGCCCACGGTCTATCAGTGGGGAGTGACATCGAATATGCTGACGAAATGACCCTGTTTAAGGCCGTTGAAGGCCGAACAGAGATGTAGGAGGCCCACAGATGTTTGGAAGAAAGAAACGCCAATTACCCCGGTTAAAAGCTGCGTATGATGATCAGCTCCTAGTGACCATCGATGACGCTAAGGATCGGTGGGATCACGCGAAACAGACGGAAGAGGCCATTGCCGATGCCGATAACGAGATGACGGCCAATACCGCTCTCGCTCGGCAAACCTATCTGTTCTTGTACCGCGAAGCCCGTCGGCGTCAGGTTAAAGGTAAACAAATTTCCGCCGCAGTCTTTCGGGACTAGTGGCAGTAGAAGGGACGGGCAGGCGGCTGGTTGCAGCATAATGGCCCGTTTTTTTGTGGCTTAGTTGACCAGCGTGTGATTTGATCGGTCACCCCGAGAAGGACCCGTTGCAAATAGACATCAATTCTGAATTCAAGTACAATGTAACTATCAATAAAAAATGGGGTCGAGTATCTTGTCAGGAACTTTTATCAGCTTTGAAGGCCCGGATGGTGCTGGGAAAACCAGTGCTCTGCGTGCTATTACCGCCCGGATTATGGACGGATTGGGTGACCAATTGGTGATCACCAGAGAACCAGGTGGCAATCCAATCTCCGAAAGTATTCGATCCATCATTTTAGACCGAGCGAATACTGCCATGGATTATCGCACCGAGGCCTTGCTGTATGCGGCAGCACGGCGTCAACACTTAGCTCAGACAATTTTACCGGCGTTAGCGGCCGACCAATTGGTCCTCTGTGACCGTTACGTGGATAGCTCTATTGCGTATCAGGGAGCGGGCCGCCAGATCGGTGAGAATGCCGTGGCGGAGATGAATCACTTTGCCACGGATGGCCTGTTGCCTGACCTGACGATCTACTTTGACGTACCAGCCGAGGTGGGTCTGCGACGGATTCAAGCCCACCGGCAAGCCGATCAGGTTGACCGCCTCGATGTCGAGAAGACGGCCTTCCACGATCGCGTGCGTGCCGCCTATCTGCGACTACAAGCGGCCGACCCAGATCGGATTAAACTTATCGACGCCACTCAGGCACCCGCTAAGGTGGTTGACCAGGCGTTGACCTTGATTAAGCAAACTGCACCGCGCTACTTTTAACCGGTGGTTAAGGGAGGACTCTCACTATGAAATTACTGATTGCCATCGTCCAAGATAAGGACGCGAACCGTTTAAGCAATGAATTTATCGACCACGATATCCGGGCTACCCGACTCTCCACCACCGGTGGCTTTCTGAAGTCTGGTAATACCACTTTTATGATTGGGGTGGCAGACGACCGGGTTGACGAGGTTCTAGCGATGATCAAAACTGCTAGTCATACGCGTCAGCAGTTCATGACACCACCGGTTAACCTCGATGCCCAGTTAGACAGCACGTCATCCTATCCAGTTGAGGTGCAGGTCGGCGGCGCCACGGTCTTCGTGATGCCGGTTGATCAGTTCCATCAATTTTAGGAGGCCCGCATGACTGAAGATAGTCTCGTGGCCCAAGTCCAACGCTTGCAACCACAACTTTTAACGCATTTTATGACCCTGATTCAGGAGAAGCGGCTTGCGCACGCCTACCTGTTTAACGGCGCCGATGGGACCGGGCGTCAGGCCTTAGCCCGCCTGATCGCCATGCGCCTCTTCTGTCAGAACGTGACGCCAGCAGGGTTACCTTGTGAGACCTGTTCCGAGTGCCGCCGAATCATGGCAGGGGACCATCCCGACGTGGTCACGGTGGTCCCTGATGGCCAGCGGATCAAGGTGGACCAGGTCCGTTATCTCAAGTCCGAATTCAGTAAGAGTGCGGTTGAGGGCAACCAGAAGATCTTCATCGTCGATCAGGTCGATCGGATGACGACTGGGGCTGCCAACAGCCTCTTGAAATTCATTGAGGAACCCGTGGGTAATACGGTAGCACTACTCCTGACGGCCAATAAAAATCTGATCCTGCCGACAATTCTATCGCGGACCCAGATTGTGGATTTACTACGGGTCGCGCCAGCCGCATTGACCGATGAACTAGGTAAAGCGGGGGTTGTTCCCAGTCAACGTTATCTTTTGTCCACGTTGACTGAGAGCGTCGCCACCGCCCAGAAGCTGATCGAAAATGATTGGCTCAAGACGGCTCAACAGAGTGTCGGACATTGGCTCGAAGCCTGTGCTGCCGGGGATGAACGCGCCTTTGTTCGGGTTCAGACTGAACTAGTACCTCTGGCCAATAATCGCGATCAGCAAGGGCTCGTGCTCGATATGGCGGTCCAAGCCTGGCATGACGTGTTGCGGCAACAGACACAGGCCGTGACCGATGATCACCTAGCTTTTCCACAGGTCGCCAAGGTGAGTCAGCAACTCGCACAACGTTTGTCGGTGGACCAACTGGTGACCATTCTCACCTTGACGTTAGCAACGCGGGGTCAGTTGGCCGGTAACCTGAACTTTCAAGGAATCCTTGAGGCATTAACCTTAAAAATATTGGGGCAAATTCCCCGATAAATTTGTCAGAATTGGAGGGGTCGCAACTTGGAAAAACAAGAAATTTACGATCAGTTTAAGAGCTTAGAAGATCAGTTGCAGGAGATGCTCGTCCAATTCACCGACCTGCAAACGGAGATGACAAAGGTCTTCGAACAGAACGCGGAATTAGGGATTGAAAATCAGCATCTCCGTGACCTGGTTCGTGAATTGCAGCGGACGTTACCACAGGATCCCGAAACCCAACAAGGACTGTCGAAATCGCGTCAGATTCTTGAAAAGTTGTATGAGGAAGGCTTCCACGTCTGCCGGGAGTTCTATGGAACTCGTCGGAAACAGGATGAGGAATGTGCTTTTTGTCTAGAAGTTATCTATCGTGACCAGTAGGAGGTTCGCACCACATGGAACGTCAACGAAGTTTTAAGACCGCACCCAGCGGCCGTTTGTACCTGGTGCCAACACCAATTGGAAATCTGGACGACATGACCTTTCGCGCCGTTAAAACGTTACAAGACGTCGATCTCATTGCCGCCGAGGATACGCGTAACACCCAGAAACTCTTAAATCATTTTGAAATTACTACGAAGCAGATCAGTTTCCATGAGCACAACACCCAGGAGCGGATTCCGCAACTGATTGCGAAACTCCAAGCGGGAATGCAGATTGCTCAGGTGAGTGACGCGGGGATGCCTTCAATTTCGGACCCCGGGCACGAACTGGTCAATGCCTGTATTGACGCGCACATTCCAGTCGCGCCACTTCCCGGGGCTAATGCCGGTTTAACGGCCTTGATTGCCTCGGGATTAGCCCCGCAACCTTTCTACTTTTATGGGTTTCTGGATCGGAAACCCAAGGATCAACGCGCCGAAATTGAGGGATTATCCCAACGTGAGGAAACGCTGATCTTTTACGAAGCGCCACATCGTCTGAAGAAGACCTTACAGAATCTGGCCGATGGGATGGGGGCCGACAGACCGGCCGTGCTGTGCCGGGAGCTGACGAAGCGGTATGAAGAATTTCTACGGGGTAGTCTGCAGGAATTAGCCGATTGGGCCGCCACGGATACCGTCCGGGGAGAATTTGTCGTTCTCGTCGGGGGTAATCCCGCCCCCACGATGGCTGCCACGGAAGCTGTCGACTTGAGTGAACCCGTCGAGGTACAAGTCGACCGGTTAATTGCCGCCGGTGACAAGCCAAATGCTGCCATCAAGGAAGTTGCCAACCTACGTGGGTTGAAGAAGCAAGAGGTCTACCGGACCTATCATCATCTAGATAAGGAGTGACCCGCGTGGCCGCACAACAATTTAGCGAAGAACACCGTGTCGTCTACTATGAAGGCGATGACACTAGTCATCTGACCGTTGCCATGTTAATTAACCTTTTTGTTCTGGTGTCTGAGGATCAGAGTGACGCCTTGGGCTGGACCACCGAACGGGTTCATGAGCTGGGCGTCGGCTGGGTCGTCACGCAGTACCATATTCAAATCGATCGACTCCCAGAGGTCAATGAGACCGTGACAGTGAAGACGCGGGCGACCGCTTACAATCGTTACTTCGCCTATCGTGAATACTGGTTGGTTGATCAGACTGGCAAACAGCTTGCCTATGGCGAGGGTATTTGGGTGACGATGAGTTACGCCACACGAAAGATCGCGACTATTCCTACGGCGTTAATGGCGCCTTACGATAGTGAACTGGTTAGCCGGATTCCGCGTTTGCCGCGGCCTGGTCGTTTGGACCACAGCCTGTCGGCTCAATTGAAGCCTTACACGGTCCGTTACTTTGACATCGATGGCAATGGGCACGTCAATAACGCCCACTACTTCGATTGGATGTTAGACACCTTACCTGCGGATTGGTTGCGCCAACACCAGGCAACTGATATTCGCATTCGTTTTGAAAATGAAGTTCAGTATGGCCATCAAGTCCTGAGCACTGCCGTGGCTCCTAGTGATCACACGACAACCCATGAGGTGAAGGTCGGAGAGACGGTGGCCGTACAGGCGGCCATTGACTGGCAAGATCGATAAAATTCTAACGATCAAGCGGAGAAGGTGCCCTCAGCGGATCTTTGTGGTAGTATAGTTAACTGATATGAACAGTCATTTAGAAACCGTAACTGGGTAGCCAAGATGAAGCGGTGGCCGTTAACCAGCCGCCGCTTTTGCCGTCTCATTCCATGAGTGCGGGTACCGGTATAACCAAACACATCAAAGGGGACCCTAAATAAACATGAAGATTTTAGCAATTGATACGTCTAACCGACCGCTGAGTGTGGCCGTGCTGGATGACGCGAACGTGCTGGCCGCCATCACGGTGACCGTTCACCAGAAGCACGCCGAGTACTTATTACCAGAAATTGAACGACTCCTCGCCATGGCGGAACTCAAACCAACCGATCTTGACCGAGTGGTTGTAGCCGCAGGACCGGGTTCCTATACGGGAATTCGAATTGCCGTGACGACCGCTAAGACGTTGGCCGCTACGCTCGATATCGAGTTGGTGGCGGTCTCCAGTCTGGCAACCTTGGCCGCTAACGTCCCAGTCGAAGGGGCCCTAGTAGCGCCTTTGTTCGACGCGCGTAACCAAAACGTTTTTGCCGGTCTGTATCGCATCAAGGGCGGCGTCCCCGTTCCCGTGATTGCGGATGCCCACACGAATGTGACGGCGTATTTAGAAGCCATTAACGAATACGGTGAACCCGTTTGGTTCTTAGGCGATGCCAGTCACTTCACCGAGCTGATTGACACCACGATCTCGGCCGCAACGCCGACCGTGTCTACCTGGATGAACTTACCCCAGGCCGCAACGATTGGGCTGTTGGGTCGTCACGAGACGCCCGTCAAAGACGTTGATCAATTTGTGCCGAACTATCTACGACTGACGCAGGCTGAAGCCGAATGGCGTGCCAAGAACCCAGAAGAGGATACCGGATCATATGTTGAAAAAATTTAAGAGTTGGTATAAAAATATATTTGGAAGTCGGCGAGAACTCGTGCGCGAGGAAGCCATGGACGTGAAGAATCACCGCGTGGAAATTCGCGATGAAACGTACTTTGTGGCCAAGGCACTGTTCACCGATATCCCCGAAATGATTGAAATCGAACGCGCCGTGTACGCTGGTCAAGCACCATGGGATTCAACGGCCTTTGCCAATGAGTTGCGTCGCGAGAAGGATCGTCTCTACCTGGTTATTCGAAAGAACGATCGGTTACTGGCCTTTATCGGGAGTACCTTCGATGAACACGAACGGGATGCCCATATTACCAATATCGCGGTATTGCCTGAATTTCAGGCTCACGGTTTGGGACGGTTTCTCCTGAGCATCATGATTAAAAAGGCTAAGAAGCTGAACTATCAGACAGTGAGCCTGGAAGTTCGGGTATCGAATAAGAGTGCGCAACGTCTGTACCGGGATCTGAACTTTGAACAGACCGGGGTCAAGCGGGGCTATTACTTTGGCGATCACGAAGATGCTGCGGATATGGTGTTATACCTACCGACAGCTGAAGAGGAGTCGCGTGAGGCGTAACGGGATGGCGCACAGCCACCCGTTTTTTATGGTTTCAGGCATGAAGAGGGAGTGAGTCCAACGGAAAAGCGAACTTTAATTTTAGCGTTTGAATCGAGTTGTGACGAGACGAGTGTGGCAGTCATCGAGGATGGCCACAAGATTCTGTCAAATGTCGTGGCAACTCAAATTAAGAGTCACCAACGATTTGGTGGCGTGGTTCCCGAAGTTGCTAGTCGGCACCACATCGAAGAAATTACGATCTGCATCAAGGATGCCTTGCAAGAGGCACAGGTTGGGTATGATGACCTGGATGCCGTGGCCGTTACTTACGGTCCAGGGTTAGTGGGGGCGTTATTGATTGGCGTCACAGCGGCCAAGACGGTGGCTTTTGCCCACAGCCTGCCATTGATTCCCATTAATCACATGGCGGGGCATATCTATGCTGCACGCTACGTGGAACCCATTGAATTTCCGGCCATGGCTTTGCTGGTCTCCGGTGGCCATACCGAATTGGTTTACATGCCCGCCGAAAATCAGTTTGAGATTATTGGTGAAACGCGAGACGACGCTGCCGGTGAGGCCTACGATAAGGTTGGCCGCGTGATGGGAGTCAACTACCCAGCCGGTAAGACTGTCGATCAATGGGCCCATGAGGGGCATGACACGTTCAAGTTTCCCCGGGCCATGGAGAAGGATGACAACCTCGACTTTAGTTTCAGTGGATTGAAGAGTGCCTTCATCAATACGACTCACCACGCCGATCAGATTGGCGAGACGCTGAGTAAGCAAGATCTCTCTGCCAGCTTCCAGCAGGCGGTCGTGGATGTGTTGGCTGAAAAGACGCAACATGCCTTGGCTGACTACCCCGTTAAACAACTGATCTTAGCCGGGGGTGTCGCTGCCAACCAAGGCCTACGTGAACGGTTGGAACGAGACTTGGCTCATAACCCGGTTACCCATCTGGTTAAGGCTCCCCTGAAGTTATGTGGGGACAACGCTGCCATGATCGGGGCCTTTGCTTACGTGGCCTACCAGCACGGTGTTTTTGCTGATGCCACATTGAACGCCGATCCTAGCCTTGAATTCGACTGGGCGGCAGATTCTGCTAAATAAATAACTTTAATCGAGGAGGACGTCTCATGAATCGAGCCGAATTGTTTACCTACCGTCTGTTCCGACAGGGGGTGTTTACAGCGCAAGCCGATCTGGAGACGGCCTTTTTGCGTCATGTGGGTTTTCAGGCACAAAATCAACGAGCCGCGGCACTTAATGTTGCCTTACAAACGGGCGTTACTCGTTCGGAATTGTTGGCCTTTTATCGAGAAAAGGGAATCGTACGTTCCTGGGCGCAACGCTGGACCATTCATCTACTGACGCCAGCTGATCTACAGTTGGTCGTTTCGGCTCGGCAACATGAGCGCTTACCCAAAGCCTATTTCTTAGGAGCCGAGGATCACGTCAGAGTAGCGGCCCACGAGATTGATCAGTTATTACGGACCGCGGAGCCACTGAATCGAGCGGCGTATACCGATCACTTGTCAGCAAAATTTTCCTGGTATGCTGCGCGGCCACAGAACTTTGATTATGCCGTGTTACAGGTTTTGACGGCGCAGGGACGGCTGCAGATGCTGCCGGCAGCAACCCATCAGGATTGGCAACTTGTCGCGCCTCAAACAACGGAACTTTTGGATCAGTCGAGGGCCACGGCCGACTTAATTCGACGTTACCTCCGGGGCTTCGGTCCAGCCACCTTGGCTGATTTTATCAAATGGTCGGGGATCAAGATTAGTCAGGTTCGGCCGGCTTGGCAACGGGTCATCCCGGAACTCACACCCGTTCAGGTGGGAGAAGAGCAGTTATGGACGCTTGATCCAATCGCACCGGCTACCCTCCAGAAGTTGAACGATTGCTACGCCCAGACGACCGTGATTGCTGCTAGCTTCAGTGCCGCCATGACCGGTTATCGGGAGAAGACGTGGTTCGCTACCCCAGCTGTTCAGCACCAGTTGTGGTCGAAGAACGGCATTCTCCGGGCGCCAATCATGGCTAACGGGGCGGTTGTGGGTAAATGGACTTATCACCTGAGTAAGGGACAGATTCATTTCAACGTGGACAGTTGGGGGCCGTTTGACCACGACCAATTAACCACGCAGTTCATGCGGCTAGCCCAGTTCTTAGAAGCGGACTATACGGGATTTACCGTCACGACATTAAAATTAGACTAATTGAAAAAGGGCGGCGTATCAACTTCACTAATGTGAGGTTGGTACGCCGCCCTTGCTATTTCAGCATTAATCAGCAAATTCTTCCAATTCCAGACTCTTTTCGGTCCAGGAATCTTCGGTCTCGCTGAGTTGCGCGGTAATGGTTGTGAGTTGGGCTTGAAGCTCGCCCAGCTTACCAGCATCGTTAAAGTTTTCTTCTTGGCTCATTTCGGTTTCGATAGCCGTCTTCTGTTGCTCGAGGTCGGCCATTTGGTCTTCCAGAGCCGTGACCTGGCGGCTTAACTTACGTTTGGCCTTGGCTTGGTCCTTCTGGGCCTGATAGTCCACTTGGGTTTGTTTGGGGCTAGTCACCGTTGGATGAGCGGCTTCAGCCTCTTCGGCCTCCTTAGCCGCATAGGCGTCCTGCTCAGCCTTCTTAGAGACGTAGTAGTCATAGTTCCCCAGGTAACGCGTGGTGCCCTCAGGACTCAGTTCCACGACTTGGGTGGCCACCTGGTTAATAAAGTAACGGTCATGAGAAACAAATAGGATGGTTCCGTCAAACTCATTTAACGCGGTTTCTAAGACTTCTCGGCTGTCGATGTCCAAGTGGTTGGTGGGTTCGTCTAGCATGAGAAAGTTGTCATGCTGCAGGGCCAGTTTGGTTAACAGCAGGCGAGCCCGTTCGCCACCACTCAGGCTGTGGACACTCTTGTCGACGTCGGATCCGGTAAAGAGAAAACTACCCAGGATCGACCGAATATCGCCCTCAGGGGTGGTCGGATGGTCATCCCACAACTCGTGAAGAACCGATTTCTTATCGTGTAGCGTGGCTTGGTCTTGGTCGTAGTACCCCGTATCCACCCCGGTACCAAAGATAATCTGACCTTGAATGGCGGGGATACGGCCCAGAATTGTTTTGAGTAGGGTCGACTTCCCAATGCCATTGGGACCGACGATGGCCACCGACTGATGTTTCTTGATATCGAGGGTGACGGGAGCGGCTAGGACTTGATCGTCATAGCCAACGGCGCCATTCACAACGTCGAGGACTACGTTGCCACTCTGACGACGAGGGGTGAAACTGAAGCGTGCGGCCTTGTCATCCCCCTCCGGCCGATCAAGTTTGTCCATCTTTTCCAATTGTTTCCGACGAGCTTGAGCCCGTTTGGTAGTCGAAGCCCGGACAATGTTTTTGTTCACAAAGTCTTCAAGCTTACTGATCTCGGCCTGTTGCTTGTCATATTCCTTCCAGGATAGCCGCAAGCGCTCGGCCTTAGCGGCGATGTAGTGGGAATAGTTCCCAGGATAGTGATCCAGTCCACCGTGGGCCATATCGTAGACGTCATTGACCACATGATCGAGGAAGTACCGGTCATGGGAAACGACGAGAATAGCGCCCGGGTAACCCTGCAGGTAACCTTCCAACCAGGTTAAGGTCTCGACGTCCAAATGATTGGTGGGTTCGTCTAAGATGAGGAGATCAGGTCGTTCCAGCAACAGTTTAGCCAGTGCCAACTGAGTTCGTTGGCCACCGGAAAGTTCATTGATTGGTTTATCATAGTAGTCTTCATCGAATTCAAATCCGTGAAGCACGCCGCGAATCTCGGCCTGATAACCGTAACCGTTCTGATCGCTGAAGTCTTGTTGGAGTTGATCGTAGCTACTGGAGACCTGGGCAAATTGTTCTTGGTCAGCGGTAACGTTGGGATCACTCATCTGAGCTTCCAGTTCATGCATGCGTTTTTCCATGGCAATTAGCTTGGCAAAGACGCTGAGCATTTCATTCCAGACAGTTTTAGTGGATGCAAGTCCGGCATTTTGAGCTTGATAGCCCAGCGTCAGTCCCCGTTTCGTGGTGATTTGACCCACGTCCGGTGTCGTTTCGCCGGCGATCATTTTTAATAGGGTGGATTTCCCCGCACCATTACGGCCAACTAGGGCCACGCGACCGTGTTCGGGAACGTCCATGCTCACGTTTTCAAAGAGCACACTGGCTCCGAAGCGCCGGGTGACTTGTTGAACTTGTAAAAGTATCACGGTGAACCAACCTCCTTTTCGTTTCACTGAGTTAATACTCACTATTTTAGCATATTCTGGGGTCAGACCGAAATCCAACCTAACTTGTGAAAACTTTTTGCAAATTCTTTCACAAGAAGAGGGGGTATGCTATAATTTGTAAGAAAGTTAGTTTCACAATCCAGACAAATAGGCCGCAAAAAGCCGGTGCTTGTGAACACCGGTAAGAGATTTTTGATTAGGAGGTTTCAAGCTTTGACTGAACATAAGATTCCCCGGGCGACAGCGAAACGACTGCCCATTTACTACCGTTATCTCAACATCCTACTGGATGCAGATAAGACTCGGGTCTCGTCGACTGAATTATCAGATGCCGTTAAGGTAGATTCAGCCACTATTCGCCGGGACTTTTCGTATTTTGGTGCGCTGGGTAAGCGAGGCTACGGATACGACGTAGAAAGTTTAATTAAATTCTTTAAGAAGATTCTGAATCAGGATCGACTGACGAGTGTGGCATTGATCGGGGTAGGTAACCTGGGTCATGCGTTACTGAACTTCAACTTCCATCAGGATGGCAATGTGCGAATCAGTGCTGCCTTTGATGTGAAGGACTCGATGGCCAACACCGTGCAGAGTGGGGTGCCGATCTATCCCATGACCGATCTGCGGAAGCAATTGGAAGAACAGCAGATTGAAGTGGCGATCTTAACGGTCCCCGCCGACGTTGCGCAGCAAGTCACGGACGAAACGGTTGCCGGCGGTGTGAAGGGGATCTTGAACTTCACGCCACTGCGAATCACGGTTCCTAAGGGTGTCCGGGTTCAAAATGTTGATTTGACCAATGAATTACAGACGTTGATCTACTTCTTGGAACACTACAACAACTTAGGTTAGCCGACGGAAGAGTCTGGGAGAAATCTCAGGCTCCTTTTTTGTTTGTGTTGTGAGTTAATCGAATTGAAAGCCAGAAGACAAGTGCCCGTAAGCCCCGGGCGTGTCCTCGAAAAATTCGTCTACCAAATTCCTTGATTTTTAAAACGAAAAACCATATATTAGATATTGTGATTAGCACTTATGTTAGTCAAGTGCTAACAGTGCTAAAAAGTAAGTTCATTGGAGGGATTTAAGTGTTAAAACCATTAGGAGACCGTGTCATTTTAGATCAACCAGAAGAAGAAGAAACGACGGTTGGCGGCATCGTGCTCGCAAGTAACGCCCAAGAAAAGCCCCAAACGGCGAACGTTGTTGCTGTTAGCGATGGCCGGGTATTAGACAATGGCGATAAGGTGGCCCCAACTGTGAAGGTTGGCGACCGAGTATTGTTTGATAAGTACGCTGGTACGGAAGTTAAGTACCAAGGCAACACTTACCTTGTTTTACACGAAAAGGACTTAGTCGCAGTTATTGACTAGGACTTTCCCACTGATACCAAAGCGACAATAAAAAAACTAATATGAGGTGAATTGGAATAATGGCTAAAGAATTGAAATTTTCTGAAGATGCACGTAGCAAGATGCTTGCTGGTGTAGATAAGTTAGCTGATACTGTTAAGACCACCTTGGGACCTAAGGGACGTAACGTTGTTTTGGAACAAAGTTACGGCAACCCAACCATCACCAATGATGGGGTTACCATTGCTAAGGCAATCGAACTCGAAGATCACTTTGAAAACATGGGTGCTAAGTTAGTTTCCGAAGTTGCTTCCAAGACCAACGATATCGCTGGTGATGGGACGACGACCGCCACGGTTCTGACGCAAGCCATCGTTAACGAAGGGATGAAGAACGTCACTGCCGGTGCTAACCCTGTTGGCATTCGTCGCGGGATTGAAAAGGCCACGAGTTCAGCTGTAGCAGCCTTACACAAGATGTCCATTGACGTTAAGACTAAGGAAGATATTGCGCAAATCGCGTCAATTTCATCAGCTAGCCAAGAAACGGGTAAGTTGATTGCCGACGCCATGGAAAAGGTTGGTAACGACGGGGTCATCACCATTGAAGAATCCCGTGGGGTTGATACCAGCTTGGACGTTGTCGAAGGGATGCAATTTGACCGTGGCTACATGTCACAATACATGGTTACCGACAACGACAAGATGGAAGCCAACTTGGACAATCCTTACATCCTGATTACGGATAAGAAGATTGCCAACATCCAAGATATCTTACCATTATTGCAATCCGTCGTTGAACAAAGCCGTTCACTCTTGATCATTGCCGATGACATTACTGGTGAAGCTTTGCCAACGTTGGTTCTGAACAAGATGCGTGGGACCTTTAACGTCGTTGCTGTCAAGGCTCCTGGCTTTGGTGACCGTCGTAAGGCCCAATTACAAGACTTAGCTATCCTCACTGGTGGGACGGTCATCACTGATGATCTCGGTCTCAACTTGAAGGACACTACGATTGACCAATTAGGTCAAGCTCAAAAGGTTAACGTCACTAAGGACAACACGACTGTTGTCGAAGGTGCCGGTGCTAAGGACCAAATCGCTGAACGAGTTGCTGAAATCAAGGGTCAAATCGATGACACGACCTCTGACTTCGACCGCGACAAGTTGAAGGAACGTCTGGCTAAGTTAGCCGGTGGTGTTGCTGTGGTTCGGGTCGGTGCTGCTACCGAAACCGAATTGAAGGAACGTAAGTACCGGATCGAAGATGCCTTGAACGCAACGCGTGCCGCTGTTGAAGAAGGCTTCGTTGCTGGTGGTGGGACTGCCTTAATCAACGTCATTGGTGACGTGGCTAAGGTTGAAGCCGAAGGCGACGAATTGACCGGGGTTAACATTGTCCTCCGTGCCTTGGAAGAACCCGTTCGTCAAATCGCTGAAAATGCCGGTGTTGAAGGTTCAGTTGTCGTTGAACACCTGAAGGGTGAAAAGCCTGGGATTGGTTACAACGCTGCTGACAACAAGTATGAAGACATGGTTAAGGCCGGAATCACCGACCCAACCAAGGTTACCCGTTCTGCTTTACAGAATGCGGCTTCCGTTTCTGCCTTGTTGCTGACGACTGAAGCTGTCGTGGCTGAAAAGCCTAGCGACAACCCAGCCCCAGCCGCACCAGCTGCCGGTCCTGGAATGGGCGGCATGATGTAAAAATTAACGCGCTAGTTCGCTAGTGCTGAATCTAAAGAAGCCAACCGATTCATTCGGTTGGCTTCTTTTTTATCATTCAGTTTGTTGAGTGGCCGCGATTAGGTCGTCGAAACTGGTGCTAGTCGGTGTAAATGGCTGGATGGCGTCAGTGGCGACCAGGTTACCAACCTTGTCGATGAAGCTTTCAATCGGTTCGTCGGGAGTCACCCCGTGGAAGTCACCGAAGCCATATTGCCACCATTTCAGCGCGATGAGTTGGTCGATGACCGCCTGTGGGAAACGGTACTTGAGTACGCGTGCCGGGATACCACCGACCACGGCATAGGCTGGCACATCCTTAGTGACCAGAGCACCACCGGCAATGACAGCGCCATCCCCAACCGTAGCACCGGCCGGGGTGAAGCGGACATCCTGGCCAATCCAGACGTCGTTGCCGATCACAATCGGTCCTCCGTTGCGAACCGGACTGGGTTTGCGTTCAAAGGTGTTTTCGGTGGTATTTAGGTAGTCGTTGAAGGCCGTGACCCGGTCATCGTAAGTGAGCATGGATGTTGTGAAACGGGTTGTCGGGTGACTGCCCTGCATGCGAGTGACGTTGGTGGCAATGGATGAGTAGCGACCGATTATCGTGTTGACTGGAAGATTACTATTGGTGGAGCTAAAGGCCCCCATACTAAAGAAATGGCGGCCAAATAGGAACTGGCTGTAAGGCTCGATCTGGAGGTTAACGGGGAGCCGAACGGGCCGCAGAGAGTGAATGCGGTGGCTTCCAGGATGTCGCGAACGAGTATAGATGTGTCGGGCCGTTAGAAAATCGGCAAGTTCCGGCGTAAACGGCACAGTTTGGCTACGATGTGAGTGGGTCGCCACTAGATTATTTTGAAAAAAGGTGACCCCATTGATTAGAGTTGACATCTCAAAACACTTCTTTCTTTGGTCCTAGCATACTATAAAACGATAATAAGTTGATAAATAATCAACCAGTTTTGTAAGCGGTTTAACAATGATTAGCCACAACTATTGACGGGAAACGGGGTGTATGATTCAACCACGACTTGCCAGATACCACGGCAATGAAACCGATACCAGAAAAGTTCCCGAAGACCAGCAACAGAATTTGGATAAAATCAAGGCTTTATTTCCAGCAAAGGTTGCCGGATAATGGGGAAGTTCGTCTGCCACGATTTGCGGTTGCTAACTGCGGTAATTGTGGTAATGTTTAGACAGTTGTAGTAGAATTACGTCTGCACTTGAACTTCAATAAATCAAGCAACGTTGAGCGGGTCTTGACCCGTTTTCATTATTTATGGAGATAAGGAGTAACTAGTCATGTGGCATTATTTAAAGCGGGTTTTAATTGGGAAACCTCTAAAAACCATGGACGAGGGCGGTCAAGCGTTGACCAAGTTTAAGGCATTAGCCTTACTGTCATCCGACGCTCTGTCCTCGGTGGCATATGGTACTGAGCAAATCACCACAGTTCTTATTACTTTATCCGCAGCGGCGATGATGTATCAATTATATGTTGCGGCATTGGTCTTAGTTCTGTTATTTGCGATTACGCTTTCTTACCAGCAAATCATTCATGCCTATCCTTCTGGTGGTGGGGCCTATGTGGTTGCCAGCACCAACTGGGGTGAAGGCGCGGGATTAGTCGCGGGTGGATCATTACTGGTCGACTACATGTTAACGGTGGCCGTGTCCACGACCTCTGGAACTGAAGCGATCACGTCGGCGATTCCCGGTTTGTCGAAGTATTCTGTATTGGTCTCGGTATTAATCGTTGTTGGGATTATGTTAATGAACCTTCGGGGAATGCGAGAATCGGCGGCGTTCTTAACATTACCGGTGTACTTCTTCATTGCGATGATCTTCGTGATGATTGGTGTTGGGTTCTACAATATCGTCACTGGAAACATCACCTACCATGCTGCGGCACCAGTAGGGGGCACGGTTTCCGGGATGACGTTGCTGCTGTTCTTCCGAGCCTTCTCCTCTGGGTCATCATCACTGACTGGGGTTGAAGCCATCAGTAACGCGGTGCCAAACTTCAAGAAGCCTAAGAGTCATAATGCAGCCGCAACGTTGGCTATTATGGCAACCATCTTAGCGATCTTCTTTGGTGGGATTACCTTCATGAGTTACTACATGGGTATCCGACCACAGGCCAGCCAAACGGTTCTGTCTCAAATTGGAACCAACGTCTTCGGTCATGGCCTCATTTATTATCTTTTCCAATTATCTACTGCCTTAATTTTAGCTGTCGCCGCCAATACCGGATTCTCAGCGTTTCCAATTCTGGCCTATAACTTGGCTAAAGATAAGTTCTTACCACACGCCTACCTGGACCGAGGAGACCGATTGGGTTATTCCAATGGGATTATCTCGTTGGCCTTGGGGGCGATTGCCCTCATCTTCATCTTCCATGGACAGACGACGTTACTGATCCCACTGTATGCTATTGGGGTGTTCGTGCCATTTACGTTATCTCAATCTGGGATGATTATTCATTGGTTCAGGACGCGCGAGGGCTTCTGGCAAGGAAAAGCCTTCATTAACTTTATTGGGGCTTTGATCTCTGTGGTTTTAGTAACTTTTCTCTTGATCACGCGTTTCGGCAACATTTGGCCATATCTGATCATCATGCCACTGATTCTGCGGTTGTTCTACCGCATTCACGAGCACTATGGCAAGGTTGCCAAGCAATTACGAGTGGCTGCAAAGGCTAAGGCCGAGGTTCACGAGTATGATGGCGCCACGGTGATTGTCTTGGTCAGCAACATCACCCGGGTGACGACTGGGGCCATCAATTACGCCCGGTCCATCGGGGATTATGTCATTGCGATGCACGTTTCCTTTGATGAAAATCCGCAGAAGGAACACAAGACTGCCCAGGAATTTAAGGAAGAATTCCCGGACATTCGGTTCGTGGATATTCACTCCTCCTACCGGTCAATTGCGACGCCAACGTTGCGTTTCTGTGATGTGATTGCCAAGCGGGCGGCCGAACGAAACTTCACAACCACCGTGCTGGTGCCACAATTCGTGCCGCGGCATCCGTGGCAAAATGTGTTGCATAACCAGACGGCCTTACGTCTGCGGGCAACGCTGAATTCACGTGAAAATATTATTGTGTCAACTTATAACTATCACTTAAAAGAGTAGTTGTGGTGCCGAGGAGCTTCCTCGGTGGCCCCAATACCCGGCGGTGGGCCTTCTGTGAAGCGGGTCTGCCGCCTTTTTGATCTGAATTTAGGAGAATTTAGCGATTGAATTTGGGCGCGAGTTCTGAGAGTTGGTCGGAAATTTCACAAGTGGGGTGACTTAACGATCGTGTGGGTGGAGATGGACGATGACCCCGGGGTGCCGCAGACTGGCGGCCTTCGGCTAACTGAGAATATTGTTCAATTTATGAAATGGATTCCATTAATTTGTGAATAAGGACACCGTTTAAATCTTCCGTAAGGTTAGTGGGGGATCTGAAATGGCGGTTGTGTTTGATTTGTGAGATTTGTATAATTAGCAAAAGAACCGATAGAAAAGAAAGAGGACACTTTATGAAATTTGAGATTATTGTTAGCTTATTCGCTACCATGATTATCTCCGCAGTCCTAACGCCGTTTGTACGCCGCCTTGCGTTTCAAATTGGTGCGGTGGATAAACCAAATCAGCGACGCGTCAACAAGGTGCCCATGCCCACATTGGGTGGCTTGGCAATCTTTATTGCCTTCACCTTCTCGACCATGTTTTTACTCCGTGATCAGATGCCAACCCAGCAGCTATGGGGGTTGTTCGGTGGCGAGTGTATTATCGTTGTCGGCGGGATGATCGATGATGTCTTTGAACTGCGGCCACGCCAAAAGGTGATGTTTCAAACGCTGGCTGCCTTAGAAGTTTACTTTATTGCCGGTGTCCGGATGCGTTACCTGACGTTACCCTTTGTTGGCGTCTGGCATTTCGGGTGGTTAGCCTTACCGATTACTTTAATCTGGATCGTGGCCATCATCAATGCTATCAACCTGATCGATGGCCTCGATGGGTTGGCAACCGGGGTCTCCATCATTGCGTTAACGACGACAGGAATTACAGGTCTTTTCTTCCTCAACGTGGCGAACACTTGGGTCGCCATCATGATCTTCGCCTTAGTGGCAGCGATGGTGGGCTTTCTGCCCTACAACTTCTTCCCGGCTCGGATTTATCTGGGGGATACCGGGGCCCAATTTATTGGGTTCATGATCGCTTGTTTCTCCTTGTACGGGTTGAAGAACGTTACGTTTATCTCGGTCATTATCCCAGTTATTATTCTGGGAGTTCCCATCACCGATACTGTTTACGCCATGATTCGGCGGATCTTAAATAAGCAGCCGATCTCCCATGCGGACAAGCACCATCTGCATCACCGGTTGATGCAGTTAGGCTTGACCCACCGACAAACGGTGTTGGTCATCTACGGTATTGCCCTAATTTTCTCCTTTATTTCTTTGCTTTACCCGCTCTCCACGATCTGGGGGTCAGTCCTGCTGACCATCGCCATTCTGATTGGCTTGGAGCTTTTCGTGGAAGCCATTGGCTTGGTTGGTTCCGACCGACAGCCACTGCTACATTGGATCAATCACATTGTTAAAAAACTGACGTCGAAGAATTCTGATTAAGGTTTTCGACGCGAAACGAAAAGTGCCCGAGACAAAAGTCTCAGGCACTTTTGTGCTCCCAACGTCTATGGACGAAACGTTAGCGATTGCTGGCATGAATTTCAACGGGGACCTCGTGGTAGGCTACTGGGCCTTCCTGGACTGTGAATTGGTTGCTCAGCAGGTTCGTAATGGCCTCCTGAGTCGTAGCGACCGCATCGAGGTCAACGGCGATGGTGACGGCGACGGCGTCGGTGTAGGCCGTGTCTAGCACACTGATGGCATTCTCAGTCAGGTAGTGGACCAGACGGTCGTAGAGGGGATAGGAGACCGTGAGCGTGAGTTCACGCTGCCTGACTAGTTTGACCACCCCCGTGGCTTCGATTCCGGTGGAGGTGGCGTTGCTGTAAGCTCGGATTAACCCGCCGGCACCAAGCTTGATGCCCCCAAAGTACCGTGTAACCACGGTTATTGCGTTGTGCAGATCGTTTCGTTTGAGGACGGTTAGGATTGGGACACCAGCGGTTCCGGAAGGCTCGCCATTGTCACTTTCCCGCTGGATTTCGTCGTGTTCACCCAGAACGTAGGCCCAGCAATGGTGGGTCGCCTTGGGCTCCCGGGCAATGACATTGTCAATAAAGGCCTGGGCGTCGTCTTCGGTGGTCACGCGGCCCACGTCGGCGATGAACCGGGATTTTTTGATCTCTAAGGCGTGTTGACCGGCTGCTTTGATGGTGAGGTAATCAGTTTCCATAAAATAACC
The DNA here is from genome assembly GCF_003946095.1 of Levilactobacillus lindianensis. Classification (GTDB taxonomy): domain Bacteria; phylum Bacillota; class Bacilli; order Lactobacillales; family Lactobacillaceae; genus Levilactobacillus; species Levilactobacillus lindianensis. Next base: position 106,814 of record NZ_RHOD01000002.1, on the reverse strand, counting down.
ATCCTTTACAAATTTTAAGCTGTCGTTTACGGAGTTATCCCTGAAGGACTAGGGAGGGATGACATATGACAGATTTTTCGGAATTATTTGGGCGGCGGTCGCCGACGCCACTGCCGGGGGCACCAGGTATGGTAACTAGTCCCGCGATTGTGGCGGTGGGCACGCGTTGGCGGTGTCAACGATGCTATCAATGGGTTGCGCCAGCGGATCGACTCCCCAATGGGGACCGGTACTGTCGCACTTGTCTGCAGTTAGGCCGGCTGACCACTCAGGATCGATTATACACTATTCCGGAACCAAATCGCTTTCCTCGACTGGTTAGTGGGGGTTGCACCTGGCGGGGCCAGCTCAGTGAGTTGCAAGCCCAGGCTGCTACGGCCGTTCAAGCGCATGCTCAGGCCGGGCATCGCCAACTCTTGTGGGCCGTGACGGGGGCCGGGAAGACTGAGATTGTCTACCCAGCCTTGGCTGAAGCGTTACGCCAGGGTTGGCGGGTAGCCTGGGTGTCGCCGCGAGTCGACGTTTGTTTGGAACTCGCGCCCCGCCTGCAACGCGATTTTGGTGGGGTTGAGCAGTGCGTGCTCTATGGCGGGCAGCCGGTGGCCTATCACTATTGTCAACTCACAATTTGCACCACTCATCAGCTTCTACGTTTCGATCGGGCCTTTGATTGGATCGTGGTAGATGAGGTTGATGCGTTCCCGTTAGCCACCAGTCCCATGTTACAGGTGGCAATTGACCGCGCGCAGAAGGAAGCGGGAAGTTGTCTATATCTGACGGCAACGCCGGGAGAGCGTCTCCAACGGGAGATAAAGCAAGGGAAGGTGGCGGTGACTTACTTACCGTTGCGTTATCACGGGTATCTCTTGCCCCCCATTCAACTCAAGATTAGTTGGCGTTGGCGGCAGCAATTGCGACAGGGGCGTTTGCCAATGGGACTGCAGCACCAGTTGAATCGTTGGTGGCAAGCCCGGCGACCCTTCCTCATTTTTGTGCCTCACGTGGCTGATCTGTCAGTAGTAGCGGCAGTTTTGGCACGAAACGGTCTGAGTGGTGGGACGACGGTGTATGCCGCCGATCCTGATCGGCAAGCTAAGGTCCAAGCCTTTCGTGAGGGCCAACAGCGATACCTGGTAACCACCACCATTCTGGAAAGGGGCGTGACATTTCCCAGCGTGGCGGTGGCAATTCTCGGGGCCGATGATCCGGTCTTCTCGACGGCGGCGCTGGTTCAGATTGCCGGCCGGGTTGGCCGACTGGCCAGTGATCCCGGGGGTCAAGTCCTGGCTTACTGCCATAGTAATGCACGCAATGTCCAGCGGGCCCGGGCCATGATCACCCGTTTGAATCGTCAGGGCCGACGGCAGGGAGGCCGGCAATGTTAGGCTGCGTGTGGTGTGGACGATTGTTTAGCCTGCCACTGACGGTAGCCATGATTTGGCAGTGGCGACCGTTACCCCAACCAGCGTTGTGCCCGGCCTGTCGGGAACAGCTGACACCGATTGGGTCACAGTATTGTCCCCAATGTGGCCGCCAACAGGCTACCAGTGAGGTCTGCCACGATTGTCGACGGTGGCCCGATAACCTTCGAAACCGGGCCCTATACTGTTATGATGCGGGGATGAAGGCCTACATGCAGCAGTACAAATTTCAAGGAGACTATCGGTTGCGACTGGGACTACAAGCGGCGTTGAGCACGGCTCTGAAACGGGAAAATTATGAGGTTTTGGTGCCGATTCCCATTGACCAGCGGACCTGGCAGACTCGTGGATTCAATCAGGTGACAGGCTGGTTGACGGGTCAACCCTTTCAACAAGTGCTGGCGGTCACGGCAACCCATAAGGATCGTCCACAGTCGGCCAAGACGCGACAAGAAAGACTGCTGACCCCTCAGCCATTTGAGTTGGTGGCGGGGGCCGGTGAGGTTCTAGCTAATCGGCGGGTTTTACTGTTGGATGATGTGTATACCACAGGGCGAACTTTACGGCATGCCGCACAGCAAATTTATTTGGGTGGCGCGAAAGCGGTTACTAGCCTGACTTTAGCGCGTTAGGTGGTCATAAAAATGACAAGATTAATTGTTTATGAGAGGGCTTTCTATTATAATAAATGTAAGCAAAGCATATTAGAAGAGTGGTCCTTCTAGTGCTGAGCAAGCCAAGCAATCTCTTGGCTGAAGGGAGAGAAGTTTTATGCTCACATTTAATATTCGTGGTGAAAACATCGAAGTTACTGACGCAATACGGGATTACGTTGAAAAGCGTATCAGCAAGTTGGAGAAATATTTCGACAACAAAGTTGAGGCAATTGCGCATGTCAACCTGAAGGTCTACCAAAACAAGACAGCGAAGGTTGAAGTAACAATCCCACTCCCATACTTGACATTACGGGCGGAGGAAACCTCTCCGGACTTATATGCAAGTGTTGACCTGGTTACTGACAAGCTGGAACGTCAAATTCGCAAGTACAAGACCAAAGTTAACCGTAAGTCTCGGGAAAAAGGCTACAAGCATCTTGATTTCGCTTCAGAGGCTGCGGAAGAACCAGCTGAAAGTAACGAACTCGAGGTTGTCCGGACTAAACGCGTTTCGTTAAAGCCAATGGATAATGAAGAAGCTGTTCTGCAAATGGACATGTTAGGCCACGACTTCTTTATCTACGAGGATGCTGAAACCAATGGGATCAGCATTGTCTACCGCCGCAACGACGGCCGTTATGGTCTGATTGAAGCCGACGACCAATAATGTTGACTAACTAACGAAGTACCGCCTCGGCGGTGCTTTTTTAGTCTCAGCACTCAAAGAATCCGCTTTCATCATTCGCTAGGTGGGTAGAAAAGTTTCATCTTGCCCGGGTTAGTGTTACAATGTAGGTTGATTTATTGCCAAGAAATAGGTAACTTTAAATAGACTTATAAAAGTACTGAAGGGAATTCTCACATGCCAAATATTTTGAAACGATGGGTCGAAAGTGATCGACGGACTTTACGACGCCTAAGTAAATTAGCGGATGAAGTTGGCGCTTACGCTGACGATTACGCAAAGCTGTCAGATGAAGATCTGAAGGCTAAAACGCCAGAATTTAAACAGCGCTATCAAGACGGCGAAACCTTGGATGATTTATTGCCTGAGGCCTTCGCTGCTATTCGTGAAGGTGCGAAGCGGGTCCTCGGCCTCTATCCATTCCACGTCCAAATCATGGGTGGGATTGTCCTTCACGAAGGTAACATTGCCGAAATGAAGACCGGTGAGGGGAAAACCTTGACCGCGACGATGCCAGTTTACCTGAATGCCTTAGCTGGCAAAGGGGTCCACGTTGTGACGGTTAACGAATACCTGTCTGCACGTGATGCCACTGAAATGGGTGAATTGTACAACTGGATGGGCTTAACGGTGGGATTGAACTCCGCTGAAAAGTCTTCCGAAGAAAAACGTGAAGCTTATTTGGCTGATATCACGTACTCCACCAACGGGGAAATCGGGTTCGATTACCTGCGGGATAACATGGTGGTTTACAAGGAAGATATGGTGCAACGTCCCTTAAACTTCGCCATTGTCGACGAAGTGGACTCCATCTTAATTGATGAAGCCCGGACGCCACTGATCATTTCTGGCCAATCCGAAGGTACGAGTGCTTTGTACCAACGAGTGGACCGCTTTGCCAAGACCCTGCACGAAGAAGACGACTTTAAGATTGATTTGGAATCAAAGACGGTTGCCTTGACTGATACCGGGATCGAAAAGGCTGAAAAGTACTTTAACCTGAAGAACCTCTACGACACCGACAACACGGCCTTGACTCACCACATGGACCAAGCCTTACGGGCGAACTATATCATGTTACGTGACAAGGATTACGTGGTTCAAGACGGTGAAGTGCTCATCGTTGACTCGTTTACTGGACGGGTTATGGATGGTCGGCGTTATTCCGATGGCTTGCATCAAGCGATTGAAGCCAAGGAAGGCGTGGAGATTCAAGAAGAAACGAAGACGATGGCCAACATCACCTACCAAAACTTATTCCGGATGTACAAGAAGCTTTCCGGGATGACGGGGACGGCGAAGACCGAAGCCGAAGAATTCCGAGAAATTTACAACATGGAAGTGGTCTCCGTGCCAACCAACAAACCGGTTGTCCGGGTTGACCAACCTGACTTGTTGTACCCAACTTTGGAATCCAAGTTCGATGCTGTTGTGACAGAAATCAAGACGTTGCATACCAAGGGCCAGCCGATGCTAATCGGGACCGTTGCCGTTGAAACGTCCGAATACCTGTCCGAACGACTCGACCAAGAAAAGATTCCACACGTGGTCTTGAACGCCAAGAACCACGCCAAGGAAGCCGACATCATTCAGAATGCCGGTCAACGTGGGGCCGTTACCATTGCCACCAACATGGCTGGGCGGGGGACCGATATTAAATTGGGACCTGGCGTGGTTGAAATTGGTGGGTTAGCCGTTATCGGGACTGAACGTCACGAATCTCGGCGGATTGATAACCAACTTCGTGGACGTTCCGGTCGTCAAGGGGACCCTGGTATGACACAGTTCTACCTATCCCTGGAAGATGATCTGATGCGTCGATTCGGTTCCGATCGAGTTAAGGGCTTCTTGGAACGGATGAACGTTGAAGGTGAAGACGCCGTGATTCGGAGTCGCATGATCACCAAGCAAGTTGAATCCGCTCAGAAGCGAGTTGAAGGGAATAACTATGACTCCCGGAAGAACGTGCTGCAGTACGATGACGTTATGCGTCAACAACGTGACGTGATCTACGGTGAACGTAACGAAGTCATCAACCAAAGCGATTCTCTGAAATGGGTTCTGATGCCAATGATCAAGCGGACTGTTGACCGGGTGGTTAACTTACACACCCAAGGCGACAAGGCCGATTGGGATTTGGACACGTTACTTGATTTCGGAATCTCGGCCATGGTCTCACCTGAAAAGATTAGTCTTGCTGAATTGAAGGACAAATCTGCCGACGAGATTAAGGCCTACTTCATGGGCTTAGCCGAAGCCGTTTATGCCGAAAAGCAAAAGCAACTCTATGATCCTGCTCAAATGCTGGAATTCGAAAAGGTTGTGTTGTTGCGGGTCGTTGACTCTCACTGGACCGACCACATTGATGCGATGGACCAATTGCGTCAATCAATCGGCTTACGGGGTTATGGTCAATTGAATCCACTGGTTGAATATCAACAAGATGGTTTCCGGATGTTTGAAGAAATGATTTCAGATATCGATTACGATGCCACTCGGTTGTTCATGAAGTCAGAAATTAGACAAAATATTACCCGATAATCGGGAACTGGCGAGGCGGGAAGAGATTCCGGCCTCGTTTTTTTGAAAAGAGTGTGCTTAGTGGGGTTAAACGGAGCCGACTGCCCATGAGTACACGTTTCCACAAGGTTCACAATCCAGACAAAATCTATTTAACTAAGGAGCCAAACAAAATGGAATTAAGCGATGCAAAACGGAACATTGCGGCCATGCAGGAACAACTCGACGGCTTTAGGGGGTCGCTTTGACTTCGATGCCCTCAATGAGAGCATCAGTGTTAACGAAGCTCAAATGGCCCAACCAGGGTTTTGGGACGATGCTAACACCGCTCAGAAACTGATTGACGAAACCAATGAGATGAAGGGGAAAGTCAGTGAGTTCGAAGACTTGCGCGATCAGGTTGCCGATCTAGAAGTTGCGGTTGAGTTACTTCAAGAGGAACCCGATGCCGATATGCAGGCCGAATTTGATCAGAACTACACCAAGGCCGAGGACGCCTTGCGTCAGTATCGGTTGAATCTGTTATTGAATCAACGCTACGACCGAAACAACGCTATCCTTGAAATTCACCCAGGGGCCGGTGGAACGGAATCTCAGGACTGGGGTGCGATGTTAATGCGGATGTACACCCGCTGGGCGGAGCAGCATCATTTTCAGGTGACCATCTTGGATTATCAAGCGGGGGATGTCGCTGGACTCGGGAGTGCGACGCTCTTGATCGCCGGGCGCAATGCCTATGGTTACCTGCGTTCCGAGAAGGGCGTTCACCGCTTAGTACGAATTTCACCATTTGATTCGGCCGGTCGACGTCACACGTCGTTTGCTTCGGTGGACGTTCTGCCAGAATTGGATGAGACGGTTGACGTTGAGATTAATCCAGCTGACTTGAAGGTCGATGTTTATCGGGCTTCCGGTGCCGGTGGGCAACACGTCAACAAGACCTCTTCAGCGGTACGGATTACCCATTTGCCAACGGGTATCGTGACGCAAAGCCAGGCACAACGATCACAACTTCAAAACCGGCAAACGGCCTTGGCTATGTTACGGGCTAAGTTGTACGAACGGGAAGAAGAAAAGAAAGCCCAGGAAAAGGCAGCCATTGAGGGTGAACAACTCGACATTGGTTGGGGCTCACAGATTCGGTCATACGTCTTCCACCCATACACCATGGTGAAGGATCATCGGACGAACTATGAAACCGGAAATGGGCAGGCTGTCATGGACGGGGATCTCGATCCGTTTATCGATGCCTACCTACAGTGGCAATTGAGTCAGAAGAATCCGCAGTAAATTGAGGCCGTGATCAAGCTAAAGTGATGGTCAGCATGACAGTAGGGATATACCTCACGACGCGACCCTAGGTGATACCGTCCAAGCTAGCGGAGCATGTCTCTCAGATTCTAAAACAATAAAATTATGGTAGCCATCACTCAGTTGATAAACAGTGGTGGCTACCATTTTTGAATAGTTAGGACGTTGTGTCTTCGCCAAGTAGGTCGTGACTTAACCTTAGTCGTGGTAGAGCGCTATCTTAGCCGGCATAATGGGTGGTCATTCTAGTGCACCGGTCATAACTGGTAATTGTTCTAAATGAAGAACCTTTGGGCGGGTAACACGAATGTCGTGTTGCCTGTTTTTGTTTCATGCTATACTGGTGACAGTTATTTTTTCAGGAAAGGTGTCGATGACATGCGAACGTTGATAGCATGTGGCAGTTATCTTTTACAGCCGTTAGTTTGGCTGGCCGTCTTGCGGTTGTGGCTGGTGAGCCGTGCGCGCATCAAGCAAGAACGCAAGGATTTTGGGAGTGCTGTCTATAGTGATCACTTTGAATTACGCCATATGCTCACACAGGGAATTTTATTGGGGGCGGGGCTTTCGCTGATTAACATTCTGGTGGGATTCAGTTTGCCGGTCGTGTGGATTTTGGTCTACGAGGTCTTGGCGTTAGTCACACTGATTGTTCTCCCCACCACCATTCTCCCGCTGACCCTGATCGTAGTAGCAACGGCCATTACGATTTGGAGCGGATCATACATAACGAATTCATTCAGTCTGGATTCAGTGGGGCTGACCTGGCAAAGTGTTGGGGTTCAGAACTACTTGTGGCTAGGCGTTCTATTCTTCCTGTTGATGGGCCATTGGGTGGCTCATTATGGGGGTCGATTTATTAGCCCAAGGATCTATGCGAAGCAACGGGGCAAACGAATTGCTGGTTACCCTTGGCGAGAATTTTTAATTTTACCTATGGTGACCCTGGTTCCTGGTGATTGGTTTACCAGCCAGTGGGCCTTTTGGCCGGTGCTTCACTTACACGGCCAGAGTTTCGCTATTTTAGTACTACCTCTGGTCCTGGGATTGCGATTTACAGTATTCCGTCAGGCACCGCGAGCCGTTTACCAACGTCTAGCCAAGAAGTTTGTCTGGCTAGGCGTCGTGGCGGCTGCATTTCTCGGGGGGAGTTTCTTATGGCCAGCCGTAACCCCAATTCTGTTAATTTTACTGTTGGTTGGTTATGCACTCGTTCTATGGCAAGCTAAACATTATGATGAGCGTCAACAATTCTGGTATTCTCAGGTTGATGACGGGGTTCGGGTGCTGGCGATTCGGCCAGGAACCCCCGCAGCCAAGCTGGACCTTGCGGCGGGAGACATTATTCTAGAATGTAACCATTGCCCGATTAACAGTGAAACAAGCTTTTACGAAGCCTTATTGGCTAACTCCGCCTATTGTCACCTACGGGTGCGTGATATGAACGGCGAACTCAAAATGACCGAAACGGCCATCTATTCAGGTGCGCCCCATGAAATTGGAATTGTACTCTTTCGAGATCTGGAGGGATAACCCATGAGCAGAGTCCTAGTCGTAGATGATGAACCAGCAATTGTTACTTTACTACAGTACAACCTCGAGCAGGCGGGTTATCAGGTGGTGACCGCGATTGATGGTGAACAGGCCCTGAATCTAGCCTTGCACGAGCGGTTTGATGTGATTCTTTTGGACCTGATGTTACCTAAGTTAGACGGGGTTGAAGTGACCAAAAAGTTACGTCAGGAAAAGGTTAGCACGCCAATTATTATGATTACTGCTAAAACCAGTGAATTTGATACGGTCTTTGGCTTGGAACTAGGGGCGGATGATTACATTACGAAGCCTTTCAGTCCACGGGAGGTTATCGCTCGGATGAAAGCCGTCATGCGGCGCTATCACGACGAGAATGATCAACCCCAGACGGGCACACATTCCGCCAATCTCTTACAAGTTGGCGATCTCACGATCGACCAGGACAAGTTTCAAGTTAAACGGGATGACCGTTTGATTGATTTGACCCCTAAAGAATTCGAACTGTTATTGTTCTTTGCGAAACGGCCGGGCAAGGTCTGGAGCCGGGAGCAGTTGTTGGAAGGTGTCTGGGGGTTTGACTACAGTGGGCAGACCCGGATGGTGGATATTCATGTGTCCCATCTCCGAGAAAAGATCGAACGGGATCCCAAGCACCCGACGCTCCTACGAACGGTCCGCGGATTTGGGTATACGTTTGAGGCGCAACCATGAGACGTTTCATTGGCGTGTGGCTGATCAGTGGTCTAACCAACAGTGTTCTGGTCGCATTGGTCCAGCCGGCGAACCTGACCGGAGCCTGGATTGTTGCGTGGTTAGTGGGACTACTTGAGGCTGCTGGCATTGCCTGTGGGTTACATTGGGCGGACCAGCGTATTGGAATTCTCACCAAAAAGGTGGAGGGCATTCGTCACGAAGAGGAGCCAGCCCACGTCCTTCTCTCCCCACACGATCCCTTTCAACAGTTAGCCCTACAAATTAATTATCTACAGACGCATCAACGGAAGATTCAGCGCCAGATGGCAGGGCAGAACCAAGAATTTGCGACGTTACTGGATTACTTGCCTATCGGGGTTATGGTCATTGACCGTTATCGCAAGGTTGAATTGGCTAATCCTGCCATGGAGCAATTTTTACAGCACAAGATTTCGCCGCGGCGCCATCCGTTTACCCAGGACGTTCAGCAGTTTGAGTTAGCCAGTCTGATTAATTCCGCTTTGACTGAGCGTCAGACCCAGCAGCACGTGCTGAAGGTTAACGATCGGACGGTCGATGCCCGAGCCATTTATACGGCCACGTCCCAAGACTATTTTCAAGTTTTGGTCCTGCTCTACGATGTGACGGAAGTCTACGCTGTGGAACAGATGCAAATGGATTTCGTCTCCAACGCGTCCCACGAATTGAAGACGCCGGTGACCGCAATCTCAGGCTTTGCCAAGACCTTGTTGGCCGGCGCCCAGAACGATCCCGAAAAACGTTCGGAGTTTCTACACATTATCGACCAGCAAAGTGAACGGTTGGTGGAACTAATCAATGATGTCCTGACGATCTCCCATCTTGAATCCGGCAACGCCGTGGAGGTTAGCATGGTGCCGGTGGGGCAGCAGATTGCCACGCAAGTGACGTTATTGGCACCGCTGGCTCAGGTCAACCAGGTCACGTTAGTTAATCAGGTCGACTCAGCCTTTATGGCGGTAACCGATCAGCGCAAACTCGATCAGATTCTGAAGAATATCATGAGTAACGCCATCAAATACAATCGTCCAGGTGGTACCGTTACACTTACACTCGCGCAAACCCCGCAGAATTGGACGCTAACGATTGCGGATACGGGAATTGGTATCGGCCCTCAAGATCAGCTCAGAGTCTTTGAGCGCTTCTACCGGGCTGATGTGTCGCATTCTAATCAGTTGGTCAGTGGGAGTGGCTTGGGTTTGGCCATTGTCCGGGAGCTCGTGCAGTCACTCAATGGTAAGATCAATCTACAAAGCCAACTGGGAGTTGGGACCACCGTAATTCTAACCTTCCCAGTGACCGCGGATCCAACGACTAATTCTCAGAATGCAAGGCAGTCCTAAGCGAGACCTGACAGACAGTCAGGCCTTTTTTGATCACCTTAATTGGCCAGTTGATGAGCTGGTTTGGCCCGCAACTCATCAACATCGGGTTACATTTACACAACCTTTACAATACGACTACGGGACATTTACATTGGTTCGGTATACTGGCTTTTGTAAGGTCGAGCCGTGACGCTCGGCTAGTAGGAGGTTAGTGAAATGTCGAAAAAACGCTGGTGGCAAGCCATTGGAGCCGTGCTTGTTTTGGCTCTGGGGATCTTTGCCTACCAAACGCGACAGGTCAGTCATGCCGGTGAATCCATCACGGCAGTTGGATCAACGGCGCTGCAACCCTTAGTGGAAGCGGCGGGAGAACAGTACACCGGTGAACACCTGGGAACATTTATCAACGTTCAGGGTGGGGGAACTGGAACCGGACTCAGCCAGATTCAAGAAGGGGCGGTTCAGATCGGAAACTCCGACCTTTTCGCTGGCGAACAGAAGGGCATTCGCGCGACGGAACTGGTCGATCACCGGGTAGCCGTCGTGGGGATCACGCCCATCATTAACCGTAAAATTGGACTAAAAAATTTAACCACGCAACAGTTGATTCAAGTTTTCACGGGTCAGGTCACTAATTGGCGGGAACTTGGTGGAGACAACCTGCCTGTCGTCTTGATTAATCGGGCGCAAGGCAGTGGGACGCGGGCAACCTTCGAACAATTTGGGTTGACCAATCATCGCTCAAAGACTGCTCAGGAACAGGATTCTTCGGGGATGGTTCGTCAGATTGTGGCGACTACACCAGGGGCCATTAGTTATGTGGCATTTTCCTATGTCAACGCGACTGTACAATCCCTTAGCTTGAATGGTGTTGCGCCCACCGAGGATAATGTTAAAACGAATCGGTGGCGTATTTGGTCTTACGAACACCTCTATACCAAGGGTCAACCGCGCGGCTTAACTCGGCGTTTCATTCAGTACGTTCAGTCACCAGCCATTCAAAAGACGCTGGTGCGCCAATTAGGCTACCTGTCACCGGATCAAATGAAGGTTGAGCGGGACGTCCATGGCAACGTCACACGACTGGAAGGTGGCAATTCATGAAAACAACCCAGCAATTAGAACGACAACTTAAGCGGCACTCCAAGGCGGCCAAGCTGGAAATCTGGGGCAAGGTGGTGAGTTTCTCAGCCTTACTCTTGATCGTTGCGGTGGTTGTGGGGATTATCGGTTTCGTCGCGTCCAAAGGGATTGCGACCTTTACTAGTAATCACGTCAGTCTTTGGGATTTCTTGACTGAGAAAAAGTGGAACCCGGGTATCACGGATGCTAATGGGAAGCCCGAAGTTGGGGCTCTGCCCATGATTGTCGGGTCGTTTCTGATTACGATCCTCTCGGCTGTCGTGGCTACGCCATTTGCGATTGGGACGGCAGTCTTTATGAACGAAATTTCTCCCAATAAGGGTGCCAAGATTCTCCAACCGGTCACTGAATTACTGGTGGGGATTCCCTCTGTGGTTTACGGTTTCATCGGCCTTTCGGTGGTCGTACCGGCCACGCGAGCGATCTTTGGGGGCAGTGGGTTCGGGATTCTCTCCGGGACCTGTGTGCTCTTCGTCATGATTCTACCAACTGTGACTTCGATGAGTGTAGATGCTTTGCGGTCGGTTCCCCGGTACTACCGTGAGGCCTCACTAGCGCTGGGAGCGACGCAGTGGCAGACCATCTACAAGGTGGTTCTGCGGGCCGCCACACCAGGCCTGATGACCGCTGTGGTCTTCGGCATGGCACGAGCCTTCGGTGAAGCATTGGCCGTTCAAATGGTGATCGGGAATGCGGCACTGATGCCGGGAAGCTTGGTCGATCCGGCGGCAACACTGACCTCCGTGTTAACTACGGGGATTGGGAATACCGTGATGGGGTCTCTGCAAAACAATGCTCTGTGGTCACTGGCCCTAGTATTGTTGCTGATGTCACTGGTCTTTAACCTCATTATTCGCTTGATCGGCCGAAAGGGGCGTCTTCAATAGTGAATCCAAAAACACAAAATAAAATTGCCATTGGGACGTTGTACGGCGTTGCCGGGTTGGTTGTCTTGATTCTCTTGGCGTTACTCGGCTATATTCTGGTCAGCGGGTTACCCCAGTTGAGTTGGCACTTTCTGACGGCACCAGCCAAAGCCTTTCTCGCGGGCGGGGGAGTCGGTGTGCAACTCTACAATTCCTTCTACCTCTTGCTGCTGGCCATGTTGATCTCCTTTCCCATTGCCTTGGGGGCGGCGATTTATCTCTATGAATATGCCCGGGACAACTGGGTGACGACTACGATTCGAACGGCCATTGAAATTCTTAGTTCGTTACCGTCGGTGGTGGTCGGCCTGTTCGGTTTTCTCTTCTTCGTGGTGAAGTTACGTCTGGGCTTCTCTATCTTGTCCGGCGCCTTTGCGCTGACGTTCTTCAATCTGCCACTGTTAACCAGAAGTATTGAAGATTCCCTGCGAACCATTGACCTTTCACAACGTGAGGGGGGATTGGCTTTGGGACTATCTCGGTGGGAAACGATCACGCGGGTCATCTTGCCTGCAGCGGTTCCCAGTATTTTGACGGGAGTCATCCTGAGTGCTGGTCGGGTCTTTGGTGAAGCGGCGGCCTTGATTTACACTGCTGGGCAGAGTGCGCCAGCACTCGACTTCACGGATTGGAATCCCTTCAACATCTCCAGTCCATTGAACCCGATGCGTCCGGCTGAAACGTTGGCCGTCCACATCTGGAAGATTAATTCCGAAGGGATCATGCCCGACGCGAAGGCTATTTCTTCCGGGTCGTCGGCTGTTTTGGTCCTTGCAATCTTGCTCTTTAACTTCGCTGCCCGTTACCTGGGTAAGCGGCTATACAAGCGACTCACGTCAGCCTAAAGGAGGGGTGTCATGTTTGTCAGCAACGATGTTTCAAACACGGAAACTATGCAGGAACGGCACATCGTGCAACCACGAGACGCCCAGCACCCAATTGTCCTGTCGACCGAGGAGCTCCATGTGTTTTACGGGAAAAAGGAAGCCATCTACGAAGGTGATCTCCAGTTTGCCCGTAACCAGATTACGGCGCTCATTGGGCCCTCGGGTTCGGGTAAGTCCACGTATTTACGATCACTGAACCGGATGAATGACCGGATCGCCACGGTGACGGGACGCATCATGTATCGTGGGGTCGATATCAACCAGCCAGCTATCGATGTTTACGAGATGCGGCGGCGAGTAGGGATGGTTTTTCAACGTCCCAATCCCTTTGCTAAGTCGATCTACGACAACATTGCCTTTGCCCTGCGGCTGCGGGGAACGACCGATAAGCACGAGCTCGATGAGATTGTGGAGACGTCGCTGAAACAGGCCGCTCTCTGGAATCAAGTTAAAGACGATCTCAATAAGAGTGCCCTAGCCTTGTCGGGGGGCCAGGCACAACGATTGTGTATCGCCAGAGCAATCGCGGTCAAGCCAGATATCTTGTTGTTGGACGAACCGGCGAGCGCATTGGACCCGGTATCAACGAGTCAACTTGAGGATACTTTGTTGGAATTAAAGAAGCAGTACACGATTATTATTGTGACGCATAACATGCAACAAGCTGGTCGGATTAGTGAATATACGGCATTTTTCAATCAGGGACGGGTGTTGGAGTATGACACTACGAGTCATATCTTCACCAATCCACAGGTTCAGATTACCAGTGATTATGTTTCGGGGAACTTCGGCTAAGAGGAGGAGACAACACCATGAGTGAGGAAATTTTAACAACACAGGATTTACATCTGTATTACGGGGAAAAAGAAGCCTTGAAGGGGATCAACTTGAACTTCACGGACAAGGGGATTACAGCGCTGATCGGACCTTCCGGTTGTGGAAAATCCACCTACCTGCGAACGTTGAACCGCATGAATGACTTGATTCCCAACGTGACAATTACGGGAACCATCAAGTTTAAGGGGCAGAATTTATACGCTCCCAGTGCAGACACGGTTCAGATCCGTAAGGAAATTGGGATGGTCTTTCAACAACCTAACCCCTTCCCATTCTCAATCTATGACAACGTGATCTACGGCTTGCGGATTGCCGGTGAGAAGGACAAAGAGAAGTTGGATGCGGTTGTTGAAAAGTCGTTGCGGCAAGCCGCCGTGTGGGATGAGGTCAAAGATCACCTGCATGAGAGTGCCTTGGCGCTCTCCGGGGGGCAACAACAACGGGTCTGTATCGCCCGGGTCTTGGCCGTTTCCCCAGAGATTATCCTACTGGACGAGCCGACCAGTGCGTTGGATCCCGTTTCGAGTAGCCAAATTGAGGCAACTCTCTTGAATTTACGGCACGATTATACGATTATTATAGTAACCCACAACCTTCATCAGGCCTCGCGGATCGCGGACCGGACGGCATTCTTTATGAATGGTGAGTTGATTGAAGTGGACCAGACGAAGAATATCTTTATGAATCCCGCACAGAAGCAGACCGAAGACTATATCAGCGGTCGATTCGGTTAGGAGGCCAGTAATGCGTAGATTATTTGATGATGAGTTAGCCGAATTAGACGCTGACTTTACAGAAATGGGGATGTTGGTGAGTGAGGTTATCCAGCAGTCGGTGGACGCGTTCATGAATCGTGACGCCGTTGCCGCGCAGAAGCTCATTGACCAGGACCACCAGATTAACGAACGTGAAATCGCCTTGGAACAGAAGACCTTTGAGATGATCGCTCTTTATCAACCTGTCACGACTGATCTTCGTGAGATCGTGACGATTCTAAAGGCTGTCTCTGAATTGGAACGCGCCGGAGACCACGCCAGAAACGTGGCGCACTCGGCCATTAAGTTCGGCACAAAGCAGAAGATTCCCGTGTTGGAACAGCTGATCGCGGAGATGGGGCGTCTGACCACGCAGATGATGAAGGACGTGCTGACCGCCTACGTGAATAAGGATGAACATGAGGCCCGCGAGCTGGCGGATATCGATCGCAAGTTGGACCGTTTGAATCATCAAGTTCGTGCGGACAGCTATGAACAGATGCGGCAAGACCCGTCATTTGAGACGGGGGCTTCAATCTACCTCAACGTTTCACAAGATCTCAGCCGTATTGGGGATTATGTGACGAACGTTTGTGAATGGATTATCTACCTTAAGTCTGGCCAGATTATCGAATTGAATTCGGCTAGTTCCGGTACTGAAGGCTAAAAACCTTAATCTAAATTGAAGATTCGCCCAGACGGCCACTGATGACTTGCTTTCAGTGGCCGCTTTCGTTATTCTTGGCCTAATAGCTTGACCTGGTGTGGCCGGGTCGCATTTAAAAAATCAAAAAAGGAGTGACCTTTAATGGCAGAAAAAAAGCGTTTTGAACGGTCGCGGACCAATCGGCTTGTCGGTGGGGTTCTCGGGGGTATTGCGGAATACTTTGGCTGGAATGCGAACCTCTTACGGGTCATTTACGTGCTGATTTCAATCGCCATTCCATTTGGTCAC
Organism: Levilactobacillus lindianensis; assembly: GCF_003946095.1. Lineage (GTDB taxonomy): Bacteria > Bacillota > Bacilli > Lactobacillales > Lactobacillaceae > Levilactobacillus > Levilactobacillus lindianensis. The sequence continues at coordinate 91,128 of NZ_RHOD01000002.1, read as the reverse complement.
GTCATTGTCGGCCTTTTGGTGTACGTGATCTTGATGACCTTTATGCCCCAGGCACCAATCCAACCGGGTGGGGGGAGTCTCAGTGATCTCTTCCGCGCAACGCAGCCAAAACCAAACGATGGTCGCAAGGTGATTCACGATGTGACCGAACATGATGTTTCCGATTCACATAAGGATGGTGAGTAGCGTGCGGTTTTGGCCTCGAATATTTGTTAACGCTCTCATTTTTCTCGCGTTGGCAGGGTTCTTCCAGAGTTCACTAGCCGGGCATTATCAGAATGCATTCTATGTCTCGGGCGTGGCAGTTGCGTTAATTGCAAGCTTTGTCTTGGCGCTACTGAATGCCATCGTGAAACCCATTCTGTTCGTGCTCTCGCTACCCATAACCTTGCTGACACTGGGATTTTTTGGCTTCGTGTTGAACGCCGCCATGCTGGAATTGACGTCCTGGGTGGTCGGTAGCGGCTTCACCTTTTCGTCGTTTGGGGTCACGTTAATTGTGGCAATTGTGATGGCCCTCTTTAATGCCATCATCAGCGATCATTTCGCCCGGAATTAAGTTGACCGCTACAGACGAATTTGGTGGGAGTCACCCCGTGAAAGTGCTAAAATTAGAGTAGTTTACTATGCAATGAGGAGGAACTCCTATGCCTGAAAGTGTCACAGTGGCCGACCTGGTAAAGGTTACCCGCCTGGAAGTTTATTCTGGGGAAGACGACTTAGACCGTGAAATCACAACGAGTGATATCTCCCGGCCTGGATTGGAATTAACCGGATACTTTAACTATTATCCTGCTAAACGAATTCAATTATTGGGAATTACCGAAACGTCCTTCGCGAAGGGCATGTCGCATGAGAAACTTTTGGATGTCATGCAGAAGATGTGTCAACCAGAGACGCCGGCCTTTGTGGTATCGACGCAACTGGATCCGCCAGAGGAACTTAAGCAAGCTACCAAGGAAGCCCACATTCCCTTGCTGGAGACGAAGCTGACAACGTCGCGAATCTTGAGTAACATGACCAATTTTTTGGACGGCAAACTAGCCGAACGGCAATCCGTTCATGGGGTACTGGTTGATATCTACGGTGTTGGGGTCATGATTACCGGTGATTCTGGTGTTGGTAAGAGTGAAACGGCGCTGGAATTAGTTAAACGTGGTCACCGATTGATTGCCGATGACCGAGTGGAAGTTTACCAACAGGATGAACAGACGCTGGTTGGGACGGCTCCTGCTATCTTGAGTCATTTGCTCGAGATTCGAGGAATCGGTATTATTGATGTTATGAACCTGTTCGGTGCCGGTGCTGTGCGTTCCGAAACGGACATTGATCTCATTGTCCACTTGGAATTGTGGCACGATGACAACCACTTCGACCGGTTAGGGAACAACACGGAGTCACAACGCTTCTTCGACGTTGATGTGCCGAAGATTACCATCCCCGTTAAGACCGGTCGTAACCTGGCGATCATCATTGAAGCCGCTGCCATGAACTTCCGAGCCCGTTCTATGGGTTACGATGCGACGCAGGTTTTCGACGACAACTTGAATCGTTTAATCAAACAAAATTCAGATAAAAACAACAAAAAATAAGGGAGATGGGCGATATCTTTTCACCAATTATGGCGGCGCTTAATCCTATCGCCATGCGTCTAGGCCCGATCTCCGTTCACTGGTATGGGGTAATTATCGCCACTGGGGTGGTTATTGCCGTCATGCTGGCTGTTCGTGAGGGGCAGCGCCGCGGCGTTAAGCCTGACGATATTTACGACATGATTCTGTGGGCCCTGCCAGCTGCCTTGATTGCCGCTCGGACGTATTATGTGGTCTTTGAATGGCCCTATTACGCCAAGCATCCCGGCGAGATTATTGCCATTTGGGATGGGGGCATTGCCATTTACGGGTCGCTCATTGGCGCTGGTTTGGTGGTCTTCTTCTTCTGTCGGTCACGGTTTATTCCGGTGTGGTTGATGTTGGATATCGCGGCACCAACCGTGATTCTGGGTCAAGCCATTGGCCGCTGGGGGAACTTCATGAACCAGGAGGCCTTTGGTCGGATCACCAGTCTTGCCTTCTTACAGGGGCTACATCTGCCAGGCTGGATCATTAATCAAATGCTGATTAATGGGGCCTATCGACAGCCAACGTTTCTGTATGAATCGACGTGGGATCTGTTGGGGTTCATTGTCCTCATGAGTTTGCGTCACGTGCCCGGACTCTTCAAGCAAGGCGAGGTCTTCCTCGGTTACGTGATGTGGTACGCATTAGGACGGTTCTTTATCGAAGGGATGCGGACCGACAGTCTGTGGTTATTCCATATCCTTCGAATTTCTCAAGCGTTATCTGTCGTATTGTTCGTGGGCGCCTTGATTATCTGGATCTATCGGCGGCGGAAGTCGTCACCCCTCGATTATTTGGCGGGCAACCCATTTCAAGAAAAAGCTAAACTTACTAAATAAGGAGAATCCATTACTATGTCAGAGAAAATTGCAGTACTCGGTGCCGGTTCCTGGGGATCAATTCTAGCGAGCGTCCTCGATGAAAATGGAAATGACGTGCGTCTTTGGTCCTACAATCCCAAGCAGGTTGAGGAGCTAAATACCCAGCATACGAATTCGCATTACATTAAAGACTTTAAGTTTTCTCCGTCGTTAGTCGCTTATTCTGATCTGGCCAGTGCATTGAAGGATGTTCAAACCATTCTCTTCGTGGTGCCAACGAAGGCGATTCGCTCGGTTGCTGGTGAAGTAGCCGAAATCTTAAAGAAGACGGGGTTACAACCCCAACTGATTCACGCTAGCAAGGGAATTGAACAGAATACTTATAAGCGGTTATCACAGGTCTTAGCCGAAGAAATTCCCGCTGAGAACCGGCAGGCCATTACGGTGTTGTCCGGTCCTAGTCATGCCGAGGATGTTGCCCGGCATGATTTGACCTTGATTACCGCAGCCAGTGAAAATCTGGATGCTGCTAAGCACGTTCAGAAGCTCTTCATGACGCCATACTTCCGGGTTTACACGAACCCTGATGTGATTGGGGTTGAGATTGGAGCAGCTTTGAAGAATATTATTGCGCTTGGTGCCGGGGCCTTACATGGCCTGGGCTATGGTGACAATGCGAAGGCAGCGTTGATGACGCGGGGCTTGGCCGAAATTTCTCGGTTGGGCACGTCGTTTGGTGCGGACCCCATGACCTTTATCGGGTTATCAGGGGTTGGCGACATCATCGTGACCGCCACGAGCTCCAATTCACGGAACTGGCGGGCCGGTGATGAACTTGGCCGTGGTGAAGCGCTCGATGACGTTGTCAGTCACATGGGCATGGTGATCGAAGGGGTTGCCACGACCAAGGCCGCATATGAATTATCTAAGGAACGTGGCGTTTCAATGCCAATTACGGAAGCCATTTACCAAGTCTTGTACGAAGGTAAGGATATTAAGCAGGCCATCTCAGAATTAATGCAACGTGAAGGCCGCTCCGAATTTTAAAATTTGTAGGGAACCAGGGAGGATATTTAAAGATGAGAAAAGTTAGAAAAGCTGTCATTCCGGCAGCGGGTTTGGGAACTCGCTTTTTACCAGCAACGAAGGCCTTGGCCAAGGAAATGTTACCCATCGTGGACAAGCCAACGATTCAATTTATCGTTGAGGAAGCCCGCAAGTCTGGGATCGAAGACATTGTGATCGTTGACGGTAAGTCGAAGCGTTCCATCGAAGACCACTTCGATTCCAATCCGGAATTGGAAGCTAACCTAGCCGCTAAACATAAGGATGAGATGTTACGTCAGGTTCAAGAAACCACGGGCATGAATCTCTACTTTATTCGTCAACCTTATCCACGTGGATTAGGGGATGCCGTGTTGACTGCCAAGGCCTTTATCGGCGATGAACCCTTTGTGGTCATGCTCGGTGATGACATGACCTCCAGCAAGGTGCCATTGACGAAGCAACTGATTGATCGTTACGAAGAAACTGGGGCTTCCACGCTGGCTGTTATGCGAGTTCCTCATGAAGAGACGTCCAAGTATGGGGTTATTAATCCCTCTGAAGAGACCGCACCCGGTTTATACAACGTCACGAACTTTGTGGAAAAGCCAGAACCAGATGACGCACCCAGTGACCTCGCTATTATTGGTCGTTACCTCTTCACGCCTGAAATTTTTGAGGCCTTGGAGAATACGCCAGTCGGGTTGGGGAACGAACTTCAACTGACCGATGCAATCGATAACCTTAACAAGACACAGCGCGTCTTTGCCCACGAATACACGGGCAAGCGTTACGATGTTGGTAACAAGTTTGGCTGGATTCAGACTAATATTGAATACGGACTGAAGCATCCCGAAACCAAGGATCCTTTGCGTCAGTACATTAAAGACCTCGGTCAGAAGTTGGCCAAGGAAGATGAGAAGCCTTCCAAGTCGAAATAGGTGACAAACTTCCTTTTTACTAGTAAAGTATCCTAAAGGCTAAGAGCAGAAAGGAGCGTTAACTTTGAAGAACTATGATGTGATTGTGATTGGAGCGGGTCCTGGTGGTATGACCGGTGCGTTGTATGCCTCCCGTGCCAACCTCTCGGTATTGATGTTGGACCGCGGAATTTACGGTGGTCAAATGAACAATACCGCCGCTATTGAAAACTACCCGGGGTTCAAGTCGGTTCTCGGACCAGACCTATCTAAGGACATGTATGACGGGGCCACCCAATTTGGTGCCGAATTTGCATACGGTAGCGTGGAAAACATTGAAGACCATGGTGATTACAAGATCGTCAAGACTGACGATGGTGATTACAAAGCAGGCGCAGTGATTATTGCGACCGGATCTGAATACAAGAAGCTGGGAGTTCCCGGCGAAGATAAATTTGGTGGGCGTGGTGTTTCGTATTGCGCGGTCTGCGATGGTGCGTTCTTTAAGAACCGTGAAGTCGTGGTGATCGGTGGCGGTGACTCAGCTATCGAAGAAGGCCTATACCTCGCGGGGTTAGCCTCTAAAGTAACCATTATTCACCGGCGTGACCAACTGCGGGCCCAAAAGATTTTACAAGACAGAGCGTTCGCTAACGACAAGATTGAATTTGTCTGGAACACGAATGTTACGGAAATCTTAGGTGACGACATGAAGGTTACTGGTGTGGCCACTAAGAACAACCAAACTGGTGAAACCGGCGAGATTGCGGCTAGTGGGGTCTTCATTTACGTGGGGACTTTGCCAATGACGTCTTCCTTCACCACCATGGGGATTACCGATGATGCTGGCTGGATTAAGACCGACAACGACATGGCAACCGCCGTACCTGGTGTGTTTGCGATTGGTGATGTTCGGCAAAAGACGCTGCGGCAGATTACGACTGCCGTTGGGGATGGTGGGATTGCCGGCCAAGAAGCTTTCAGTTATCTGGAAACTTTGAAGGACAAAACGGCTTCCGCCCAATAAAGGTTAAAGCTAGCGGAAACAACCCTCGCGGTCGTTTCCGCTTTTTTGCGAAATTAAAATTAAAAGGAGTGTCGCGAGCATGGGGATGAATCAATTTTTACAGAGTCTGAGTGATTTGGAAACGATTGACCGGGCGCCGGGTTACTTTAAGTTTGAACAGCATTCGGTGGCGGCCCATTCGTTTAAGGTTGCCGAGGTGGCCCAGTTTCTGGGGGACGTCGAAGAAAATGCCGGCAACCAAGTCAACTGGCGGTTGCTCTACGAGAAATCACTGAATCATGACTACACGGAGCGCTTTATTGGCGACATTAAGACGCCCGTGAAGTATGCCACGCCACAATTGCGGCAGATGCTGGCCGACGTCGAGGATTCCCTGACCGCTAACTTCATTGAAAACGAAATTCCTAAACAATTCCAGGCCGCCTATACGCGGCGACTAGGGGAAGGAAAGGATGCCACGTTAGAGGGGCAGATCCTTTCCGTTGCAGATAAGGTTGACCTCTTATACGAATCATTTGGTGAGATTCAAAAGGGGAACCCCGAGCCCGTTTTCACCGAGATTTACCGAGAAAGTCTGAGTACGATCTTGAAGTTCAAGCGGTTGGCCTGTGTGCAGTACTTCTTAGCCGAAGTCCTACCGGAAATGTTGGCGGCAGACTTCAGTGATCGGCAGAAGCTGGCAGCGTTAACCAATGAATTATTGAAGCAGGAGGATTAAGATGGCATTAGCAACAGTATGGAATCAACGCTTAAAAGGCGTTACGGCGCGGGAGTTGACCCACGACGATGATGAGTTAATCTACGCGTTTCAGGCGGCACATCCGGCTTACTTTGGCCATTTCCAGGATCACCCGGTGACCCGTCAGGAGGCTATTCAAGATGTTACAGACATTCCGCTAAATGCCGTGCCGGAGCAGAAGGCTTACCTGGGTCTCTTCCAGGATGGTGAGTTGAAGGTGTTGGTGGACCTCATCGTGGACTACCCGTTACCTAGTCTAGCTTGGCTGGGAATGTGGATGGTGGCCAAGGATGTCAGTTCTGATCAGTCAGCGGACTGGTATCGCAGTCTGACCGCCACTCTTCAGGAGGCGGGAGCCGTTCAACTTCAGCTCAGCGTCTTCATGGGCGATCGCGTCATGAAGCCATTCTGGGAGGACCTCGGATTGGCGGCGGTTCAAACCACCACGGTCATTAAGGGTGAGCGGACCGCGAATGTCACCATTTATCAGGACAAGTTTTAACGCTGAGGCAGGCTACTGGCGAAAGTATGTTCGGTATGGTAAAATATTCGAGCGCAATGGGAAGCGGATCGCTTCCCATCTTTTCTGATGAAAAAATAATTTGGTAGGGAGGTTAGGCCATGATTGATCGACAAACGGATCGTAAGTTTGACCTGGTGTCTAAGTATCAGCCCACGGGGGACCAACCCGAGGCGATTGCCCAGCTGACGAAGGGCATTAAGGAACACGAGAAGGCACAGATTCTGTTAGGGGCCACCGGGACTGGTAAGACGTTTACGATTTCAAACGTTATTCAGCAGGTGAACAAGCCGACCCTGGTGCTTTCCCACAACAAGACGTTGGCAGGACAGCTGTACGGTGAATTCAAGCAATTCTTTCCGCACAATGCGGTGGAATACTTTGTCAGTTATTATGATTATTATCAACCGGAAGCCTACGTGCCTTCGAGTGATACCTATATTGAAAAGGACTCCTCGATTAACGACGAAATCGACAAGCTGCGACACTCCGCAACCAGTTCGTTACTAGAACGGAACGATGTAATCGTGGTGGCCTCTGTCTCTTCAATCTTTGGGTTGGGGGATCCTACCGAATATAAGAATCATGTGGTTTCACTCCGGGTGGGCCAAGAGATCGAGCGGGATGCATTGTTACGTAAACTCGTTAATATTCAATTCGAGCGCAACGACTACGACTTCCAGCGAGGCCGGTTCCGGGTTCATGGTGACGTGGTCGAAATTTTCCCGGCATCGCGTGATGATCGCGCCTTGCGGGTTGAATTCTTTGGCGACGAGATTGATCGTATTCGTGAAGTGGATTCTCTGACAGGAGAAATCGTCGGCGACCGCGAGCACGTGGCAATCTTCCCGGCGACACACTTTATGACTAACGATGACGTTATGGCGAAAGCCACAGCGGGTATCGAAGGTGAACTCAAGGATCGCGTTGGCGAACTGGAGGGGGCCGGCAAGTTGCTGGAAGCCCAACGGCTTAAGCAACGAACCACCTATGATTTAGAAATGATGCGTGAAATGGGGTATACCAGCGGCATTGAAAACTACTCACGTTGGATGGACGGTCGTAAGGCCGGAGAACCCCCATACACGCTCCTAGACTTCTTCCCTAAGGACTTCCTGATGGTGGTCGACGAATCTCACGTCACCATGCCGCAGGTTCGGGGAATGTACAACGGTGACCGGGCCCGGAAGCAACAGCTGGTAGACTATGGTTTCCGGCTACCGAGTGCGCTGGACAACCGGCCGTTAAAGCTAAATGAAGTTGAACAGCATATTAATCAAGTCATTTACATGTCGGCCACGCCCGGTCCCTACGAACACGAGCAGACCGATCACGTGGTTCAACAGATTATCCGGCCGACTGGACTGTTGGATCCGACGATTGAGGTCCGACCGATTATGGGGCAAATGGATGACCTGGTCGGTGAAATTAACGCGCGGGTCGCTGCCAATGAACGGACCTTTGTCACCACGTTAACCAAGAAGATGTCGGAAGATTTAACCGACTATCTGAAGGACTTGGGAATCAAGGTTGCTTATTTACACTCCGACATTAAGACGTTGGAGCGAACTGAAATCATGCGTGATCTGCGGCTTGGCAAGTACGATGTTTTGGTTGGGATCAACCTGTTGCGAGAAGGAATCGATATTCCCGAAGTTTCGTTGGTAGCGATTCTCGATGCCGACAAGGAAGGGTTCCTGCGTAACGAGCGATCATTGATTCAGACGATCGGGCGGGCTGCCCGGAACTCTCACGGGGCCGTAATCATGTACGCAGATTCCGTCACGGAGTCAATGCAAGCAGCTATGGATGAAACGGCTCGACGGCGTGAAGTTCAGATTGCGTACAACAAGAAACATGGAATTACCCCAACCACGATTATCAAACCAATTCGTGATCTGATTGCGGTCACCAAGACCAACGAACATGAAGGCGAAAAGGATGACTTCGTGGCCAGTGACTTTGAAGACATGTCCAAGGAAGATCAGGAAAAGCTGATCTCGCGGCTTGAAGACGAAATGCGGGCAGCCGCTAAGAAACTTGACTTCGAACAAGCGGCGTCCTTGCGGGACACTGTCATGGACATGAAGACCGAGATCGGGGACTAGTGAGGAGAATGTTATTTGGCAAACGATAAAATTATCATCCATGGGGCACGGGCCCATAACTTAAAGGATGTTGACGTGACGATTCCCAAGAACAAGCTGGTGGTCATCAGTGGCCTCTCTGGTTCGGGAAAGAGTTCCCTAGCCTTTGATACCTTGTATGCTGAGGGACAACGTCGTTATGTGGAGAGCCTCTCTTCCTATGCGCGTCAATTCTTAGGACAAATGGATAAACCAGACGTTGACTCGATCGATGGGTTGAGTCCGGCCATTTCCATTGACCAAAAGACGACGTCTAAGAACCCTCGGTCGACGGTGGGAACGGTCACGGAAATTAATGACTACCTCCGTCTCTTGTGGGCGCGGGTTGGCACACCTATCTGTCCCAATGATGGGACCAAGATTACCAGCCAAAGTGTGGAACAGATGGTCGACCAAGTCTTGGCCTTGCCTGAACGGACGAAGCTCCAGATCTTGTCACCGATCGTGCGGGCCAAGAAGGGGCAACATAAGAAGATTTTCGAAAAGATTCGCCGCGAAGGTTTCGTTCGGGTCAGAGTCGATGGTGACATCTTAGACATCGACGACGTCCCAGAATTAAATAAGAATCAGAGTCATGACATTGCGATCGTTATCGACCGGATTGTGGTCAAGTCAGGAATTCGTTCCCGACTCTTCGATTCCTTCGAAGCGGCGCTGCGGTTGAGTGGTGGGTATGCGATTGCCGATGTGATCGGCGGGGATCCTCTGATCTTCTCTGAACACTATGCTTGCCCGGTCTGTGGCTTTACGGTGGGGGAGCTGGAACCACGGCTTTTCTCCTTTAATGCGCCATTCGGGGCTTGCCCGGATTGTGACGGCCTTGGTGTCAAATTGGAGGTCGACTTGGACCTTGTCGTGCCAGACAAGTCCAAGACCCTGCGTGAGGGCGCCCTGGCACCCTGGAATCCAATTAGTTCGCAATACTACCCAGCTTTGCTGGAACAGGCGTGTGCGGCATTTAACGTCGATTTAGACACGCCGTTTGAAAAACTGACACAGGATGAACAGGATCTGGTTTTATATGGATCACACGACAAGACCTTCCATTTCCACTACGAAAATGACTTTGGTGGGGTCCGTGACGTGGACGTGGCCTTCGAAGGGGTCGTTCCTAACGTTGACCGGCGTTACAAGGAAACCAACAGTGAATTCACCCGTGACGTGATGCGCAAGTACATGGCCGAACTGACCTGTCAGACTTGTCACGGCTACCGGCTGAACCGTAAGGCCCTGAGTGTGCAGATCAACCATCAACACATTGGGGCAGTCTCTGACTTACCTGTTGATAAGGAACTGAGTTTCTTTAAGGATCTCAGCTTTGGCGAACAGGACCAGGTCATTGCGCAGCCAATCCTAAAGGAAATTCGGGACCGGTTAACGTTTTTACGGAACGTGGGGCTGGATTACCTGACGTTGAGTCGTTCTGCTCGGACCTTGTCCGGTGGGGAAGCCCAACGGATTCGCTTAGCCACTCAGATTGGCTCGAACCTCTCTGGTGTGCTTTACATTCTGGATGAACCTTCAATCGGGTTGCATCAGCGGGACAATGATCGGTTGATCGCCTCGCTGAAACAGATGCGGGATCTCGGGAACACCTTAATCGTGGTTGAACATGATGAAGATACCATGCGAGCCGCGGACTACATCGTAGACGTGGGCCCTGGTGCGGGGGAAAACGGGGGCCATATCATGGCTGCCGGGACACCCAAGCAGGTGATGCGTTCTCGAAAGTCCCTGACCGGACAGTACTTGGCGGGGAAACGTTACATTCCGGTTCCATTGAAGCGACGGTCCGGAAATGGCAAGATGATTCAGGTTACCGGAGCCGCTGAAAACAATCTCAAGGACATCACGGTTGATTTCCCATTGGGTGAATTTGTCGTGGTAACCGGGGTTTCGGGTTCCGGTAAGTCAACGCTGGTCAACACTATTTTGAAACGAGCCTTGGCACAGAAATTAAATCGTAACTCGGAAAAACCTGGTAAGTACAAGACCATCTCTGGCGTTCAAAATATCGAACGGTTGGTTGATATCGACCAAAGCCCAATTGGGCGGACCCCACGGAGTAACCCGGCAACCTATACGGGTGTCTTTGACGACGTGCGGGCATTGTTTGCGCAGACCAATGACGCTAAGTTACGCGGCTACCAAAAAGGTCGGTTCAGCTTTAACACCAAGGGGGGCCGTTGTGAGGCTTGTCATGGTGACGGGATCTTGAAGATCGAAATGAACTTCTTGCCTGATGTCTACGTTCCCTGTGAAGTTTGTCATGGAACGCGGTACAATTCCGAGACCTTGGAAGTTGAGTACAAGGGAAAGAACATTTCTGACGTGCTCAACATGACGGTTAGCGAGGCTTTGAAGTTCTTCGAAGCTATTCCTAAGATTACCCGGAAGCTTCAGACCATTCAGGATGTTGGTTTAGGCTACGTCAAGCTGGGACAACCGGCAACGACGCTGTCCGGTGGGGAAGCTCAACGAATGAAGTTGGCCGCTGAACTGCATAAACAACAGAACGGAAAGAACTTCTATATCCTAGATGAACCCACGACTGGGTTGCATACCGACGACATCAAGCGCTTGTTGGCCGTCTTGCACCGGTTAGTGGATAAGGGGAACACCGTCCTGGTTATCGAACACAACTTGGATGTTATCAAGACAGCAGACCACCTGATTGACTTAGGTCCTGAAGGTGGGGAAGCTGGCGGTAATGTCGTGGCTACCGGGACTCCTGAAGAACTTGCCGAAGTTAAGTCGAGTTACACAGGTCAGTACCTAAAGCCAGTCTTGGAACGGGATACGGCGCGAACAAAAGCCGATGAGAAACCCGCGACTTCGAAACACTAACAAAATGTCATGAGTAACGGTCGAGCCGGTCTTTCACGGTTTGACCGTTTTTTTAGGTTCAGCGTACCTTGTGGGAATTCCGGAAAACCAGTACAATAGGTAAAAACCGGTCGGCACTTGACCGGAACTGTGAGGAGATGCAGTCAATGTTTAATATGAATCGGACACGCTGGGGTTTTGACTGGGGAGAGTTTATTCTTGGAATTCTATTCCTAGTCGCCGCTTTTGGCCTGATACGGTCGCCCAAGATCGGTTTGATGGGATTAGCCATTATCTTTGCTTTCATGGCGCTGCTGAGTGGGTTGACCACGATTGCGGGTTACCGTAAGCTACGTGAGGTGACGGGGATGCGGGCCAACATTGCGTTGGTTCTTGGTATCCTGGATATCTTGATTGCGGTCGTCTTCTTCTTCGATATGAACAGTGCCATCGTGACCTTGGGTTATCTGTTTGCCCTCTGGTTTATTCTGGATTCGGTCGAACGCCTGATCGTGGCGAGTCACCTACGCGCCTTCGGTGGTGGCTACTTCTGGTTCTCCATCATCTTGGACGTCTTGAGCCTCGTGGTGGGAATTCTCCTGTTCGTGCATCCCGTGGTGGCGGCCTTATCTATCAACCTATTGGTCGCTATGTTCTTTACTGTTTTCGGGATTAACGCGATCTGGATCGCCTTTGCTCGGAGTCGTCAGTAAGTTTACTTAATCATCAAAGCAAGGTCCTCAGAATTCTCTGAGGGCCTTTTTCAGTGGCTGACTGGTTGTCAAAGCCCGATATTTCAGGTTATCTTTTAATAAATTAGGAAAGACACGCCCGGTGTGTTATACTGCTTAAAGACGTTTTTTCAGGAAGTTGGAGGAGAAACATGACAGATGAGATTCATTTCGTCATTATTACGGGAATGAGTGGTGCCGGGAAGACCGTGGCCATGCAGAGTTTTGAAGACCTTGGTTACTTCTGTGTCGATAATCTCCCACCCACACTGTTGCCAAAATTTTGGGATTTGATCCATGAATCTGGCAAGATCTCCAAGGTTGCGTTGGTCATTGACTTACGGTCGCGGGCCTTCTACGACGAGATCGTGCGGATGCTAAATGATGTGGCAGTTCATGGGAGCATGAACGCCCAGGTTCTCTTCTTGGATGCTTCTGATGAGGAGTTGGTTTCCCGTTACAAGGAAACGCGGCGCTCACATCCCTTGGCCCGCAATGGCCGGGTGATGGAAGGCATTCAGCGGGAACGGACTTTACTCGCTTCCATTCGGCAGGCAGCTCAGCTGGTGATTGATACCACGAACTTGAGCCCCCGGAAATTACGTGAAGAAATTTTTCATAACTATGAAACGGAATCGGCCCAAGTTTTCCACATTGAAGTGATGTCGTTTGGGTTTAAGTATGGGTTACCCATCGATGCCGACATCGTGATGGACGTCCGATTCCTTCCTAATCCTTACTATGTACCAGAACTAAGACCCCAGACCGGGTTGGACCAACCTGTCTACGATTACGTTATGAGTCAACCGCAGACGGAGGAGTTCTATGGCCAATTTCTGAAGTTACTCACGACGATTGTGCCCGGCTATAAGAAAGAGGGTAAGGCTAATCTGACCATTGCGATCGGGTGTACGGGCGGTCAACACCGTTCCGTGGCCCTTGCGACGCGGATTGGTCAAGCCCTTGGGAATACTTATCCCGTGCACGTGACCCATCGTGATATCAACAGGCGAAAGGAGTCCACCAACCGCTCATGAGAGATCCGTTACGTACCCGCCGTCCCAAAATTGTGGTGATCGGCGGAGGGACGGGACTGCCGGTTATTTTAAGAAACCTACGCGATCAAGACGTCGACATCACGGCCGTGGTTACGGTCGCCGATGACGGGGGGTCTTCAGGCATTATTCGCCACTACGTCAACGTGGTGCCGCCTGGAGATATTCGAAACGTTATGGTTGCTTTAGCCGAAATTCCTGCCGTTTATAAAGACTTATTTCAGTACCGATTTGAAACGACGGATGACTTTTTTGCGGGCCATGCGATTGGCAACCTCATCATTGCCGCTTTATCCGAGATGCGAGGCGGTATTTTTGACGCCGTACAAGAACTCTCGCAGTTGATGCGGGTCAACGGGCATATTTACCCGGCTTCTGATGAACCTCTCGAGCTCCATGCGCAGTTCGCCGATGGGTCCACCCTGAGTGGTGAATCTGAAATTACGGCTGCTCACAAGCTGATTAAGCGGGTCTGGGTGGAAACTAGTGACCATCATGACCAGCCGACAGCGGTTCAACCCGTTATCGACGCTATCATGGATGCCGATCAGATCGTCTTGGGACCCGGGAGTCTCTTTACCAGTATTCTTCCGAACCTCATGATTGATAGTGTCGGCCAGGCCGTTCGTGAGAGTCCCGCCGAGGTTGTCTATATCTGTAATATCATGACCCAGAAGGGTGAAACGCAGAACTTTACCGATGCCGACCACGTCCGCGTTTTGAATCAACATTTACACACGAATTTCATCGATACCGTCCTGGTTAACACGCGGAAGGTACCGGATAAATACATTGATTATCAGCGCTGGGACGAGATGTCTCAGCCAGTTCGTCATGACTTCCAAGGCTTGCGTGATCAAGGCTGCCGGGTGATTTCGACGGACTTTCTTGAACTAAGGGATAACGGGGCCTTTCATAATGGGCAAGAGGTCGTTCACGAACTCTTGAACCTGATTGGTCAGCCGCGTTACCGGATGAAACGGAGGCCATAAGACATGTCGTATGCCAGCGAAGTAAAAAAAGAACTCACGACGCTTGAAGTTCATCGAGAGAATGCCAAGGCGGAATTAGTCGCTTTGATTCGGATGAACGGGGCGTTGGGGTTGGCAAACCACCATTTTGTCTTGAATGTTCAGACTGAAAATCCTGCCATTGCGCGCCGGATGTACCAGCTTCTGAAGCAGTTCTACGATTTGGAAAGTGAACTGTTAGTTCGACGTAAGATGAAACTCAAGAAAAACAACCTGTACATTGTGCGGGTTAAGACCGGCGCGACAGAAGTTCTGTCCGATCTGGGAATCTTTGATGGCATGCAGCTCTTAGAGTCTGTGCCCGATGAGATTCTGAGTTCTGATATGTCGGTACGGTCGTATCTTCGTGGAGCCTTTCTGGCCGGTGGGTCCGTGAATAATCCGGAAACCAGCCGTTATCACCTGGAGATTTACTCACTATACGAGGAGCATAACCAGATGATTGCGGAGATGATGAACCGCTATGACTTGAATGCCCGGACGATTGTTCGCCGCTCTGGTTACATTACGTATCTGAAGAGTGCCGAAGAAATCGCAGACTTCCTGTCCCTCATTGGCGCGACGACGTCCATGCTGAAGTTTGAAGATATTCGAATTATGCGCGACATGCGCAACTCCGTGAACCGGTTGGTCAACTGCGAGAATGCTAACTTGGATAAGGTAGCTAACGCCTCGACCCGTCAGATCGATAACATTCAGTTCATCGATGCCACGGTTGGGCTAAGTCAGTTACCAGTTAAGCTCCGTGAAGTCGCTGAAACTCGGATGGCTCACCAAGAGGTTAGCCTAAAGGAATTAGGTGATCTCGTTCCCGGCGGTCCCATCTCCAAGTCAGGGATCAATCATCGTTTACGTAAAATTAATGATTATGCCAAGCAACTGCGTGGGGAAGCTTCCGCGTAGTTGAACACACAAGGGCGCCGTTGCCTCCGATTGGAGGTTACGGCGCCCTTGTTCGATCAAAAAAACCACATCACGGCAAGCATGATGTGGTTCCGATTAAATTACTTCTTTTGTTCACTACTGTTGGTCATGATGTGGTCGATTAAACCATAATCGACGGCTTCTTGAGCACTCAAGTAGTTGTCCCGTTCAGTATCTTGGTTCAGACGTTCAACGGGTTGACCGGAATTATCAGCCAGGATTTGGTTGATTAATTGCCGAGTCTTCAAGATTTCACGAGCAGCAATTTCGATTTCAGTCTGTTGACCTTGTGCACCACCGGATGGTTGGTGAATCATCACTTGGGCATGTGGTAAGGCGAAACGCTTACCCTTAGTCCCGGATGAAGCCAAGACACTGGCCATGGAAGCAGCCATACCTAACGTAATGGTTTGTACGTCGGATTGGATGAAGTTCATGGTATCGTAGATTGCCAAGCCGGAAGAAACAACCCCACCTGGTGAGTTGATGTAAAGCGAAATGTCCTTAGTGGAGTCTTGGGCGTCCAAGAAGAGCAATTGCGCAATGATGGCGTTTGCCATGTCATCTTCGATTGGACCAGATAGCATGATGATCCGGTCTTTTAAGAGTCGTGAATAGATATCATAGGCCCGTTCGCCACGGGATGATTGTTCAATAACTGTTGGTACTAAATTCATGACAAGATAGCCTCCCTTATTAACGTTTGAATGGCTAGCGTTTCGCTAACATATTGTTAGTGTACCGCTATGGTCAAAACAGGTCAAACGATTAGACTCTGTTAATTCCCACAACCATTTGACTAGAACTATCATACCAGAGTTTGACCAAACGTCACGTATTCTGTCACGGTATTTTCGGTTGGGAAAGGCCGGCTAACGGATTAAAAGTGACCACTTACGGAGCAAACGTGACCGGTTACGGGGGACCTATTTTATTTCCATACATAATATGGTTTACTAGGATTAACGAAAGGGGGTGCGCACTTGAAGATTCGAGTTGAGGTCGACGATCAATTAGCAGAACCGGAGATTACGATTCGAACACCAGGAAATCTGGACGTTGATCAACTCGTCGACGCCATCCAGGGCGTGGGGGCGACAGCAACACGTATGACCTTTAGCCAGCGCGGCGAGAACTATCAGGTGACATTACGTGACGTCCTGTTCTTTGAGGCCGCGGACCACCAAGTGATGGTGCACACGGCAAGCGAGGTTTTTTCCACGCGGCAGCGGTTGTATGAACTGGAAGAAGCCTTACCAGCTAGTTTCTTACGAGTCTCCAAGTCTGCCATTCTAAACTGTGATCAGGTCTTCTCATTGACGAAGTCCGTTACGGGGAATCTCGTTAAGTTTCAGAATTCACACAAGCAGCTTTACGTGTCGCGCCGCTTTTATAAGGGGTTCAAGGAAGCACTGGAGCGAAAGGGGTAATTAAAATGCATAGAAATTGGTTTTGGGGGACATTCTTCGTGCTAGCCGCGGGAATCCTCATCGCAAGTCAGCTTGGCGTTCTGAGCTATCACATTGGTTTCTGGACGTTACTGGTTGCCATGTTTTTAGTGGCGACGTTCGTGGGTAGTCTAATTCAAATCAGTGTGACCGGGATGATCTTCTCGCTAGCATTTTTGGCCATCATCTTTGCGAAACCACTGGGTATCGTGGCCTTAGCGCCGTGGACAATCCTAGGAGCTGCGCTGTTGTTGTCGATTGGTCTGTCTATGATTATCAAGCCACGTTGGCGCTGGCATCGTAACGTGTCTGTTTGGAGCGGCCATCAGGGTCGGCGTTGGGATAAGAATTTTCACCATGGGTATGATGACATTAAGACGGTCAATGAGTCCGAACTGATCGTTGACGTAAACATGAGTAGTAGTATTCGCTACTTACAATCAACGGATTTCAAACAGGCCATGATTAAGGTTTCCATGGGGAACGCCAAAGTTTACTTTGATAATGTGGTCTTAGATGAAGCCGGCGCCACTATTGTGGTGGATGGTTCCTTAGGTGGAATTGAACTGTATCTGCCACGGACCTGGAATGTGACGCCAAACGTCAATACCAGCCTAGGCGTTGTCGAAGAGCAGGGCATTCAGGAGTCCGCCGAAGAAGGTCCGCAGGTGACAATCCAAGGGGACATTTCACTGGGAAGTTTAAACATTATCTACATTTAGAACTGGAAGAGCACGAGCAATCGTGCTCTTTTTTGGCAAAAGAAAAGGTCCTAGGCAGCTGCCTAGGACCGACCATTGGTGATGTTATGCGCCCGGAGGGAATCGAACCCCCATTTCAAGAACCGGAATCTTACGTGCGATCCATTACACTACGGGCGCAAATAATGCGAAACAATACCTTAACTACTATAACTGATTATGGATAAAAATACAAGGCGGGATCGGGTTTTATTCGATAGAAACATGCTATAATAACGGCACTAACTTTTTGTGGAGGTTCGCAAGATGACGCGAGAGAAGACTTTTCGCCTGGTGGTTGATGCCTTGTTGATGGCGATCGTGTTACTTCAAAATATTGTACCGTTTCTGGGCTATGTGCCCCTAGGTCCCTTTAGCATGACCTTAATTGGCTTGACAGTGATAGTTGCTGGAAGTGCCTTAGATGTCAGAGACGGGGCCCTCATTGGAGGTTTTTGGGGATTGATTACCTTTGTACGAGCCTTTGCCTGGCCTTCCAGTCCCGTGGCTCCTTTGATTTTTACGAATCCTTTGATTTCGATCGTTCCTCGGTTGCTGATGGGGATAGCTGCTGGATTGGTCTATCGTTGGGCACGACGACGCTGGTCAATGCGCGGAGCCATGCGGTTAGCGGCAGCTACCAGTGCGGTGATTAATAGCGGCTTGGTCCTAGGCTTAGTGTACCTTTTCTACCAAACACCGGCCGTGGCGACGGCCTTTGGGGCTCATGGTAGTCAGACACTGGGCTACGTGTTACTGATTTCCGTTGCCACGAATGCGGTGCCAGAATTGACTCTGGATGTCCTGGTGGCTCCCTTGTTGGCAGAACCCTTGCGTCGGCGTTGGGATCGCCTCACGGTTACAAAATAGGATAAAAGAAAAGGTCCTAGGCAGCTGCCTAGGACCGACCATTGGTGATGTTATGCGCCCGGAGGGAATCGAACCCCCATTTCAAGAACCGGAATCTTACGTGCGATCCATTACACTACGGGCGCATTGCACTTGCTCTTCTCGAGCACCTAACTACTATACCCGAAGCTGAATATAAATTCAAGGGGCCGGACCAATTTTTTCTGAAAGTCACCGTCGACGATAGCAATTATTGATAGGGAGACCTGGCTTGCATTGTCCATTGTGAGGGCTTATACTATCAAAGGAAGGTTGGCAATAGTTGACCTCGATTTTTTTGGCCAGGGTGGGCCTTGATTAGCCCTCGCTGGTCGATCATCGTCCCACTAGGAGGTAAGCAGGATGCGTGAAGATTGGCAGTGGGTCAATGCAATTGTACCCAAGATGGTTACCAAGTTAACCAGCCGCTTCCGTGTTCTTCAGGCCATTGCGAGTCTACAACCCGTTGGGCGGCGGACGTTAGCAACGAGTTTGGATTATTCCGAACGCGCGGTGCGGACGACCACGGATGCTTTAGCCGAGTTGGGATTTATTCAAATGTCGGCCAAGGGGATGCAAATGACCCGGGCCGGTCAACAACTCTTGCACGGCTTGGGTCCAGTAATGGAGGATCTCTTGGGCCGGCAGCAACAGGAGGCGGCCTTGGCGAAGAAGCTGGGGATTGCCCACTGTACCATCGTGGCGGGGGATAGCACCGCACCGACTGGATCACTGATGGGTCTAGCCCGCGCGGCACGACAGGTGCTGGCAGACCAGTTGCCATTAGGTGCGAGCACCGTGGCCGTTATGGGTGGTCATACGTTGGCCACCGTGGCCTCAGTGTTGACGCCATCACTAGCGGTAAACCGCCACTTGTTGTTTGTGCCCGCTCGTGGGGGTGTTGGCGAGTCGCCCGCTATTCAGGCGAATGCCGTCAGCGCACAAATGGCCCAACGAACGAACAGTGATTTCCGATCATTGTTTATTCCCGAGCAACTCAACACGGCCACCTACAAGCCCTTGTTTGCAGAGCCAGCCATTCATGAGGTTCTGGAACTCATCGCCCATAGTAATGTGGTGATTCACGGGATTGGGCAGGCATTGGTCATGGCGAAGCGGCGCAATATTGCCCCGCATGTGATTGATGACTTGACTGCGGCCCATGCGGTGGGGGAGGCCTTCGGGTACTTCTTCGATGCCGAAGGGCACGTGGTTAGTAAATTTCCACGGATTGGCGTGGAAATTGAAGATTTAGCCGCTAAACAGCTGGTAATTGCCGTTGCGGGTGGTGCTGAAAAAGGCACCGCAATCGCGGCATACATGCGTTTAGCGCCAGCTTCGACTTGGCTCATTACCGACGAAGGAGCTGCTGACTTTGTTTTAAAAAAGTGATACACTTAACATGTACTGCTTTTTAAAAAAATTATTCTTTATTTGCTTCCTGAAGGAGGAAATCACAGTATGACTGTAAAGATTGGTATTAATGGTTTCGGACGTATCGGCCGTTTGGCTTTCAAGCGGATTCACGAACTCCACTCAAGTGACATCGAAGTTGTTGCCATCAACGATTTGACGACACCTTCAATGTTAGCTTACTTGTTGAAGTATGACTCAACTCATGGCCGTTTCCCTGGCGAAGTTTCAGCTACGGACGATGGTATCGTGGTTGACGGTAAGGAATACCCTGTATACGCTGAACCTAAGGCACAAAACATTCCTTGGGTTAAGAACGATGGTGTTGACTTCGTTCTCGAATGTACTGGTTTCTACACTTCCGCAGAAAAGTCACAAGCGCACATCGATGCTGGTGTTAAGCGGGTCTTAGTATCTGCTCCAGCCGGTGCTGTTACGACCGTTGTCCCAGGTGTTAACTTGGACGTCCTGAGCAAGGATGACGTGATCGTTTCTGCTGGTTCTTGCACGACCAACTGCTTGGCTCCAATGGCATACTTCTTGAACAAAGAATTTGGCATTAAGGCCGGTACTATGACCACTATCCATGCCTTCACTTCAACTCAAATGATCTTGGATGGACCTCGTGGTAAGAAGATGCGGAACAACCGTACCGCAAGTATCAACACGATTCCTCACTCAACTGGTGCCGCTAAGGCTATCGGTTTAGTAATCCCTGACTTAAAGGGTAAGTTACAAGGCCATGCACAACGTGTTGGTGTTGTTGACGGTTCCCTGACTGAATTGGTTACTGTTCTGGACAAGAACGTTACGGCCGACGAAGTTAACGAAGCTATCAAGAAGCACACTGAAGGTAACGATGCCTTTGGTTACAATGGTGACGAAATCGTTTCAACTGATATCATCGATGACCCTCATGGTTCCGTCTTTGACCCAACTCAAACGGAAGTTACCACTGCCGGTGACACGCAATTAGTTAAGACTGTTGCTTGGTACGACAACGAATGGGGCTTCACTTGTAACATGGTTCGGACGTTATTGCACTTCGCTACCCTTTAATAGAGAGTTAGCGGCGTAACGCCAATAAAATTGATTAACAAAGACGCGGCGGAGGAGGGAATTCTCCGACGCGTTTTTCATTGACACAAAGGACAGAAGTTCTTTGAAATTCCCATGGATTTACGGTATATTGTGACCGTAATCTGATAAATATTTGAGCACTCAAGGAGGTTTTTCTAAATTGGCTAAATTAACAGTTTCTGATTTAGACGTTAAGGGCAAAAAAGTCCTGATGCGTGTGGACTTCAACGTCCCAATTAAAGACGGTGTGATTGGTAACGACAACCGAATCGTGGCAGCTTTGCCAACGATCAAGTACGTTATCGAAAACGGTGGTAAGGCAATTCTGTTGTCTCACTTAGGCCGGGTTAAGAAGGAAGAAGACAAGCCAGGTCTGTCCATGCGTCCAGTCGCAGAACGACTTTCTAACTTATTGAACAAGCCAGTTACCTTTGTCCCAACGACTGAAGGCAAGCAGCTTGAAGATGCTATTGATGGCTTAAACGACGGTGATGTTTTAGTTATGGAAAACACCCGTTATGAAGACGTCAAGGATGGCGAATACGTTAAGCGTGAATCCGGTAACGACCCTGAATTAGGCAAGTACTGGGCTTCATTAGGTGACGTCTTCGTTAACGATGCGTTCGGTACGGCTCACCGTTCCCACGCTTCTAACGTTGGTATTGCTTCTAACATGGCCCAAACCGCTGCTGGTTTCTTAATGGAAAAGGAAATCACCTTCATCGGCGGTGCCGTGGACAACCCTGAACACCCATTCGTTGCTATCTTGGGTGGTGCCAAGGTTTCCGACAAGATCGGTGTTATCGATAACTTGTTAGCTAAGGCTGACAAGATTCTTATCGGTGGTGGGATGACTTACACCTTCTACGCTGCTAAGGGTATGAAGATTGGGAATTCTCTCGTTGAATCCGACAAGATTGACCTGGCCAAGGAAATATTGGACAAGGCCGGCGACAAGCTGGTATTGCCTGTTGACTCAATCGTTGCCGAAAAGTTTGACAACGATGTAGCCCACAAGACGGTTGAAGGCGATATTCCTGATGGCTACATGGCCTTGGATATCGGACCTAAGTCTGTTGCAGCATTCGAAGATGTTTTGAAGGACGCTAAGACCGTCGTTTGGAACGGACCAATGGGTGTCTTTGAAATGAGTAATTATGCAGAAGGCACGTTGGAAATTGGTAAGTTCTTAGGAACCTTGAAGGATGCTAAGACGATCGTTGGTGGTGGGGATTCTACTGCTGCCGTTCAACAACTCGGCGTTGCTGATCAACTTTCCCACATCTCAACTGGTGGTGGGGCTTCCCTCGAATACCTCGAAGGTAAGACTTTGCCAGGGATCGCTGCAATTTCTGATAAATAACTTTATAAAGAGCTGTGGTGCCCGTCATCGCGGCTCTTTGTTCTGAGCATGGTCACCGTTGAAGCGTCTTCGCTGGCTTATCTGCCCCCAATTCGGTAAGATGATGATCGTAGTCAATTTATTTTTAGAGAGGGTGGAGTAGGTTGCGAATACCACTCATTGCAGGTAACTGGAAAATGAATAAGACGGTGGCGGAGGCTCAGAGCTTCATTACTGCCATCCAAGGTAAATTACCAGCAGCCGATACCGTGGAAACGGCGATCGCTGCCCCAGCATTGTTCTTGCAGACCATGTTGGACGCTAATCAGGAAGAGGTTCTCCGTATTGCGGCTGAAAGCTGTTATTACGAAGATGAAGGGGCCTACACGGGTGAAACTAGCCCTAAGGCCCTCCACGCGATGGGGATTCCCTATACGATTGTGGGTCATTCTGAGCGACGTCGGTACTTTAACGAAACGGATGATGTGATTAATCGTAAGGTTCAGGCCGTCTTTCGAAACGGCATGACCCCGATTATCTGTTGTGATGAAACGATGGGTCGCCGTGAATCTGGTGAAAGAATTCACTGGGTCGTCAACCAAGTTTCAGCTGCGTTAAAGGGTGTCAGTGCGGAAGATGCCGCTAAAATTGTCGTCGCCTATGAACCAAGCTGGGCGATTGGCAGTGGCACGACAGCTTCCTCTGACCAAGCTGAAGAAGGTTGTTACCTGATCCGGCAGACATTGGCTGATATCTATTCAGATGACTTGGCTAATGGCGTTCGGGTGCTCTATGGTGGGAGTGTTAAGCCAGATAACATTGCTGGCCTAATGAAAAATGCGAATGTCGATGGGGTGCTGGCCGGAGGCTCTAGCCTCGATGAACAGTCCTTTGTCGAATTAGCAAACTACCAAAATATGTAAATAGGTAAAATTGTGATTGAAAGTTCAAAGTTAAACTTATAAAATAAAGCATGGGATGGTTGTCTTGTTCCCGTGAAGCCAAACTTTCATAAGGAGAGAATACAAAAAATGTCTATTATTTCTGATATTTACGCACGCGAAGTCCTAGATTCTCGTGGTAACCCAACTGTTGAAGTTGAACTCTACACCGAAGCCGGTGCAATGGGCCGGGGGATCGTTCCTTCTGGTGCCTCTACTGGTGAACACGAAGCCGTTGAACTTCGTGATGGCGACAAGAGTCGTTTCATGGGTAAGGGTGTTACTAAGGCCGTTGACAACGTTAACAATTTAATTGCCAAGGAAATCATTGGCTACGATGTTACCGACCAACGTGCCATTGACCAAGCCATGATCGACTTGGATGGTACGCCAAACAAGGGTAAGTTAGGTGCCAACGCCATTTTAGGTGTTTCCTTAGCCGCTGCCCGTGCCGCTGCTGACGAATTGGGCCAACCATTGTACAACTACCTTGGCGGGTTCAACGGTCACGTATTGCCAACCCCTATGATGAACGTTATCAACGGTGGGAAGCATGCCAACAACAAGGTTGATTTCCAAGAATTCATGATCATGCCTGTTGGTGCTAAGTCCGTTAAGGAAGCCGTTCGGATGGGTTCAGAAACGTTCCACAACCTGAAGGCTTTGCTCAACGAAAAGGGCTACTCAACTGCCGTTGGTGACGAAGGTGGTTTCGCTCCTGACTTGAAGAACAACGAAGAACCATTCGAAATCTTAGTTGACGCTATCAAGCGTGCTGGCTATGTTCCTGGTAAGGACATTGCGATTGCCTTTGACTGTGCTGCTTCCGAATTCTACAATGCTGACACCAAGAAGTACGAACTTAAGGGTGACGGCAAGGATTACACGGCTGACGAATTCGTTGGTTTGTTGGAAGAAATCGTTGACAAGTACCCAATCGTTTCCATCGAAGATCCTTTGGACGAAAACGAATGGGCTGATTGGCAGATGGCCACTGAACGCCTTGGCAAGAAGGTCCAAATCGTTGGTGACGACTTATTCGTTACGAACACGGACTACTTGGCAAAGGGGATCAAGATGGGTGTTGCCAACTCTATCTTAATCAAGCTGAACCAAATCGGGACTTTGACTGAAACCGTTGAAGCCGTTGAAATGGCTAAGCAAGCTGGTTACACGGCCGTTATCTCTCACCGTTCTGGTGAAACTGAAGACACGACGATTGCTGACTTGGTTGTGGCCTTAAATGCTGGCCAAATCAAGACTGGTTCAATGAGCCGTGGCGAACGGATCGCTAAGTACAACCAATTAATGCGGATCGAAGACCAATTAGGTAAGACTTCCGAATACAAGGGGATTCACTCCTTCTACAACTTGGATGAAGATGCCCGTTTGGCCATCATCAACAAGTAATTCAAATTAAGCTTTCAAAATCGGTCGACCTTTAGGGGTTGACCGATTTTTTTGATCCCACTGCGAATTTTTCCGGTTGTTTCCCGGAGTTAACTTTAACGAAGGGGGAATTCGATGATTAATTTACGGGTACAGCTGGTTCTAGGAGCCATGATGCTGGGGAGCTTAGGCGGCGCTGTTGTGACGGGGTACGCTGCGGATGGAAAATCGGTCACGGTGAAGGTGCGGCATATGGTTGAAGCAACTGATGATGACGGAGAGAAAGTCGATTGGCTTTATCAACAAGAATCGCAGGTTGGAAAAATTGGTGAAGCATTACGTCCTAATGCTGAACTATCGACATTCTTGACGTACTCAGCACGTTCTTTTGGGGAAGATGCTGAGGTTGACTGGCATTATCACAGAAGAGTACCGGCGCATGTGTCAGTGGCCTATAGTTCTGACGGGCGGACAGTTGGCAGATACAGCTCGACGCCTAAATTAACGATTGGTGGTCGGGTGAAGTTAGTCGCACCAGCAGGGTATGCGTTGACGCCTGGTAAAGGGGTGTTACAGATGGCTACGAAGAAGGAGAATAATTGGACGATTCCCGTAGTGGTAATTGGGGATGTGACTGAGGGCAACGAGTCAACTACTGATAAGAAGCCCGAGAAGCCAGTCCCAGAGCAACCACCGGTCTTAGTTCCGCCGGTAGCCCCAGTTTTACCACCAACGACTGTGCCGCAACCATAACCACAACCACAACCACAACCACAACCACAACCACAACCACAACCACAACCACGACCACAACCACAACCACAACCACTTCCTGAAGAGCTTCCGGATAAGAAGCCCATCCCCCTGATTCATCCACTGCCAGACTGGGCCGAGTCAATTGATCACGAAGTGGTGCCCGTTACAGCCATGGAACCAGACCATCCGTTAATCGAAAACAAACAGCCAAGTAGCTCAGAAAAGCGAAGGCAACATCGAATCAATGCTAAGCCCGCTAGTAGCCACGCTCATCGTTCTCGCTCGGTTAAGCAACAACTCCCTCAAACTAACGAGAAACGTGGACTAGCAGGCTGGTGGGGCCTTATTATGGCTAGTATTTTAGCTAGCTTGGGTGGACTTCGCCGGCTTTTCCATTAAATCCCGCCAAAACTGTGATAAACTAATTAGTAGACAAAAAATCACAGTGGAGGGATTGGCTAATGAAGCAGAAGCGACAAACACCGCATGATTTAACCCGGTTGAATGCAATTCTATTTGGGGCCCTAGTGGGACTCTTAGCCGGCGCGGTAGTCAGCATTTTTCGCTTAATCATTGAACACATGCTAACTGGTGTTCAGGTAATCTATGGTTGGCTCGGCCAACATCCTCTCGGGCTAATTCCGTGGGCCGCCTTGATGGTTGTCCTGGCCATTATTATTGGTCACTGGATGAAGGCCACGCCCATGATCAATGGATCTGGGATTCCTCAGGTTGAGGGACAATTAGCCGGTGAAATAGATTACGCCTGGTGGCCAGTTCTTTGGAAGAAGTTTGTTGGGGGAATTCTCGGGATTGGTTCCGGGCTCTTCCTCGGACGTGAAGGACCTTCGATTCAATTGGGGGGAACTGTTGCACAAGGACTAGCAGATCGTTTGAGTTTTACCGGGACTCGCCGCCGGCTAATCATTGCTGGTGGTGCCGCCGCGGGGCTTTCCGCAGCGTTTAACGCGCCGATTGCCGCAACACTCTTTATTTTGGAAGAGGTGTACCATAACTTTTCAACACTGGTGTGGCTGACGTCACTGACCAGTGCCGTCATGGCTAACTTCGTGTCGAACGAAGTATTTGGCCTCACACCCGTGTTACATATTCTTTATGAACAAGCCTTACCACTGAAGTATTATGGCTTATTACTACTCCTGGGTGTTTTGCTTGGTGTCTTAGGCTTCGGCTATCAGTGGATTACCCTGCACGCCAGTGAGTGGTATGCCAAGATTAACTGGTTGCCCAATCATTTGAATGGCATCATTCCATTCTTATTGGTCATTCCGATCGGGTTGCTCTGGCCAATTACGTTAGGTGGGGGGAATCAGATGATTGTGACCTTTGCCAAGCAAACGCCACTGATTTGGCCCCTGATTGGTTTCTTCGTATTACGATTTGTTTTTTCTATTATTAGTTATAATTCTGGACTTCCTGGTGGGATCTTCTTGCCAATCTTGGCACTCGGGGCCTTATTGGGTGCCATTGGTGCTCGTGGCTTTGTGAGTCTGGGTTGGTTACCCCCAATGTTTGTGGCGAACTTTATTATTTACGCCATGGCAGGGTACTTTGCGGGGATCTCGAAGGCCCCCTTTACGGCGATCCTCTTGATTACCGAAATGGTGGGGACCTTGCATCACTTGATGCCGCTAGCGGTAGTAGCGATCGTTGCCTACATTACGGTGGATGTTCTGGGTGGTGCGCCAATCTATGAGGCTATGCTTCAGCAACTGGTCACGCCAGCTAAACCCAACGCTGCGGGAATTACCGATCGGGTAGAGTATTCGATTGGTGAGAATTCTGGTTTTGTGGATAAACAAGTCCGGGATCTCTCCTGGCCAACAGGTTCCTTATTGGTTGCGGTCCGTCGTGGTGAACGCGAAGTCATTCCCCATGGGGATACGCTCCTGCGGGCAGGGGACACGCTAATCGTGCTGACTTATCATCGTAACCGCGCCTATGTCCGACAGCGGTTAGGAAGATTGAACGATTTGCCTGAATGATCGTGAGATTAGGCCGGAGACTGGTAAAAATCCGGCGACTATGATAAATTAGACAGAGTATAGTTAGACCTATTAGACCTATTCGATAGGTAGGAGGCAAATTTGTGTATAATTTTTTAATGACCTGTATCTTAATTGTCAGTGTGTTGATCATCATCGCTGTAATGATGCAACCCGCTAAGACCAATGATGCGTTGTCCGCGTTATCTGGTGGTGCCGATGATTTATTTGCCAAACAAAAACCCCGTGGCTTTGAAGCCTTCATGCAAAAAGTAACGGTTATTTTGGGAGCCATCTTCTTCGGACTGGCATTGGCTTTAGTATATCTATCTTCACACTAGAGATTAAGCCTCCTGTTTGTTCGTTACAGGGGGCTTTTTTACAGACTATCTCAACATCGTGGAAAGTGGTGGTTTGACATGATTCGAAAACCAGTCCCACTCTTCTTTGAAGGGGGACCACAAGCAGTTATTCTGCTCCACGCCTATTCGGGTAGCTCTAACGATATGCGCCTGCTAGCACGCTATCTTCAGGGTCAGAACTATACGGTTCTGGCACCGATCTTTACGGGCCACGCGACCGGGGACCCCGCGGATATTTTACGTGACGGTTCACCGCAGCAGTGGTGGCAAGATACCCAGGATGCGATAGCATTGTTACGCCAACGTGGCTATCAACGCATTGCTATCTTTGGACTATCACTTGGTGGGCTGTTTGCGACCCGGGCTTTACGCGAGGATCCTACGTTGGTGGGGGGTGGCACGTTTGCTTCTCCCGTTATCTTTCGGGGAACGACTCACGTTCCAGCCGCGTTCGTTCGGATGGCACAGACAGTTTATCGGCAGGAGAAGCTTCCTGCGGCGGATCTGCAGGCAAAGATGACCTGGATTCAGGACCATCTGCCAGCGCAACTAATGGCAATTCAAGCGTTTGCGGATACGACCGCAACGCATTTAAACCGGATTAAGCAACCCGTGTTCATCGCCCAAGGAACGGCTGATGAGATGATTGACCCCCGATCGGGCCAATGGTTAGCGGCGGCCTATCCGGCGACTCAAGTTGATTTTCACGAGTATGTAGGTGCGAGTCACGTTTTAACCGTGAACAGCGCGCACCACGCTTTGGAAACTGACTTACTGACGTTTTTACACACAATCTTTTAAATAATGAGGAATCGATAGTGCAAGATAATTTAAAGAATGATTTAACCGCGTTCTTCCGGGCACACTCGGATGAGAGCTACACAGTAGAAGATATTTCTGACGCGCTCCATTACCATGGATCAGCTGCCTTTAAGCTGATCGTACAGGAGCTGGCACAGTTAGAACGAGACGGCTTAGTTCAGGTTACTGAACACGGCCATTTTCAACTTGACCCGAGCCAACGCACGTTGACTGGGATTTTCCATGGGAATGACAAGGGCTTTGGCTTCGTGGCTTATGACGAAGACAAGATTGAACCAGATGCCTACATTGCTCCTAACAATACGTTACGTGCTTTAAATGGCGATACCGTCAAGATTGAAATCGTTCGTGCCGGTGATCCGCGTACGGGTAAGGGCCCCGAAGGTAAAGTTACGGAAATTGTAGAACACCACTACGAACAAGTCGTGGGTGAGTTCATGCAGACCGATGACGATGCTGGATACTTGGGACAAGTGCGTCTAACCGACAAGAAGATCATGAAGTACAAGTTCTACGTGACTAACGTGGGCTTGAACCCCACACCAGGTGAAGTGGTTACCGCTGAAATTACGGAGTTTCCGAATGAAGCGCACCCCGATGCCATGGTGGGGATTGCCAAGCAAGTGATCGGGAGTGTTGACGATCCTGGGATTGATATCCTGCAGATTGTCTACCAACACAATATTCCATCAGAATTTCCAGAAGAGGTCATGCAGGCCGCCGATGAGATTCCAGACCACGTCTTACCTGAGGAATTAAAGGGCCGTGAAGATGTGACTAAGCAAAACCTGGTCACGATTGATGGCGAATCTTCTAAAGACTTGGATGACGCCGTTACGGTGTGGAAATTACCTAATGGGAACTACCATTTAGGGGTCCACATTGCCGACGTTTCCCATTACGTCAAGGAAGACTCAATTCTCGACAAGGAAGCCTACAAGCGTGGGACCAGTGTCTACTTGACCGACCGGGTTATCCCAATGTTGCCACGGCGCTTATCCAACGGGATCTGTTCTCTTAACGAGGGCGAATTGCGTTTGTGCATGAGCTGTGACATGGAAATTGACCAAGAAGGTCATGTGATCAAGCGCCGGATTCACCCGTCATTCATGCGTTCTAAGGCGCGGATGACGTATACGGCGGTTAACCAGATCTTGGAAGCTCACGATCCCGTTACTATGAAGCGTTACGATGAATTGGTCCCAATGTTTGAAGCCATGGGCGAACTTCACCGTATCCTGGTTAAGCAACGGAAGCGTCGTGGGGCCATTGATTTTGATGACCGCGAAGCTGAAATCATCGTGGACGACAAGGGTCACGCTATTGACGTGAAGTTGCGGACACGGGGGATGGCTGAACGGATGATCGAATCCTTCATGCTGGCTGCCAACGAAACGGTTGCGGAACACTACTTCCGTGCTAAGGCACCATTCCTTTACCGGGTTCACGAAACGCCAGATGGCGATCGGGTGAAGAGTTTCTTCGAATTCTTAACGGCCTTTGGGATTAACGTTAAGGGTGATCCGAACCACTTACGGCCCAAGATGTTGCAAGGTGTCTTAAAGCAGGTTGCGGGTCAACCGGAAGAAACCATGGTTTCAGTGATGATGTTGCGGAGCTTGAAGCAAGCCCGTTATGCAGACCAATCACTGGGTCACTTTGGACTGGGTGCAGAGTTCTATACCCACTTCACGTCCCCAATTCGTCGTTACCCAGATACCATGGTTCACCGGATGATTCACTATTACGAAGACCATGGGATTAATGCCGCCAGCAAGGAAAAGTTTGCACCAATTTTGGAAGAAATTGGGGTTCATACCTCCGAAGCCGAACGGCGGGCAATCGATGCCGAACGGGACACTAACGACATGAAGATGGCCGAATACATGGCCGATCACGTTGGTGAAGAGTTCGATGCGGTTGTGGCTTCAGTCTTGAAGTTCGGGATGTTTGTTGAATTACCAAACACCATCGAAGGTTTGATTCATATCAGTCGGATGAAGGATGACTACTACGAATACGTCGAAAAGTTCATGGCCCTAGTCGGTCGGAACACGCGGCGGACGTACCGAATCGGCCAAGAGATTTGCGTTAAGTTAATCCACGTCGACAAGGAACAAAGTGAAATTGATTTTGAATTACTCAATCCGGAAGCTGCCCCGGTCAGTGATCTGTTGCCACATCGCGAACACCGTTCACGTGCTGGTAACTACCATGGCCGTTCCAACAACCGTGGTGGGAGTAATAACCATAGCAATAACCACGGCGGTGGTAACCGTAATGGCAACCACCGCAATGGGAATCAACGATCAACTAATCAGCGAGGCAATAACGGCAGTCACCGCCAGAACAACAACGGTGGTCAACACCGTAATAACTCGCAAGGTGGTCGGCACTAAACGAGGTGACGAGACTTGGCTAAAACAAAATCCAAGAAAACACCAGATAATCTTTTGGCGCAAAATCGTAAGGCTCGGCATGATTACCGAGTTACCGAAACGGTTGAGGCTGGCCTGGTTTTGACTGGGACCGAAATCAAATCGGTACGTGAGCGGCGGATTAACTTGCAAGATGGGTTCGCTCAGATTCGCAATGGTGAAGCCTGGCTAATGAACATTCACATCAGTGAGTACGTTCAAGGTAATCGGTTTAACCATGATCCGCTTCGTAACCGGAAACTGCTCCTGCATAAGAAGCAGATTCACCGGTTAGGACTGGCGGCACAGAACAAAGGGGTCACTTTGATTCCGTTGAAGGTGTATCTCAAGCATGGGTTTGCGAAGGTTCTCCTTGGCGTTGCCGAAGGGAAACGGGAGTATGACAAGCGTGAGACCATCAAACGACGAGAGCAAGACCGCCAGATTGCACGTGTGATGAAACGCTATTAGATAAAGGAAGTGCCTGAGACAAATGTCTTAGGCACTTTTTGCGTTCCAAACGTCTATCGGCGGTTAATACGCATTGACTAACTGCCTTTTGCCACACTCGCTTCTTTTGATTGCTTTGGAGTTGCAATCCGCTGGTAGATTCGGTACACTAGTAAACAATTCAGCTAAAAAAACTGAATGCAAGGAGATGATCGACGATGATGGCATCGTTATTTGTACGGAAGAGTGCTGGCTGTTAGCGACACTTTTCTGCATTACCTTTCAGAGAAGTGTCAGGTTTAAATCTGAAAGGAAACTTTATTCATGGAAACAACAATAACTGCATACAACTATAGTGATATCACCCAGAAGGTCAATACGCTCGTTAGCGCCTATCTCTCGGTCAACGACAGCCGCATGCGGCGAGTCATTCGCGACAGCACCATTGCCGAGATTCAGGCGATTCTACCGACTGACAATCCGATTACCGAAGCGTTCTTAGAGCGTCTGAAGCCGGATCGATTGACACGTGAGGCTGCCGCAGCCTTACTTCCGACGCTGGAACCGCTAGTCGACCCCTTTCCAGATCTGACGCCGAAGCAATTGAGTAAATTGTTTAGGAAGGTCAAGAAACTGAAACAGCCCGAATGGGCGTCGGTCAACCGACATCAGCTCACGTATCTGGGCTGGAATGATGGGGGTAATCAGAAGAAATATCTGGTGGCGCCGTATCAAGGCAAATTGATCGGTATTCAGGGTGATATGGGTCCCAAGACCGTTAAAAATCTGTGTGCCATTTGCCACACGATTGGGAATGTCTCGCTCTTTGTCTCCACGACGAAGAAGTCGGGGCTGGGGACCTACACACGTAACGGCAATTATATTTGCCGTGACAGTGACCAGTGTAATCGGCAGTTGACCGATCCGCAGGCCTTAGCAGAGTTCATCGAGACCGTGCGTTCAAAACGCTAGTCTAATTAAATTTAAACTTTAAATAGAGTCGTTATCCTCGTTCAACGTGGGTAGCGGCTTTTTCGTGTTGTAGATTCACCAAAAAATATCAGAAAAAAGCAATGATAACTATTCGAAAATTAAACTTTAAATTTAACCCATGAAGAAACCTGACGTGGGGCGGCTGCGGGAACGTCGACTTTGTGAATTTTAGAATTTATGGTGCAGATGCCGAACCAAATGGGTCGTTTTTTGCCAGTGAGAACTGAGAAGGGTAGCCAGGTCTGACCGAACGATGGTATTATCATTTCCAAGATATGAAGTACAAAACTTCACATAATATAAAAAAACGAAAGCTGAGGAAACTACCATGAAGAAATGGCAAGCAACGCTCCTATTCACGAGTCTCGTCCTTGGAATTACCCAACCTATTGCTGTATTAGCTACACCTAGCGCACAAACAACTGTAACGGCTCAGGCCGCAACCACGGAATCTGAAGCGAGCCACTCCGACGAAACTAAAGGCGATATTGTCGCTGAAGGGGACTACGGTGTGCATTGGTACTTGACGGCCGCGGGCGAATTACATTTAGGTGCAGGAACATTAGAGGATACACCAATTCCACCAACCACGGGTGACGGCTCAAACAATGGGCAGTTATCGACACAGATTGCTGAAGCACAGGGGATTACCGACCCCAAACTACCACAATTACAAGAGGTCGGTGAACAAGTTACCAAAGTGGTCTTGGACGGACCAGTGGCAACTTCAGCCAATGCAGTTAACCTCTTTGCCCAGTTTGGTCATGTGAGCGAATATGTTAACCTTGATAAATTGGACACGTCGGCGGCAACCTCGATGAAGGGGATGTTCTATTCGGACCAAGCCTACGTGGACCCGGAAGATAACGAAACGAAAAATGGCAATAACGTGCTGACCGAATTGGATGTTTCGCACTTTGATACGAGTCACGTGACAGACATGACGAACATGTTCACTCAGTTACGAAAAGTTTCTAATTATAACTTATCGAGTTTCAACACTGACCAGGTGACGAGTGCTGGGTCGATGTTCTTTGGAAACTCATCATTGAAATCACTCGATATGTCACACCTGACTTTCGCCAATTTGAAGGTTGCGGCCTTCATGTTTAGTGGGAGTGACCTAGAAGTGCTACGACTCGACTCATTCGCACCACCGGCTAACTTTACTGGCTGGGCAATGTTTGGTGGTAAATCAACGCTCCAACAGTTAACCTTGGGACCGAAGACGACCCTAACTGGGGACACCTACCTGAATGATGCCAATACTATCGAAGATGAGGCCTTTCTTGACAACTGGCAGGCCGTGGGTAGCGGGAAGGTTAAGAACCCGTTAGGTGATAAGTATGAAACCGGAAGAGCTGTGACCAAACTGTATGCCGGTGAAGATAAGCCAAGTGCAGTTGAAACGTATGTCTGGGAGCCAGTCGAGCGCGAAGTTGAACCAACCCCAGCGCCCGTAGAGCAAGGACAACCGGTGACTGTGAAGCATTTAGATACCAAGGGCAAGCGCCTCGCAGCTGATCAAGTGTTGACGGGGAATGTCGGAGAAGCTTATAAGGCAGAGTGTCTCGCCATCAACGGCCACAAGCTCCACAAGGTTGCCGGTGATACCAAAGGAACCTTTACGAGCACACCAACCACGGTGACCTTCCATTACATTCCACACCAAACGACCGGCGGAGAATCCGATGGGTCCGTGCCAGTGAACGGGATTGTTTACGCCAAGAAGACCATCAACTTGCACAGTAACAAGAACTTTACGGATAAGACACCTAAGGTCACTTACCACAAGCAGAAACGGGCCAACCGACCAGTATTTGTGGTGACCGGATACGCAACGAGTAAACAAGGCTACAAGCGTTACAAGGTTCGTGACGTGAACCAGAACTCCAAGACAGCTGGTAAGACGGGTTACATCACGGCAAAATACGACTATGTTTCCTCGGCGTACTACGTGTTAAACCAGAAGAGAGTGAAAGTGCTAGGAGCTAAAGGTATCAACGGCTACAAGCAAAAGAACTTGAAGGATAAGGTCCGTCACTACCAGAAGGGCCAAACGCTCAAAGTTAAACGAATCATCAGTAACAACAAGATTACCCGCTTCCAATTGACCAATGGCCAATACGTCACTGGTAACAAGAAGTTAGTTATTGCCGAATAGTAACATTTAGCATCGTGAGTGTTATAGCTCACGATGCTTTTTACATATAAAAGTGAGGTCGGTCCCGTCAATAAGAGAGTTCAGCCTTTGACAATTGCTGATTTCGTTTACTCTGTTGCATAAGGCCAGAGGCCATCCTAGAAAATTCAAATCAGGACGCCTTATCACCAGAAGCCCCGCAACCAAGGCGATAACAGGTGATATAAATCAATGAATATTAAAATGTATGAGATAATGAAAGGAAAAGAATGGGAACTTTTTTGAAATGTGTGCAATAAAATGCTGGCAAAAATAAATTAACGGTGTTACTATGTTTAGGGGAAAAGTAAGCGATTTCACAATATCATTTTTTGAAAGTTGAGGAGACTACCATGAAAAAATGGCAAGCAACAATTTTACTCGCGAGTCTTACCTTAGGGGTGACGCAGCCATTGGCCACATTGGTTGGCCCAAGTGTGCGGACAGCGGTGACAGCAAAGGCAGCCACGACATCTGACCCGACTAAGTCAGACATTGCCGTCGAAGGGGACTATGGGGTTCATTGGTATTTGACGACCTCTGGCGAACTTCATTTGGAAGCCGGGACATTGGCCGAGCCGACAAGTTCTGAAATTGCTGGGAATAGGGGACAATTGGTCTCGCAGATTGCGCTTAAAGAAGGAAACTCGGCGCCGACCGAAGCAGACCTGAACGAGGTTGGGGAGCAAGTGACCAAAGTTGTCCTGGATGGACCGGTAGCCACTTCGTCGAATGCCACCAACCTCTTTGCCCAATTTGGCTTTGTCAGCGAATATGTCAATCTTGATAAGTTGGATACGTCCGCAGCAACGACCATGAAAGGGATGTTTCTTTCGGGGCAATCTTATGTCGGTGCAACCGGTGGTCGGACTGGAAACAACGTCTTACAGTCACTGGACATCTCTCATTTTGATACGAGTCACGTGACCGACATGTCGTTTATGTTCTATCAACTCAGAAAAGTTGCCAATTTGGACTTTTCGCACTTTAATACGGATAATGTCACCAATACCACGTCAATGTTTTTAAATGATGCTGCTTTGCAGGAATTGGATATGTCCAAACTCACTTTCGCCAGTCTTAAGAATGCGGCCTACATGTTTAGTGGCAGTAATATTCAAATCCTGCGGCTTGACTCGTTTGCGCCACCAGCTGACTTTGGTGGAAGCTCGATGTTTAATGGGAAATCGACTATTTGGCAACTGACTCTGGGACCCAAGACAATTTTTACGAAGGATAACACTTATCTTAACGATCCCAACACCATGGACGACGATGAATTTCTTCACAGTTGGGAAGCTGTCGGTGAAGGGACGGTTCAGAATCCATTGGGTGAGCGTTATGCCAAGGGAGCTGAAGTTGCGGCGCTCTATAAGGGTGACCACAATCCAGCAGCCGTAGAGACTTACGTCTGGGAGCCAACGGAGCGAGTCATTGAACCGGTGACGCCACCGGTGAATCCACCAGTCACGCTGGGGCAACCCGTTACTGTGAAATACGTGGACGCCCAAGGCAAGAAACTCGCCAACGATCAAATCTTAACGGGAACGTTTGGGGCCACCTATACCGCTGAACGGCTGGCAATTACCGGCTATAAGTTGGACAAAGTGACAGGGGATGAGCGTGGGACTTTCGGAAGCACGCCGACAACGGTGACCTTCCACTACGCCACTGATCTCTCAACTGGTGGTTCTGGGGCAACGGTCGTCCCAATCACGGGTGTGCTTTACGCCAAGAAGACCATCAACCTCTATAGCAGCAAGAATTTCTCGAAGAAGACCAAGAAGGTTACTTACCGTAAGCAGAAACGGACTAACCGGCCCATGTTTGTGGTGACCGGAAATGCCAAGTCTAAGCAGGGTTACCGTCGTTACAAGGTTCGTGACGTCAACCATCACTCCAAGACGGCTGGCAAGACAGGCTATATCACGGCCAAGAGTGCTTATGTTTCTTCGGTCTATTACGCTAAGAAGCAGAGTAAAGTAAAGGTCCTGAATGCCAAAGGGGTTAATGCTTATAAGCAAAAGTCCTTAAAGGGTAAGGTCCGTCATTATAAGAAGGGCCAGACACTAAGAGTTAAGAAGATTGTCGGCTATAAGAAAACGACGCGATTCCAATTGACTAACGGCAAGTATGTCACAGCCAATAAGAAATTAGTGATTGCTCAGAAGTAGTTGTGTTAACTAAATAACGTCAAAATGCGTCCTCCCAATGATTAATTACCAATTTGGAGGACGCATTTTTTGATGTTACAGGTTATCTAAAAAGCTGGACATCCTAAAAAAGGATGACATATAGCACCGAAAATTGGTGTATGATATAAACGAATGAATGGCTGTGTATTACAAGCTTTGTCGTCTTTGAAAACGCCATAAACAGTGGATTTTGATGATTATATAACTAATAAGCAGGCTAACCGGCATGAACAAACTGCCGTTTTTGAATAAGTGTGGAAAAAATTCCTTCCCTTTTATGATTGTAGGTGTTATTATATACATATCGAAACGTATTAGCGAAATACTTATTTGAAGTAATTCTTACTAGGGAATTATTATGGAGGAGGAAGTATTCATGAAATGGCAAGCAACGGCACTATTATTTGGATTAACTCTGGGGGTTGCACAACCGATTAGTGCGGTTGTTTTACCTAATTTTGCACCGGTAGTTACGGCGAAGGCTGCGGCGGATGCAGATACGACATCAACGGATACCGATGATGCCGACGAAGTTCAGGGGAGTTTTGGAACATCACACTTCTACATGAAGTCTGATGGGGTCTTGCACTTCGGTGCTGGGACTTTTGATGATCTCAGATTTTTCGCTAATTATGGGGACGAATCTCAGATGGGACGGGTATTAGTTACTGATGATGGTGTGAACCTCAATGATTATGGGGTTGCTATTGGTAAGGGTGCTAATACCCATGAAGCCGCTTTAATCGCTGCAAAAAAAATTACGCGAATTGTGCTTGATGGTCCGGTAACAGCACCGGTCAATTCAAATAATTTATTCGACAATTTACCGAATTTAACGGGGATTGATAATTTAAATCTGTTGAATACAACTCAAGTGACTAGTATGGATCATATGCTTGCCGGTTTGCCAAAGGTTACCTCACTTGATGTTTCAAAATTTGACACCTCACGTGTTACAACGCTTGCCAGTATGTTTTCTGGTGATAAAATACTGAGTTCTGTGGATGTCAGCAACTTTGAAACGCCTAATTTGATCAATGCAGGGTATATGTTTAATCGAGATGCCGCGCTCAAAGAAGTCAACTTTGCGAAGGCGACTTTTTCTAAGTCAGTTGTGTTGAATTCACTGATTGCCCACACGGGTGTTGAAAAGATCGGTCTGAAGGATTTTGCCGGAAATACGTCAGGTATTTTTAACCAGGCGAGTGCTCTCAAGCAATTTTCAATGGATTTTAGTGCTAGCACACAAACCACTGGAAATCTCCCAAATGTTAAAGCAACTGATGAGTATACCGGTAAGTGGCGGGCTGTAGGCAAGGGGACTGTTGGTAATCCTTTAGGGCAAACCTTTGATAGTGGGGCTGATGTCTTTAGTGACCGAATCAACCAGATTACTGGCATGGAAACTTACGTTTGGGAACCCGTAACACCGGTTATCGAACCCACGACGCCGGATGTTGATCCCGCAACACCAGTGGTACCAACCGAAAGTGCCCAGCCAGTCACGGTCCACTATGTTGATAACGACGGGAAGAAACTTGCAGACGATGTGACCTTAACTGGTAAGTTAGGCGCAAGTTACCAAGCTGAAGAATTAGGCTTCTCTGGTTATAAGTTGGCTTCAACCGATGGACAAGCTAAGGGAACTTTTACGACTAACCAGCAATCCGTGACATTCCACTATGCACCAGACTTAGTTTCGGGTGGGGACGCCGACACGATTGCACCGTTGACCAGTGTGGTTTATGCGACCAAGAAGATTAGTCTTTACAGTAGCAAGAACTTCTCCAAGAAGGCCCGCAAGGTAACTTACAGCAAGCAGAAGCGGACGAACCGGCCAATGTTTGTAGTTACCGGCTACGCTAAGTCCAAGCAGGGTTACAAGCGTTACAAGGTCAAAGACGTTAACCATGAATCCAAGACGGATGGTAAGACGGGTTACATCACCACGAAGCACGCTTACGTGGCACCGGTTTACTACGCTGTTAAGCACAAGAAGATTCAAGTGATCAATCCTAAAGGGGTCAACAGTTACAAGAACAAGGCTTTGAAGACCCACAAGGTAAAGCACTACAAGAAGGGCCAAACCTTGAACGTGAAGAAGATTGTGTCTTACCACTTGACGACGCGTTACCAATTAACGAATGGCAAGTACGTCACGGCTAACAAGAAATTAGTTATAGCGAAATAAACTCTGAGGTCAATGCGTTCAGCGTGTTGACCTTTTTATTTGCCAAAATTTGGGTAAACAAAAAGGACCTGGGACAAAGGTCTCAGGTCCGGTTTGCGTTCCGAATATCAATAGTCGAAACGTGTGACAAAGGGCAGTCAACTTCGCTTAACCCCGATAGACAAACAATCCAAGACCAGGATTAGCCGTCTATCGACGTTAATGCTCATTGACTGACCGTCTTTTGTCGTACTTTCGGGGTAGGTTATTTTTTACGCAACGTGAAGGGGACAATGCCTGACTGCAGGCGCTTGGGTCCCCAAGCCTTCTTAGGGAGGAGGGCTCCCTGCTGATGCTTGGCCCAGCGATCGAGAATAGCTGCCAGGCAGATGATGAGCGGTTCGTTATCCGCTTGATCCACGACCAGTTCGACAGTTTCCCCACCGGAACCGGATACGGTGGTAATGGTCGCGATGCGGTCCCGGCCGTGAAAGATGCGGAAATGGCCGCTATTGAGATTCCCCATGATGACCCAGTTGAGGCCGCGAACGAAGAGAACTTCGCGGATGACGCCGAAGGTTTTGCTGACCCGGCCCACGGTTTGGCGATGGTAGATCAAGCGAAACTTGGGTAGTAGGCCAAGTGATTCTTGTTTAACTTCGGCCTCGAGGGCCCCCGCGATGGTATAAACGGAGAGGACGTCGGCGCGTAGTCCCCACTTGCCGACTAACAGGTAACAGGACTGATTCCGGTCGTCGCGAATGACAGACGTAGCCTTAGCCGACAGTGCGGCCTCATTTAAATAGAGCGTTCGCAAAGAGACCCCTCCTTTCTCCAGATTTCCTAGACCTATTCTACCATGTTTTGTGGTTCTGGTTGGACAATATCATTTGTGAGGGTCTTATGCTAAAATAAACCTTGAGGTGTTGGGAATGAAACCGTTTATTCACAATGATTGGTGGCCGGTGTTGGAACCCGAGTTTGAGCAGGCGTATTATCAACAATTACGCCAGTTTTTAGTCGAGGAATACCAACACCATGAGATTTATCCAGACATGTATCATATCTTCACAGCGTTTGAGTGGACGCCATTTAGTCAGGTCAAGGTTGTTA
Source organism: Levilactobacillus lindianensis (assembly GCF_003946095.1). Classification (GTDB taxonomy): domain Bacteria; phylum Bacillota; class Bacilli; order Lactobacillales; family Lactobacillaceae; genus Levilactobacillus; species Levilactobacillus lindianensis. The sequence goes on along the minus strand of NZ_RHOD01000002.1, from coordinate 51,017 downwards.
TCCTAGGACAAGATCCCTATCATAATCCTGGCCAGGCTCATGGCTGTAGCTTCTCGGTTTTACCTGGAACGCCGATTCCACCGTCGCTTAAGAATATTTATAAAGAACTTCAGAGCGATCTGGGAATTGCTCCGGTTAACCACGGCTATCTGGAGAAATGGGCGAAGCAAGGGGTTCTCTTGTTGAATTCCGTCCTAACTGTCCGCTATGGGCAAGCCTTTTCGCATAAGGGCCATGGTTGGGAGCGTCTGACGGATGTGGCGATTGCCAAGTTGTCAGCGCGTAAGGAACCCGTAGTCTTTATCTTATGGGGCAATGCGGCGCGATCCAAGATTAAGTTGATTGATACCAAGACCAACATCGTCTTGCAATCGCCGCATCCGAGTCCGCTGTCGGCTAATCGGGGGTTCTTTGGGTCCAAACCGTTTTCAAAAACCAACATCGCTTTACAGTCCTTGGGGGAGGCACCCATCGATTGGCAATTACCCGCAGAGGTAACGGTTGAGGACCCGAAAGGGACAACCAACCAGACGTCGCAACAGAACTGAATTGTGGGATTATTTTATGGAGGTCTTCAACTATGGAAATTTTTGATAGTCTTAAGCAAAAGATCAATGGTCAAAATAAAACGATTGTTTTTCCTGAGGGTGCCGATGTCCGAGTTCTCGGAGCCGCTAGCCGCCTCGCAGCGGATGGTTTAATTACGGCGGTTGTACTTGGAGACAAGCTTGATATTCAGGCGACGGCTACGAATCACGCGATTGATTTGACGCCGCTGACGATTCTTGATCCCGCCGACATGTCGACAGCTGATCACGAGGCCATGCTGGATGCCTTAGTCGAACGCCGTAAGGGCAAGAACACCGTGGAACAAGCGGAAAAGATGCTGACTGATCCCAATTACATTGGGACCATGATGGTTTACATGGGCCAAGCTGATGGGATGGTTTCTGGTGCGGTTCATCCAACCGGGGATACCGTTCGGCCAGCCTTACAGATCATTAAAACCAAGCCCGGTGTTCGTCGTATCAGTGGGGCCTTCATCATGCAGAAGGGTGACGCGCGTTACGTCTTTGCCGACTGTGCCATTAACATCGAATTAGATGCTGCCGGGATGGCTGAGGTGGCTGTCGAAAGTGCCCACACTGCCAAGGTCTTCGATATTGACCCTAAGGTTGCTTTGCTGAGCTTCTCAACTAAAGGTTCCGCTAAGGGAGACATGGTTACCAAAGTTCAGGAAGCTACCCAGTTGGCACATGAAGCCGCTCCCGACTTAGCCGTTGACGGTGAGTTGCAGTTTGACGCTGCCTTTGTTGCCAGTGTGGCCGCGCAGAAAGCACCAGACTCCAAGGTAGCCGGTCATGCGAACGTCTTTGTCTTTCCTGAATTACAATCTGGGAACATTGGTTACAAGATTGCCCAGCGTTTCGGGGGCTTCGAAGCCATTGGACCAATCCTGCAAGGTTTGAACAAGCCAGTCTCCGACCTTTCACGCGGGTGTAACGAAGAAGATGTCTACAAGGTGGCCATTATCACCGCTGCTCAGTCTTTGGCATAAAAATTTAAAACTTAAATCAAACTAAGAGTGCCCGGATTGCTATTTATTAGCAGTCCGGGTATTATTTATAGCGACGAGATTTTTTAGATAAAGGGGAACGAACAATGTTTACTGTCACGGTCAAGAGTCCCGAAGCCACGATGGCGCTGGGGAAACAGCTAGCACCAGAACTTCGGCCGCGGGACGTGATTTTATTGGATGGCGATCTCGGTGCTGGTAAAACGACATTTACCAAAGGATTAGCTGCTGGTCTGGGCATTACGCGTAACGTGAAGAGCCCCACATTTACCATTATTCGCGAGTACCAAGGGGGTCGAATTCCACTCTACCATATGGATGTTTATCGTCTGGAAGATGGCAGTGGGGATGAATTGGGCCTTGACGAATACTTCAATGGTGATGGGGTCAACGTGGTGGAATGGTCCAAATTCATCGCTGATGAATTGCCAGAAAACTATCTGCGGATTATCTTCAAGCGCGACGATGACGCTGGTGAAAATCAACGGACGCTGCGTTTCGATCCACGGGGAGAACACTTTACCCAGCTGGTCGAACAGTTGGCAGGTGCTAACCATGAGTGAGGATGTTTTGATTCGCATGCCCAATGCCGCGGATGCCCCCAACCTGTTAGGACTATTGGGCCGGCTACAACAGGAAAGCGACACGTTTAGCCTGGCCGATGCTGACGATCCCATCAGTGCCGCGCAGGAAGCAGACCAGCTGGAACAGATCAAGGACAGCCCACGGCACCTGTTGTTAGTGGCCAGTCTGGGTGACCAGCTCTTGGGTGTGCTGTCTGTTTCACCCACGCCACAGGGGAATGTTGGCGAACTAGGGATTGCCGTTGAGAAAGCCTATTGGCATCTGGGGATCGGGACGGCCCTGGTTGACGAGGCCCTGTATTGGGCAGAAACCGCCAGTGCCTTACAAGCCATTGGTCTCATTGTCCAGACCCGCAACGTACCCGCGATGAAGCTCTACGAAAAAATGGGCTTTGCTAAGACGGCGACACCGCCCACGACGGTCACCGATGATGATGGCGAATGTGTTGAAGCCATTGAGATGGTGTATCGCTTAGGAATGACTTCGAAGAATAAAGCTGAATAACGGAAGGACATGTTGTCAATCACGGTTGGCAACATCTTTAGAACTTAGAAAATAAAAAATCGGTAAGTCCTACTTAGCATATGCTGAGTAAGACTTACCGATTTCGTTGTTAGCGATGATTAAGTTAGAGCCGCAGGCGGCCAACTAAGCATTCACAGTCACAAATTTCTTCAAAGGTTGTGTGCCGAAGTGGTTGGCTTCATACAACAGGATGTTTGCACAGGCTAGACTGTCGTCGAGGGCGTTGTGATGGTGATGCAGGTCGATATCCAGTTCGTCACAAACCGTGTTTAATTTATGATTAGGAAACTCGGGGAAGAATTTACGACTTGTCTTCACCGTGTCGAGTGTCAGATACCGTGCCGTGGGCAAATTGTAATGTTCCAACGTGCTCCGCAACACTCCGTTGTCGAACGGCGCGTTGTGCGCGATGACTAAACGATCGCGCTGAAACAGCGGCGAGATGTGTTCCCAAACTTCTGGAAATGCCGGCGCATTCGCCACGTCGCGTTCATGAATCCCATGAATTTGGACGTTGCGCCAGAAGAAATCCGTGTCGGGCTTAATCAGGGTATAAAATTCATCGACAACCTGGCTATCACGGACGATGGTTAGGGCTAGTGAACAGGCACTGTAGCGTTTACCACTGGCGGTTTCGAAATCCATTGCGACAAAGTTCAAGAGGACATCTTCCTTTCCTAGACGGTTAGATCGGCCACATTGAGTTCCACCGGACAATGGTCGGAACCCATGACTTGGTCTAGTATTTTAGCGTCTTTCAGCTGATTCTGCAAGCGATCGCTGGTAATAAAGTAGTCGATCCGCCAGCCAGCGTTGTTGTCGCGAGCGTGGAAACGGTAACTCCACCAAGAGTAACGGCCGGTAGCTTCCGGATTGAAGTAGCGGAAAGTATCGGTGTAGCCCGCCCCGAGGAGGGCTGTCATCTTTTCCCGTTCGTCGTCGGTAAAGCCGGCATTATGATGATTTGACTTAGGATTTTTGAGGTCAATTTCAGTGTGGGCGACGTTCAGGTCACCACAGAAGATAATCGGCTTCTTGGCATCCAGACTCTGAATAAAGGCCAGGAAAGCCTGTTCCCAACCCATGCGGAAGTCAAGGCGCTTGAGGCCACTTCCAGAATTCGGTGTGTAACAGGTCAGAACGTAGAAGTCTGGGTATTCCAGTGTGATGGTTCGACCCTCGTGATCGAAGTCGGGGGCGTTGATCCCATAGATCACGTTGAGAGGCTTGTGTTTGGTAAAGAGCGCGGTTCCGGAGTAACCCTTCCGTTCGGCGTAGCTCCAATATTGGTAATAGCCGGGAAGGTCAAGGTCGATCTGACCGGCTTGAAGCTTGGTTTCCTGGATACCAAAGAAATCGGCATCTAGTTCGTTAAATGTCTCAACAAATCCTTTTTTGACGATGGCCCGGAGACCATTGACGTTCCAAGAAATAAATTTCATGACGGCACCTCCAAAAGACTAATTCTAGTATACCAGAAAAATAAGTTTTGACTGTGAATGGCGCGTCCCCGTGTCGTTTACGTCCATTTCATGCTAAAATAATCTTATGACTGTTGTTTTCATGACTAATGTCGTGAGAGCACATAAATTTTGTGAAACGAAGGGAATAATCATGATGGAAGACATCGTAACGGTATTTCCAGCAGTTACCATTCTGCGGAACGAGCCCTTGGCTCACTATACCCACACTAAGACGGGCGGGCCAGCAGACTACTTGGCTTTCCCGACCAATATTCAGGAAACGAAGTCCTTATTAGCCTACGCCAATCAGGAGAAATTACCGGTAACGGTTGTCGGTAATGCCAGCAATCTCATCGTCCGTGATGGCGGTATTCGCGGCCTCGTGATGATCTTAACGAAAATGAATCACATTACCACGGATGGTCAGACCGTGACCGCGGAATCTGGCGCGGCCTTGATTGAGGCAACGAAGGTAGCGCGGGCCCATAGCCTGACTGGTTTTGAATTTGCTGCGGGAATTCCCGGGAGTGTCGGTGGGGCAATTTTCATGAACGCCGGCGCCTATGGCGGTGAAATCAGCGAAGTCGCGGTTTCCGCCGAGGTGCTCAGCCCCGAAGGTGAAATCCGGACGCTGAATCAGCAAGAGCTCGACTTTGGTTATCGCCACAGTTCGGTTCAGGACTACCATGATATCGTGTTAACGGCGACCTTTGCGTTGACCCCGGGGGATGGCGAGGCCATTCAAGCTAAAATGGATGACCTGAATGCCAGACGAGCGGCCAAGCAACCGCTGGATCTGCCATCCTGTGGGAGTGTCTTTAAGCGGCCCAAGGGGCACTACACCGGGCAATTGATTCAAGAAGCCGGGCTACAAGGCTTGAAGTGGGGTGGCGCACAGGTTTCAACGAAGCACGCGGGGTTCATTGTGAACATCGACCACGCCACAGCCACGGATTACCTGGAATTGATTCATCATATTCAGGAAGTTATTTTGAAGGAAGATAATGTTCAACTCGAAACCGAAGTTCGCATTATTGGAGAAAAACCTACCGCCAAATAAAGAAGGGGGAACCCTATGTGCCTATAATTGAAGCAGTGATTCTGTTAATCGTTTTGGTTCTTTTGTCCAATATTATCAGTCACTACCTCACGTTTATTCCAGTCAGTCTGATTCAAATTGTCCTGGGGCTAGTCGTGGCCCTAGTGTGGAAATTTGAAGTGCCATTGGAGACCGATTGGTTCTTACTCCTGTTTATCGCGCCGTTGCTGTATAACGATGGGCGGCGTTTTCCTCGCCGAGAACTCTGGCGACTTCGGGGGCCGATCTTTGCCAATGCCATCTGGCTGGTCTTCTTGACCACCTTACTGGGTGGTTACTTGATCTACGCGCTGATTCCTAAAATGCCGCTGACCGTGGCGTTTGCCCTGGCTGCAATCCTTTCGCCTACCGATCCGGTGGCGGTTCAGTCGATTGCCAAGCAGGTTAAACTCCCAGCCAGTCTGATGCATCTGGTCAGTGGCGAAAGCCTGATCAATGATGCCAGTGGGCTGATTGCGTTTAAGTACGCGGTAGCGGCCACGGTTACCGGTGCCTTTTCAATGGGAACGGCAACTGGTGACTTTATCTATATCAGTATTGTCGGGTTCATTTCCGGATTGATTTTTATGACGGCAATTCAACTCCTGATGGATATTCTTCGCCGCCAGGGGATTGACGACGTCATCTTTAACACTGTGCTTCAGATTGCCACACCGTTCGTGATTTATCTGGTCACCGAAGAGATTACCCATGCTTCTGGCGTTATCGCGGTCGTGACGGCCGGGGTTCTGTATCACGCCAGAGAGAACCGGATCGTGGAGGACACGCCGGAGCTCAAGCTTGTGACGGAAAAGGTGTGGGACATCATCATCTACTCCTTAAACGGGATTGTGTTTGTGATCTTAGGAATTGAGTTACCAGTCGCGACGTCGCAAGTGATCAAGGGTGGTCAATTTAACACGGGTCAGGCCATCTTCTTTGCCTTCATGGCTTGGGTCATCCTGGTGGCCATCCGGACGTTCTGGACATACGGCTACATTCTCTTCCAACGACTGACGAAGAGTCGTTCGCAAGAAAAACCCAGCTTTCGGATGGCTGTTCTATCCGGTTTGTCTGGTGTCCGGGGGGCTGTAACGATGGCCGGGGTCTTGTCGGTACCCGCAACGATTGCGAGTGGGGCGAGTTTTCCCACCCGGGCGCTGATGCTCTTCGTAGCTTCCGGCGTAATTATCATTAGCTTGGTTGCCGCAACGATCATGTTGCCGCTAATCTCAACTGATAAACAACCCTTACAGACCCGGGCGAGTGTCAGTGATGAGATTGCCAATGAGATTGATTTAGACGACGAAGTGGAGGAAGAGTTTCCCGAGGAACCCGTCCGACAAGTCAGTGAAGAGGAAGCGCGAGCCTATATCATGCGACTGGCGATCTCGAAGATTGAAGAACTCAGACGGCCCAACAACCAACGGGCAGCCTACGATTTAATCTTAGACTACCAGTTCATCATTCGACGTTTAGAAATGAGTTATCGTGCCGATACGGCAATGCAGAAAGTCTTAGACGATGAAATTAAATTGCGTGAGGTCGCGATTTCCGGTGAACGTGAGTCTTTGGAATCGCTACTGGAGGGTGAGAAGATCACCCAGACCAGTTACGTTGGGGCTTTGCGGCGAATTGAAAAGTTAGAATCACGGCTGACGCAGGTCTCTGGGCACACCATGCCGGGAGTCATGCATTACTGGGTACTCTTCTTCCGGCACATGTGGCGGAATACGCGTTACTGGTTGCATTCGGAAGATACCGACCGCTTGCATGCTGAGAACAACCTTATTGAACGTGAGACGGCGAAGAATGCCATTAAGGCCCTGTCACAGTATCTGGCGCGGACTGACGTTGATGAGACTCAGTTCGACAACCAGGCGGTTTATCACCTGATTGTCCACTACCGTAACCGAATTGAACGTGCCAAGGCCGCCACAGGGCCGAGCCATGAGGATGATTATCAACATCAACTCAACAAGCTCAGGGTGCGAGCCTTAGGGGCCGAGAGAAATGGAATTCAAACGCTGTTGGAAGCTGGTAACATCAGCTGGACCAAGGCCACCCACCTCCGTCAGTACGTCAACTACGCTGAAAATGTGTTGGTGATGTCGCTCAGTAACGAGGAAGGCGAGTAGCCAACGCTAATTGAAACTTGCGTAAGTGTTGCTGACAGTATGGCGGTTTTCGCCTTACTGGTCGGTCGAGGTGAGCTGGAACGGAACGAACGTAACTTGAAGCCTCGAAAGTCACGAGTCTACAAGCTTGGTTTTCACCTGATCCCAGCTCAATCGACCTCACGGCTAATGCGAAAGGCTTCCTGTTATGGTTGCATGAATGGCAACAAACTAAAAATTAAGAGATAGTGAAAAACAGTAGGTATCGTTTAGCATAAGCTATACGGTATCTACTGTTTTAGTATTCAGATAATTTGGCCAATCTTAAGTGGTGGGACTGAAGTGATGATAGGATCAGAGCAGAAATAATTAATCATTGTCGCAGAGTCCATTGATCCTAGCCGGAGGGGGCCAGGGATGGAGCCGGCCGTGGTGGTGATGTTAGACCGAGTGGCTTTCTCGGCCTTACATCACGGGCGACTTTAAAGACGCGCGTTCTTCGCGGCTTCAAATCGAGCGAGAAGCCCGATTCTCAGGCTGAAGCGCCCCCACAGCAGGCGTAATCCCTGGCAGCCGCAGGCGGCCAAACTATCACATTATGAGATTTTAAAAGGGTCCCAACGACAAAGCCGTTAGGGCCCTTCAACACAAGCTTTAATTAGAACTAGAAGGCATGGCCGAGTTACTCATGATGAGGTAGAGAATCCAGTAGCTGAATAACTGCAGGAAGGTCATCAGAATCACAAAGATCCACATGTTTGGCGTCCACATCGAGAGAATCGGATTGATGAACTGTTCCGGATTGATGAAGAGGTAGACGGTGTGAATCCGAAGAAAGCGGCCAATGTACAGCCCAACCGAAGATAGGAAGGTCAGTAGCACCACAATGGTGAGCCGAATCCAACGATTTCCCTTAGCAACTCGGGTGCTGATCGTCTGACTAACGTAATTAAGGCTCCAGAAGCCCAGAAATGAACAGCTAACGGCGCTGACCATCATATAGGTAAAGTAGATCCAGAGATGCGGTGTGGCCCTTAGAAGCCCGCTCAGTGCATATGGCTGGAGGAGTGATAAATGGAAGAGGTCGGTCAGTAGGTAGGGGGCATTGGGATAGAAGAGTAGCCACAACACCACAATCGGCCAGAAGAGCCAACCGCTACGAGGCGTTACCTTTCCCAGATGAAAACTGATCTCGATGGGGAGATAGCCCAGGAAGGTGTTGAGCACCAGAAACGAGAAGGGATCCTTGGCCCGGAAGTAGAGAAAGACCAACCAAGCGGCAAAGAATATTCGGATTTCCCAACGTGCTCGCCGATTCATCGCAAGCCCTCCTTTCAAGTTAAAATGATGTGGTCCATTTGTCTTTATCTTATTAAAAAGTGAAGGACAGAACTCACCTTTATTTTACCGCCCATTTATCCAAAACGGACAGAATATGACTTCTAGTTTACCAGAATGAACGCATGAAGGTAGCCGCTAGCGGGGACTTTAATAATTCTGTAAGTTTTGTGACATGACAAACTGGAATTGGCCGGATATCGGTAATCGGGGCGCAATGTTGGCGGGGCCGTGCTATAATAAAATCTGAATTCGATTTGGAGGGAAAGTCATGAACCTGGATTGGGGCAATCTCCTTACGTTGGGGAATTTAGTCAATTTACTAGACATCTTAGTGGTCTGGTTTGTCATTTATGAATTAATCGTGATGCTCCGGGGAACGAAGGCTATCCAGCTTTTCCGGGGAGTTATTTTGATCCTACTGGTGAAGTTCGTGAGTGCCTATATTGGATTGAACACGGTGTCCTGGTTGGTGGATCAAGTCATCAACTGGGGGGTTATCGCGATCATCATTATCTTCCAGCCGGAAATTCGGCGGGGACTCGAGCACCTGGGTCGGGGGTCACTCTTCGTGCGGATTCGCCATGAGAATGAGGCGGCCAACCACATGATTGAGGGCTTGGACAAGGCGATTCAATACATGTCCAAACGGCGAATTGGGGCCTTGATGACGATTCAGCGCGACACTGGTCTGGAAGATTACATTGAAACGGGAATTGACCTGGATGCCGAACTAACTGGTGAACTCCTCATCAACATCTTTATTCCCAATACACCGCTGCATGATGGCGCGGTCATTATTCGGAATAATCGGATTGCCGTGGCGGCGGCGTACCTCCCACTGTCAGAAAGTAATCTGATTCCCAAAGAACTGGGGACACGACACCGGGCAGCCGTCGGCATCTCCGAAGTGACTGATGCCCTAACAATCGTCATTTCCGAAGAAACTGGGGATGTCTCAATCACCAAGAACAATGAACTGATTCGGGGATTGACGCAGGCCGATTACCTGAAGTTTCTCCGTAACGAACTGGTGAATGAAGAAACGCCGGATACGAACAACGTGCTGGTCAAGATTCTTGATTGGTTTGACCAACGCTTTAGAGGAGGCCGCCGTAAATGAAAAATCAACGTTATACGACCTGGCTTTACCGTATTCTGGCGCTTATCTTGGCAATCCTCCTGTTCTTCTATGTGAATAGCACGAAGTCAGCGACGAGTTCACAGTCAAGTAGCTCAACAGGCGCGACATCACTCACGGCGACCAAGACGGTGACCGTGTCCGTTCCATTACAACTCAATGTGAATAGTAATAAATACTTTGTGACCGGTTATCCGCAGAAGGTTAAGGTCAAACTGCAGGGGCCGTTAGCCCTAGTCACAACCACGGCAAATACGCAAAATTTTAAAGTCTACGCCGCGCTGAGTGATCTAGGTGTGGGAAAACACAAGGTGACCCTCCATCAAGAAGGACTTAACCACGAGATCTCGTCTACAATCTCTCCCGCTAAGATTACGGTGGATATTGAGCCACGGCGGACCGTATCCTTCCCAGTGAAGGTCCAATACAACAATCAAAACATTGCTCCCGGATACTCTGCGGGTAAGGCAACATCCGATGTTACGAGTGTCAAGGCTACCGGTGCTGCCAATGAGATCTCGCGGATTACCAAGATGGTCGCACAGTTAACCTTGGCTCAGAACGTGAAGAAGACGGTCAACAGTCAGGCGGTCATCGAAGCCCTGGATAAGAATGGGAAGACAGTGAACGTCATCCTGACACCGTCGACGACCACGGTTAACCTCCCAATCACGTCCGATGGGGAAAGTAAGCAGGTCAGTGTTGACCTGAATGCCAAGAATGGCTCGTCCGGAACGACGTATAAACTAAGCAGCAACGTTTCCAAGGTGACTGCCTATGGGAGTGCCGCACAGTTGAAGGCTCTTTCCAGTGTCGCCGTGGATGTTGATGTTAGCGATGTGAAGAACCAGGCCACCAAAACGGTGACCCTGGATACCAATGATAATGATGTCGAGGCCTTTGACCCCACCACAATTAAAGTGACGGTTAAGGCCAGCGCAAGTTAACGAAAATTGTTTTAGAAATGAGGAGTTTGACGATGAAGTATTTTGGTACTGATGGTGTTCGGGGCGTTGCTAATCAAGAATTAACGCCCGAATTAGCTTTTAAAGTTGGCCGATTTGGCGGCTATGTTTTAACGCAACACGCTGATAGTGAAAATGCACATCCCCAGGTCTTAGTGGCGCGTGACACGCGGATCTCCGGTCAATTGTTGGAAAATGCCTTGGTTGCTGGGCTTCTGTCGGTCGGCATTGAAGTTCTTCGGTTGGGTGTGATTACGACCCCAGCCGTTGCTTACTTGGTACGGACTCAGGGAGCTGCCGCCGGGGTCATGATTACGGCCTCCCACAATCCCGCTGAATACAACGGGATCAAGTACTTTGGTAACGACGGTTACAAGCTTTCCGATGAAATGGAAGAAGAGATTGAAGCCCTGTTAGATGCGCCTGATGACCACTTGCCACGGCCAACGACTGATGGGTTAGGGACCGTTGAGGACTATTCTGAAGGTAGTCAAAAGTACATTCAATTCCTCGAACAGACGATTGCAGACGATCTCGATGGCTTACATATTGCGGTCGATTCCGCGAACGGGTCCACGAGTGGCCTAGTTTCACGGCTCTATGCAGATCTGAACGTTGACTTTGATACGATTGCGACGACGCCTAATGGGCTGAACATCAACGACCACGTTGGGTCAACGCATCCCGAACAATTACAAAAGTTCGTGGTTGACCAAGGTGCCGAGATTGGGTTGGCTTTCGATGGTGACGGTGACCGGTGTATCGCGGTCGATGAGACTGGTAAGTTGGTCGACGGTGACAAGATCATGTACATTTGTGGGAAGTACCTGGCCGAACATGGTCGCCTGAAAAAGGATACGATCGTGACAACGGTTATGAGTAACCTGGGGATGTACAAGGCCATGGAAGCCCATGATTTGAAATCGGTCAAGACCAAGGTTGGGGACCGTTACGTCGTTGAAGAAATGCGAAAGTCCGGCTACAACTTGGGTGGCGAACAGTCTGGACACATTGTCTTCTTGGACTTTAACACGACTGGTGATGGTCTCTTGACGAGCCTTCAACTGCTTCACATCTTGAAGGTCACAGGGAAGAAGCTTTCTGAATTAGCAGCCGACGTGCAAACCTATCCACAAAAGTTGGTTAACGTGAAGGTTGCTGACAAGCAAGCTGCCCTGAACAATCCCCAAGTACAGGCGATGATTGCCACCGTTGAAAAGGAAATGAACGGTGACGGTCGGGTACTCGTGCGGCCTTCCGGGACCGAACCCTTACTTCGGGTTATGGCAGAAGCTCCAACGGAAGAAATTGTTGCCGGCTATGTCGATCGGATTGCGGATGTGGTTCGTGCCGAAGTGGGCATTAAGTAATTTAAGTGAGAACTAGTAGGCGCTCGAGGTTGACTCGGAGCGCTTTTTTGCTGGGATTGCCGACCAATTGGGGTTCCCATGGAAATGCCCACAGTTGCTCGTGAGAAATGATTATTTTCATGAAAACGGGGTCGCCAGAAGACGATAGACCAGTTACGGTTTTTATAGTTGACAACCCCTAAGGAAGGCTGTAAAGTATAGTCATCCGGAAACGTTATGAAAGGCGTTTCAGTCTATACCAATTTATAAGAAAGCTGATACATTTCTAAAAAATCAACCGACCCTCCCGACTAACGGGGGCGGCGTCGAGAAAAGGAAGACTAGTTATGTGTGGAATTGTTGGGGTTACTGGAAATGACAATGCCGTTAAGATTCTGTTGAACGGCCTGGAGAAGTTGGAATACCGGGGGTACGATTCAGCTGGTATCTATGTCAACGACCAAAAGGGTCAGGATTACTTAGTCAAGACCAAGGGCCGAATCTCAGAATTACGGTCTAAGGTGACACCTGACGTTCACGGGTCAACTGGGATCGGCCATACGCGCTGGGCAACCCATGGGGTGGTCAGTGTGGCTAATGCGCACCCACATTTCTCCAATGATGACCGGTTCTACCTGGTTCACAACGGCGTTATCGACAACTTCCAAGAATTGAAGGCAAAGTATTTGAGTGACGTGCCGTTCAGAAGCCAGACCGATACCGAAGTTGTGGTTCAATTGATCGACAAATTTGCCGTTGAAGATGATCTGGATGCCAAGGCGGCCTTCTTGAAAACCTTGAGCTTGTTAAAGGGATCTTCATACGCCTTTTTGATGATGGATCGCGAACAACCCGACACGTTATTTGTTGCGAAAAACAAGAGTCCCTTATTGATTGGGGTCGGTGATGGTTTCAACGTCGTTTGTTCCGACGCCTTGGCTATGCTCAAGGAAACCCATGATTTCTTGGAATTGATGGATGGTGAAGTCGTGACCATCACGCCTGACAAGGTTGCCATTCAAGACGCTGACGGCAATGCCGTTGAACGTCAGCCATTCCACGTTGACATGAATGCCGACGAAACGGACAAGGGAACCTACCCATTCTATATGTTGAAGGAAGTCGACGAACAACCTAATGTGATGCGCAAGTTGGCCCAAACTTACTTGTCAGAACACGGCGAACCTCAGATCGATGACAAGCTGATTGCAGCCATGGAAGCTGCCGATCGCCTGTACATCGTGGGTGCCGGAACTAGTTATCATGCGGGGTTAGTTGGGAAGCGGTTATTTGAAAACCTAGCCCACATCCCAACGGAAGTTCACGTATCGTCTGAATTTGCTTACGAACAACCAATGCTATCGAAGAAGCCTTTCTTCATCTTCTTGACACAGTCCGGTGAAACGGCCGACAGTCGTGAAGTGTTGGTCAACGTTAACGATGCTGGCTACCCAAGCTTGACGATTACCAACGTGCAGAACTCAACGTTGTCCCGTGAGGCAACCTACACGTTGTTACTCCATGCCGGTCCAGAAATTGCCGTGGCTTCGACCAAGGCTTACACTGCCCAGATTGCGCTGGAAGCTATCTTGGCCAAGGCGTTGGGTGAAGCAACTGGCCAAATCGTGGCGCAGAACTTCAACATTCGCCAACAACTCGGGTTAGTTGCCACGGGGATGCAAGCAATTGTCGACGAAAAGGGCACGTTGGAACAGTTGTCCAACGACTACCTGATGAAGTCTGACAAGGCTTTCTACATTGGCCGCGGGATTGACCATGCCGTTTCTTTGGAAGCTGCGTTGAAGTTAAAGGAAATCTCCTATGTTCAGGCCGAAGGATTTGCTTCCGGAGAACTCAAGCACGGGACAATTGCCTTGATCGAAAAGGGCACGCCGGTGATTGGTTTCATTACGCAGGCTAAGACCGCCGGATTGACGCGGAGTAACTTGCAAGAAACCATGGCGCGAGGAGCCAAGACCTTAACGATTGTCCGCGAAAGCTTGGCTATCGAAGGTGACAACCTGATCTTGCCGGACGTTGACGAGATGTTGATGCCACTGCTGAGCGTGGTTCCAGCCCAATTGTTGGCTTACTACACTAGCCTGAACAAGGGTCTGGATGTTGACAAGCCACGGAACTTAGCCAAGAGTGTCACGGTTGAATAATTGAAATGACTTTTGAAAGCGTTCGGGAATTTTCCGAACGCTTTTTTTGTGGTGTCTCACGGGGAGTGACGTAGCGCGTCTAACTTGCGAAATGAAGGTTTTCGTTGTATAGTACACTTACGAAAAGTTATGAAAATGCGAGGTGAAAACGATGAAATATACGAAACGGGTAGATTCTCACAAGAACCAAAAACAACGCGACGCAACGTTCGAAAAATTCCGGAAACAACAGAATGAATTAAGTGCTAACCGGCGAGGTATTCGTCGGAAATAGGGCGATCACTGCTTGGGCAGTGGCCGTCCTTTTTTGTTGGCCTGCGAGGATTTTTTCTGAGCAAAAGACTTGCAAGATTGGTCTAGATCTTTTATTATTGGACTATACCATTAGAGAGGGAGATTTCGGGTGATGACACAACTTACAATTAAAAACATGAACGTACAAATCGTGAAAGACCAGGCTGCAGGTGGCCGGGCGGGGTTCCAGATTTTTCAACAGGCTTTACAACAAGGGGCCAAGGTTCTGGGATTGGCGACCGGGAGCACCCCAGTCACGATTTATGATGAATTGGTGGCCAGTGACTTAGACTTTAGCCACCTGACGTCGGTGAATTTGGACGAATACGTGGGTTTAGGGGCCGACCATCCAGAGAGTTACCACTACTTTATGCAACAACATTTATTCAGTCACAAGCCATTTGCACAATCATTTGTTCCAGATGGCACGAATACGGATGCCGCGGCTGAGACTAGGCGTTATGATGCCGTGATTGCACAACATCCTGTGGACTTACAATTATTAGGTCTGGGACAAAATGGACACATCGGCTTTAACGAACCGGGAACCGATCCAGCCTCCACTACCCACAAGGTTGCCTTGACAGCGTCAACTATCGAAGCTAATGCACGATTTTTTGACAACGTTAACGACGTCCCACGCTACGCTTACTCCATGGGAATTGGGTCGATTCTGCAGGCCAAGGAGATCCTGATTGTGGCTTACGGAGTAGCTAAGGCGGGTGCCGTTGCGGCGATGATTCAAGGTCCCGTGACCCCCGATGTTCCGGCCAGTTACCTCCAGACCCACCAAAATGTGCAAGTCATTCTCGATGAGGCTGCTGCTAGTCAACTAGCCTAACGAACCTTGAATTAGAGCGAGTTATCCCCATTTTTACTTCCAGTAAAGAGTCAAGTTATGTTATTCTTGACGTGAAAGCGATTTTAAGGGGGAAACCGAGAATGATGCGAAGTAAACGATGGCTACTAGCCGCGCTCCTATTGGGGAGTGCGTTGGGTAGCGTCAGTGGGACTGCCCATGCGGCAACGACGAATCCCCAGGGATTTATCAGTGATTTGAAGAGTCCTGTTACGTCGGTTGCAAATCAGTATAAACTGTATCCATCCGTGATGATGTCTCAGGCAGCGTTAGAGAGTGCTTGGGGAACGAGTCTCCTGACGACCCAGGCCAACAATTACTTTGGCGTTAAGGGCAGTTATAAGGGTCAATCGGTCTCAATGGCGACGACGGAGTACGATGCTAACGGTCAGCTCTATCACACGAACGCTAACTTTAGAAAATATCCTAATGCCAAGGCGTCGATGACGGATAATGCGACGCTGCTTCGCGGAGGCACCAGTTATAATCCTAAGATCTATAGTGGCACCTGGCGGGAAAATGCCAAGACCTACGTCAGTGCCGCCAATGCGCTGACAGGTGTTTATGCGACGGCACCGACTTATGGCAGCACACTGATCAGTATTATTAAAACCTATAAATTAGATAGTTTACTCGATGGGTCCGCGCCCGATGTGGCGACACCGGCCCCTAAGCCTAAGCCAAAGGTTTATTCCAAAGCCAAGTATTATGGGACTTCGGGTAATCAAACGGCTACGCTCAGTAAAGCATATGCTTCTGTGCGGCTGTATAATCACGTGAAGGATACGCGTGCGAACATTACCAAGACGGCTTGGAGCAAAGTTAAGGCCGCCAAGGGGAAAAAGGTTTATCTGGACATGCGGGCCGTGAGAACGGCAACCAAGTCTGGGAACAAGACCACCTGGTATCGAATCCGATTTGCCAAGAGCAAGTCGTCGCAACGTTATTGGGTTTACACCAGTGCCATTGCGTTTCCCAAGGTGACGTATACCGATGGGAAGGCGACTTTGAAGGTGATTACTAAGGCGGGTGGAAGTACTTACAACCACGTGTATAACTCGCCTTATCTGGCGGAAGAACAAGAACCAATTAAGAAGTTGACGGCGAAAGCTTACACGGCAGATAGTGAGGCCGTGAAGACCCAAGACGGCGTCAAGAGCACTTGGTATCGGATTAAGGTAGGTAAGAAGAAAACTTGGATCGCTGGAACTGCGGCCCAACTGCAATATGCGCAAGTTTTCTATACCGCCGCGAGTGGCAAAAAGACTTTGAGTAGTAAGTTCAATAAGTATAAGGTCTATAATCATGTCACCACAACGCACTTCAATCAACAGACATTGAAGTGGCCAAAGGGAAGCAAGAAGGGAACCAAGGTGACCGTGAACCTTTGCGGCTTCAAGGCTTCCAACAAGTCAACCTGGTATCGAATTCGGTTTAGTGGCAGTAAGACCAATTACTGGGTAGACGCACGCGCCTTATCCTAAGCGTTTGGCTGCCTGGTTATAAGAAAATGGTAAAGCTACCGGAATTTTCACCAATTCGGTAGCTTTTTTTGGTATAATACAACAGATTAGGCCGGGGAACCTCGGTGCGTTAGATAGCGTTAATATTTGAGTTAGGAAGTTTAATTCATGGATAATTCATATAAAATTAAGGTGCAAAACGTTACAAAAGAGTATGACCTGTACAAGACCCAATCCGAAAAGTTGCGGTCGTTCTTTTCGCTGAGCAATAACAAGGTGCCTCATTTCTGGTCCTTGATGGGGATCTCACTTGAGGTCAAGTCGGGTGAAACCCTGGGCTTGATCGGGGTCAACGGTTCGGGTAAGTCGACACTATCCAATATCATTTCTGGGATTATCCCTCAAACGACGGGGACGGTGGATGTGAAGGGGGACACCTCGATCATCGCCATTGGTGCCGGGTTGCGAGGCAACTTGACGGGGGTTGAAAATATTCGGCTTAAGGCATTGATGCAGGGACTGACCAATCCGCAGATTGATTCATTGATGGATGACATTGTGGCCTTTGCGGATATTGGCGATTTCTTATACCAACCCGTCAAGAGTTACTCGTCAGGGATGAAGTCACGACTGGGCTTTGCGATTGCCGTGCACGTCAATCCAGACATTCTGATCATTGATGAAGCGTTGTCCGTCGGTGACGATACGTTCTATCAAAAGTGTGTGGACAAGATTGCTGAATTCAAGGATCTGGGCAAGACCATTGTCTTCGTCAGTCACTCCCTGAAACAAGTTGAGATTCTGTGTGACCGGGTTGCCTGGATTCACTATGGGGCATTAAAGGCCATTGGACCTACCGATGAAATCGTTCAGGACTACCGTAACTTTACTAAGTGGTTCAAGAAGCAGACCAAGAAGGAAAAGAAGCACTTCCAACGTCAAATGAAGGAAGGCCAAAAGTCCTTTGACATTGAGGCTTATCAGGCTCAGGTGACTAAGGAACGTCAGGCAGAAGCACCGGATGATCCGCACGTGGCCGACCAGGTGAAGAAGGACTTCTATGGGTCCGTTATCAGTGAAAAGATGAGCTGGTCGAACCGAATTGTGACGGGTGTCGCTATCGTTGCCCTGCTCTTTGCCTGTGTTGTCAACATCTCTGGCCATTCGGTATCCGATGTCATCTCGCATCCAGGGCACATTGTGCACCCCGAAACGGTGTTAAATGATCCGAACGCCACCAGTAGCATTAAATAAAAATTAGAAATCAATGATAAAAGGGATAGATTTTTATCATTTAGCGTGGTATCTTTAAGTTACCATTTATTTACCCCTTTATCTGATTTCCCAATGAATCGAATAAAGGATCTATCTCTCATTTGGTGAAGACTAAATGGCGGGGCCGGGAAGGCATGCTTCCCGGTCTCTTTTTTTTACGATTTTAACCGTGATTAGTTACCGGCCAGCCTCATTTAGAAGAATAATGGTCAAAAGTCATAATTATTTCCTTGAAAGCATTGACAGCGCTTACAAATACCGGTATATTATTAGTCGTAAGGTATTTAATAATTACCTTCTAATCAATTCTCTTTCTCTCTTATGCCGACCACTACCATTCCCTGGTAGTGGTTTTGTTTTGCCCTCAGACCTAGTATAATTGGAGAAGATAGCGCTAGGGGATGAGAACCTAACGTTGACTGAGGAGGCATTTGGGATGAAGAGTCACGAAACATTTACCTTGATTGAAGAAATCACTCGGCTGGACGGTAGCAAGTACATGGAGATTAGTAACATGGTCCAGAATGGGCGAGCCGAGCTAGCTGTCGAGCGTGGGCTTATCAAACAGGTGCGGATTCTCCAATTAAACATCGCGCATACGCCACACGTTCAGGCCTACGAGGACTACGTCAATGAGCACTATGTAATGCCGGAGGAGGACTTTACCACCTTTGACGAGTGGAAGAAACCAGAAGAGGTGCAACAGGAAGTTAATGCAATTCTGCGTGAAAATCATATTGGTTAAGGTCATTTTAAACGCCTGGTAGATGGGAAGACATCGACTAGGCGTCTTTTTTTACGCTCACCGTTCACCTGATAAATGAATGGATAGTTAATCTATTTTAGAGGTTAAGTACTAATCGTGGAATAGGGTTTAAAACAGTGCTACGATGAAAGCGTGTTCAGTGTTTGAGTTTTTAAAAATTTTGGGAGGAATTAATGATGAAGAAAACAATGACAGTGTTGGGTGCGGCCCTCATGTTAGCCGGTGTTGGTGGTGGCGTGCCATTAGCTGCGGTCACGACACCAACGGTTGCTCAGGCGGCAGTGTTGAACGCTGCTAAGTTACCTAATGGGAAGTACAGTGTTCCCGTACATATCTACAAGACGGGCACGACAACAGCGTCCGAAGCGGCACAGTACTTTAATTTAACCGCTAAAGTCTCGGTCAAGAGTAAGCGGGCCACGGTTTCTTTGACAACGACCAAAGCTGGGAACCAGTTTATCAAGGCAATGACGTTGGATGGTCATGCGGCCAAAGTTACCGCGCACAGTACCGGGAATACCTATACGTTTAGTAAAGTGAACTTGAAAACGAATCATACCCTAGGCTTTACCCTGGTGGTGCCCATGAATGGTCAAGAGATGGCCATGACCCAGTCGGCCAAGCTGGCGTTTAAGACCAGTGCGCTTAAGGCGACGACAAAGGTTACGCTTAAGACGTCGAAGATTAAGGCCAAAGCCAAGAAGGTTACGGGTAAGACGACCAAGGGAGCCAAGGTGACCGTCAAGCATGGCAAGACAACCTTAGGCAAGGTGACTAGCAAGAAGACCAGTTACAAGGTGAAGTTGAAGCGCGCCGTTAAGAAGAACTGGAAGCTGAAAGTTACGGCATCCAAGGCCGGGTACAAGACCGTTACCAAGACGATCAAAGTGAAATAAGCAGTAACGGCTACCGCGATACGGTGGCCGTTTGGCTATCAAGAGCTAACTAACAAAGAATGGAGTGAGTCGACATGAAAAAAAGTTGGCGAACGCTGCTCCTAGGTCTGCTGACAGTGAGTTGTGCCTGGCTATTGGGGACCAGCATCGTGGCTAAAGCAGCCACGGTTAAGGACGGCCTGTATCAAGTTCCAGTCAAGATTTTAAAAGAAAAGGAGAACACAACCTCGACGGCGGATCAATTTTTCGGGTCCCAAGCTGTAGCCCAAGTTACTGGGGCGCAGACGACATTGATTCTGACCAGTAGCGGCGCTCAGTTTATCTCGTCGATGACGGTGGCTGACCAATCGGCCGCAGTGGTGAAGACAGTTGGTAAGCAGGCCCTCTACCAGGTCACCGTCGACGGCCAGAAGAGTCCGCTCGCGGCGAGCTTTAAGTTAACGACCCCGGTGGGCAAGATGACCGAGGCGGCTCGAGTTGCGTTAGATTGGAGCAAGGCCAAGCAACTCAGTGACAGTGTCGCCACGACGGATCTATTAGCGGCGGGAACGACATTGGCCCAACAACCGGCTAAGTCGGCCCCGGCTAGTCCGGCGATTCCGGTGACTGCTGAGCCCAAGACGACAACCTCGGCGCCCGCCACGAGACAGTACTGGCGCTATCGGGTCTTACAGGGAGATAGGATGAGTCCGTCGCAGGCCAACCGGTATTACACGAACGTTGCCACGGTGACGCCCAGTGGAACCGGTTATCGGGTCACGTTGAAGGTGCAATACGCCAAGTCCCTGAAATTAGGGGCCCGTGCGGTGGTACCAGAAAGTATTGATGGTCAATCGGTTCCGGCAAGTCACGTGACGTATGGCGAATCCGGACAGAATGAAACGATGACCTACTGGTTCGAGATTTCAAAGTTGAGTCAACTGACAGCTAAATTAATTCCGGGTCAGATTCACGTGACGGTACCTAGCTTGAACATGAGCCAGGTTTTTCCGGTTCGATTCCAGTTTGCGGCCAGTGGTGCCGCGGATCAGGCACAGGCTGCTCAGGTAGCGGCCTTACCGAATAAGACTACGCGGTCTACACCGAGCGCAACGGCATCCGCCACACCTGACCAATCGTCACCTAAATTGCCCGCTACCGGTGACCAGTCGTCTCCAATGGGACTACTGGTTGGATTAGGCTTACTCAGTTTGAGTCTTATCTGGAGGGGAGGCTGGGCTCGTGAACGGCGTTAAACATTGGATTTTGATTGGGCTCCTGCTCCTGATTAGTTTGGGGTGGCCTGTGATTGGTCACGCCCAGTCCCTGAATTATACGGCGCTGAAATACGGGACGACACAGACCTCAATGGCAGGTAAATACTTCGTCCATCCGGCCAAGGTTCGGGTCGCTCAGAATGCCTATCAGGTTACGATGGAGATTAAGACAGCCAAGCATCTGAATAAATGGCCGGTCCGGGTCCTCAAGGTGGCCGGCCAGACGCCGCAGAACGTCCAAGAATCACGAGACAGTGCGGGAAACTATCTATTATTCTATACGTTTACCACGACGCATCTGGATCGCGATATCACAGCCAAGCTGGCGATAAATGTTCTCGGGGTTTACAAGGCCACACATAAACTGACCTTTGCTTTCAAGACGGCTGGCGTGCCGGCGTTGTCACAGCCTAAATCACCAGCAACACAACAAAAGCCAGTAACTAAGGCCACGACGACTAAGCGAACACAGGCGGCGACAGCCAGTGAATCGTCGCAGAAGCCGACGACCAAGAAAAAGGCAACATCGACTGCCACCGTTCCGGCGTCATCTAGTCGTTCACAGGCCAAGGCTTCCTCGGCGACAGCCTCTCAGGAGGCCGATACGGCTGACCAAGTTCCCAAGCAAAAGACGCACTGGATGAGCCTGATCGGCGGTAGCCTAGCCATTGTTATCGGGGTTCTCGGCGGTTCCTGGTGGTATTTTGGACGCCATTAACGCGAATGTAAAAAATGTCCGAGACAAAAGTCTCGGACATTTTTTACGTTAATTTTTAGCGTCATTCTTGATTTCGTTGATTCGGTTAAAGAGAATGCCATCACGCAATCCGGCATTGGAGAAGGTAATCTGCCGCGAGTCAAGCAACCGCATCAGCAGAGTCACGGGGATGAGGCCCCCCACGATGATGTCGGCCCGATCCTTGGACAACCCAGGGACTTTCTTGCGGCCTGCGAGATCCAAGCCGAGTAGCTGAGTCAAGGTGGCGTAGACGTCATCGGCGGTGAGCTTGTAGCCGTGAACATCCTCGAAATTAAGGAAGTTCTTACGCCGGCGGTTAATCTTGGCCAACGTTCGGTTAGCGCCACCCAGGCCAATGACGGGGAGATTTGTAGCTTCTCGTAACCACCAGACATCGTTGAAGACGTTGTTAACGAAGGTCATGGCGGCGAAGAGTGAATCGGCCTTGACCACGTCACTCTCGAGGTAGGCCTGTGACAGGGTTACCGATCCCAAGGGGATGGAGACGACGTGTTTCATTTGCCGGTTCTGAACTAAAATCAGTTCGGACGACCCACCGCCTGTATCGACCAGTAAGCCATTGACAACCGGGAGGGTATTAACGACCCCTAGGTAGTCGTAACGAGCCTCTTGGGCCCCAGAAATGACCGTAAACGACAGGTCAAACTGATCCTTAACCAATTTGAGAAATTGTTTCTGATTGCTAGCCTGCCGAACAGCGGCCGTGGCGACCGCTTGGATGTCGGGACTCTTGAGTTTACTGTAGATCGCCTTAAATTCACCCAGGGCGGCGAGGGTTCGTTCGATGGCAGCGGGTTGGAGCAGACGCTCTTCACCCATATTTTCTGATAAACGCACGTAACGTTTGACTTGTTCGATGGTTTTATGGTTGCCATCACCATCGATTTCGCTGATAGTCATACGAACCGAATTCGAACCCAAGTCAATGACGACTAAGTTTTCCATTACTGAGGACTCCGATCAATGGGGGATTTTGGTTGATTCTTCGGGCTGAGCATCGGTTTGAACTGCCGCGGGGCGTTCTTCGCCTGAGCGGGTCGCGCCGTTGCTGCCTGATTCCGCACGGTTGCCTGGTCCATGAAGTCCGCCTGAGCGTTGAGCGGGTCTAAGCCGCGCCGGTCAACCCGGGCATACGTCCGGTCCGGCAACAACACTCTAGTCTTGACGTTATCATGCCAGAGCGTTGCGAAAATGTCAAAGACCCGTTGCTTCAGATTTTCTTGCAAGATGGGGAAGAGTAACTCGACCCGGCGATTGAGGTTCCGTGTCATGAGGTCGGCACTGGACAGGTAGACTTGGGGGTCACCGGCGTTGGCAAAACCGTAGATTCGGCTGTGTTCCAGGTAGCGGCCAACGATCGAGTGAACCTCGATGTTGTCGCTGATGTTTGGAATGCCAACGTTTAGACAACAGATCCCACGTACGATGAGCTTGACGTGAACACCAGCATGGGAAGCCTCGTAGAGCTTGGCCACCATATCGGAGTCGGACAGTGAGTTCATCTTCATTTCGATCCAGGCAGGTTGTCCCGCCTTGGCATTCGCGATCTCTTGGTCAATCTTCGTGGCAATAAATTCGCGGATACCGTCGGGCGACATGTGCAACTGGTGGAAATAAGGGGGTTCAGAGTACCCCGACAGCATATTGAAAATGTTGGAAGCGTCGATCCCCATATCTGTATTGGTCGTCATTAACCCGAGGTCGGTATAGAAGTGGGCGGTGACATCGTTGTAGTTCCCAGTTCCCATATGCATGTAGCGCCGGATACCATCGGGTTCACGGCGGACAATTAACGTGAGTTTACAGTGCGTCTTGAGACCAATGAGACCGTAGATGACGTGACACCCCATCTTTTCGAGTTGCTGCGCCCAGTGGACGTTATTTTCTTCGTCGAAACGGGCCTTAACTTCCACCAGTACGGTCACCTGTTTGCCGTTTTGAGCAGCGGAGCCCAGATATTTCACGATTGGTGAGTTAGCCGACACCCGATAGAGGGTCATCTTAATGGCCAGGACCTCGTCGTCGTAAGCGGCTTGCCGGATGAACTCGGTAACGGCAGAGAAACTGTCGTAAGGGTGGTGTACCAGAACGTCATGTTGCCGAATAGTCTTGAAGATATCATCGTCGGCGGTGACGCCGGCCATTTTGGCGGAGCTGAAAGCTGGATAGCTGAGATCGGCCGTTCCTTTGATCTGCTTGGTCCACTTGCTTAGGAAGGTGAGGTCGATCGGACCACTGATGTTATATACCGCATAGTTGTCGATCTTAATGAGACTCGCCAGCCGCTGTTGCAGAGCGTTGGTGATACCCGCTTCAACCTCCAGCCGCACAGCACTCCCGTGTTCCCGGCGTTTCAGTTGTTGCTTAACTTCCTTTAAGAGGTCGGAGGTATCTTCTTCGGCCACGTCCAAGTCCATATCCCGGATGACACGATAGGTCGCAGATTCTTTGACTTCGTACCCTACGAAGAGGTTACCAATGTAGGTTTTAATGATGTCTTCAAGTAGAATGAAATCGTTCTCGGCGCCTGGTAGCCGCACGGTTCGTGGAAAGATTCCGGGAACTTGGACGGTGGCAAAGCGCTTGTCCTTCTTGTTGCCATTCTTGTAGAGCCGGAGTGCCAGGTTCAAGGTGTTATTTCCAATGAAGGGGAAGGGCCGCGAACTGTCAACGGCCATGGGCGTTAGGGCCGGAGAGATTTCATCATTGAAATACTTTTCAATGAAGCGGGTCTGCTGCATGGTGAGATCGGCAGGTTCCTTCAAATGGATATCGAGGTTTGCTAGCAAGGGTAGTAGCATCCGATTGAGTGTGGAATATTGCTTGACCACTTGGTCGTGGGCTTTTTGGTTAACCGCAATCAGTTGGTCTTTGACCGTTAAACCAGAGGCATCGGGTTTGGCATAGTTAACCGCTGCCAGTTTGGAGAGGGAGGCCACGCGAACCATGAAGAATTCATCGACGTTACTTTGAGTGATGCCGAGGAACCGGACACGCGCCAAGAGCGGGTTCGCCTTGTCTCGTGCTTCTTCCAATACTCGGTCATTGAAGTCTAACCAGCTCAGTTCCCGGTTAGTGTAATACTTTGGTTTATCAAAATTAACCGTCATTTGTGAGACCTCCTCTGCTTAAGTACGGGCTTTAATCCGAAAACGTCCGTAAAGAATTGGGCTTTGTAGTTGAATGCCCAGTGAATTAACGACAGCTCATCGTCACTAAAGGCGGTGATGATCACTTTGCTGGGCCGAACGGAAACGGAGATGCGGCTGATGGTCTGCTGATGAGCGTCATCTAAGGCATCGGCCAGACGTAAGATGGCGGCTAACTTAGCCACAATCAACCGCTTATCGGGTGTGAGTTGCTGGAAGTGCGCCAGATCCTCGGCTGGGGTCCGCGTGCTGTGATAGCGCGATACAGCTGCAATGATCTGGGTTTCCTCCGCAGATAGTCCCAAGATTTCGGATTGCTTGAGGACATAGTCGGAGTGTAGGTAGTGTTCATGAGTGTCGATGAAGCCGCCGATATCGTGGACGATGGCGGCAACTTGTAAGAGCAGCCGGTCGCGATTGGTCAGATGGTGGAGAGACTTCAGTTGGTCAAAGAGGTGTAGGGAAAAATGGGTGACCAACGCCATGTGATGAGGCTCGACTCGGTAGCGGTGAGCCAGGTCACTGGCCGCCGCGATGATTTGTTCTTCGAAGTGCTCATTAGGGTGGTAACCTGCTGCGATCTGCTGGTTGGTCGTGAGACCATCCAAAACGTTCAGGTTGACCAGGTGGAGGGTGTCCGCATGAACCACTGTCAGAAGCTTTTGAATCAAAAGAACTTCTGGCAAGACGAGCTCAACATTTTCTTCGGTCAAATGAAGCTCTTCCATCAAAAATTGATTGGAGGCGTCCATGACCTGATGCGTGAAGGCAGCAAATTGTTTGCGCGTCAAGGTTCGGCTGTTCTCTCCCGTTGCGATGAAGTAGTTGTTGAGCGGTGCCGCCCCCACTAAGATGACCTGATTAGTCGTGGTGCGCAGGGTCTTTGGCAAGAAACGGTAGAAGTCGTCGACTTTACTATTGATGTAATCATCGAGGACGTCGACGGGATTAGGTGCCGTGGCCCGAAGGTTTTGTAGGACTTCTTTAATTCGGATGGGGCCTAACTTCATATTGTGCGAAGCAATTAGCTGGCTATTCGCGAAGAATGAAAAGGTGGTACTCCCGGAATTAAGACCGATGATGGCGGCGTTCTTGGCCACCAATTGTGGATAAGGCTTGAACTTCAGGGCGATCGCCTCGTTACGAACGAAGGACTCCTGAGCCAGCGACAACCACTTGATACTGAGGCCAGTTCGACTCAGTATTTGGTCACGAATGAACTCGGCATTTGGTGCGGCTGAGAGGGCCTGTGACCCCCAGAGTTGGTAATTGGTGATCCCGTAGTCCTTGATAATCTGTAGAAATCCCCGGAGAGCTTCAGCGGCTTCGGCGACATTCTCAAAATTTATTGCCTCATGGTTGTAAATATTTTCCCCAATGGCGACGGTGGAGCGGACTCGCTCCGTCTGCGTCCCCGTTTTTAAGTTAACAATCGATAGCTCGATACTGGAGACGTTTACCAGCATGGCGCCAAAATAGTTATCAGCCATAAACCCATCACCCTTTTCTAATTTAGTCGGTAAAGACTTGGTTATCCATGATTACTTTTTCCAGATGTTTCTCCGTCCGCTGATTAGCCGGCGGTAAGGTCATGTAATCCCCATACATACGTGTCAAAATGTTAGCATAATTAGCCGGGACCTGGACAGTCAAATGCTCAAAGGGCAGGGGGGTTAAGTTGGTTAGCTCCGCAACGGTAAAGGTTTCTTTAGCATAGGCGTACTGGGAGGCCAGATTCTTAACGTGTCGCAGTGCCGTGTTGGGTTCATATTGCGTCATGACGGCCTGTCGTTCAGCCTTCAAGGAACGCGCGTCGGCTAACTGGTCGGGATTAAGTCCCGACTGGAACTTGCGTAACGGCGTATCTACCAGGTGGTAACGGAGCTGGAAGAGCAACCGGGTATTTAATAATTGAAATTTAGCCATTTGCTCTCGCTGCTGGTTGGGATCATCAGGAATACGGTCCAAGGGAAAGATATCAATGAAGATTCCCTTGCGCGCACTGTTCACGTTGTTTTTTTCTTCAATGTAAGTGTTGCGGTCTAGCAACTTGGCATAGCTGAGACCGTAATTTTCGTCGCTAGCGGGCGTTTGCAGGAAATAGTGGGTGTCAGCTAGGAGCGCCGGTGCGGCGGCTAAGAGGCGGTCGTAGTCGGTTCTTAGCATGCCGACGTCAACATCGTCGTCCCAGGGGATGAAGCCCTGGTGGCGAACTGCGCCCAGCAACGATCCACCCATCAAAAAGTAGGGCAGGTCGAGGTGGTCACACAGGTCAATGAATTGGGCCAAGTTGCCCAGTTCAATCTGATGGATGCGTTTAATAAGTTCAGTCATAATGGGATCCTTTCGACGTCAAATTTAGGACATGGGATAGCGACTCTGATGGACGGTGTGGCCGTTGCTATCCTTGAAGGTCACGGTGATTGGATCCTGATTTTTAGGTTCAAAGGTGGCCAAGCCGGTCACAGACTTCCCGGGGTCTAGTGGCATCACGGTTCGGTTTAGGCGATTGTTATCCTGAGTCTGATCAGTGGTGAAGGCCAGATTTCCCGTGGTGAGCGTGTGGCCATCTTGGGTGGCACTGACGGCCGCTTCCCAAAGATCACTAGGCACAATCGACTTACCTTGTTCGTTGGTTACGGTATAATAGAGAACGAATAACTGGCGGTTAGCCGTCGAACTGGCTGTAACCTGTTGTCCGGTGAGTTTGAAAGTCACGTGCTGACTGGTAAACACCTGATTCTTGAAGGTTGCGGTTACCGGTTGACTCGATGAACTTGCAGGCTGCTTGGCATGGCTGACTATCTTTTGACTAGACTGCGTGGAACTGGATTTTTGGTGGGTTGCAGTCGTTGTTTGACCACAGCCAACTAGGAGCGTTAAGGTCCCTAGAGCAAGAACACATGTCATAAAATGTTTCATATATAACTCCCCCTTTGTGTTCAACTCTAGTTTAGCATAGGTTGGGCCTAGCCAAGGCCGTAACGGGCGGAAAAAGCTGGTATTTGTCAGGCGTAAATGCTAATATAAAAAACGTATTTTGAGAATTGTAGGTGGGATAATCATGGCTGAACAGGAAGAGTCCCTGTTGGACGCCTTCATTGATGTTTACATGAATTCAATCAAGTACTTAGGTGAGTTCGTATCTGAACCCGCGAAGGAATTTCACCTGTCTTTTGAGCAGTATCTCATTCTGCGTGATATCACACAGAATACCAACGTCACGTTGATGGATATTGCCAGTAAACGGCAGGTGACGCGTAGCGCGATCTCTCGGCAGATTAAAGTTTTGTTGAAGCAGGGTTACCTGCAACAGCGGCCCGACGAGAATGATCGGCGGCGCTTGTACTTGTTAGCAACCCCGGCTGGCACCCGTGCTGAACGAGTGATCCGCCAACGGATCAATAGCCGTTTTCAAGGCTGGGTTGATCTGTACGGGGATGATCGGGTTCACGAAGTGCTGGATTTCATTCGTGAATTCAGTCAGGTTACCCGCATGAAAAAGTAGCTTCCAGACGGCTACGGAGAACCAGTGGACTAGCACTGGGTAAGAAGGAGATTGAAGTCAATGAGCAAAAAGCGCATGAGTGATGAAGAGGCAAAGCGCTGGCGCAAGATTGTCTTCATGGAAGACGGCCACGATGACAAGCGGTCGACACGGCAAAATCGGTCGTTTGTTTACAGCGAACCGGGGACCCATCAGTCGTGGTGGGATCGCGTCAAGCAACGCTTTTCACGGCACTAAGTCAATGATAAATGGACCACACGCCCTGACAATTGTCAGGGCGTGTGGTCCATTTTTGTTGGGAGGCGTGATGACATTAAGTCGGGGAGGTCGTGAAGTCAATTTGGTCGACCAGACTAATCTGAACATTGGCGTTTCCCGCCAGTAGCTTGGCGACAGGGCACCGATGTTCTGCGAGATCCACCATGCGCTGTGCAGTGGGGGTGTCAACACCGGGGATAGCGACTTGGGCCGTCAGATAAAATTGAAATCCGCGATAATCACGGGCAAACTCGACGCGAGTGTGAACGCGAGAGGTGTGCGGAAGGTGATCACGTTTCGCAATTGCTTCGAGGGTGGCATTGAGACAGGTGCTCAATGCGAGACCCAGTAGTTGTTCGGGGTTGGTTCCCGGCTGGTCGTTCAGGGGATCGCTGGTTAAAACATCGAGGCCGCCATTGGTGATGTAGGCTGACCTGCCAGGCCCGCGTCATTTGCCGCGACAGTTTGGTAGAGGGGTGGGAACTTTTCACGATCAATTGGCATAGGCGAACACTCCTTTGAATTTACCCTAAGGTTACCCTGTTTAGCCGGGAAAGACAATCAATATGCAGAGCCACTGGCCGACCCAAACCACTGACCGTTGATAGATTAAATCATTGCGGAGATCCAAGACTTGGCTAGCTGTCAACCGGTTGCACACGGCAACTAGACCAATTATGAAAAATCTGATTAATGACGAGCAAAATTAAAATTTGTCACGCCCCTGAAACGTCTAGGTATCAACGTAATTCGTCTGGATTGACGATTGTAAAATTTTTGTATCAAATTCAAAATAAGACTAGACCGCTTTGAAACAAATGTATATAATGTACTTAACGGTAACAGAACACTGGCGAATTCTTTTGGGGGGAGCCATATGTTAACGGAAGACTTATTGAGTGAACGTAAGAAGTTTCAAATGGTGTCGCGCCGGGCTCAAGCGCATGGTGCCCAGGTCATCGAGCGTGATCTGATGCGCCAGTTTACGGCAACAATTGCACAACAAGAGGCAATTGTGGCAGCCGCACGTCGACGGGAAGCCTCACCAGTTGGTTAGGCCAATTAGATTAGTCATTGGATTTTGGATGAAACTCACGGACGAGTTTTGTACGGCGTGTTAGGCTGTGCTTAACTAGTAAGGGGGCAAAATCATGAAACATCCAGTGGTGTATTATCTTTATTACGCAAGTGGCACACTTTTTGTGGGGGCAATGGGTGTTGTCATTTATCATATGCTGAGATTGTGGATTGCAGCGAGTCGCATGTAAGTTGACGAGATATAGCGGTTAGGACCTGGTCCTGACCGCTTTTTAAATTGGGCATAAAAAAAGCTAGTTACGTATGAACGCAACCAGCAGAATAGAAGTATGTGTACGGCCTCAACGGTGTTAATAATGGCTAAATGTCAATTAACTCCTCCAACGATTGAAATGCCGTGGCAGGTCTTAACCTGAATATGTACTGTCATTATAACCTATGTTCTCGCGACTGTAAACCTTTCCCATAAACGTTTGGTTAGATTAACAGGGTTAGTAAAACGAGTAACGTGACGAGGGACGGCATTCCTTGAAGCCAAAAAATTTCTTTTTTTACGGTCAGGCTACCGAAGAGGGCAACGACCACGATGAAGATCAGAAAAATTGCAGTGGTGATGAGTTGTGAACGACCACTGAGGACCCATTGGCTAATGAGTAAGCTGACCCCGACCATTCCATTATAGATGCCTTGGTTGGCCAAGGCTTTTTGGGCTGGAACTTGGCGGACGAACTCGAGTGGCATGCCAAAGGCTTTAGCTTGAGTTTCTGGGTGCCCCCACATCTCCAGACCCATAATAGCCAGGTGTTCGAGGGCGACAAAGTAAATTAGAAAAGTGAGTATGATATCCATAAGTGATTCCTTCTTTCCAGAGTAAGTTCATGTTAGAATAACAAGTTGTTAGGGGTCACCAATAAAACCAAAAAAGGTTGGGACTTTAAGCTAGTTTTTAGTTTGATGTGTAGAATAGTATTGTAAGCGTTAAGTTAACGGGGGAAAGCGGAAAGAGATCAGATTAATCTGCGGCATATCAGGCTTGATGACTAATTGAATGGAGGAATTATTTATGAGACTCCTAGATTTAAGCGGACAACAATTCGGCAGACTGACGGTTATTCGTCGTGACGGAACCGCAAAGAATGGAAACGCCACCTGGCTGTGTAAGTGTAGCTGTGGCCGGTTGGTGACGGTTGATAGTTACCGCCTGCGACACGGCATCACTGTCAGTTGTGGTTGCTACCGCCGCGACATCAGTAAGGCACGGTTGACACAGGATCCCCGGACGCGTAAGCAGATTGGAAATGCCACCAACCTGCCATTAGTTAATGGCTCTAACGTTGCGGCTTTAACGAAGATTAGTTCCCGTAACATTTCGGGGGTTATCGGGGTTAGCTTCGATAAACGCTCAGGTAAATGGGCTGCACGCTTATTTTACCACGGTCGCTATGTGTTGAATCAAACTTTTAGTGATTTTGATGATGCAGTGGCCGCACGTCGGCGGGCTGAACAACAATTAGCGAAAAATAATCAGGTTCAACTGGAAGAAACTGTCGAGGGTTAAGGCAGTTCTGAGTTGAAACGAAACCAAGTCATCTTCAACTAGGTGGCTTTTTTTGTGCATTCGGCTAGGGGTGCTTGACGCCGACGGCTGGGGTCGATATGCTGAATCAAGAGATTAGAAGAGAGGCATGATGAGATGGAATATCGAGAAGAAGCAGATACCATTGGAACGGTGAAGGTTCCTGCGACGGCATTGTGGGGGCCTCAAACAGAGCGCAGTCGCCATAACTTTACGACGGGGCCCTTGATGCCCCTGCCAGTCATTCGGGCCCTCTTGCGGATTAAACGGGCGGCAGCGGTGGCCAATCGCGATCTGGGGGAGATTCAGGAACCGAAAGCCCAGTTGATTATTCAGGCGGTCGACACTTTATCGGCCTTAGATGACGGCAAACTGCAACAGGACTTTCCGCTTCACGTCTACCAAACGGGGTCGGGCACGCAGACTAATATGAACGTCAACGAAGTTATTGCACACCAAACCCAGCGGCTTGATGTAACCAGTGGGGTTCAGGCGAATGATGATGTCAATCATAGTCAGAGCTCTAATGACACGTTTCCTACAGCGATGACGATCACGGCGGCGGTGGCTGTACGCGATTTGCTAGCTGTGGTTGATCACTTGATTGCGGCTTTTCAAAAGAAAGAAGTAGCGTATCAACAGGTGGTTAAGGTGGGACGAACACATCTCCAGGATGCTACCCCACTGACTTTTGGTCAGGAGGTAAGTGGGTGGGTAAGCATGCTAACTCACGACCGGGATTATCTGAAGTCCTTGTCGCCAACGTTGTTGGAGCTACCGATTGGTGGCACCGCCGTCGGAACCGGACTGAACACCGCACCGGGATTTGCAACCGCCGTGGCGACCCAACTGGCTTCTGATTACGATCTGACCTTTACCGCCAAAACCAATAAGTTCTTTGGGTTGGCCGCCCACTCCGGTTTGACGGTCGTGCATGGTGCGCTGACAACGCTGGCCAGTGATCTCATGAAGATTGCCAATGACATTCGTTTTCTGGCGAGTGGCCCGCGGGCCGGCTATGGCGAGTTGAACATTCCAGCAAATGAACCCGGTTCTTCAATCATGCCAGGAAAGGTAAACCCGACACAGGCAGAAGCCCTGACGATGGCGGCGACACGGGTGATGGGAAACGACGTCACCATGACCGTGGCGGCATCTCAAGGAAATTTTGAGATGAACGTGTACAAACCCGTCTTGATTGCCACTTTCTTAGAGTCGACCGACATTCTGGCGGGAACAATAGCAGGGTTTACCATGAAACTCGTTCAGGGACTGACCGTTAATGCCGATCGGATGGCAGAGTTAGTGGACCAGTCACTGATGTTGGTTACGGCATTGTCGCCGCACATCGGTTATCACGCCAGCGCTGCCATTGCCCAGGAGGCTGAACGCTCCGGGAAAACCTTGCGGGAGGTTGCCTTGCAATCGGGGCAAGTGACGGCCGATCAGTTTGCGGCTTGGGTTGATCCATTGAAAATGACTAATGTGGATCGGCAAAATTAATAAAATGAATTGAGGCCTTGAGTGATGGCACTTGTCACTTGGGGCCTTTTAGGTGTGTCGCGGGTCAGGCAATTACTACGTTTGCGTTGCGTATAATTTAGGAAACCGAGAAAATTTTAAATTAAAACGTGACCTTTGGGGGAGACATGCGGTTGGACCAATATGAAGCGTTTCTGGTGGAACTGTCCACGGAACTCCAACGATACCTGGTGAGTCGGGGAGCGCGACCAGAAACGGCGGCGGATATTTGCCAGGATGTGTTCGTGAAGGCGCTTGAAATGGACCTGGCGTTGCCGCCAGACAAGCCACGCGGTTATCTCTATCGTGTCGCCTGGTCGACCTATCTGGATCACTATCGTCGTGAGCGGCGATATCGCGAATTAGTGGCGCAGTACCTCGTACCGAATCAGCGGGAACAGGTTAACCAACAGACGACGGGGCAATTAGCATTTCCCTTTCAGAAGCTACGACCAAAGGAACGCGACCTCTTGATTCTCCGTTACGATCAGGGATTATCAATCAAGGAGATTGCGATGCGACTAGGTCGCCGTCCGGGAGCAGTGAAGATGCGATTGCGGCGGGTTCATCAGAAATTAAAAAGATTAATGGGGAGTGAGTGGCATGAATGATGCACAGAAGTTTCAGCGTTTAGCAAAATGGCGTCGGGTGAAGCGAATTGGCTTGATGATTGTGATTGCCGTGGGGGTCTTAATGGTGGTGACGCCGCTTGCCTACAAGCTGACACAGTCGAAGGCGGCTAAAGAATCAAACCAGATATCAGCGATTCTTGAGGCCACGAATACCATGATGTCGCCGAATATCCACGTCAGCGATCGTGTCTTGTCGAACACAACGATCTTTGGAGGAACGGTGATGAGTCACCGATTCAAGTCGATTGAGGGCCAGCGAGTCCCTTGGTCAACCAGCCAGGGTGATTATTCTTGGCTTCCAGGAGCCAGTGAGCTGAGCGATGGCACTGTTGATGAGACGGAGACAAAACAGGGGATGGTTAGTTTTGACCGAGAAACACAACGGCGCATTCCAGAATTCTTCAATCTGGCGGTGAGAAAACCCAATCTCAAGCCGACACAGGAACTGAAACAAGTGTCACAGGCCAAGGGAGCCGTGGTCGAAGTCGCCATTACCTTCAAACGATCAATAACGTCTCAACAGATCTTGTCCAGGTTGCCAACCAAGCTTCATGCGACCTGGTATTGGGCTGGGGTCACCGGCAAGATGGATCCGACTAGCTTTCAAAATCATCTCGTGGGTCTGAATGCCGAAACAGTGCCAGGGACAGCCACACCTAAGTTGACGGCTGATGACTATCGCGAGTTTAAGTCGGCGGTGAAGAAGATCGGCCAACTGGGACTTGATTGGCGTTACAACGGCGTGAGTGTGACTAAGGGGAGTCAGACGTTCATTCGGCAGAATCCACAACTGAGTACGGCCAAGTTCAGTGGAATTATTGTGACTGGCCGAACGGAGGACTTCAAGGCCCTCAACCAGGCGACCTGGATTGCGGCGAGTTCGCTCGGCTACAGTGCCCCACGTGATCCGGTTCAGCTTGATCGATAAAAGCCATACAAAAACGGCGTGAAGTCAGAAAACTTCGCGCCGTTTAATAGTCTATTTATAAAGAGCTAACGACCCACACGAGGTGTCCAACGCCGCCAGTCGGTGAGGGCATAGGTGGCAGTGGTCGCAACCAATGCAGCTAATAAAACAATGCCAAGGCGATTCAAAACGCGAGACCAGCTGGTTGTGGTGGCTCCAGTGGCTTGTTTAATCGCGGACCAACGGAGTGGAATCGTCGCTGCCCGTGTGATCACGCCGTGAGAAACCGGAGCTAAACGGTAGGAGTCAGTGGCAATCGTTGATCCAGAGGCCACTAACTTGGGCCGCTCGATTGGGAGATTATCATTGACTGGCAGTCGGTCGGCATGACCTATCACCGGCGAAGCCAGAATGAGTAACCCCAAGCAGCCAATTACAGCAACGATACCAGTGCGCCAGAATTTTTTCATAATATTCACCCTCCAGTCAAATCTGGGAACCCTTCTTTACTGGCAACGACCATAACTTACCACCTTTAGCGGGGAGGGGATCGATCCAGTTCCTTATTAGTTAGGTGGGTAGCCAGACTAGATTGGAGATCAAAAAGAGACAACTGAACCTGTCAGTCGTCTCCTAAGTTAAGGGTTAGTTTAAGGTAATGTAGTAGCTAGGAGCCCAGTAGGTTTGGCTGAAGACGCCAATCCCGTCATTTTCGTTTTGGGCAGCCACGTACTGGCCATTTCCTAATGAAATCCCATCATGGTAAGGGGCGCTTTCGGAACCCCAGAATAGGATGGCACCAGCTGGTGCGTTAGCCACATCGTAGTGGTGGGTACCCAGATTCGTTTGTTGGTAAGTCGTCCGAGCATTCAGACCAAAGGCATATTGAACCAGGCCAGAACAGTCGAAGCCAGATAAGCTGCTTCCACCGTAGACGTAAGGCACGCCGCTGTTGGCAACCGATAAGGCTTTGGCTACAGCGCCAGAGGCGTTGCTGGTCGTTGCCGTAGTGGCTTGACTATTCGTGTGGTTGTAGCTCGTGTTCGTGGCCGTTGTGGTCGTGTTTGCCGCCGTTTGAGTCGTTTGTGTTGCTTGAGCTTGTGGCGTTGTGGCCGTCATGTGGGCCGAAGCCGTCTGCGTGCCGGCAAGTAACATAGCCGCTGCTCCTAAGGTGCCGATTAAGACTTTTACAGTTGTGGTGTTGATAATATTCACTCCGCTTTTTTTAGAATTTGTTATCGCGATTAACTAACGATAAAGTCAGTATACCCCGTGAATTTTGCGAGGGGGTTGCGGTGAGATGACAAATGAAGACAATTCGATTACCAAGTATGACGGTAGTGACAAACTAGTAACGGACTCAGTCATTAGATCGAAAAAAGCATGAGTCGCCAAAAGGCACTCATGCTTTAGGTTGTTTTCGGATTAATCCTGAAATAAGTGAACTAGTCGGTGGATAGGTGACTAGAACGCTTACCCGTGACGTGGTCCAATGACATCTCGTAAACGGCGAAGTTTCCCTTTTCAGAGGTAATGTATTCGCGGCCGCCTTTTAATAAACCAGGCGCGTATTTTTCTGAAGTCATTTCCATCGCGTGTTGCATAGTCTTGGGATCGGTTACCAAGGTTGCCGTTCCGAAGGCGATCACACTGGTGTAGTACATGGTGTAGGAGGTGGGCTGAACAGAGTGGCTCCCGACAACAGATAAAGAGACCTTCTGGTGGTGAGTCAACAGATCGTTCTTGAGGCCCGTGGTAGCGCCATGAAAGTAGATTTTCTTGCCGTCATAGACGTAGCTAATTGGGACGGAGTAGGGATACTCCTCACCCCATAGAGCCAGGGTTCCATAGTCGGCATCCTTTAAAATCTGGGCCGTATCGGCAGCTGAAAGTTGTTGTTTAGCTAAACGCATGTCACGAAACATAGGCGATTCCTCCAAGATCATTAATTGTCAGCAAACGGTCGTACTGAGTGGTCGTTGACAATGATCAGTATAACACTTTTGTTGTAATTGCAACATAGGTCTTGGCCAATTTAGGCATCTAGGCAAGCACCTGTTCGGTAGCCATTGTAGTTTTATTTAAGGAAAATGAGGAGGTTGCCTAACCCACACTAGCAACGGTGGGGAGGTGAGTGCGCATGTTTCAAAATACTGGTTGTTGGCCTCCGCATCGCCTGGTTTACGGATTGATTAGACCGCAAGCATCGCAGGTAGCTTTAAGCGACTGTTAGCCCCCGTTTAGGAACGCAAACGTATCAAAAATGGCTGGTATGTTCCTGGTAAAATACCGGAAACATACCACCCAGTTAGCGGCCTAGAAATTCACTCCAATTTTTGGGGTTCACTTCATAGTCAGGGCTTTTGGTGAACTCAATGTTCCAAACCCATTTTTATATCTTCAATGTATCACAATTGTTATATAGCAAACTAGATAGTTTTTCGTAATTAGAGATGTAAGTAAATAAAAACTGCTAGCCAATTGACTAACAGTTTCCACCGCCCGTGCATAAAATTTTTGTATGCCGGTTACCAAAAAGGTTACCAAAGGTTACCATTTCTTGATAATTAGTAAAATTCAAGAAAAATAAAAATGCCGTATTACCGGCATTTCAAGCGGTTATAACAATCCTTCTTTGTTGCTTTATGGAGCCGGCGGGGATCGAACCCGCGTCCTAGCATATTGCCACCTCAACGTCTACACGCATAGGCAGACTATTTAAAGTTTCGCTGAACAACTTGCCGCCTGTCAGGGCCCTCATGCTCAGCTAACCTGATTCATCTCTTCTAACGTGCTTCAGGTGGGAGTCGTTAGCGTAAGCCCGTTAAATTTAGGACCCAGATCTAGACCGCGGGCAAGCCTAGGAGGATCTACGTTAAGCGCCTATTAAGCAGCTAAAGCGTAAGAATTGTTATTATTTTTTGCAGTTATAATAAACTGGACCTTTTAACGTAGATGCCGCTACGGCGCGCAGCTCAGGTTCAACCTATACCAGTCGAATCCAGAACGGCCCCATGACAATACTGTTCTAGTCTACCATAATGTCGGTTCGCTGCAAACAATTTAACTTGGCGGGGGCAAATTTAAGGAAAATTTCCATCTCCCGGTATAGTATAATAGGTAGTTAAGGAACCACATGGCTAAGGGACTGCCGGTAAAAGTTACAGAATCTTCATTGTTCTGTCATGACGCCTTCTGATTCTCCTGGTAATTTCAGGACACTATGACGCACCAACCTTTTACTGGCCCCGAATTTAGTAGCCCTAACTTTGGAGGTCACAATGAAGTTATTAATGATTGAAGATAACCATTCGGTATCACAGATGATGTCGATGTTTTTTAAAAAGGAACAATGGGATGCGGAGTTTGCCTATGATGGTAATGAAGCCGTGAAGCTCTTTGCCGCTTCGCCCAATGACTGGGACATGGTCACGTTGGACTTGAACCTTCCCGGACTAGATGGAATGCAGGTTAGTGCGGAGATTCGGAAATTGTCGCCAACTGTGCCGATTATCATGCTGACGGCTCGTGATTCAGAGAGTGACCAGGTCTTAGGTCTTGAGATGGGGGCGGATGACTACGTGACGAAACCGTTCAGTCCGATTACCCTAATTGCCCGGATCAAAGCCTTGCATCGTCGTGCAGAGCTGGGCGCCACGGCGAAGGCCACGCCAACTGAGTCTTTGGACGATACGGAATCTTTTGATGTGGTGACGGAGAACTTCAAGTTGAACACCAAGACCCGAGAAGCCTACCTCAATGGCAAGCAAATTCACGATCTGACACCCAAGGAGTTTGACTTGTTGAAGACTTTGGCGCAGAAGCCACGGCAAGTCTTCTCCCGTGAACAACTCCTGCAGTTGGTTTGGGATTATGAGTACTACGGGGATGAACGCACCGTGGACGCCCACATTAAGAAACTCCGGCAGAAGATAGAAAAGGTTGGCCCTCAGATTATCCAAACTGTTTGGGGGGTGGGTTATAAATTTGATGATAGTGGAGCCGATCAGCGATGAAGTTAATGTATCAACAAATGCTCGGGTTCTTTGCGGCCATCATGATTATTTTAATTATCATGGGAGTCTCGTATTCGCAGATGACCCGGCACATGGTTTACAGCAACACCTGGAATTCTCTCGAGAAATATTCCAACAGTCTGATCGAGCAGTCGCTGCGGATTAATTCCGAGGATAGCCATGACGTGGAATTCGATACGGATTCCTTGGAGAGTAGCGAGCAGTTACTCCAAAATCAAGCGGTGAGCACAACCATTTATAGTGCAAATAACCGGGTGGTTTTTCCCGCCAACGTCTATCAGCAAGCGATCAATTCCTCAGATTGGAAGAAGCTCAAACAAAATAAAATTATTCACAAAGTTGTCGACAAACGGGTTCGTACCAAGAATGGCCGAATTAGTCCCGCGATGACCGAGGTCATGAAGCCTTACTTCTACAACCACCGATTAGTGGCGGTCGTGGTGATGGGGGCCTTCGTGTCGGACATTAACACTAGTGTTAATCAGATTAATCGTAACCTAATCCGGGCCTTGCTGGTGTCGATTGTTGTGGCGATCGTGGCGAGTTATCTGTTGGCACGTTACTACACGTCGCGGATTAATCAGCTGCGAAAGGCGACCAATCAAGTTGCCAAAGGAAACTATGATGTCGAAATGGCTAGCCGTAATCGTGATGAAATTGATGACTTGATTAATGATTTCAATGGGATGACACAATCGCTAAAAGACTCACAAGAAGAGATTCAACGCCAGGAACAGCGACGGCGAGAATTCATGGCCAATGCCTCTCACGAAATGCGGACGCCATTGACCACCATCAATGGACTACTCGAAGGTCTGGCTTACAATGCCATTCCCGAGGAGAGTAAGGAAGAGAGTATTGACCTGATGCGGAGTGAAACTAGCCGGCTAATTCGGCTGGTTAACGAAAACTTGGATTATGAGAAGATTCGGTCCAATCAAATCTCGCTCAATCTCCATGAGTTCAACGCGGTTGATGCCCTGCATAACATTGTTGAACAGTTGAAGCAGAAGGCCGATGACAGTGGCGACCAGTTGGAGTTACAGGCGCCTCAGGATATTCCGGTTTACGCTGACTACGACCGGTTCGTGCAGATCATGTTTAACATCACGCAGAATGCCATCCAGTTTACGCAACAAGGAACTATCACGATTTCTGCTCAGCGGGGGTACGAGGAAACCATTGTGAAGGTGGCAGATACTGGGATGGGGATGTCCGACGAACAGCTCCAGAACATCTGGGAACGGTACTACAAGGCCGATCCTTCCCGGAAGAATACCAAGTATGGTGAATCGGGGCTGGGACTGTCTATCGTTCATCAGCTGGTTCAACTTCATCATGGTAAGATTAGTGTGACGAGTAAGGAACATCAAGGGACCACATTTACTGTGATCTTCCCGGACCAACACCAGACAAACTCGCAAAGAGCTAAGACAAATTCGTAAATTGCCCGGTAATCAAGGTGTTCCCGTGATACAATGAGAAGAATCATTAAGGAGGAAACTTTTGAAGCAAATACAAATTACAGGGAAGTCTGTCCGTAAGTTTGAGGACGGCTATCCAATCTTGTCTACGACCGATTTAGAAAATAAAAACGATTTTGAAAACGGCGCCTGGGTGCAATTAGAAAACCACGGCCACTTCGTTGCGACCGCTTATTTTGCTAAACAACCCCGAGGAATTGGGTATGTCCTGAGCCTACGGGAAAATGAAAGTATCGATGATCGCTTTTTCGCAACTAAGTTTAGAGCCGCTGCGGCTCGGCGTTCAGCTATCGTGGGCAGCTCGGCTTACCGTTTGTTTAACGGTACCGGTGACGGTCTGGGTGGCTTAGTGGTCGACGTTTACGACAGCACGTACGTCTTCCGTTGGCAGAACACGGCCTTGAAGCAACAGGCCAAGTTGATTTACGCTGGCTTTGCCCGTGCCATCGGGAAGAACCAAACGATTGTGGCGACGACTCCCGACCAAGAACGTGGTCAGCTCATCCAAGGCGACTTAGGCAAGCAACCGCTGACAGTAATGGAAAATGGTGTTGCGTATCCCGTTGACCTGTTAGCAGGACGCCAACAACTCGCCTTGGAATTCCGAGACATTCGGACCTGGGCCAAGGAAAATGGCGAACAACACCGGATCTTGAACCTGTTTAGTGCCGAGACCGGGATTGTGACCGCAACAATGCTTGGTGGGGCAATCGAAGCCGTAACGGTTGACCCAACGAATCGGGCCACAACGGCTTTACAGGCCCAACTGGCTGACAACAACCTGGATCAAGCCGCCGTTGAGATGCGGACGATGGACGTTGCCAACTACTTGGACTATGCGATTAAGCATGATCTAAGCTTTGACACCATTTTCATCAACCCACCAGCATTCATTCGGGGTAAGAAGCACACCTTTACCTTAGAACAAGACCTGCAAGACTTACTCGAACAGGCGCTCAAGGTTGCACACACGGGGACGCAGATCGTGTTGACCACGACGACGCCAATGTATGGTATGAAGCGTCTCAAGGAGACGGT
The DNA here is from genome assembly GCF_003946095.1 of Levilactobacillus lindianensis. Lineage (GTDB taxonomy): Bacteria > Bacillota > Bacilli > Lactobacillales > Lactobacillaceae > Levilactobacillus > Levilactobacillus lindianensis. Next base: position 9,998 of record NZ_RHOD01000002.1, on the reverse strand, counting down.
AGGGGATGCTTTGCAAAATTATACCGGTCATGTAAGTGTTTCCAATAATTACCTCTCACCAGTAGATTTCCAAACGAATCAGGCTGACCGTCACAGTGAAGCTTTAAAGGGCTTACTGTTGACCGTTAACTAATGAAAGCTCAATGAAAACAATGTAAAAGATCCCGATTGGTAAGATAGACCACTTACCATTCGGGATCTTTTTAAGGAGTTTGAGTTTACAATTCGAATCGAAACTATTAAACTTACTAATGCTAATTGAGAAGGCTTACAATTATACAGGACTAAGTTGAAACGAGAGTTGAGGTTTACAAAATGAATATCTATATTTTAATGGCTTTAATCCCCGCGATCTGCTGGGGAAGCATTGGATTAATCAGTGGTCGCCTAGGCGGAACGTCTTACCAACAAACATTAGGGATGACGGTCGGGGCGGTAATCTTTAGTCTATTTGCCCTGTTCTACTTCCACAGTCACTTAACTGGTATGTCCTTGCTAGTTGGGATCATCTCAGGTCTCTGCTGGGCTGTTGGTCAATTTGAACAATTCCAATCCATGAAGTTCATCGGGATTTCACGGACGGTGCCCATCTCGACCGGGTTACAACTGGCTGGGACGGCGTTGGCGGGGGTCGTTCTGTTCGGTGAATGGAACACGACCCGGATGATTACCCTTGGGACCATTGCCGTAATTATTCTGATTGCTGGCGCTGTCTTGACTTCCTTGCGGGATCCAAACGCCAAGGTGGCGGTTGGTGACAAGCAGATTCAGGCAGGTAAGGGGACCGTCGCCCTCGTGATTTCCACGGTGGGTTACATTCTCTACACGGTCATCGTGAAGTTCTCCGGCCTCAAGTCGGAAACGATTCTCTTCCCACAATCACTCGGGATGGTCTTGGGCGCCTTGATCTTCGTGATCTTTTCTCGGCAACAAGTGTGGCACAAGGCCACGGCTAAGAATATCTTGACCGGGGTTGTCTGGGGAATCGGGAACTTCTTCATGTTCATGGCAATTCCACGGGTCGGCCTGGCTATCAGTTATTCTCTGGCCCAATGTGGAATTGTGATTTCCACGTTCGGGAGTATCTGGTTATTAGGTGAAAAGAAGACGGGTCGCGAAATGGTTTACATCACGATCGGCTCTCTACTCGTTGTTGCAGGTGGGGTCACCTTGGGAATTATGAAATAGCTATTTAGCGGGATTGACCGGGAACGGCCAGTCCCGTTTTAAATTTTAAATTGGACTAGGCCATTTACATTTTAACAGGATGCGTTATAATTAACTCGTCAATAACAATAAAAGTGAGGTTATCTAAATATGGCACATATCGCCTTTGATCGTTCCAAACTTGAACCATTTGTTCACGACAATGAACTCGGAGAAATGCAAGCGCTTGTGACGGCTGCGGATTCCGAATTACGTCAGGGTACCGGTGCTGGTAGCGACTTCCGCGACTGGTTAACGTTACCTACGGACTTTGACCGGGATGAATTTGCTCGGATTCAAGCCGCTGCTAAGAAGATTCAGTCGGACTCTGAAGTCTTAGTTGTTATCGGTATCGGGGGATCTTACCTCGGTGCGAAGATGGCCGTTGATTTCTTAAACGACACCTTCTTCAACTACTTGCCAGCCGACAAACGTCAGGCACCCCAAGTGTTCTTTGCCGGGAATTCTATTAGCCCCGACTATGTGCATGACCTGATCAACTTGATCGGCGACCGTGACTTCTCCGTTAACGTCATTTCGAAGTCTGGGACCACGACGGAACCTTCTATCGCCTTCCGCCTCTTCAAGGACATGTTAGTGAAGAAGTACGGTGAAGACGGTGCCAAGAGCCGGATTTACGCCACGACTGATAAAGCCCGTGGGGCCCTTAAGACCGAAGCAGATGCTGCTGGTTACGAAACCTTCGTCATTCCTGATGGCGTCGGTGGTCGTTACTCCGTCTTGACTGCCGTTGGGTTATTGCCAATCGCCGCTTCTGGCGCTGACATTGACCAATTGATGAAGGGGGCCGCTGCCGCTCAGAAGGATTACACCAACCCAGATCTGAACGAAAACGAAGCCTACCAATATGCCGCCCTGCGGAATATCCTTTACCGGAAGGGTTACACCACTGAATTGCTAGAAAACTATGAACCACGCCTGCAATACTTTGCAGAATGGTGGAAGCAATTAACTGGTGAATCCGAAGGGAAGGACCAGAAGGGGATTTACCCATCTTCAGCTAACTTCAGTACCGACTTGCACTCCTTGGGTCAATACATCCAAGAAGGACAACGGAAGCTGATGGAGACCGTGATTACGGTCGACAAGCCACAACATGACGTGGCGGTACCAACAGCTGACGATGACCTCGATGGCTTAAAGTATTTGGAGGGCAAGCAAATGAGCTTCGTCAACCAAAAGGCCTACGAAGGGGTTGTGTTAGCCCACACCGATGGTGGCGTGCCTAACATGAGCGTTCACATTCCAGATCAGACGCCATTTACCTTAGGTTACCTGATCTACTTCTTCGAAGTTGCGATTGCTATTTCTGGGTACCTGAACGGAATTAACCCATTCAACCAACCAGGGGTTGAAGCTTACAAGACGAACATGTTTGCCTTGTTAGGTAAGCCTGGCTTCGAAAAACTCAGTAAAGAATTAAACGACCGTCTCTAAAAATAAGGTCGATCGAGAACTCCCAATCCGCTAATGACGGGTTGGGAGTTTTTTGTCGGGAAAAGCTATGGTAAAATTAAACGCGGGCTTGGCGACGTTAGAACCACTCTAGACCATGATGGTTATTGGAAAAGTGGCGGTCAACTAAGCAAACCTGGCCATTATCTGAAAAATAATTTAACGATTAATATATTTATGAGGCGGAGGAGTTAGTCATCATTTCCATGGGAGAGAACAAACAAGCGGCACGAAAGAATTATTTAGTCTATACGGCTATCTTTATTGTCCTCACGATTTGCCTGTATGGGATCTTTATCCTGACGGGAAAGTCCTTTATTTGGCAAGGCGACGGTCTGGCACAACATTTTCCGGTTCTAGAGAAGTTCTACACGTGGCTCCATCAGAGGAGTCTCACGGGCTGGTCATGGGATTTGGGGCTAGGAGCCGATAAACTCACAACCTTCTCGTATTACGTCCTGGGAGACCCGTTTAGCTACCTAATTGCCCTTTGTCCGAAGGGTCATCTGGAGATGGGCTACAACCTGTTAATTCTTCTCCGACTCTATGTGAGTGGCTTGGCGTTCATGCTGTTCGCACAACACCGGTCGTTCAAACCGGGGAGTCAGCTACTCGGGACACTGGCTTATACGTTCACGGGTTATTCGCTGTATGTCAGCATTCGTCATCCGTTCTTCTTGTTGCCGATGATTCTCTTTCCGTTATTAGCCTACGGAATTGACAGGATTTATCGGGAAAAGTCCTGGGTGCCGCTGGCTGTTTTCACTGGTTTGGCGTTGATCAGTAACTTCTACTTTGCTTACATTTTAGCGATCGGTAGTCTCGCCTATGCGATCCTGCGCTACCTGTCGGTGAGAAATGACTGTCAGTTGAATGGCTGGCGGACGTTAGGCAAGCTAGTAGGAGCCGGGATTGTCGGCTTCCTATTGGCCGGAGTGCTCCTGGTACCGTCATTGATCGGGGTACTGAACTCGACGCGGGCCACGGCTCAATTTGCGAATGGTTACTTTGTCTATCCGTTTAGTTACTACTTGAAATTACCCAATGCCATTTTGACTACGGGGAACCCAATGGCCTTCTGGGTCAATGTGGGAATGGCTGGGCTGACCTTTCTCGGACTGATTTACGTGCTCCGCCATTTCCGCCGCTATCTGTGGTTGAATATTGGTATTCTGCTGTTGGCTGTGGGGTCACTCTTGCCAGAAATTTCTGGGGTGATGAATGGACTGACTACGCCATCTGAACGCTGGCTTTTATTAGGCTGTCTGGTCTTTAGTCTGGCACTCATGAACTTTACCGATCGGCTGGGTGAGTTAACACAGGGTGATCTGACGACATTAATGGTAGGTGCCGTGGGCTGGCTGGTTGTGATCTGGGCAGCTAATGGTTTCATCTTCAGCAATAGTCGCCATGACTTTGTTACCTATGGCTGGCTCTTGGTCACGCTGGGCGCCCTTTTAGTCGGCCATTTCTATCAGTGGTCGACTCGTCGCCAATTGACGGTGCTTTTGGGGATTCTCAGTCTAAATATTATTAATAACGGGTACGGCTACTTCAGTCCTAATTCCGGTGGGGCCAGCGCTGGTTTAACACCGCGGGGCGTGGCCACCAAATATCAGAAAAACTTCTATGACGGCGCCGAGTCATACGTGAAGGCGCGTCCAGGTTTTGGACGCACGGCCACCAGCAACTTTTACTACTTTAGTAATGAGGCGCAGACTAACTTGGGGATGAATCTGGGAACCCGCGACATCATGTCGTATTTCTCTATTCAGAACAAAGCGGTGGGGGACTTCAGTCAGGAGCTGAGTAATACCCAGTTCAAGATGAACAAACCCATCAATCAGGCAGATAGTCGGACCACGATGAACAATCTATTAGGGGTGCGCTACATCTTTGCCCGCAGTAATCAGCGTGGTCAGCAGGTCTTTCCGTATCACTATCAAACGATTGAGACGGCGGCTGGCAAGTCGTTGAAATTCAAAGACAAACCGGTCCACCACTTCGGGAATAATTACGACACGATTCTCCTGAAGTCTAAGAACGCCTTGCCCCTGGCTTATTTGCAAACGCAGCAGTTATCGGCTAAACAATTTAAACACTTGGATGGAAGCAACCGTGAGCAAGCCTTAACCTACGGGACACTGGTTAACGGATCTACTGTGACTGGGGTGCCAACCACGATTTACCGGAGTAATCAGCGTACGCTCAGCTACCAGACGGTACCGGACACCACAAATGCCTTGGATAGTTTAGCCAAGGTGGCTAGTTTCCGGCAAGCCGGCAACCAAACCGACCCGGCGGCAATTGCAGCCATGCAGGCAACCCTCAACCAGGGAAACTTGGACCGTTCCGTCAGCATTACTACGGATAAGAAACGCTTGACGACCCTGACTAAACAGAACCATGCGACGATTCAACGCAATGCCCAGAAAAACCGGCATCAGTTAACCAAGATGGTCAGTGACAATCAAGGCAATCCGGTTAGCTATGATTTGAAGTTCGACCATCCCGAACAGACGCGGGGAACGGAACTTTACCTCGAACTCGATGGGTTACAAGCCCAGCGGTTCACGGTTAAGGACAAGTATCAGAATGCTCGTAACGACAACATTTATAAGAACCAGATGTTCACGGGGATTCAACGGCTGAATAATTTACGGCAATCGCTCTGGAATATGAGTGATGGGGCGTATGTTGTGACGGCCAATACGTTTAGGAATATGAATAGCTTTAGTCAGTTTGGTCAGTCGAACCTGTCGAACTATCAGAAGAAGGATCACGTGTTGCTGAACCTGGGTTATTCTGCCACGAAACGACAGCATGTTCTGTTGACCTTTAGTGGGGTTAAGAGTCTGTCGTTCAAGTCGGCGAAGGTTGTTGCCGTGCCATTCGGCAAGTCCTATGACCAACGGATGCACCGATTACAGCAGCAGGGCCTTCAGGGCTTGAAGGTCGCGAATAATCGGGTAACAGGAACCACGCGAGCCACAACGGCTAGTGTCTTAACCACCTCGATTCCTTACACCAAGGGATGGCACTTGACCGTGGATGGGAAGACCCAACCGACGACGCGCGTGAACGTTGGCTTTGTCGGTGCTAAGCTACCAGCTGGTCAGCATCGGGTGACGCTGACTTACCAGACGCCTGGGTTAAAGGTGGGATTTTTGGCCACACTAGTTGGCCTGCTGGTCTTGCTAGTCACTGGCGTCTATCGGTTGTGGCGCTGGCGACACTAATTGAGCATAATCTTCTGAAAAATGGTTTGGATTTGTGAGATATTCAATCAAAAAGCGCTACAAAACCCAGTCGGTTTTGCAGCGCTTTTTAGGTTGTTAAGGGGTGCTAAATCAATGAATATAGTGCAAAATGCACACTAATTTTAGCGACAATTTTGGGACAAACAAAAAGCCCACAAACGCTGATGTATCAACGCTTGTGGGCTATAGTATCACCCGCACGGGGCTCGAACCCGTAACTCCGCCTTGAGAGGGCGACGTCTTAAACCAGTTTGACCAGCGGGCAATGTCATTTACTAGCAATATCTAATTTACGCTATTCGCCAAAAAATGTCAATCCTTCTCTGCATAAAATTACATTGTGCTGGGAATTCATACAGTTTAGCGAACTTTTTCGTGGAAATTTGTTGACACTAATAGCCAAACAAGTTACTATTAAATAGTTGTTTCGACAATAGAAACAGGCTTATTGGGTATTAGCCAAATTGGTAAGGCGGCGGACTCTGAATCCGTAATTTACTGGTTCGAGTCCAGTATACCCAATCATTAACAACTCGGTAGCCGTTAGTGTGACGTGAAAACGTTGCGCTGGCGGCTTTTTTGTATTTTTAACTAACGGATTTTTTGTTTTGATATCTATTGGCTATTCTGCTACTATTCGGCCAAAATGATTTAAGTGCAGACGCAAGGGTCTTGATAAAAATCATAAAGGATGATGACAACCTTGAGTTACAGGATTAGTTCCTTATATAGGGAATTGTGCCACGTGTTTATGGTCGTTTACTTGCTTGAATTTGGGCTCTCACTAGCTTCATACCCACGATTGAAGAGTAGAGTCCCCTTGCAACTAAATATGAGTGGTGTGGCTACTTTGACCACCGCTAAGTACGTTGTTTTGCTAGTACCGCTAGCATGCCTGTTTGTTAGCTTTTTATTGAGTCCAGAATTCATCGATGCGAGATATGGTGAGGGAAGTCCGACTAGTAACGAGGTGAAAATAGCCTTTTTTCTGGTACAGGTGTTACTGACAGTTAATTCTCTGACTTACTTATACCTTGTGATTACAGCTTATCTTAAATAAAGCTACTAGGAATAGTAGCTTTTTTAATACCAACCGATTGAGTTGGTGGCAGCGGTGATTCACACAATGGCTAAGCTTTCTGAAAAGACATGGTTTCAAATAAGTAATAGGTTACCTTGCCTGATCATCCGTCTTGTCCAACATAGGGGCTATTAAAATTTGGCAAACAAAAAACCACCCGCAAGAGATGGTTTCGTTAAAGTTTAAAGAGATGTGGTTTGCCGTAGAACCAACCTTGACGGAGGTCAACTCCAATGCGGTTGGCCATATCGTGTTCGGCCTGGTTCTCGACGCCTTCTAAGATCAGACGCAACTTATACTGAGTGGCGATCTTTTGCCAGAAGGCGAGGGCTTCCGGAATTTCATCTTCGCGCTTTTCTTGACGAAAGTTTTGCATGGCAAACTTGATCTCGCTGGCATAGGACAGGATTGGTTCGAGATGATCATAGGTATTCAGTCCCGTGCCAATGTCATCCAGACTCAGCTGGATACCATGCTCATCGAAGTAGTGAACTTGATCGATGATTTGTTGGTGGGATACCTGTTCATCGGTGACTTCTTCCGTGACCTCAAGGACCAGATTGATGGGATAAATCTGATGTTGGGCATTGATAATTGCCTTGGCAATGGTTGGATCAACGAACTGGCTTTGATTGACGTTAAATGATACTGAACCAATCTTTAGCATGAGTTTCTTAGCTGTCCGTTGGATCAAATCGGCCTGGACATCGATTGGAATTGAGGCGAAGTCGTGAGGGAGGACCCATTTACCATCAACCTGTTGGCGGATCAGTAATTCATAGCCAATCAATGAGTTATTGGAAACATCTAATTGTGGCTGCAGAAAATAACGATACATGTTTTTACAATCCTCCTTACAGACGCTCTATGACTATCATACTTTATTTTGAGCGGTTTAAGTAGGGTAAAGCGGTAAAACTTTCCGGGGGATAGTAGTTAACTAGTTACCGGGTGGGTCGTTTATCTTATGTAAAGATTTATGGATTTATCAATCATCCTGATTTATGATAGAGGAGTGCTGGAATCTTTCAGCCGAAATCCAGTGATGGTTGTGGCTATCACTAATTAAGGAGCGCGTTGAGTATGGCTTGGTCACTTTGGCTAGTTCCGCCAATCATTACCAGTATCTTCTTCGTTTTGGGCGTCATTACCCTTTACTGGGCTATTTTCAACTGGGCAACGGCGCACGTGAAGGCATCGAATAAACCGATCGATGTCAAAAAAGTTCAGATTGCCGTGGGGACGCTCTGTGCGGTCGGGTCAGTCTTTGCCTTACAACTCCTGGTTCGGGACAGTCATCTGTCGTGGACTTTTACCACTTTTCAACTCTTACTCTTAATTTTTGTGGCGTACTTTCTGCAGCTACGGATCCCGTATTGGCTGATCTTCATTGCAGCGGTCGGGTTCATGTTTCTAAATGGTAACGTGAACCAGCCGCTCTCATGGGCCTACACGCTTCTCTTTGTGCTTTTTTACGTGGTCTCGTATCAGCAGAGCGTTCATCTGTGGCGACGGCCCTTCTTACGCTACCTGGGTATTGCTCTAATCTTTGCCGCGGCCCTTTGGGGAATTGTCTGCTTACGGTTCCACTTGGACTGGCGCACGTATGCCGAGGAGCTGGGAAACTACACGATCCTAGTCGTCTTGATGTATGGCTACTTTCAGATTCAGGACCGCGATCGGCGTATTAAGGAACGGCTCTTCCAATCGGCTAACTGGGATGCGTTGACCCACGTGCAGAACTTTGCCGCCTATGATCGGGCGGTTGGCCATCACTTCCGGCATAGTGCCAAGCATCAGACCAGTCTGGCGATGATCATGTTTGATATTGACCACTTCAAACAAGTTAATGATACTCACGGCCATTTGGCGGGTGACGAAGTTCTGAAACAGGTCGCCATGCAAGTCACGACGGTGTTAAAGAAGGACGATCCGAAGGCGGTGCTCTACCGGACTGGTGGGGAGGAATTCAACATTCTTATCCCAGACTATGATCTGGCAATGAGCAGGGCCGTGGCTCAACGGGTGTTCGATGGCGTTAAGAACTTACATATTGCCTACAACGACGTCGATATTCAAGTCACGGTCTCCGTCGGCGTCTCCGAGCTCCAGGAGGCGGATCACAACCCTTTGGACTTCTACAAACGAGTCGATGCTAACTTGTATCGATCTAAGAAAAATGGCCGAAAACAGATTACGGTCGAGTAATTAAAATTTTTATCAAACGTGAAGGCTTTGCCGTGAAAGTTGGCGAAGAATAGTGTAAACTGGCTCCTAGTTATAATGAATGGAGCGATGACGGTGATTCTTTTATTATTAGGACTTCTTCTATTGTTCCCAATCCTGCGTCTGGTTTTTGGCCTGGCGGGGTGGGTCTTAGGATTGGTTGGCACCCTGGTGATTGGACTCGTCATTCTCGTGGCCTTTGCCGCCTTGTTTCGGTTTTTCTTAGTGGCGGTACTGGTCGTTGGTGGTGGCGTTTGGGCCGGACGAGCCTTATTTAATTGAGATGGCAAATTACAAGTTTAATCCGAACAAGCCCGGAATCTTTCAATGGCAGTCTGTTGATGATGTATTTTTAATGGTCGTTGATTAATTAGTTCAAGTGCTGCTAGGATCTCATCAGTCGTTACTTGGCTAAAATTGGTCTTTTTCGGGAAGAACCAGCGTAACCGCCTATTAAAATATTCATTGGAACCTCGCTCCCATGGTGAATATGGATGGCAAAAATAAACTTTGATCTGATAATCCTGTTCTAAGGCCTGATAATTGGCAAACTCTTTACCATGATCAACAGTAATGGATTTTACTTGGGGACCGAAGGCCCCCATAAACTTGCCAAAGGCGGTGTTTAGAGCCTTAGCCGTTCTATTAGGGGCTTTGATGGCCCATAGAAGTCGGGTCTTACGTTCTACGAATGTAACCAGACATGATCGTGACTCACTTCGACTAGAAAGCACCGTATCTACTTCCCA
>NZ_RHOD01000019.1 GCF_003946095.1 Levilactobacillus lindianensis | reverse complement strand
CTAAGGAACGCACACAGCTTTCAAAACCAGAAAACAAGGCTATCTATGGGCGTCGAAAGATTGATGTAGAGCCAATTTTTGGCAAGACGAAGGCTTATTTGCATTTCCATCGCTATTCGGTACGCGGCCTAGAAAAGGTCAAAAAAGAAACTGGAATCCTCGTTCTGGCATTGAACATCCTCAAGTTAGTCTCTACTAGAGAAAAATGGATTAAGAATCAAGAGCATAGAAATAAGGCACGAAACCAAAATTCGGTTTCGTGCCTTATTCTTGTCCTATAGAGGTCAGTTATGTCACAGCCTCCTTTTTTGTACGGAAAATCCTCGTCACTGTGAAAAGCAACGAGGATCTCAAGTGTTAGTAATTAAGCGTTAAAGTTGTCAGATTCCACGTCGCGGATAAACGTTGCCAAATGGTCATAGTAGACCGGGGCATTGTCGATCATGTGGTGGTGACCACCTTCAGGCGTCGTCACGAAGCGAGAATGTGGAATCAGTTCTGCCATCTTTTTACCGGTGGCAATTGGCATGGTTTCATGTTCACCGAAGGTCAAGAGCGTTGGCACTTGGATTTCCTTCAGGTGTTCACGGAAGTTCCATTCCTTGAGCTTACCCTTGATAACGAATTCGTTGTCCCCTTGGAAGGCCCCGTAAACGGCAGTGGCCGTGGTGTCAATCAGGTGGGAGATAGCGGCGGGCTTCTTCCGGTCAACGTAGCCATCGTTTAAGATGCCCACGTAGCTCTGGTATTTGGCGTCGTCGTAGTTGCCGTTGGCTTCGACCTGTTGCATGTAAGCCACTTGGTCGGCGGAAAGTACCGTTTCCCGGATATGGTTGATGCTTTCAACGTATTCGTCGATGTTATCAACCATGGATGAAATGATGGCACCCTTTAAGTGTTGACCATACTTAGCAGCGTACATTTGAACTAACGCGCCACCCCATGATTGGCCAATCAAATAAAATTGATCGATGCCTAATTTTTGCCGAACTTATTCAACTTCGTCTAAGAAGTAGTCGTAAGTCAGGTACTTTTTAGCGATCGCGGGGTCGCTATAGTCGGGTTGGTCTGAATACCAGGACCCGAGTTGATCGTACATGTGAACCTGGACGTTGAGCCCTTGGTTCGCTAACTGTTTCGCGGTGTCTTCCCAGTATTCGTGGTTGCCACCAGGGCCACCGTGTAAGGCGAGCAGGTGAATGTCACCAGTGCCTTGGGTGTTGGTCCAGAGGTGGTAGCCGTTGTCTAGCGTGATAATCGTGGTTCCTTGTTTCATGGGAAAGCCTCCGTTTCTAATAAAGTTATTATTATTTTATCACTGTTATCTTAGTTACGAAACCGTGACCTGTAAATTCAAGCTAGTCCGTCACGGTTGGAATGGCCAAATTAGCCTGGGCCAACTGGATGGAATATTGTAAATCCTGATTGCCACGAACCGTCATGCCAAAGTCAGTAGCGTAGATGACGAGGCCGAGTTGATGGCCAGCTAACAACTTGTAGTGTGTCGGTTGGAGGGTGACGGTGAGATCGTAGAATTGGTTGGGCTTGAGCTCGTCAACCTGGTAGGCATTGGTACGGTTCTGCAGGTTGCGATGACCCTTGGTAATCATCTTCCAAGGCGTCGGTGCGGCTAGCTGGAACTCGCGCAGGTCGTCCTCACGCCAACGGTAGCCCTCATCAAGAGCCTTGCGGGCGAGAATGGTGGGACTGACCCCTAGGCGGGCTGCTTCACCGTAGTCGACGACTTGAAAGCTCAGCATGCCGACAGGTTGGTTAACCGCCACCTGTAAGGTCACAGTTGGCTTTCCATCTAGGATCAAGTCATTGGTCAGGACCGCAGACTTGAAGAGTAGTCGGTGACCGAAGAGGTCGTTATGCTTGTCGCCGAGCAGGTCTTTCTGCCAAGCGGCGACGTCCTTGGTGTAGCGTTGGTATTGTGCCACGGGGAGCTGGTCGTTGAAGCTGGTGGCATAGGGCTGTGGGTCCTGGGTGCCGGCATCAACTAGTTCGTCGTGCTGGAGATTGAAGACCCGCTCGTTGTTGGCGGGGTTATCCCAGTCCTCAGTTGCATGCCAGGTTTCAGGCTCGACATTGTCCTGGATGATGACATTTGGCAGCAGGGTGTCTGCTTGGTTGTCAACACCTAAGAGTTCGTGGGTTAACCAGAGATTGACGATATCAGTGTAGTCGATCGAACGAAAGGCATTGATGTAGATGTGTTGTCCTTGGTGCAGGATAAGTTTCTTGGTGACGGGGAGGTCGCGTACCGCATTCCAAAGATTATTGACGTTGCGGGGCTTGACGTTCCAGTCGTTGAGGCCGTGAACTAAGAGCAGATCGGCCTTGATGTTTTGAGCATGCTTGAGGTAATTTCGCGCGTGCCAGAAACTATTGTAGTTTCCAGTGACGCGGTCCTGATCATGGGTGATGCTTGCCAGATCGGCCTGCCATTTAGCCTGAATGCGGTGATAGTCACCAGGTAACAATTCACGACTAAAGGTTTCTTCGGCTAGGACGTCGGCGTCTTCACCGGGAAAACCACCGGGGGCAATGACTAAGCCACCGTCGCGGTAGTAATCATACCAGTTGGAAATAGCGGCTTCACTGATGATGGTTTTGAGACCCGTGACACCGCTAGTTGCGGCAGCGGTCGCTAGTGTTCCTAAGTAGGAACGACCGGTCATGGCCACTTGGTGATTGCTCCACCAAGCTGGGATGGCTTCGGTAGCGGCACGGGTGGTAAAGGCGGTGCGGTTGCCAGCCAGCCATTCGATGATGGCGATGGTTGACGTTGTTTCTTCGGGGTCTCCAGTGGTGCGAACCCCATCGGAATCCTTGGTTCCAATGCCTGCAGCGTAGACCACGGCAAACCCTCGGGCTAAGAAGTAGTCGTTTAAGGTGTACGACTGTTCTCGAGCAAAGGTTTCGGCGGCCACGTGCGTGCTGGTGGTGACTGGACGCGGGTCCGGGACGTCGTCGGGTGCGGGTGCGGCTAAATCAGCCAAAGTCACCTGTTGGGGTTGCTTAGGTTGTAGTGGCACGTTGACGTTGTGGGTCAACGCCTCCCCAGCCTCATCGTTGGTGCCCTGATTGTAGGGACTAGCGGTGTAAAGTACCGGAACCTTGAGGCCCGTCGACGTTTCCACCGGACGGATGATCTCGGCCTTAAGGAGGTCACGGTGACCGTCATGGTCGGTGTCTTGGGGACTCTCGACGTAGACGACCTCCCGGATTAAGTGAGTCGTATCGAAGACGGCCTGGGCCTTACCATTGAAGATTAAAGGCTTAGGCACGCTGGGATCGGTCACAAAGGAAGCAAAATAGCCGTGCGTCGTGAGGTGGTCCAGAAAGCTTTGACCATCTTTGGTATGGGTGGTTAGCAACAGATACCAAGCTTGTTTTAATTCGTCAACGGTAAAGTTGGCAGTAGCGTGATCACTGATGGGCAGTTGGATCTTGGCCATGGCAGCGAGGGGATCGGCCAGCTGGAAGTCCAGCTCTGGACTGAAGCCCAGGCGTTGGAGCGCCAGGTTGTAGAACACCGTGACGGGTAACGCGTCGTGAGTGGTCAGGTACGTCCAACCATCCTCGTCTGGGGTTGCCATGAGATTGGCTAACTGCGCGGTAACGCTGGCAGAGGCCTGATATTCCGGCCAACTCAAGTCATAGAAATTTAGGAGCAGGGCGGTAGGACTAGTTAAATCCTGATTGTCCGTCGTTAAAAAATGAATCTCTTCGAGCTCGCGCAGGGCTTGTGCCGGCTGCGTCGGTCGAATAGCAAACTGTTGATTACGCAAAACGATCGCCTACCTTTTCTAAAGTCTGACTAACTAATTTTAATCCTGATCATTTAAGCGGCTGTGATGTAAGCCATAGCTGAAATAAATTACCAGGCCAAGCGCAAACCAAATGGATGATGCCATCCAGGTTTCGGCGGGTAACTGAAGCATCATGCCAAAGCACAGGAGTCCCGAAATAATGGGCAAGACGGGATAGAGGGGGACCTTGAAACCAGAGTTTTGGGGTAGGCCCTTGAGATGCCGGAGCCGCAAAATCCCGAAGGATACGAAGAGGAAGGCCACCAGAGTCCCGATGTTTACCAAGTTGGTCAGTTGGGCTAGGGGAACGAAGCCCCCGAGAAGCGCAATGACCACGGTAATCACGGCGAGACTGTTCCGGGGAGTTCCCGTTTCATCGTCGATCTTACCTAAGAACTTTGGTAACAGACCGTCACGACCGATCGAGTAGATTAGACGAGACGAACTGTAAATCATGGTGACCATCATGGTGAACATCCCCGCGAGTGCCCCCAGCGAGATAATTCCGGATGTCCAATCTTGATGGACCAGCGTTAGGGCAAAGGCCACGGGGTCGGCCACGTTGAGGCGTGTGTAGTGCACCATCCCCGTGAGGACCACGGCCACCAACATGTAGAGCACGGAGGCCACGACAAGGGTGCCAATGATCCCAATCGGCATGTTCTTTTTGGGATTCTTGACTTCGGCGGCAGAGGCCGAGACAACGTCGAAACCTAAGTAAGCAAAGAACACGGTCGAGGCGCCCCGGAGAATTCCTTTGGTGCCAAAGGGAGCGAAGGGGTGCCAATTAGCTGGTTTGACGTAGAAGATGCCCACCAAGACGAAAAGAATAATAATGGCAATTTTAACGATCACGATGACATTGTTAATACGCATCGATTCTCGCATGCCTCGGCTGAGCAGCCAGCTAATCAGGATGACGACGAGGATGGCAATGATATTGCCGTAGGTGCCGTGAGCCGGGTCATAAGGCCCCGTCACAGCCGTCGGTAGGGCTAAGTGGAATCCCTTCAGAAGGGAGTTAAAATACGCCCCGAAGGAATTGGCGACGGCGGCCACGGCCAACACATACTCCAGGATAAGGGCCCATCCCAGGACCCAGCCAATGATTTCGCCGAAGACCAGGTTTCCGTAGGAGTAAGCAGATCCGGCGACCGGTAGGACGGAGGCAAATTCGGCGTAGCACATCGCCGCAGTGGAACAGACGATAGCGGCGAGGAGAAAAGACAACACGATTCCCGGTCCGCTGTACTGGGCTGCGATGGTCCCGGGGAGAATGAAGATCCCGGTCCCAATCACCGCGCCAATACCCAGTGACATCAAGTCCTTTGCCGACATCGTCTTGGCAAAGTGCTGGTCACTTTCTAAATAATTATCTAAGCGTTCGCGGCGGAAAATTCGCGAAATAGCCATAAGAAGCCTCCTTAATTAATGGTGATATCTCGGATAGTGTACCCTAGACTTAAATTAAAAGTCAATGAGAGTTGCTAGTTGTTTTTAAAAATACCAAGGAAAACCTTTCCGTTAGGGGGACTTTCGGGCTAAAATAGAACAGAACTAATAACGAGGAGGAACGCTAGTCATGATTACTGAACGTGCAAGTGGCGCCGTGGTTTATCAGCGCCGTGCTGGTGTGCCCTATTATTTATTGTTAAAGAGTGCTACCAGTGACTTCTGGGGATTTCCTAAAGGTCACGTTGAAGGACAAGAGACGGATGTTGCTACGGCCCAACGTGAGATTCGTGAAGAGACGGGCTTAGAAGTTGACGTGGCGACGGAATTTCATGCTGACCTCGACTACGACATGGCCAATGGCCATCACAAACACGTGGTGCTTTTTACGGCAGAGGTTCCAACGACTGTGACAATTGACCGGCAAAAGATTGAAATCAGTGCCACGGCCTGGTTGCCTTACAGTGAGGCCCGCGATCGGCTGACATTTGACAACCTTAAAGGCTTATTGGACCAGGCCAACGACTATCTAGTGGGGTCGACCCATGGCAAATAAAGTCTTAGTGATTACCGGGGCGACGGGGACCGGTAAAACGACAGTTCAAGACTACCTGGTCGAACAC
The DNA here is from genome assembly GCF_003946095.1 of Levilactobacillus lindianensis. Lineage (GTDB taxonomy): Bacteria > Bacillota > Bacilli > Lactobacillales > Lactobacillaceae > Levilactobacillus > Levilactobacillus lindianensis. Next base: position 32,216 of record NZ_RHOD01000019.1, on the reverse strand, counting down.
TATCCAGTCACCAAAGTAATCACGCACACCACTCGGCATCCCCGTCCCGGCGAAGTTGATGGGCGTGATTACTATTTCGAAACGGCCACGAGTTTTGAACAGAAGCACTATTTGGAATCGGTTCACTACGCTGGCTATCGGTACGGGTCTTCGCGTGAAGGCTTGGCGGCGGGGTTCGAACGGAGTCCTTTCGTGGCCATCGTCCTTGATTCCAAGGGTGCGGTGACCTATCAGGAAGAGTTGGGGGACCAGGCCGTGGTGCTATTCCTAACGGTGAGTGATCCCGAGTCATTGATGCATCGGGTGACGCGCCGCGGGGATGACCAGCTGATGGTCCAACAGCGCTTTGCTAGTGCCGAGTATCGACGTGATCTGACCATGCCACTAGCCTTACAGGGACGTGCTATTCAGATCAACAATGATAACTGGTCTCAGACCCAAGTTAAGCTGGCCAACCTGATGCGTACCTTGCAGGCAGACTAAGCGATTTGGTTGAGTTTATCCCTGAAATATGCGACACTATCAAGGAATTCGGACAAAATTTGAGAAGGAGGCCGCCCATCATGGCAGAATCGTTAAACGCCGCTGTGGCTGTTTTAAGAAAGAATAAGTTGAAGTTAACCAAGCAACGGCACGCGTTGTTAGAATTTTTGCTAACCAACCAGAGCCATTACACGGATGTGGTGACCGTCGATGCTTACATGCGCACCGAGTTCCCGGGGATGAGTCATAACACCGTCTATCGCAACTTGAAAGAGTTCGAGGAAGTCGGCATTGTCGAACAAAACACGGAACAGGAGCGGACGCGTGTCAAGTACCAGTGTGACGCACGGCATCCCCATCACCATCACTTCATCTGCCAGAATTGTGGTAAGGTGATGGAACTAAAGATGTGCCCCATGGCGTTCTTCACGGATCAACTGCCAGGGTGTGAAGTGACCGGTCATAGCTTTGAACTGTATGGCCTCTGTGCCGACTGCAAGGCGGCCGGTGTAACCACTGAGAGCTTAGCTAAAAATTAAGAGAAATTTGAGAGATTTTTGAGTTCCACGTGGGATAATAGATGTAATGAGTAATTGTGAAGGGAGGATGACGACATGGCATACCGCACACCACCGTTTATCACGCCATTTGCCTTGGTCTCAATGGCCTTGGCACTCGGGGCGACTAACGTGGTTACCAATTCGGTCACCAAGACTAATGAAGGAGCGACGCGGACTTCGCAGACCTCCTCAGTTGTGTCGAATTCGTCGACGAGTTCTAAGAAAAAGGAAAGCGACGATAGCTCAAAGAAGAAAAAGGATTCGGATTCCTCTAGCAGTGAGTCGTCTGACGAAAGCAGTAGCAGTAGTAGTTCATCGACGACGCAGAGTTCTTCGGCGGACAGCACGTCGGAAACGGAAAATTCGCATGACACGTCGACTGGCAATACTGGAACGTCGTCTTCATCGACGACCTCGTCCAGTACTCATGACACGACGGAAGATGATGCCGGGACTTCTGATGACACGGCAAACGATACGACCACCCAGAGTTCTCACACTTACAGTGGGACCACTAACGCGGGTGAATAAGACAGAAAGGGGGACCGATAATGCTTAGTTTTCTGGATATGATTAACCACTACTTAGGTTATATCAATGTGAGTGTTAAGCTGAAGAACCGCATTTACACGGTGCTCGGGGTCCTAGGAAATCTCTACCTGTTCTACATTGGGTTCCGTTATCTCCAAAATGGCCATCCTTTCTGGGGATTGTTAATTCTGGCGATTGCCGTGGTGATGCTCTACTTCGTTTATCTCAATACGATGTACTACTTCACCAAGAAGAAGGCACCCTTCGACATCTCACCGAAGATTGAGAAGTGGCTGCACATGAAGCCCAAGGACGCCGACCTGGAAACGGGTAAGCCGGTCATTGGGGGTCGCAACATTCCAGCCAATGGGTATTTTGATGAGAAAAAGATATTGCCCGGGAAATTGTCATCATCCACAATCGAATTACAGAATATTCAGAATCTGGCAACTCGGTTACAGCAGAATCAATTGCTGCGAATGGATTATTCCGGTCTCGGTGACCGCGAGATTACCGATCAGGTTCGGAAATTCGGAAAGCCAGTCTACGCTTCGGGGCCAGGGGTGCTGATCCCTTACTTTGAGATGCAGACCCAAGACAATCAGCTCGTGGTTTATGCTGGTATTAACCAAGCGGAAAAGCAGCGGGTTGGGGTAGTAGCGACGGTTGGCCTTCAAAAGGTAGCTGACGTTCAGGACCAGATCGAATTGTATCTGGCCAATGCCACGTTGGTCGGGGGACCTTTCAAGGTTCTCGGTCGGACGAGTCTGATCGAACAGGACAATGATTTCCAAGTGGCCGTGCAGTTGGCCTATAAGCACCAAGGGTCAACGACAACCACAGCCTCACGGGTTACCCGTGAGACGTCACCCGTAACGCCGACTCGAGAGTCGGAACCGATGACGCGGACGTCGCGTTACCATCATTAGGGATGGCATTGAAAGTTCAATAGCATAACAAAACTGTGAAGGACCTCAGGCTAGGTAATTTAGCCGCGGGGCCTTTTTATTTTCTCTGAAAATTGGAAATTTAGTCACTTTCCGACCAAACATGGCGTCAAGACATTTATTTTTTCAGGGGATACCGTCATGAAGAAAATCCCTGGTACATCTAATATTAAGCGGCCTAAACTTTTTTCGGGGGTCGCCATATGGGAAGTGTTTGTTTTGACCGGGTTATTTTTTTGGTTTAAACTTTGAATTAGACCCTAATCAATTCAGGTCGCGACGCGGATGCGCGCGATCGTCGAGAGGGTTGATAGGTCGCCGCTGGATTCGTTTGGCGGCGGGATAACGCGACGGATAATCAGTTTGCATAAGTATTCATGTAAGCCGAAACAATTTTTTAAAAATGCGATTAATCAAGCAGGGGGAAAAGCTTATGTCAATGATTGAATTTCACAACGTGGAAAAGTACTATGGTGACTTTCACGCGCTTCACAATATTAATCTGACGATTGAGGCCGGCGAAACGGTCGTGCTGATTGGTCCTTCCGGTTCCGGGAAGTCGACACTGATCCGGACCGTCAATGGGTTGGAATCCATTCGTCACGGGCAACTGATCGTGAACGGTCAAGACCTTGCCAACCCTAAGACAGATATGAACCGAATTCGCAAGAACGTGGGGATGGTGTTTCAACACTTTAATCTCTATGCCAACAAGACCATCTTGGAGAACATCATGTTAGCCCCACGAATTGTGTTACACCGAGATGAAGCCGAGAACAAGAAGGTTGCCATGGAGATGCTTGACCGCGTGGGCCTGGCCGACCAGGCGCCTAAGATGCCTTCACAACTCTCTGGGGGCCAACAGCAACGAATCGCCATTGCGCGGTCACTAGCTATGAAGCCAAAGTGTTTGCTGTTCGATGAACCCACCAGTGCCTTGGATCCGGAAATGATTGATGATGTTCTGAATGTTATGAAGACGATTGCCAGAGACTCCAGTATGACGTCTCTCGTCGTGACTCACGAAATGGGCTTCGCTCGTGAAGTGGCCAACCGGGTTATTTTTATGGCGGATGGCCGCGTTTTGGAAGACGACACTAAGGAACAGTTCTTCGATGGTCAGCCAACCAATGAACGGGCTCGTCAATTCTTAAGTAAGATTTTGACTCACTAGTTGGGGGGATATCGAAATGAAAAGATTAATTCGACGTCTCGGCTTGTTGATTGCCTTGACTGCACTCACGGTGACACTGACGGCCTGCGGGAGTAAGCCGTTATCGTCACGTAATGTGTGGCATACGGATCAACAGTCCAAGACGATTACATGGGGAGTCAAAGCCGATACCCGGTTGTTCGGACTCCTCGATACCAAGGATGGGAAGATCAAAGGATTTGAAGTGGACCTAGCCAGTGCCCTAACCAAGCAGATGCTGGGGAAGAAGGCCAAAGCTAAGTTCATTCAAGTCACGAGTTCTACCCGGATGCCCATGTTAAAGAATGGGAACATCGACGCGATTATGGCCACGATGACCAACACGCCAGAGCGGCGTAAACAGGTTGACTTTTCGAACACCTACTTCTTTGCCGGCCAATCAATTCTGGTGAAGAAGGGGAGCGCGATCAAAAACGTTAAGGACTTGAACCGTGAGAAGGGGACGGTCTTAGGGGTTGTTGGGTCGGACTCCGTCGAGAACGTGGCCAAGGTGGCACCCAACGCCAAGGTGCTTCAGCTGACCGACTATGCGCAAGCCATGACGGCCCTGAAGTCCGGTCAAGGACAGGCGTTGACGACCGATAACGGGATTCTATATGGGATGTCGGTACAGAACCCAGGCTATGTAGTCACGGGAGGCACGTTTGTCTCCGAGCCTTACGGTATCGCGGTTGATAAGAATCAACAAGACTTCGTCAAGGCCACCAATAAGGCCTTAAAAGAACTCCGAGCTAATGGAGAATATAATCGGCTGCTTCACAAGTGGTTCCACAACGTGAAGGGCTTCGACTACGAGGAGGCGGCTAAAGAATGATTAGTATCTTTCAGAATTATGGGGGAACACTCCTGTATGGGCTAGGTCAGACGCTGTTGTGTAGCCTGATTGCCTTGGTCCTTAGCCTCATCATCGGGACGTTCTTCGCCCTGCTTGAAGAGTCGCCCAGCAAGTTTGCTCGCGGTATCGCCAGAGTCTACATCGAAATTTTCCGGAACATTCCCTTACTGGTCATCACGATGTTTTTCTTCGTCGTTTTCCCATTGTACGTCGTCAAGATGAATGGGTTTACCGCCGGGACCATTGGGCTGACGTTGTATACGTCTTCCTTCATTGCCGAAACCGTTCGGGCGGGGATTAAGTCCGTGGATCCGGGTCAGATGGAAGGGGCACGGGCTAACGGCTTAAGTTTCTGGCAAAGCATGCGCTACATCGTGTTACCACAAGCTTTTCGGTACGTGATTCCGCCATTAGGAAATCAATTTGTGAACCTGGTTAAGAACTCCTCGACGCTGGCCTTCGTGGGTGGCTTCGACTTGATGTATCAGGGAAACGTGATTGCTTCAAGTTCGTTACAAACCATCGCGGCCTACTCCGCGATCGGGGTACTCTATCTGGTTATCACGTTACCAATTAGTTACTACATGCGTTACCTGGAAAAACGGTTAGCTTAGGGGAGGAGAATAGATATGCTACAAAACTTTATTAACGCCTACTCCCCTGACAACCTCCGCTATCTGTTTGGCGGACTGGGGATCACGCTACTAGTCTCTGTGATTTCCATCATCGGGAGCTTTATTATTGGAGCCATTCTAGGGGTCATTCGTTACGTCAAGATTAAGTATGTCTCTGCCATTGTCGGCGTCGTGATCGATGTGATTCGAAACCTGCCACTGATTTTGATTCTGTTCTTTACTTACTTCGGGTTACCTAATCTGGGGGTTAAGCCGGAAATTATTCCAGCGGCAATTCTCGCTATGACCATCTTCGAATCGACAATGTTGGCCGAAATTGTTCGTTCAGGGATTCAAGCCGTAGATTCTGGCCAGATGGAAGGGGCTCGAGCCAATGGGTTAACCTACTGGCAAGGACTCTGGTATATCGTCTTGCCACAAGCTTTGGTGAAGATGATCCCGGCAATTGTGAGCCAATTCATTTCGCTGGTTAAGGATACGTCGTTAGCGACGATTATTCTCTTGCCAGAAATGTTGTTCCGTTCCCAGATTATTTATGGGCAGAACACCAACTACATTATTCCAATGTTCGTGGCCATTGCGGCGATGTACTTTGTGGTTTGTTACCTGTTGTCATTACTGGCACGCCACTTGGAAAAGCGTCAGGCTTAATACTTGAACTTGAAACGACGCACCGATTGAACTTTCGGTGCGTTTTTTTTGTATGCAGTTGTGTTAATTGGTCGCCTGCGGCTGCCAGGGATTACGCCTGCTGTGGGGACGCTTCAGCCCTGTGGGCTTCTCGCTCGATTTGAAGCCCCGCCAGAGGCACGGGTCTTCAAAGTCGCCGGTGGTGTAAGGCCGAGAAAGGGGCACTCGGTCTAACACCACCGTCACGGCTGGATCCATCCCTGGCCTCCTCCGGCTAAGATTTATCGTTACTGCGACAAAGAATAAAAGGCAACGAGGCTATTTTTTTAAACATTCAGGTAGCTGGGTGGCGTGAATTGTTGGCAATTAGGTTATGAGAGGATTACTTGACTGTTCTTCAACTTTCACAATGACTGACTTCAAGGGCTTCCTCCTGAAGTTGACCTGGTGGGTCCATCTAAGCCGTGAGGCTGGCAGATAGGGGCTCAGGCGTCGTTCTCCTTAGTCAGTGAGTGATCTTCTCGCTGGCTTAGGAGAAAACCAAGCTTGAAGACTCGTAGGCTTCGAGGCTTCAAGTTGTGTTCGCACCGTTCCAGCCCCTAGCTACCGGCCGGTAAGGCGAGTGGTTCCGCCACAGTTGCCGAATCTTGAAGATAGACTAATCGTTTTAGTACATCCCTAAACGGAACTGAGAACAAGAAAAGCCATCCTAGCGAGTGCCAGGATGGCTCATAAAATCAAGTTTAGCTATGTTCTTTCGTAACGACGAACTGCTTGAAACGCTCAAAGTCGGCTTGTTGGAGTTCAACCTTGAGGGCAGTTCCATCCGCAACGTAGTCCGTACTCAAAACGTGCGCGTTTTCGTTGAGATAGGAGACCACTTCACCCTCAGAGAAGGGGATGAGGAAGTTGGCTGTGACGTAGTTGTGGAAGACTTTCTCTTTGATCGCCTGAACTAACAGGTCCAGTGAGTCGTCATCCAGAGCGGAAAGAACCAATTGGTCGGCGGCCCGGGTTGGGTAGGTGGCTTCGGTCAAGTCGGCCTTGTTGAAGACGGTAATCATGGGCACGTCGGTCACACCAATGTCCATTAAAGTCTTCTCGGTCGTGGCCATCATGGCTTCCTTGTTGGTATCGGCGTAATCGACGACCTGAATCAAGAGGTCGGCATTGGCAGCTTCAGCCAGCGTTGAACGGAAGGCCTTGACCAGTTGTGTTGGCAACTGACTAACGAATCCAACGGTATCACTCAGCAACATTTTCTTTTGGTCGGGGAAGACCAGCTGCCGCACACTGGTATCTAGCGTGGCGAACAGCATGTCCTTGACGAAGACCTGTTTGTCTTCGTTCTTACCAAATTTGCGAACCAGGGCATTCATCAACGTTGATTTACCGGCGTTGGTATAGCCGACCAGGGCGACAGAAGGGAGTTGATTACGTTCCCGCTGTTGGCGCTGAGTCGCAGCGGCCTGGTTGATTTCCTTGAGTTCGTGGTTGACGTGGTTGATGGACCGTTGAATGGTCCGCCGGCTCATTTCAGTCTGAGATTCACCGGAACCACGGTTGGTGAAACCACCACCGCCACCGCTACCGGTCTGTTGGTCCAGTCGCTGTGAGGCGCTCGTGTGCAGGCGAGGCAATTGGTATTGGAGCATAGCCAATTGCACCTGAAGTTTGGCTTCACGAGACTGGGCCCGGTTAGCGAAGATTTCGAGGATAAGGCCGGTCCGGTCAATGATCCGGGCCTTGGTTCCATTCTCCAAGTTACGAATCTGACTTGGGGTCAGTTCGTCATTGACGATGATGACATTGACTTCGTCATCCGCCACGATCGTTGCCAATTCTTCAACTTTGCCAGTCCCGAAATAAGTTCCGGGATTTGGTTTGGTGAGTGATTGTTGAATCTCCTCAACCACCGTCATGTTGTTGGCTTCGACCAAGTTTTTAAGTTCCGTCATCGAGTAATCAAACGTGGCCTGACCAGCGTTTAATCCAATCGTAATGACGGGTGTTCGTGGGGTTTCTTCCATGAGATGACCTCCTCTTAAAGTCCTTGTGTTGAGTATAACATGCAGGACAAAATCCGGTTGATTTTTTACCAGTAAATTAAATTAATTAAAAAAACATGTTGATTCTCACCGTTTTATAATCTACAATGAGTCCTGACGTTTACGTCGAGAGGAAATGACAGATTGAGAAGGGTCGGAAGTAGTATGCAGGCAAAGTCATTAATTACGTTAGGAGCCGTTGCCGCACTCGCTGCAGTTTCATTAGCAGGATGTGGGAACTCCTCGAACAGTGCCAGCCAGGCTAAGGATCAAACCTTAAACTGGATGGAAAGTTCTACCTTACCCACCATGGATAACTCATTGGCAACCGATGTGGTTTCCGGTGAAACGCTTAATAACACCGGTGAAGGTTTACTGAAGTTTGGGAAAAACAGTAGCACGCACCCCGGTGTCGCCAAGAGCTATAGCAAGTCCAAGGATGGCAAGACGTATACGTTCAATCTCCGGAAGTCTAATTGGAGTAACGGGGACAAGGTTACCGCTAAAGATTTCGTTTACGGGTGGCAACGCACCGTGAACCCAAAGACGGGGTCACAATACGCCTACCTTTATGCCGACGTGGCTAATGCCAACGCCATTATGAAGGGGAAGCAAGCCGTCTCGACCTTGGGAATCAAGGCTGAAGGGGATTACAAGGTTAAGGTTACCTTGACGCATCCCGTTAGCTACTTCCCAACGTTAGTTGCGCAGACGGCGTTCTTCCCGCAGAACCAAAGTGTCGTTGAAAAGTACGGTAAGAAGTACGCGACGACCGCTGCAGACAATGTTTACAACGGGCCATTTACGCTGAGCTACTGGACGGGGACTTCCGATAACTGGACCCTTTCCAAGAACAGCAAGTACTGGAACGCTAAGCATGTGAAGTTACATAAGATCAAGTTTAACGCGGTTAAGGATCCTCAGACGGCCTTGAGTCAATACCAGAGTGGTAAGCTCGACGCCATCTACTTGAGTGGTCAACAACCAAAGAACTTCAAGCACGATAAGGAATACCATGCCCGGAACAGTTCTCGAGTTTCTTATATTGAACTGAACCAACGTAAGGACAGCATGATGCAAAATGTCAAGGCCCGTCAGGCTCTGTCACTGGCCCTCAACCGGAGCCAATTCGTCAACAAGGTTCTCGACGATGGTTCCAAGGTTGCCACTGGGATTGTGACTAGTGGGTTAGCTATCCGTAACGGCAAGGACTTTGCGCAACAAGGGACGATTCCAGCGGCTACTGAGCACAACGTCGCTAAGGCCCAAAAGCTGTGGAAGGAAGCCTTAAAGGAAACGGGCCGCAAGAGCTATGACCTGACCTTAACGGCCGATGACACGCCTGAAGGCAAGAGCACGACCGAATATGTTCAGAGTCAATGGTCGAAGTTGTCTGGTTTGAAGGTCACAAATGCCAACATTCCTTACAAGACGCGGCTGTCACGCTCTGCTTCTGGGGACTTCCAAGCCGTTGTCACCCTTTGGGGGGCTGACTTCCCAGACCCAATCACCGACCTGTCACTGTTCACGTCCAACAACACTTACAACGATGGTCGTTGGAAGAACAGTCAATACGACAAGTTGATTGATGAAGCTACTACCAAGAACGCCAACAAGCCAGCCGCTCGTTGGCAGAACTTGATTGATGCCCAAAAGGTGCTCTTGAAGGACCAAGGGATCATTCCAGTCGCTCAAAGTGGAAAGCCACAATTAGTGAAGTCTAACGTCAAGGGTGTTATCTACTTCCCAGTAAGTTCTAACTGGGACTTCAGTAGAGCCTACATTGGCAAGTAAGAATTTATCAGAAAAGTTGAGAGCCGGCGTAGATGCCGATTCTCAACTTTTTTGGTTCTCAAGATAATTGAGAGAAAAGAAGGTGGTTAATGAGACGAAAAACAGTTCAGGCGAAGGTCACACAATTGGGTTAAATACTTAACCTATAATAGGAATAAACTGATGAAACCGTTACCAAAACGTTATGCGAATATGAGAAAAATGTGTAATTTAATTTTAATTTGCCATTTTAAAGACTATTAAACCAGCATTTGCAAGTAGTTCGTTAATTTAAATTAATATTTGGCATTGATTTTAATGGTTTTCTAATATACAATTGGAAACATCAAATTTGAGGCTATCAATTTATTTCACAACTACACGTAAAGGGGTTGGATTTTATGAAAGTCAAATCAGCAGTCAAACTGGGGACGGTGGCTACTTTCGCCGCAGTAATCCTTGCGGCCTGTGGGTCATCGTCGAGCAGTTCAAGTGAAGCAAGTAAGCAAACGTTAAACTGGATGGAAGCTTCGGCTTTACCATCTATGGATTCCGCTACCGCCACCGACGTCGTTTCGGGCGAAACGCTTAACAACACTGGTGAGGGTCTGTTACGGTTCGGTAAGAACAGCAGCATTCATCCTGGGGTTGCCAAGAGTTACAAGGTTTCTAAAGACGGCAAAACCTACACCTTCAATTTACGTAAATCTAACTGGAGCAACGGGGACAAAGTTACCGCAAAAGATTTCGTTTATGCCTGGCAACGCACTGTGAACCCGAAGACAGCTTCGCAATACGCTTACATGTATGCCCCAGTTAAGAACGCCAATGAAATCATGACCAGCAAGAAACCTGTTTCTAGCTTAGGGGTCAAAGCCGTTGGCGATTACAAAGTAGTTGTGACCTTGACGCAGGCGACGGATTACTTCCCATCCTTAGCCGCTAGCCCAATGTTCTTCCCACAGAGCAAGACAGTCGTTGAGAAATACGGTAAAAAGTACGCCACGAACGCTAAGAACAATGTCTACAACGGGCCGTTCAAGTTAACCTACTGGACGGGAACGTCAGATAATTGGACGTTGAGTAAAAACAGTAAGTACTGGAATGCAAAGAATGTTAAACTAAAGAAGATCAACTTCAAGACGATCAAGGATCCACAAACCTCTTTGAGTCAATACCAAAGTGGCAAACTGGACGCCACTTACTTGAGTGGTCAACAACCAAAGAACTACAAGCATGACAAACAATACGTTGAACGGAAGGGGGCTTCGACGTTCTACATTGAATTGAACCAACGGAAAGACACCATGATGAAGAACAAGAAGGCCCGTCAAGCCTTATCACTGGCCATCAACCGGAAACAATTTGTGGACAAGGTCTTAGCCGATGGCTCCTCAGAAGCTAAAGGGCTGGTCTCAACTGGGTTGATGTCGTACAAGGGTAAGGACTTCAACACCGCTTCCGCCGTTCCAGAAGCCACTTCCCAAGACTTGACTAAAGCTAAAAAGCTTTGGAAAGAAGCTTTGAAGGAAACTGGTCGTTCAAGCTACGACTTAACATTAACGGCTGACGATACGCCAGCAGCTAAGAACACCTTGGAATTTGTTCAAAGTCAATGGTCGAAGTTAGACGGCATCAAGGTCACCAACCAAAGTCTCCCATTCAAGACGCGGTTGAGCCGTTCTGAAAACGGGCAGTTCCAAGCCGTTGTCTCTGGCTGGGGTGCTGATTACCCTGATGCAATCTCCTTCCTGGAAATGTTCACCAAGACCAATTCCTACAACCGTGGGAAATGGATCAATGCTTCATACGACAAGGATATTGCCGCTGCTGATGGCAAAGATGCCAACAATGAAGCCGCACGTTGGACCGACTTGGTTGACGCTTAGAAGACGTTATTGAAGAACCAAGGGATCATCCCATTGTACCAACAAGGGAAATCACAACTGGTTAAGTCTAACGTCAAGGGTGTTATCTACTTCCCAACCGGCGCTAACTGGGACTTCAGTAAAGCCTACATTGCCAAATAATTTCATTTAAATTAGTCATTACGTCATAGAACCAATCGTGATAGTTTCATCGGGGAGTAAGGATTAACGAGACTGTTAGTCCTTACTTTTCGATATTTAGCAATCATTTATCGTCTTGTTGTTTTTATCTAATTCTTGTTAAGCTTAACAACTTAACGGTAACGAATAAGTCTACTGATTGAGAGGTAAACAAATGGCAAAGTACCTAGCAAAGCGGATCTTTTATCTGATCCTGACCTTATTCATCGTTATTACCGTCACATTCTTCCTGATGAAGTTGTTACCAGGGACTCCTCTGACCAACCAAGCCAAGCTCTCACAGAGCCAAATTGCCTTAATCTACAAGCAATACGGTTTGGATAAGCCAGAATGGCAGCAATACCTGCTTTACTTAGCAGGGGCTGTCAAAGGAGACTTTGGAACGTCCTTCCAATTCAGCGATCAACCCGTATCCTACCTGCTTTCTAGTCGGATCGGACCATCCTTACAGATTGGGCTGCAAGCCATGGTTGTTGGGGTTGTTCTCGGAATTCTGGTCGGTGCCATCGGAGCTATGCGACAGAACACTTGGGTTGATACGACCACTACGGTAGTGTCAATTCTGGGGATTTCAATTCCTTCCTTCGTTCTTGCGGTCTTACTCCAATACTACTTGGGGCTAAAGGCCCAGCTCTTCCCAATCGCCGAATGGGGTGGCTTCATTTACACGGTGCTCCCAACCCTGGCGCTAGGCGCGACACCGTTAGCCGAATCGGCGCGGTTCGTTCGAACGGAAATGGTTGACGTACTCAGTTCCGATTACATTGAACTGGCAAAAGCCAAAGGGCTCAGCCGGATGGGGGTTATTTACCACCATGCCTTACGAAACAGTCTGATTCCGCTAATCACCATTGTGGGGCCTTTAGCGGTCAACATCATGACCGGGTCCATGGTTGTGGAAAATATCTTCTCCATCCCCGGGATTGGGGAACAATTCGTCAAGTCCGTCTTGACCAATGACTACCCAACTATCATGGGCTTAACCATTATCTATTCATTCATGCTGTGTGTCGTCCTGTTGTTCACCGATATCCTTTATGGAATCGTTGATCCACGGATTCGACTCACGGGGAAAGCTAACTAGGAGGTAAATAAATGGCAGATACAGTAAAACTTCCAGCAGATAGCTTCAAGCCAATCACGGCTGACGATCGGGCTGCGTTAGATAGTGAAAAGATCGCGGCACCTTCGCTGACATTTATGCAAGATGCTTGGCGTCGACTCAAGAAGAACAAGGGTGCTTGGGTATCCTTGATCCTCTTGGGACTGATCTTCATCCTGGCTTTTGGCTCCGCCGTCGCATCACCACATGACCCTAACCAAGTTCATCCAGAGTATGCCAACTTGCCTTCTAAGATTCCTGGCATTGGGATTAACGGGTTCAACGGGACCTTGGTCCAAGCGGGTCAGCGAATCGACGCGTACAAGCAGGCCGGGGCTACCGGTGCTCACTACTTGATGGGGACCGACTACCTAGGCCGTGACTTACTCTCTCGGGTACTTTACGGGACGCGAATTTCTCTGATCATTGCCTTAGTGGCAACGCTCTTTGACCTGACCATCGGGGTGACCTACGGGATCTTCTCCGGTTGGAAAGGTGGCCGCGTGGATACCTTCATGCAGCGGGTCATTGAAATTATCCTGTCGATTCCTAACCTGGTGGTTATCGTCCTGTTAATCCTGATCTTAAAGCCCGGGATGTTGTCGATTATCATCGCGATTGCGTTGACGTCGTGGACCAACATGGCACGACTCGTCCGAGCGCAGACGCTGGAGATTAAGGAACAAGAGTACATTTTGGCGGCACGAACCTTGGGGGAAAGTTCCTTAAAGATTGCCTTCAAGCACCTGTTGCCTAACCTCTCAAGTGTCATCATTATCAATACGATGTTCACTATTCCAAGTGCCATCTTCTTCGAAGCAACCTTGTCCTACATCGGGATTGGGATTTCTTCGCCTCAGGCCTCCCTCGGGACCCTGTTGAACGATGGGCAAAAGAACTTCCAGTTCTTGCCTTACCAGATGTGGTGGCCAGCCTTGGTCCTATGTATCATTATGTTAGCCTTTAACCTTCTCGGTGACGGGTTACGGGATGCATTCGACCCACGCACGAAAGAGTAGGTGAAATAACGTCATGGATAACGAAAACAACATTTTAGAGGTTCGTAACTTACAAGTGAACTTTAAGACCTATGCCGGTGACGTTAAGGCCATCCGTAACGTGAGCTTTGATTTACGGAAAGGGGAAACCCTAGCGATTGTTGGGGAATCCGGTTCCGGCAAGTCGGTCACAACACGGACGATCATGGGCTTGAATGCCAGCAACGCCGACATTGCCAGTGGTAGTATCATGTACAAGGGTCAAGACTTACTCAAGAAGAGTGAGAAGGAAATGGAAGGCATTCGGGGACAAGACATCGCCGAAATCTTCCAAGATCCCATGACCTCGCTCGACCCAACCATGAAGATTGGCCGGCAGATCGCCGAACCCCTCATGGTTCACAAGGGCATGAAAAAAGATAAAGCCTGGGCACAAGCCTTGGAAATGATGAAGCTTGTTGGGATCACCGATGCCGAAAGCCGAATCAATGACTATCCGCACCAATTCTCTGGTGGGATGCGGCAACGGATCGTCATTGCTATTGCCCTCATTAATTACCCAGAAGTTCTGATTGCCGATGAACCCACGACCGCCTTGGACGTGACGATTCAGGCTCAGATTCTGAACTTAATGAAGGAACTACAAGATAAGATTTCCACGTCAATCATCTTTATCACCCATGACCTGGGGGTTGTGGCGGGGATGGCTGACCGGGTGGCCGTCATGTATGCGGGTAAAATCGTAGAATATGGGACCGTTGATGAAATCTTCTACAACCCAAAGCACCCTTACACGTGGGGTCTGCTGAGTTCCATGCCAACGCTAGATTCCAGTGGTGATGAGTTGCCTTCCATTCCAGGAACGCCACCTGACCTATTGGATCCACCCACTGGGGATGCCTTTGCGGCTCGTAACGCGTATGCGTTGAAGATCGATACGGAGCAGGAACCACCATTCTTCAAGGTTTCTGATACCCACTATGCCGCAACTTGGTTGCTCCATCCGGACGCTCCTAAAGTGACGCCGCCCGCTCAGATTGTGGAGCGGCAAGAGAAGTACGCGAAGATGCAACAAGCCTTGGCGCGAGCACAACAAACGACCGGGCCTGTTGAAGAAGAGGAGGAACAGCAATAATGGACTACGAAAATGCCGAAAAAATCCTCGAGGTCAAGCACCTCAAGCAGTACTTCAACGTGGGTAAATCCGATGAGGTCCACGCGGTTGATGACATTTCCTTCGATATCTACAAAGGCGAGACCTTTGGCCTTGTGGGGGAATCCGGTTCCGGTAAGACGACGACCGGTCGGGCCATCATCCATCTTTATGAACCCACTTCTGGTGAGATTTTATTTGACGGCAAGAACGTCGATTCCTTTACCAGTAAGCAGGAAAAGCGAGACTTCCGGCAAGAGATGCAAATGATCTTCCAAGATCCCTATGCCTCGCTGAATCCACGGATGAAGGTTAAGGATATTGTTGCCGAAGGAATTGATATTAATCATCTTGCCAAGGACGATGATGACCGAACGAAGCAGGTTGAGGACTTGTTAGAAACCGTTGGGTTAAACAAGGACCACTCCAGTCGTTACCCCCACGAATTCTCCGGCGGGCAACGACAACGGATCGGGATTGCGCGGGCCTTGGCTGTGAAGCCTAAGTTCGTCATTGCCGATGAACCGATCTCCGCTTTGGATGTGTCGATTCAAGCCCAAGTGGTTAACTTGATGAAGAAGCTTCAACGGGAACAGGGGTTAACGTACCTGTTCATCGCCCATGACTTGTCCATGGTGAAGTACATCTCCGATCGCATTGGGGTTATGCACTACGGCCGGATGTTAGAGATCGCCGATTCTGACGAAATCTACGCCCACCCCCTGCATGACTACACCAAGAGCCTCTTGTCTGCTGTTCCCGTGCCGGACCCCGAGTTCGAACGGGCACGTCAAGAGATTGCCTACGATGGGGGCCAAGAAAATGACGGCAAAGAACGTCACTTGGTTGAAATCGCACCACGTCACTGGGTCCGTGCGGCCGATGACGAGATCGATATGTACACCCAACGGGCCCATGAGGCGTCATTGATTCACGATTAAAGATAGACAGAGTGTGCTCGCAGGCGGTTAGTCGTCGAGCATTAAGGCTGGTGGTAATCAATTAAACCTGGTTCTGGACTAGTTGATTGCCAGGTTTAAGCGGAGTCGACTGCCTGCTAGCGCACGTTTCAGCAGTGTAAATGTAAAGAACACCAGGGATTGTGACGGTTGTCGCAGTCCCTGGTGTTCTTTTTGTGAACCGAATGTTTTTACTGTAGTGCTGGTTTCGGGACAATGAGATCTAGGTATTTAAAAAATGAGGAGGACTTAGCATGGCAGTGTATTCAGAAAAGTTGCGTTTGCGGTCGGGAGTAACGTTGAAGAATCGGCTGATGATGTCGCCGATGACGACGCGTCAGAGCTTCTTTGATGGTCAGATCACCCGCGACGAAATTGCGTATTATCGGGAACGGTCGCAAGGACTAGGAGCGGTGATCACCGGAGCCGCTAACGTTCAGGCAGGTGGTAAGGGTTGGCCCGGTGAGTTGAGTGTAGCTAGTGACGATATGCTTCCCCGACTCCACGATTTGGCCAGTGCTATCCAGAGTCAGGGAGCCAAGGCCATCTTGCAGATTTTCCATGCTGGTCGAATGACTTCTCGAGCGACGTTATCCGGGGAATAACCGGTCTCTGCCAGTGCTGTTGCCGCCGAACGGCCGGAGGCAGAAACACCGCGTGAACTGACGGATACCGAGATTGAAAGCATCATTGCTGACTTTGGTGAGGCGACGAGGCGGGCCATCGTGGCCGGCTTTGATGGTGTCGAGCTGCACGGTGCCAACACCTATCTGCTACAGCAGTTCTTTTCACCGCATTCCAACCGGCGGACCGACAAGTGGGGTGGTGATCGCACGCAACGAGCAACCTTCATTCGGCGCGTGATTCAGAGGACCTTCGCCACGGTTAAAGAGACGGCAGACCGGCCCTTTATCGTCGGGTATCGCCTCTCGCCGGAGGAATTCGAAACGCCGGGCATTCGGTTCGATGACACGTTATATCTCCTGACACAATTGCAGGAGTTCCTGTTGGATTACATTCAAGTCTCCCTTGGCAATTACGACCGCGTCGCTAGAGAAAATGGTTATCAGGACAAATCGATGATGGCTTACATGTATGAAGCTTTAAATGGTCAAATCCCATTGGTTGGTGTTGGTGGGGTCCGCACACGACAGGACGTCGCTAATGTCCTCCAGGAGGCCGACTTGGTTGCGGTGGGGCAACAGCTCCTATTTGATCCGAAGTGGGCCGTTAAGCTGGCTTTACATCAGGATAAGCAGATGGTGACGGCTGACTTCGGTAGCTTGGTCATGACCGGGGACTTTACGTTGCCACTGCGAGACTTTTTGGCACGGCGATATAGCAAGTAAAGATGCTCTGTGCGACGGTGGTCATGAGGGCTAGGCTGCCATACCAAAATAATTTGAAGGTTAGGTTGAGGTTAAATTAGGCCCCTAAATTGTTCAATTTTCTTGAGCTTAATCAGGCCCATTGCACTCAGCTAGTTTAATTGCAGAAGTGGTAAAATTAAGTTGTCTCTTGATGTTTAAGTAAGGAGCCATAATAATGATTAGCAGACTTTGTAAAAAAAACAGTATTTCAAATTCGAATGGAGGTGGTAATTAACGGCAACGTAAATTAAGGAGAATCTTTTTGAATAAATATCGTTTACAAACAATTGTTTTTGTTTTAGTGGCCTTTATGTCAGGATGCAACGAATTTATGGTGGTAGGAATTTTACCCGATATTGCGAACCATTTGCATGTTTCAATTGCGATGGTTGGCTATCTGGTTACGATTTTTGCAACTGTTTATGCCGTCAGCACGCCAATTGTGACGATTTTGACGAGTAAATGTAATCGTTACAAAACTGTACTGACCTTAATGGGAATATTTTTGATTGGCAATACGCTAAGTGGTCTGGCAACAAATTATTGGATGATGATGGTGTCACGAATGATTTCGGCTAGTGTTTCAGGTGCAATCATTTCAATTATCATGATATTTGCAAATCAAATCGCACCGGAGAAAAAACGTGCGAATTTGATTTCGTGGATCTATGCCGGTTTTAGTATTGCATCGGTCATTGGGATTCCAGTCGGGACCACCATTAGCACTCGTTTTGGCTGGCGTTACGCGTTTTTCACGGTGTCCGTTATCTCAGTGATGACGATCTTGTTTTTAATTTGGGTATTGCCTCGCCATATCAATCAGGTTCAGGGCACTATCTTAAATCAACTCACGCTGCTAAAAGACTCACGGATATACATGGCAATTGGCGTTGTTCTGTTTACTGCGGCAACGCAGTACGGGTATTACACCTATATTCGCCCGTTACTGACCGTGGTACTAGGCTTTGCTACTCAGAACTTAAACCTGTTACTTTTTGCCTTGGGAATTGCCAGTATCATTAGCAATCGGTTTTCAGGGACAATTGCGACGCGTGGCGGCCTAAAGTTAATGCCCAAGTATTATGTTGCAGATGTGGTGATCTTAACTTTGTTGCCGGTGACGTTCATGAATAAATTCGCTGGATTTGTGCTGTTAATGGCAATTATGATGCTGATCACCTTGTTCAGCGCGTCAATGCAACTTCACTTCTTAGATGTCGCGGCGCAAGATTATCCGCAGTCAATGCTATTGGCTTCGTCCTTGAGCTCAATTTTCTTTAACTTTGGCACGTCGTTAGGCTCGGCTACAGCGTCAGTTCTAGTTGGAGCTGTTGGTGTTAACAGAATTAGTCTAGGGGCTGCACTGTTTGCACTAATTGCGTTAACACTGCTTGTCCTGTTAAACAGGATCATTGCCAAACAGGTTAAACTAAAAAATATCTAAATTAAATAATAGGTGATGACCAAACTATACTCACACAAGTTTGCTTATTGCCAAAGTTATCTAATACAAAAAATAAAGCTGATTGAGAAGAATCCGAGGACTTTTCTCAATCAGCTTTTAATTTGGAAACCTAAGTTACAACTTTTGTTTGAATGAATCAATCCTAAAATGGAATTCATCTAGATGATCGATCTTAGCCGGAGGAGACCAGAGATGGAGCCAGCCGCAGGCGACCGGTTAGACCTAACTAAGCAATCGGTCCTTCAGTATTGTTATAGTCGTCGACACGGTACTTGCCGTCGGTCACGGTCAACTTGGTAATGCTGCCATTTTCCACGGGAACCGAGACATCGACGTCGGAGAACTTGGACACAATGCTCCGAATCGTCGTACTGTGGGTGGCGATCAGGACACGGTCACCGTCACTAGCATTGGCCACGACATGGTCCAGACCAGGTTGTAATCGAGCCCAGTATTCTTGGTTGTCTTCGGCGTCACCGTAAGGGTCATGGGCCTTGAAGAGGTCCTTGGTTTTCTCGATGGTGAGACTAGCAATCATCTGGTTAAAGTCATCGAGTCCCTTGGGACTGCCCAACGTATGCCAAGTGAGGCTGGTATCGAGTCCTTCGAAGAAGCCGAAGTTCTCTTCCCGAAAGGCTGGCATGATAGTGGGCTGGTCGAGGGCACTGACATTGCGCGCCAGGATCTCCTTGGCGGTATTGCTGGCCCGGGTGGTGTCGCTAGCGTAAGCCGCCGCGAAAGGCACCTTAGCGAGTCGTTTACCAGCGTTCTGGGCATCCAAAATACCCTTTTCCGTGAGTGGGGAGTCGGACCATCCTTGGATGCGGTGGTACTTGTTCAGATAGGTTTGGCCGTGACGGACCAAATAGATTTCAACTGTCGCCATGTCATCTCTCCTTTAAGTTTAGTTAGTTTTATTTTAGCAGTTCTAGTTGAGAATGCCTAGTTCGCGCCGAATTTCACGAGCCGTCTCGGGACTGCTGGTGAAGATGATGCGGTCGTTAAATTTCAAGGTGGTGGCACCGGTTGGCCGGACAAAGTGGCCATTGCGGAAGATCTGACTGATGGTGATATGGCCAACGAATGGCAAGCTGCGGATGGCCTGATCGGTGTAACGCCGGTTGCGCAGGGCAACTTCGTAGACGGCTGAGGTGGATGACGTCAATAGACGCAGGGTCGTTGGGGCTTCGATCAGGCTGCGGAGCATGGCAATGTTAACGTTTGGCGTGTTGTAGACTTCAATGCCTAGTTCCTTGAGTTCGTCTTCCCGTTCATCGAGGACGTTGCGATCCTCGAAGCGCACGATGACGCGGTTGACACCATAGGTTTTAGCAGATTTGGCCAACTCGTAATTCTTGGTGGCGTTGAGGTGACCTAAGACCACGATGTCGGCATCGAAGGCGTCCTGGTCCTCAACGTATTGCGTTTCGAGTGAGTCCAACAGGTGAACGTTGACCTCGGAGTTGTAGGTCTTGAAGTTTGTTTCCTTGTTGGTATACATGGTGATGTCATATCGGTCTTGAGTCAATTGTTGCGCCACGGGCACGGTGAGCAGGTTGGTTCCGATGAAGTGAACCGTGGATCTCTTCAGATCCTCGGCCTCGGCGGTGTAACCGGTATTAAACAACAAGGGTCCGAGAACACAGGTCAAGATGGCAGCTAATAGGAAGGCCCCAGACTGTTGGGTGGTGACGACCTTCATGGTTTTCGCTACTTGCAGGACAGCCAGAACCATCGTGATGGTGGCACTGTTGATGGCCATTCCGGCAAAGGCATTACCGCGTTTGAATCGCAAGCGTAAGCAGAAATAAACACCGGCTTTGGCCAAGAGGTAGGCAGCGAAGAAGGCCGGAATCAGCAGTAGCGTGGATGGTGAAGCCAGTAACGTTCGCAGGTTCAGACCGGCCCCACTCATCATGAAGAAGATGGGAATGAAGAAGCCGTAGCCGATCCCATCCAAGCGTGTCCGAGTGTCTTCTTGTGGTTGCAGGAGCTTCATGACAATTCCGGCCACGAAGGCCCCGAGAATTCCCTCGGCGCCCACGGATTCAGCGATGACGACCATGCTAAAGATCAGGAAGAACGCCAGACGAATATCCAGTTGAGTGGTAGACTTGTTGATACCCTCAAAGAAGGTAAAGAAGGGCTTGAACCGGCGGAAGAGAATTCCCGCAGCCAAGAAGACTAGGAGCAGCAACCACAGGGATTTTCCTCCCTTGCCAAAGATTGACGCGTAGATGGTCAGGGCAAACAGGGGGATGATTTCCCCCAGAGCCGCGATCAGTAGCACGGTTTGACCGAAGGGTTTGCTGAGGAGTTCCTTTTCCTTGAGCGTCGCGATGACGATACCGAGAGAAATGGTCATGAAGATAATGGCAGCGAGCCAAGGGTCCTTGAATAACCCGGTCCACCGGCAGATAAAGCCCAGTAACAGTGCACTGCCGGCAATCGCCGCGTAACTACTGATGGCGATAAAAACCGGTGAGTATTTTGGCGCACTGCCTGCCACCTTGGCGGCCAATGGGGTCTGTGGCTGTTTGCGACGGTTGAAGAGACTGAAATCAATCTCCATCCCACTCAGAAACATCAGGAAGATGACCCCGGTGTTCGACAGTAAATTTAGGGTTGTATTGGCGTGCACCAGATTGAGGATACTCGGTCCCAGTAGGATGCCGACTAGAATTTCGACGACCGCCGTGGGTAAGACGGTCAGCTTAAACTTCGCCATGACTAATGGGGTAATCAGTGCTGCGGTTAAAATAATTAATAGAGAAAATTGATCCATCATTTCACCTCCGAAAAATATCCCCTCAAGTATACCAAAGATAGGAGAAACTAACTGACTTAAAGCAATCACATTCCTTTCTTTATAAGGGGAAGACGTGTAGAATGGTAAGTCGAATTATTAAGCGTTTCACCTACAGTTTGTCCGGTTAATTCGAGGAGGGATTGGCTTGCCAGATTCAATTAAGGCCCAAGAGCAGAAGCATTTAGACGCAGTCATCGCGAAGATTAAGGTCGCAGAGACTGCTGCCAAGAAACGGATTGATTCCGCGGAGGGTGATGAAGCCGGTATCCGGAAAAACTTCGTCAATGACTTGCGAATCAAGACCGACAGTTATGAAGGATTATTGGAAACGGCGCTGTCCGTGCGGCAACAACAACAGTTACTAGCGGAACGCCAAAACAGTTGGCAACACGCCACGACGGAACTCAGCACCTTGAAACGATTAGAGGATAAGTCTTACTTTGCCCGAATCGACTTTCAAGAAGGTCCGACGGCGAAGCCTGAAACCATTTATATTGGGCTGGGGTCGTTCTCAGATACCCCGGATCACTTCCTGATCTACGATTGGCGGGCACCGATCTCCAGTATTTACTATGATGGGGAACTGGGGAACGTCAGCTATCAGACCCCCGATGGGGAACAGACCGTGGACGTGCAGTTAAAACGACAATTTCAGATTGAGGATGGCACCATCGTCACCCTCTATGATACGGACCAAACAGTGACCGACCAGATGTTGTTGTCGGCACTGAGTGAGCATTCCGATACTAAGATGAAGAGTATCGTGACAACGATTCAAAAGGAACAAAACCGCATTATTCGAGACACGCATTCCGATCTCTTGTTTGTTCAGGGGGCCGCGGGTTCTGGGAAGACGGCGGCAATTTTACAACGAGTGGCTTACCTGCTGTACCGGTATCGGGGACACCTGAATGCCGGACAGGTGATGCTCTTTTCACCCAACCAACTCTTTAATGACTATATTGACCAAGTGTTGCCCGAATTAGGGGAACACAACATGGTTCAAATGACTTACTACCAGTACGCTGGTCGGCGGTTACCTAAGATTGAGGTTGAAACGTTGGCTCAACGATTCGGTGAGGTCAATACCCCTGCACAGAGGCGCATCAGCCGCTTGAAGGGAAGTCTGACCTTCTTCGACGCCGTGACCAGCTATGCTGATCACTTGGAGGGCCGCGATATGGTCTTCCGCAACATCAAGTTCAAGGACAAGGTGTTTATCGACAAGGAGAAGATTGAAGAGATCTACTATGGCTTCAACCGTAACTATCACCTGGCCAACCGGTTACAGGCGACTAAGGAAGCCCTCATTCGCATCCTGAATCGACGAATATCTAGTGAAATGCGGACCAAGTGGGTGGAAGAAACCATTGAGGACCTCGACCGTGAACAGCTGAATGCGCTCTATGGGGATGACCCCCGCGAGTTTGAATCAGCGGATAAAGAATTCCAGTTCTTGGCGCGTAAGGTCGTCATGAAGGCTTTCGACCCGATTCGTAAGGCGATCGTGCGGGCCCGGTTCCTGAGTATCAACAACCAATACGTGCACATGCTCCGAGATATGCCGAACCGCATTGACCTCAATGATTTCCACATCACGGCTGCCGATTGGCAGGCCAGTGTGGACGAAACCATTGAGAAGCTAAAGGACCGACACATGCAGCTGGTCGACACGACGCCATACTTGTACCTCTATGATAAGATGACGGGGAAGGAAGGCGAGCGAAACATGCGCTACGTCTTCTTGGATGAAATTCAAGATTACAACGCCTTTCAATTGGCCTTCCTGAAGTTTAGTTTCCCACGAGCACGCTTCACGATGCTAGGCGACCTGAATCAGGCGATCTTCACCAAGGAAAATAGTCGCACGCTCCTGCAAGAGTTGAGTACGATGTTTGACCCGGATAAGACCAAGGTGGTGCAGTTGACGCAATCGTATCGGTCAACCCAACAGGTGACCGACTTCACCAAGCACATCTTAAAGAACGGGGAGGCTGTGACGGCCTTTGACCGTGAGGGTGAGTTGCCAACGGTGACGGTGGCCAGTGACGAGGCCGATGGGATTGCCAAGGTGATTGCCCAGGTCCAACGCAACAATGCCGAGGACGAGACCACGGCCATTATCGGTAAGGATCTCGAAGACTGTCGACGATTGACCGAAGAGCTCAAGGCTCAGGATGTTGCGGTCACACTGATTCAGTCCGAAAACCAACGTCTGGCACCGGGGGTCATCGTGGTGCCATCGTTCCTGGCCAAGGGACTCGAGTTCGATGCCGTCATTGTTTGGCAGGCGTCGGCGAGTCGCTATGCGGCCGAGGACGAACGGCAGTTGCTCTACACGATTTGTTCGCGAGCGATGCACCGGCTCAGTCTGATTGCGGTGGCAGAACCTTCACCATTGCTGGCTGGAATTCCGGAAGATGAATACGAAACGATTTAAAGATGAGGAGTTGTGCCGAAGGGTGCGGCTCTTTTGGCTTTTCTAGGGCGTCTAGCAACGTGGGAGAAACCAGGCAAATGGGGTGAAGTTGCGGTATAATGTGACTAATTATTTCAGAGTAAGGTTGAGGTGTTATGATGAGTGATCCCATTAATTACAATGCGTTTTCTCGCGAGGAGTGGCAAGGCTTTGCCGACCGCGCAACGTTGCCATTGACGCCGGAGAGTCTGCGGCAGATCAAGGCCTTCAATGACCGGATTTCGCTACAAGATGTTCAGGATGTCTACATTCCATTGGTGCATCTGTTGCGATTACAGGTCGAACATTACCGCCAACTACAACGTGATCAGGCGGCCTTTTTGCAACAACCGGCCCACCGGATTCCCTTTATCATCGGGATTGCTGGAAGTGTGGCAGTTGGTAAGAGTACCGCGGCACGCCTGTTAGAGGTGCTACTCAATCACTACTTCACCGATCAGCGAATCCAACTGATTACGACCGACGGGTTCCTCTACTCTAACGAAGAGCTAAAGAAACGAGGCTTGATGAGTCGTAAAGGCTTCCCAGAGAGTTACGACATGGCCGGGTTGATTCACTTCCTAAATGCTGTGAAGTCAGGGGCACCACTGGTGAAGTCACCCGTGTATTCCCATAAGGTTTACGACATTGTGCCTGACCAGTTCGACTACATTGAGCATCCGGACATTCTGATCGTGGAGGGAATTAACACCCTGCAATTACCGACAAATGAACAGATTTATGTTAGCGATTTTACCGACTTCTCCATTTACGTCGATGCCGATTCGGATCTGATTGAGGATTGGTTCCTGGAACGATTCCAGTTGCTATTAGAGACGGCCTTCCAGGACCCGTCGAACTATTACTACCCCTATGCCACGGGCGACCGAAATGTGGCCCTAGCGAAGGCTCGGCAGGTCTGGCATGACATTGATTTGAAAAATCTGGAAGAGTATATTCTGCCGACGCGCAATCGGGCAGATATGATTATTCATAAGACGGTGGGCCACCGGATTGATCGGTTGCTCCTGCGAAAGTATTAGGGGATGAGGCCATGTTACGAGCGGCAACAATTGTTGATGCCGATGCGGTGGCAATCCTGGTGCTACACGAGTTGGAACGGCGGCATCTGCGTCGGCTGCGGCGACTGACCAAGGAACAGCTTTCACAGTTGTTATTTGTCGGCTACCATCAAGAAAACTTCCGTTACGGTTATCCCCAGGCGCGTGTTTACCAGAACCAAGGGGTTGCCGTTGGGGTGGCTTATGGGTATCCTGCCGCGGTGGAATCGACTCTGGACAATCAGTGGTCGGCGTTGTTTGAACGCCTGCAGGTGGTGCCACCACAGCAACCAGTGGTAACCCTTCGTGCCTTACCGGACGAGTGGTATTTAGATTTGTTAACGGTGCGCCCGCGTTCAGCCAATAAGACTTACCAGCAATGGTGGTTTGATGAATGGCTGATGGCCGATGCCCTGCGACAGGCCCGTCAGAGTGGTGCGCAGGTCGTGGGGATGGACGTGCGGCCTGGCAGTCGCAATGCTCAGTTAGCCGCGGAGTTTGGCTTTGTGGTCAGTGCCTATCGTCAGCTCGACCGGCAGCCCTACGTGCATTTGCGTTATCGGCTTAACTAGTTGGGTTAGTTTTGCATTGACCCGCGTTTCAGAAATCTGTATGATATAAGCAATGTTGAAAAAGAAGAAAGGGTGAATGGCTTGGCAAACGTTGATATGTCAAAATTTGACAAAATCATCGTCCTAGACTTTGGTAGTCAGTATAATCAATTGATCACACGCCGGATTCGTGACATGGGCGTTTACTCCGAACTCAAGGCACACACCATGAGTGCCGCCGAGATCAAGGCTTGGGGCCCCAAGGGGATTATCTTCTCCGGGGGACCAAACAGTGTGTATGACAGCAGTGCCTTTAATGTTGACCCTGAGATTTTCGAATTGGGCATTCCAATTCTGGGGATCTGCTATGGGATGCAACTGATGGCCCACAGCCTGACCGGTGGGAAGGTGGAATCCGCCGACAACCGTGAATATGGGCGTGCGGATATCACCGTTCTTAGCGATGATGCTAGACTGTTCAAAGACACACCCAAGCAACAGACGGTGTGGATGAGCCACGGTGACCTGGTGACCCAGGTGCCGGATGGCTTCGAACGCGTGGCTACGAGCGAAAATTGCCCGATTTCGGCCATGCAAGACGTTGACCGTAACTTCTATGGCATTCAATTCCACGCGGAAGTTCGGAATACGGAATTTGGGAATGATATCCTAAAGCACTTTGCCTTCGATGTCTGTGGCGCCGAGTCCAACTGGTCCATGGATGACTTCATTGACCTGCAAATTGAACATATCCGAGAAACGGTGGGCGACAAGCGCGTCCTCCTCGGATTGTCTGGTGGGGTTGACTCCTCAGTTGTTGGCGTCCTCCTGCACAAGGCCATTGGCACGCAGCTGACCAGTATCTTCGTCGACCACGGCTTGCTCCGTAAGGGTGAAGCCGAACAGGTCATGGCGAGTCTGGAAGGTAAGTTTGGGTTGAACATCGTTAAGGTGGACGCGCAAGACCGCTTCTTAAGTAAGCTGGCTGGCGTCACCGAACCCGAAAAGAAACGGAAGATTATCGGCAATGAGTTTATCCAAGTCTTTAATGACGAGGCTCAAAAGCTCGATGGGATTGACTTCCTGGCACAAGGTACCCTGTATACCGATGTGATTGAAAGTGGGACCGATACGGCGCAAACTATCAAGTCGCACCACAATGTCGGTGGGTTGCCAGAAGACATGCACTTCCAGTTAATCGAACCTCTGCGGTCATTGTTCAAGGATGAAGCCCGCGAATTGGGGGAAAAGTTGGGGATGCCCAGCGACCTCGTTTGGCGGCAACCATTCCCCGGTCCCGGTTTAGGGATTCGGGTCCTTGGTGAAATCACGCCAGAAAAGTTACAGATCGTTCGCGATAGTGACTTAATTCTGCGTGAGGAAATCAAGAAAGCCGGCCTCGACCGTGATATCTGGCAATACTTTACGGTCTTGCCAAACATCAAGAGTGTCGGTGTCATGGGTGACGGCCGGACCTACGACTATGCCGTAGGAATCCGGGCCGTAACTTCGATTGATGGGATGACGGCAGACTTCGCCCGGATTCCATGGGACGTTCTGCAGGAGATCTCCGTGCGGATCGTAAACGAAGTGGATCACGTGAACCGCATCCTTTATGATGTCACGAGCAAGCCGCCTTCGACAATTGAGTGGGAATAATTCCCATGACTAAATTGAGTGGCGATTGTCGATAAAATGACAGTCACTGAGTCCACGCTTAGTCGAATTTAGCTTAAAATCAACGAGTCCCTTAACAGTCGTTTGGTAAACGAGGACTGAAGAAGGACCACTACTAGTCGCAAGCTTCGCTAGTAGTGGTCCTTTTAGTTTGTGTCAGATTTTTCAATAAATTTGTGGTTAAATCTAACGTTCAACGGTCCTCACTTGTTATTTTTAAGTATTAAAGTACCTTTTTAAAAATCAATTAGGGATAATAATACTTTATTGTGATACAATACAGTCGTTAAGCGTAATAAACAATTCGATAAGCAGTTAACTGGGAGGAAGACTATTGTCCCTATCAATTTGTACTTTACTTTATTAGGAGGAAGTTATCATGTCGAAGATCACAAAGTTAATCGCCATTATTGCTGTGACGTTGGGTGTCGCTGGCGGTGTTATCACCACGACGAATCCCGTTACAGCTTCAGCTAGCACTAAATTCCGGTATTACAAAAACGTCAAAAATCAAACATATAAAATCAAAACCAAGAAAGCCGATATCTATTCTAACGGTAAGCTCAAGATCAAGAGTATCTTCTGGCTTGGGGCCTTCGGTGACAAAGGGGAGTATGTGCTCGTTACCTACGCGTCGCATGTTACCCAAAATGGTAAAAAAGCCGTCTATTACAAGTTTAAAAATGCATCTGGTTTCACTGGTTGGGTCCGGAGTAGCGCTTTGAAGAAAGCCAAAGCGCCTAAGTCGGTGACTAACATGTTGAAGAAGGTTAAGGCGCATAAGGCACAGTTGTAAATTATCGCCAATGGGCCTTACGAGTCCAACTTTAATAGTCTTTGTAAATAGTTAGAGAGTTTCTTACCGTAATTTGGTAATGGAAAAGGATCGCTACTAGTCGAAAAAATTCGCCAGTAACGGTCCTTTTATTTTGCCTAATTGCTTGAGACTTGACAGGCATGTTAAAATTAATTTACTTAAATAAATTTAATTGCTACCCCCACAAATTAATTTTCAGATTTTTACAAGTCTGTTTTTTATTGCGAGGGCGCGGTAAGCTAGTTTTAACCAATTTGGTTGAGGCTAGCTTATTTTTTTAGGAGTGACTGAGTGTGGAAAAGACAGCAAATCCATTGTTGAGCAGGTTACAACTGCTACAAGATTTGAAGTTCCTGATCGACCGCGGTTCGAACCACCGGATTGATTACCGAAGATTTCGTATTTTTGAAATTAGGTTGCCGACTGGTGTGATTGATTTGGTTGCCGAGTATCAGATGCATGCGGGTGAGTATACACTGCCTGAGATCGCAAACCTAATTGTACAGAAGTACCAACTATAATTTTAAAATTTTCAGGATACTTTCTGAGACGATTTCACGTTGGTTTTCTGGCAGTGACTTTAGATAGGAAATTAATTCTAAGGTGTGGATTCCAGTCAGGGCGTCATCGGTGAAAAAGTCGCTTAAGGTTAGGTTCAGGGCTGACGCAATCGACTGAAGCTTGTTAAGACTGATATTCGCGAGTTCTCCACGTTCGATTCGCGAGATTAAGCTAACGGAAACGCTAGCTCTTTCAGCTAATTGTTCAATGGTTAAATCTAATGCGCGTCGTTTCTGATTCACCAGTTTACTAATTGAGGTTTGCATGGTTGGCTATCTCCTATTGTGGTGTTAAAGCTAACCTTAAGGGAGTATTTAGGTCATTGACAGAGAAAAAAAGACCTTTTATTTAGAAAAATAAGGAAAATAGTACTCATTTGTTTTATACTAGACTGGAGTCATTGGATAAATGTGGTTAAGGAGGGATGAGTCCAAAACTAGGAACTATTTTAGCTGACGGGTAATTGTGCTATTTTTCGCCATCACTGAGTCAGAATTTCGAAAATGAGGCCGCTATTCACCTGTCATACGATGATAAAAGTCACAAGTGGTAATTCAGTGAATGATTTCATTGTACGAGCAATTTGCTCTGAGAATGCTGTAACAACAGGGTTCTTCCAGAATATCCGTATTGTTTCAAAATCTTAGTAGCGTTACAATGATAAGCGATAAAACCATCATTCCGATGGATTATCCGTCCGTTAAATGATTTAAGGCCTATGAAGGTAGAAACTTACATAAACGTTTGCAAACCTGGTCGTTGTCAATGGCTAGTGAACCTTGCCTTTAGGCTTTAAGTGACTAATTAGAGATTCAGTAAATAGATTCACAAAGGGGAGAAACATCATGAAGAAACATTGGCTAGCTACATTACTCATCATTGCCGGTCTTACTAGCGTTGGCACCACAGCTTTTGCGCAAACTAAGGCCAAGTACTATACCACTAATCCTGGTATTATCCGGGTTAAGAAGACGGTTACCTACTATAAAGATGCCGCTAAGAAACACAAGGCTGCAAAATTTCACAAGGGTCACTACGCCAAAATCACCAAGGTAGTGACTGTTGAAGGTCGCAATCCGATGTTAAAGACGAACACCGGCATCTACGTTTCTGCCAACAAGGCTTACGTTGCCAAGACGAATGGTTACCAAAACCCAAAGAAGTATTATCAAGTTAATTATAAGCAAATCAAGCCTTACGGTCGCGTGGGCTATACCGTTAAGCGGGGTTACGAAGGCATCAAGACTTGGAAGATTATGCGTCGTTTACATACCGCTAATGGGTACAACAAGTACAACTCAGCGACGTATTATGCCGTCAAGAATTTCCAGCATAAGCATCACTTGAAAGCTACCGGGAATGTTAACGAAAAGACCTGGGTCAAGCTGGGCTTTTCTAAATCCAGCTGGAAGAGCATTGATTCCTACGTTGCGCCATTAGGTGCCCATGCCTGGAACGGGCGCTCAGCTCATATCGAGGCCATGATCAAGCAAGCTTACAAGTATAAGGGCAATCCTTATCTGGTAGGGTCTTCCTCGAAACCAAACTATGGGACCGACTGTTCTGGTCTTGTCATGCAGGCACTGTATGCCGGTGGTATCAATACTAAGCCAATTAGCTCCATTCACCATGCTTATCCAGGTAACGAATGGAATTCTCGTAACCTGTGGGCAAGCAAGAAGTTCCAACACGTGGCTTACCGTCACAAGAAGCGTGGGGACTTGGTCTTCTATTACCAACCAGGAACTCGCACAATTTGGCACGTTGCCATTTACTTAGGCAAAGGCAAGGTCATCGAAAGCTGGCCACCACGGATCATGGTTCAACCAATCAAGAACGGCCAACGTTCTAATGTTGCAGGAATCGCCCGTGTTTTCCATTAAGCTTTAAATAGTTCAACAGATACAAGTAAGACTCTTAGTCAATAAGTGTTGATGAAGGGGACTCTAAGGGGTTCAATTTTTAATATTTGAATTGGGCCTCTTTTTCTATGCCGATTTTAGCCGTGATAGTCGCCAGCAGTCTGTTTGATTTGCTGACGCCGCTACTGATTTATCTATTTAAATAATATTTATTCTAAGGAGAGTTCAAATATGAAACGTTATATCAAACGCTTAATAAATGTTGCTTTATTAGGGACAGCGATTTTGTCATTGGCAGCTTGTGGAAAATCAGGTGCCAACCAAGTTAATTCAAAGGAAATAACTTTTCTCAAGGATGCCCAATCCTCAAATCAACGAATTTGGTATTTTGCCAGTAACGATGACAGCCAGAATCGGGAATTAAGTAAGAATACAAAAATTAGGACTATATTCGTTACCAAGGATGGGAAGATAACGGCTTATTCCCCTAAGGGTACCGGGATGTCGTTTAAAGAGATTAACAAGAAATCAGATTCACAAATTATCGCAACGTTAAAAAAAGCGGATAGAGCTAGCTTTGATGAATTCGTGAGTGGCGATCACTCATTGGTAGCCAGTCAGATTAAAGAGGCCCGAAAGAATTTTAAGGATGCGAAGGAACTCCTGGCAACGGACACGGAAAGACGTAAACACGATATCGGTTTAGACAAGTCGGTAGTGGAGGAAGATATGGATTCAGATGCAGAGACTGTCTCATACCTGCAGTCAGTTGCTAAGAATCTAAAGTCCAAAGAACCTAAGTATAAAGTCCCGTTTGCTAGCGATTTGCGAGCTGAGGTGACCACCGATAGTTCTGGTAATAAGGTTGGCTCGGAACGGCTCGTCTATTCCGCACGTAGTTACCAACCAGTAGACACGTTGGTAACCGATGAATACAAAACAAATTATCCCGAGTACAAGATGGCAACAAGTAACATTCCATTGCAAGGGACTTATTATGCCCCTGATCATATCTTTGACGACTTGTATACAGGGTACACGGGTGTTGCGGATGACAAAGATTTCTATTTTCTGACCAAAACGACTAATAAGAATGTTAAGGTTCAATTCGATAAAACTAAGACTAAGAACGTTAAAGTGATGAACTATTAGAGTGCCTAACTAGGGCGATTGAACTTATATTTCGGCAAATTACAAGTTTAATCCGAACAAGCCCGGAATCTTTCAATGGCAGTCTGTTGATGATGTATTTTTAATGGTCGTTGATTAATTAGTTCAAGTGCTGCTAGGATCTCATCAGTCGTTACTTGGCTAAAATTGGTCTTTTTCGGGAAGAACCAGCGTAACCGCCTATTAAAATATTCATTGGAACCTCGCTCCCATGGTGAATATGGATGGCAAAAATAAACTTTGATCTGATAATCCTGTTCTAAGGCCTGATAATTGGCAAACTCTTTACCATGATCAACAGTAATGGATTTTACTTGGGGACCGAAGGCCCCCATAAACTTGCCAAAGGCGGTGTTTAGAGCCTTAGCCGTTCTATTAGGGGCTTTGATGGCCCATAGAAGTCGGGTCTTACGTTCTACGAATGTAACCAGACATGATCGTGACTCACTTCGACTAGAAAGCACCGTATCTACTTCCCA
>NZ_RHOD01000018.1 GCF_003946095.1 Levilactobacillus lindianensis | reverse complement strand
AGCAACTTTGTTAAAGAGTTGAATAATCGTCCACGCAAGGTCTTAGGCTGGAAAACTCCATCTGAAGTGTTCTATGGAAAACGTTGCACTTGATTTGACAATTCGTCACAAAAAAAAAGTTCCACTCGTTTTGAGTGAAACCTCAATCAATTCTACTGATGCGTTTTAAGATACTTCAAAGCATCATCGAAAGTCTGAACTGGAACAACTTTCATGTTTGGTGCGTACTTCTTGGCGGTTGCCTTAGCCAACTGATAATTCGTCATGTGCTGTTCCTCATACTTCAGGAGTAGCTTAGAAGGTTTGACGTATGGCGCGAAGAAGACTGTTGCCCCGGCTCGTTTGGCCGTTACAATCTTCTTATCAATCCCACCAATCTCACCAACATTACCGTCGGCATCAATCGTCCCGGTCCCCGCAATGTTTTGGCCATGACGCAGGTTCTGCCCCATCAATTGGGTATAGATCTGCAGACTAAACATTAAGCCACCGGACGGTCCCCCGATATTTCCGGGATCAACCGTAACCTTTGGATTGGGTTTTACCTTGACGTTATCCGTCAGTGTAATCCCAATTCCGGCCTTCTTGGTCGGCAACGCCATCAGCTTAGCGGTTGCCGCATGTGCCTTACCCTGACGTTCATAAGTAATCGTCGCACGCTGGCCAACCCGTTGCTTCTGAATGTAATGCTGATAGCCCGTCATCGAATCGAAGTGACGCCCGTTAACCTTGGTGACGGTATCGCCGACCTTGATCTTCCCCGCAAATGGCGAATTCTTGGCAATACTGAGTACGTAAATCCCCAAGTACTGACGTGTCACGGGTTTCTTAGCGGCCCGGTAGGCCGTATAAATCGACTCATTAATCGCACTTTGCATGTAAAAATCCTGCACGCGATCGTAGGTGGCATTGTCCTGCCCACCAGTCACGTCGGCCACATCTTCAATGCTGTAATAGGGATTGAACTTGGCATAAATATAGGAAACCGGCCGGGCTTGCGCAACCGCCACGGCGGTAATCATATACTTTCCGTTATTTTTGTCCGGATGACCCGGCATCTTCACAAAGGTCTTGAGGTCATCGGCTTCGCCAGGCCCTTCGATATATTTTGGCAGGGGCAGGAAGAAGAAGGCCAGTACCAAGATGGCAATGACGGCGGTCAAAATCACCTGACGCCATTGTTTACCTGTCAACTTGAACATGCTCAGTCACGCTCCAATCGATCGCGTAACCCTTGCGCCACAGCCGGTGGCACCAGTGCAGACAGGTCACCCCCAAATTGGGCAACCTCCTTTAAGAGGCTGGAGGAAACAAACTGGTACTGCGGATCGGCATTCAAGAAGACCGTTTCAATCTCCGGTGCCAACGAACGGTTCATCCCCGCAATCCCCTGTTCGAATTCAAAGTCCGTGCTGTTTCGCAAACCACGGATCAAAACCGTGGCCTCATTGGCACGCAAAAAGTCCACAGTTAACCCATGCTCAATTTGCACACTGACATTATCTAAGTTTTGCGTACTCGTCTTGATAAAGGCCACCCGTTCTGCCTGGGTGAACACCCCACGCTTGGCGGTATTCTGCCCGACGGCAACGATAACCTGGTCAAAAATCTTGCTAGCCCGGGTGATCAGATCCAGGTGACCATTCGTCAGTGGATCAAAACTTCCCGGAAAAACAGCGGTTGTCATTAGTCTTCACTTCCTAAGGCATAAATTGTTAGTTCCGTAATGCCATAGTCTCGACGTTCAATAAAATCATAGCCCGGAACAGTCTCCGGTAACTTCGCCTTCTGATCGGTTTCACAAACGATCCGTGCATGAGGCTTTAACAAATTCAAGGCGCGCAACGTGGCCATTTGGTCGACGATCTTCTGCTGCGCATATGGCGGATCAAAATAGACCAGATTAAACTGATCGCCTCGGGTGGCCAGCTCCTTCAGTGCCCGATTGGCATCTCGCTTGATGATATCAAATTTTTCGGGGGCTTTCGTTACCTCGACGTTATCCCGAATGGTTTGGATCGCTGCATACTGGCGATCAATCAACACGGCCTCGTCGATACCCCGTGAGACACCTTCGATACTCAGTCCACCGGACCCGGCAAACAGATCGAGGCTCCGGCCACCATCGAAATACGGTCCGATAATATTAAACAAGGCTTCCTTCACCTTATCTGTGGTGGGACGCGTTGCCATCCCGGGGACAGCCTTCAATCGTCGGCCACCAAATTCACCTGCTACGATTCTCATTGGTCATCATCCTTTGCTTCAGGTGTTGCCACTTCTTCGGCAACACCATTAAACGTTTCACTAATTTCTGGTCGGTGGGAGGCCACCACCCGTTTGACAAACCGCAAGTGGCTGAGCTGATCGGTTAAGGACGCCACTTGGTCTTGATTGACGTACAGCACGACGTAACGCATCTTCTTGGAGACATACATCACAGTGCCGTAACGCTTTAATTGACGCGTTTGTTTTAAACTATACGTATAAACAATTAAACTCTGTCGTGGCTGAATTTCAAATGCCATGATTAATCCTCCTTTGCGTGACTAGGCCTGTCGTTCTCGGTTCTGTCGAGCACTAATATTCAGGACAACGCCCATCACTAATGCCAGTGTCCAGGTACTCGATCCCCCATAACTGACAAAGGGAAAGGTCACCCCGGTAATTGGTAACATCCCCAGCACCCCACCTAAATTAAAAAGGGTCTGAATCGTTAGATAGGTTGCCGAGCCGTAACAGACGAGCGCCTGATAAGTCGAATGACTCCGGATACCAACCAATACTGTCCGAACAATAATCGTGAACAATAGCGCAATCACAATAAGTGCCGTCACTAACCCCAACTCTTCGGCGACAATCGCCATGATAAAGTCGGTGTTGGGTTCAGGGAGATACCCCGTCTTCTGGATACTGTTTCCCCACCCAACACCGAAAATACCCCCATTACTTAGCGCATAATAAGAATTAACTAGCTGTTGTCCAACGGTCTGGGCATGCTCAAATGGATTGATAAACGCTACCAACCGCAACAATTTATAATTATGAACATGTCCACTCTCAGTAAACTTAACCGCTATTGGGAAAATAATTCCAACAATAAAGAGAAAGAGGCCCGAAAAATACACGATGGCCCGCCGATAATTAAACCCACTTGCCAAACACATAACCAATATGATAGCCGCATTAATCGCAGCCCCACCCATATCGGGTTGCACCAAGATTAAAATCACGATGATGAAACAGATCAGCACTGGCCGCCACATGGGCACCCACCAGTTCTCCACCTGGAGTTCGTCCTGGCGATGGTCAATGGCATTAGCCAGCCAGATAATCACGTAGAACTTCACAAATTCTGCCGGTTGGATACTGATGGGTCCCAAGTGGAACCAACCAGCCGCCCCATTAATAGTCTGGCCCATCGCAATCAGGAGAAAGAGTGCCCCGAATGCCAGCCAGCCGGCCAACCGGAGGATCGATCGATTTCGGAGCTTATTGATATTTAATGACAGCATAAACGTCACGATCAAGATTCCCATAAACACATAGATAGCCTGTTTAATCAGGTAGCTGGCGGGGCTCCCCCCGTTTTGCGAACCAATGTCCGCACTGGCTGAGTACACCATCACAATCCCAAACAAACTGAGAATGAGATAGGGTACCGCGATAATATAATCCAAATATTTTAACTTTCGCATACCTTTTGTTCGCTCCAAGTCCACCGTTTTAAAACGGCAATCGAATGTTTACATTATAGCATAGCTCACTCGAAATTTTTCGATAAAAAAACGGTAAGAACCGCGGTTAAACCACGATCCTTACCGTTATTAAAATTTTGTTTTAGAAATTACTTCCGTGAAGCAGTCTTCCGCTTCTTGGCAGCCTTTTCACGTTCGCTCGTGTTCAGAATTTGCTTCCGTAAACGAACGTGGTCTGGGGTGATTTCACAGTATTCATCTTCGTTGATGAATTCCAGTGATTCTTCCAGAGACATCTTCAATGGTGACTTAACCTTGGCGATATCTTCAGAACCGGCAGCCCGGACGTTGGTTTGGTTACGGCCACGCGTGATGTTGACAGAAATGTCATTGTCACGGCTGTTTTGACCAATAATCATCCCTTCGTAGACTTCAGTACCGGCATCGGTAAAGATCGTCCCACGGTCTTGGACGGCCATGATGGCGTAAGTCGTCACCTTACCAGAGTTGATGGAAACCAGAGTCCCGTTGTGACGACCTGGGTTCCAGTTCTTAATAACTGGCAAGTACTTGGAGAAGGTGTGGTTCATGATCCCGTATCCACGAGTCAAGGACAGGAATTCAGTTGAGTAACCGATTAACCCACGAGATGGGGCTAAGAAAGTCAAACGTGTTTGACCGTTACCAACGGCTTCCATGTTCTTCATTTCACCCTTACGTTGTGACAGAGTATCGATGATTGAACCGGTGTATTCGTCAGGCGTATCGATCTGAACAGATTCGAATGGTTCGCAACGAACGTTGTCGACTGTTCTGTAGATAACTTCTGGACGAGAAGCTTGCAATTCGTAACCTTCGCGACGCATCGTTTCGATCAAGATGGACAAGTGAAGTTCACCACGACCGGAAACGACCCAGGCACCGGGGTTGTCGGTGTCATCGACACGTAAGGAAACATCGGTATGCAATTCACGCTTCAGACGTTCTTCGATTTGACGAGACGTCACAAACTTACCTTCGCGACCGGCAAATGGAGAGTCGTTCGTCCGGAAAGTCATTTGCAGCGTTGGTTCGTCAATCCGTAAGATTGGAAGTGGTTCTGGCGTATTAGGATCAACCACCGTTTCACCAACGTTGATTTCATCCATCCCAGAAACGGCAATCAAGTCACCCGCTTGGGCTTCCTTGATTTCCAAACGCTTCAAACCGAAGTAACCAAATAATTTAGTAACTCGGAAGTTTTGCTTGGAACCGTCCAACTTCATAACAGAAACGCTATCGCCGACCTTGATCTTCCCACGGAAGATCCGGCCAATCCCGATACGACCAACGAAGTCGTTGTAATCCAGCATGGCAACTTGGAACTGTAAAGGTTCGTCGGTGTTGTCGATTGGGGCTGGAATGTGCTTAACGATAGTGTCAAAGATAGGCTTCATCGTGTGTTCTTGCGTGTCCAGTTCTGGGTCGTAGCTGGAAGTCCCGTTCATTGCTGAGGCGTAAACCACTGGGAAGTCCAGTTGGTCTTCATCGGCCCCTAATTCAATAAAGAGATCCAAAACTTCGTCCACAACTTCGGAAGGACGGGCACCTGGACGGTCAACCTTGTTGATAACAACGATTGGCGTCAAGTGTTGGTCCAAAGCCTTCTTCAAAACGAAACGCGTTTGGGGCATCGTGCCTTCGTAAGCGTCAACGACTAACAAAACGCCGTCAACCATGCGCATGATCCGTTCAACTTCACCACCGAAATCGGCATGTCCTGGGGTATCCAAGATGTTAATTTGCTTGTCGCCATAACGGACGGCAGTGTTCTTGGACAGGATCGTGATTCCCCGTTCCTTTTCGATTGCATTGGTATCAAGAGCACGGTCCTCGATTGACGCGTGTTCGTCCAACGTATCGGATTGTTTCAGCATTTCGTTAACCAGGGTCGTCTTCCCGTGGTCAACGTGGGCAATGATGGCAATGTTGCGGATATCATCTCTGATTTTCAAGTGTATTTCTTCCTTTCGTGCTTGGTGAATTAGATGGATCACGGCATGCTTACATCAGTAAGTACGCTTTATTGTAGCGTCAATGGTCGGCAAAGTCCATCCATACCGGCCGGCCGCATAAAAAAACTGTGACAGTGTCACAGTGAGACGTCATCTTCTTCAATTTGGAGAATATCACGTTGCGCTTTTTTCGTCGCTACTAGTACAAGGTTAGATGATAGCATATCGAGCGGCCGCCCGTCAATAGTTGAGACCTGAACGCCTAAACTATTCAGGAGAATTTGACCGGCTGCAATATCCCAAGGCTTTAGGTATGAAATATACCCCACCGTCTTCCCTAACAGACAATTGATGATTTCAATCCCGGCGCTTCCATAGACCCGCATCCCCGAACTGGCGTGAACAATGGCCTGCATATGGGCAATGTCATGGATCACGATGGGCGAGCTGGCCCCCATGAGGCCTTCAGCCAACGGCAAATCCTTTGGTGCCGTCAACTGGTCTTGATTAGCCCAAACGCCGTCTACGGCTGTCCCACCATGATACAGGACGTCCTTCATGACATCATAGATAAAACCAAGTTGGCCGACACCGTCCTGATAAATGCCAATCATCATGGCAAAATTGTCATGCTGCTTCACAAAATTCATGGTACCGTCGATGGGATCAACGATCCACACCCGACCCTTCAGGCTACTCAGATGATCACCAAAGCCCTCTTCTCCCAAGATATGGGCCTCAGGGTCAATTCGCCGAATCTCACGGACCAGGAAGCGCTCGTTTTCACGATCCACATTGGTTACAAGATCCTTGCGGTTGGTCTTCTCGGCCACGGTTAATGGGGAAGCCATCCGGTCGAGCACGCGTTTCCGGGCGGCTTGAAGCACAGCCATTACGTCACGATTCAGTTGTTGCCAATCCTGCATCATTAACCCCGGGCCTCCTGCATCTTGACCTTACCACCCTGTTCTCTAGCTTGCTTAACGGTCCGGTAGATACTGTAGCCAGACACCTTTTCAAAGTCTCTACCGAGTTGTTTCTCCTCGAACTTTTGCGGTACGACCGTTTGAAATGCCCGATAGGCCGCGATGATGTCCGCTGCGGGGACACCCTGAGCCAACTCGTAGGCGTCTTCTACCCGCTGGTAGAGGGTTGTGACCGCCACGATATCCGTCGTGGACCAATCTGTTTGCAATGGGTATTCATAATTACTATTCGACTTCACCAGTTATTTCCCCTCCGTTTGTTGCCCTTCAATGGTTTCTATTTCGGTTCGGATTGCCTTAATCTGTGCTGCAAACGCCTGCTCTTCGTCTTCGGAAAGAACTAAATTGGTCAAGTGCTTGACCCCTTTCTTTCCCACCAATACCGGTGTGGCCGCCGCAAAAACAGGGTCTTCCTGGTGAACATTGGTGACAGACGCAATCAGTGGTTGATCCGCAAAATTGGCCTGCAAGAGGCGGATCAACGCCATGTCACGTAAGATGGCCTGATCGCCGGCGGCCTCACGTTCCAACCAGCTACTCATCTTGCCCAAATCATCGGCATCAAAGTTGGCATCGGCATTGGCCAGGTACATCAGAATAGGTGCCGGTCCAACGTATGTTCGACTCCAGGCTGCAATGGGTTGACTAGCCGTACCAACCACAGCGGCTTGAATCACTGCGGCTCCCACGCCTAATCGTTCGGCCAATCGATAGGTCAGTAGCCGCGTTAACGGGTAGGTCCCGAGTCCCCAAATTTGACTGGCTGGTAAGCCGGAGAACTTCCAGGCAAAATAGGCCAAGAGTTCGTCCTGCTCACCTGAGAAGATGAGTTGCCCCGCAAAGCCATTTTCAACAATCCGTTTAATGAGCAATCGTAATTCGTCAACTCGCGATTGCAGGGTAGCGTCCTTCACATTACGGTCGAGAACGACCATCCAGGCTGCCTGCCCGTAATCGCTGGCCGTCCCCACTCGAATACTCAGATGGGGACACAAGGCACTGGCCACCACCAACGACTGATACCGTGGTGTATCTGTGGTTGTGTTGGGCATAACCACACAATCAAGCGGCAGGTCAGTGATCAGGAGCTGCTGTAGCAGCTGACTGGCTTGATCAAAATTCCCTTGAATCAGTAATGTTGGGTTCATGGTGACCCTCCTTTTAAACGTCAAAATTAAACTACATAGTTCCATTATAAGTAATGGGTCCTGGATAGCAAGCGCAACCACTTTATGATTTGAGTCCTCACAACTCCCGGCCAATGCCAAAAAGAGCGTATGTCAAAGGTGGCCAATCACTGCGCGTTAACAACGATAGGCGCAGCTACTTGTCAGTTGTCGCACGTTTTGACTATAGGCGTTCAGATCGCAAGAAAGGTCTGAGGCAAAAGTCTCAGACCCTTCTTTTGAAAAATAGAGTTGTCGCTCGCCCACTAAATGTGGGTTGGGAAGCCTAACGCAATATCGGCAGCTTCTTGAATCGGTTCATTTAACGTTGGGTGTGGGTGAATCGTCAAGGCAACATCCTCGACATTCATCCCCCCGTTAACGGTTAAGGATAATTCACCAGCTAAGGTGCTGGCTTCTGGTCCAACAACTTGGGCCCCAACGACGTTTTGATTCTCGTCATCGGTGTAGACGAACCGAACGAAGCCATCCGGTGCATCCAGTGAGACGGCCCGTGCATTCCCAGCAAATGGGAACTTCGACGTCTTCACCTTCAACCCCTTGTCCTTAGCTTCCGCCTGCGTGTAGCCGACGGTTGCCAATTCTGGGTCGGCGAAACAAACAGCTGGCACACTGGTCCAGTCATTGGCTGTCTTCTTGCCGGAGATGGCACCGGCAGCCGTCTTCCCTTCAGCAAAGGCCTTGTGAGCCAATGCGGCACCGGGAACGACGTCACCAACCGCCCAAATGTGTTCTGAAGCCGTACGACCTTGTTGGTCAACTTCGATCAAACCACGCTTGTCTAATTTAACCTTCGTGTATTCCAGACCTAACGTGTCCGTGTTTGGCCGACGACCAACAGTAACCATACAGTAGTCTGCCTTGATCGTGGTTTCCTTACCGTCAACTGCATAAGTGACCGTAACGCCTTGATCATCTTGACTAGAGCTCTTGGCCATCGCATTAGTAATGACCTCGACACCCTTCTTCTTTAACTTCTTAAGGACCACGGCAACCATGTCCTTTTCAAAGTTAGGCAGAATCGAACCCGTTCCTTCAATGATGGTCACGTGAGCCCCTAAGCTGGCATAAGCACCGGCTAACTCGGTTCCGACGTAACCCCCACCAATCACAACGAATTCCTTAGGAACTTCTGGCAGGTTCAGGCCACCCGTGGAATCCACCACGCGACCCTCAAACTTGAATCCAGGAATTTCAATCGGATGACTCCCAGTTGCAATGATGATGTTATTAAATTCAAACGTCTGACCTGTATCGGTCGACATGAATTGCTTTTCACCGGTTGGCATAACCCGGAGCTGGGTGTCACTGAGAAAGACTGCTTCGCCGTTAACCACGTCGACGTGGTGCTTCTTCATCAGCATCTTAACCCCACTGGTCATCCGGTCGACAACCTTGGTTTGTTTCCACTGTTGTGTTTGCTTGAAATCAATTGTCGCTGATTGGGTTGAAATCCCATAGGTCGAGGCATCCTTAGCTTGTTCCAAACGGTGACCCGCTTGAATCAGCGCCTTAGAAGGCACACAACCAACGTTGAGGCAGACACCGCCCAGCGTATCAGACTTTTCAATCAGCGTCACTTTTTGGCCTAATTCAGACGCGCGAATCGCAGCAACGTAACCGCCGGGGCCGGCACCAACAATGACGGTATCCTTTTTTTCAACATCTGCCATATTCCTGTCATCCTTCCATTAAGAGCATTTCTGGATCATGAAGCAAGGCTTTCAATTCATTTAAGATGTTCTGAGCTAAGGCCCCGTCGATCAACCGGTGGTCGTAACTCAATGATAACTTCAACATACGACCAATTACGATCTGATCATCTTCATTGACGTATGGTGCTTTTTCAATTCGGCCAACCCCTAAAATTGCAACTTCAGGTTGGTTGATAACTGGTGTGAACCAGCCCCCACCGATTGAGCCGACGTTACTGATGGTAATCGACCCACCGGCCATTGATGCTGGTGACAATTTGTTATCGTAAGCCGCTTGACTATTCTCAGAGATTTCCTTGGCAATCTGGAACATCCCTTTAGAGTCCGCGTTCTTGATGTTTGGCACGTACAACCCATGTTCGGTGTTCGTGGCAATCCCAATGTTGTAGTAGTGTTTCGTCACAATTTCTTGGGTGGTGTCATCAATCGAAGCGTTCAGTTCTGGGAAGTCCTTCATGACAGCAACTAAAGCCTTTACGATGTATGGCAAGAAGGTTAAGTGAATGTCGCGGTCGGCAGCAGCCTGCTTGTACTTCTTCCGGTTAGCCATCAGCTTGGAAACTTCGACTTCATCAAATGACGTGACATGTGGTGCAATATCCTTAGAAGCCCGCATACTCTTGGCAATAATCTTGCGCATTGGTGACATTGGTTCTCGGGTTTCTAATTCCGGACGGTCAGCGTTCCAAGGCTTGATAGCCTGGCCCGTAGCCTTAGTAGCGGCTGGTGCACTGGCAGCGGCCTTAGGGGTAGCTGCGGGTGCGGCGGCACCATTAAAGTTGTCGATATCAACCTTCAACACTTGGCCATGGTTCCCAGTTGGGGCAACCATAGTGATGTCAACACCCTTGTCGCGGGCATATTGCCGAACAGAAGGCATTGCCATGACTAACTTATTAGGATCGGAAGCGGCTGGCACACCTGTTGGGGCCGCAGCAACCGGTGCGGGACTCGCAGCCGGTGCTGCGGGTGCCGATTCTGCTGGCGCAGCATCCGCAGCTGGTGCGGCATCGCCCTTACCTAAGTCAGGTGGGGTGTCAGACCCATCGTCGATCACGATGAGTGGGTCACCAATTTCAACGGTGTCCCCTTCTTGGGCCACGATTTGAGCAACCTTCCCGTCAACTGGGGATGGTAATTCTGAAACCGACTTATCGTTTTGGATTTCGACTAATGTGTCGTCTTCCTTAACGGTATCTCCTTCTTTAACAAGCCATGAAGAAATCTCGCCTTCGGCCATTCCTTCACCAAGCTCAGGGAGTTTGAACGTATAAGCCATGGGAAAACTTCCTTTCTTTCATTAGAATACGAATAATCCCACATTAATTTCTTTTTAAACGGGAATTTTAATAGTTAAAGATTTCACGCGCCTTAGCTTCGACGTCATCCGCATTAGGAATCCAGTCATTTTCAGCTTGGGCAAATGGGTAGACGCTATCTGGCGCTGCTACCCGACCGATTGGGGCATCCAGAGACATAATCTTCTCTTCAGCGATGTCAGCCGCAACCGTCGCACCAACTCCGGCCATCCGTTGTGCTTCTTGGACAATCACGACCTTGTGGGTCTTGTCGATGGAAGCGAAGATGGTGTCCGTGTCGATTGGTGACAAGGAACGTAGGTCAATGACTTCAGCAGAGATATTATCCTTAGCCAAAGCATCGGCCGCCTTCAAGGATTCATTAACTTCGGCACTGTAAGCCACGATCGTGATGTCGGTCCCCTCACGAACCACCTTAGCGGAGTCTAACGGAACGGTGTACTTCTCATCTGGGACTTCAGCCTTCATGGAACGATAAAGCTTCAGGTTTTCCATAAAGAGCACCGGATCGTCACTTTCAACAGCCGAGATAATCATCCCTTTAGCATCGTATGGGTTGGCAGGTGTCACCACCCGTAGCCCTGGGGTACTCGTAAAGTAGTTTTCCAAGTTATCGGCATGCATTTCAGCGGTATGAGTTCCCCCACCAAATGGCGTCCGCACCGTTACAGGGAAGTTCTTTTGGCCCCCAAACCGATAGTGGTCACGCGCTAATTGCCCAACAATGCCATCCATGGCTTCGAACGTAAAGCCCATGAACTGAATTTCAGGGATTGGCCGCCAACCGGTCAACGATAACCCAATTGCTAATCCAAGAATCCCAGATTCAGCCAATGGCGTATCGAAGACTCGGTCTTCACCATACTTATCTTGCAGGCCAACGGTAGTCCGGAAGACCCCACCGTTTTTACCCACGTCTTCACCAAAAATCAAAGTCTTTGGATCGTCGTTCAACACTTGATCCAAACCGGAAGTGATCGCTTTAATATATGTCATTTTAGCCATGATTACTTCGACTCCTTTGCTTCGAATTCTGCAATTTGCTTCTTAACCGCCGGCGTTGGTACATTGTACGTCCACTTTAAGAAATCGGAGACCTTCTGTGCAGGTGCAGCTTCTGCTTCCTTCATCGCTTGCTTGAAGTCATC
This sequence comes from Levilactobacillus lindianensis, assembly GCF_003946095.1. Classification (GTDB taxonomy): domain Bacteria; phylum Bacillota; class Bacilli; order Lactobacillales; family Lactobacillaceae; genus Levilactobacillus; species Levilactobacillus lindianensis. Next base: position 45,608 of record NZ_RHOD01000018.1, on the reverse strand, counting down.
TTTATAATCGGCAACTAATTTATCTTCTTGGTCTTGTGACCAAACACCCTTGTCGGTTAACACTTTCCGTAACCGAATCAATGGGTCGGCATCAAACCAAGGCTTTTCTTCTTCTTTAGTCCGGTAACGCGAAGGATCGTCCCCAGCGGAGGAGTGCGCACCGTAACGGTAAGTTAAGGTTTCAATCACAACGGGACCATTACCAGCAACCGCAAAGTCTCTAGCAGCCTTTGCCACTTCGTGAACCGCCACGATATCCATCCCATCCACTTGGACAGAAGGAACACCCATGGCAACCGCTTTTTGAGCCAGCGTTTCCGCCGCAGTTTGTTTGTAACGAGGAACTGAGATTGCCCAGCCGTTGTTTTGCACGAAGAAGACTGCGGGTGCCTGGAAGGCACTGGCGAAGTTAACCCCTTCGTACCAGTCCCCTTGGGAAGTCCCACCGTCACCGGTGTAGGCAAAGGCCACGCGGTCTTCGTCTTTATTCTTCTTGATTCCCAGAGCAACACCGGCGGTTTCAACGTATTGTGCACCGATGATGATCTGTGGGAAAATCATATTTGGATTTGGATGTTGACTTCCTTCAACATGACCCTTGGACCACAGGAACCCTTTAGCAACGGTCGTTCCGTGCTGAATCATCTGTGGCAAATCCCGGTAGGCAGGTAACAGGAAGTCTTGTTCCTTAAAGGCAGTTACACTACCCATCTCACTGGCTTCTTCACCAGCGGTTGGCGCATAGAAACCGAGGCGACCCTGACGAGAAAAGTTCATGGTTTGTTCGTGTAATGTCCGTTCCCAAACCATTTTCTTCATAAAGTCTACCAGTTGATCGTCTGAATATTTTGCAAGAATGTCTGGATCAACCACCGTACCCTCCCGGTCAATGACTTGTACCGGGTGCTTATACGGATCGGCCATCGTAGCTTTGATTTTGGCAAAGTCTACAATCTGTTTGCTTCCATTAGCCATAAGTAACACTTTCCTTTCACTTGATATGAAATTGTTAACAAGAGTGAGTTAACTGTGCGTTTCCTGACTACAGTTATAAAGTACCATTTTTTCACACCTCTTGCAAGCCCTTTCATTCATGTGAATAAAGGGTTTGTGCTACTTTTCACATTCTGCTTGTGATCACCCTTTTTCTTGATTTTTTTAGTTAAGAAACCATTTTCTAACCGTTTCATTTTCCACTGGTTGTATGTTAAAATACAAAGTAATTATGATTAAATTTCGGAGGTAATGCTCGTGTTTCTCATGAAAGATATTGTTAGAGATGGTGACCCCGTTCTACGTCAAGAAGCCGCAGACGTCGTGTTCCCGCTCTCTGAAGAAGACCAACAACTCGCTAAAGACCTCATGGAATACCTCGTGGTTTCCCAAGATCCCGAACAATGTAAGAAATTCGGCCTACGGGCTGGCGTTGGTCTAGCTGCCCCGCAAGTTGGGGTTTCTAAGAAAATGGCTTCTGTCCTGGTACCCGCTCCAGAAGAAAACGGCAAGTCGCCTTTCACGGACGTGATTATCAACCCCGTCATCGTGTCGGAATCCGTTCAACAAGGTGCCTTAACCGAGGGTGAAGGCTGTCTCTCCGTGGACAAGGACGTCCCTGGATTCGTTCCCCGTCATGATCGGATCACCTTGCGTTACTATGACGTCAATGGTGAGAAACACCAAGTTCGCTTGAAAAACTATCCCGCTATCGTTTGCCAACACGAGATTGACCATCTCCACGGGATGCTCTTCTACGATCACATCAATAAAGACCAACCATTCAGTCGCGATGAAGATACCATTATGATTGATTAATTAAAAAAACTCTGAGGCATCAAATCCTCAGAGTTTTTTTGTGGCTAATTACACAGCCGGATCATTTAATTTTTTTAAATCCTTTAAGTACTCAACTGTCGATTCATTCATTAAATAGGCAACGTCTAAATGGAGTTGACTCTCATACTCCCAGATATCGCTGACGATGAAGGCCGAACCGGTCCCCATTGACTTGATCTGATGGTCGGCACTATAGCTGGCCAACGCGGTATTCAAGGCTCGTTCCAATTCGGGGAGCCGCCGCTCAGTATCCATTGCAGCCGGCAAGCTGTACTCGAAGGCCATGACACCGCGGCCCCAAACATCCGCCACGGTCTCCGCCTGTCGAATCTGGGCCTCGGACTCACTCAGCACCTGGTCATTAACCAACCGTTGTAGCGCGGCCTTAACCGCCATATCGGTATCATATTGAGCCGATCGCCGGACAATTCGCGTGGCTCGTTGGACAATCATCCGGTGAATCATTTCGTAAACTACAATGGCAATGATAATCCCAATGATTATTTCTATTATTAATGCCATGGCGTCTCCTCCGTTCACTTCGCGTTAGCTTAATCATAGCATGTTTTTCGGTCTAGGGGTAATTCTATACAATCACCTGAAACTATGCTAAAATTGTGCTAATTGTTGTGTAAGCAACCCGCAGTTCGGAAGGACATAAATGATTCACCTCTCTAATGGTGAATTAAATTATTTTTTTAAAGGAGTTTTGTCAGTGATTTATAAAGTTTATTATCAAAACGATAAAAAACGGAATCCTAAGCGCGAGGAAACCCATTCTCTCTATTTGGAAGCGGACACCGAAGTTGAAGCCCGCGCCCAAGTTGAGGCCCACACGGACCATAACATCGAATTCATTGAAGCCATGGAAGGTAAGACCTTGGCTTACGAACAACAGAATCCGAATTACAAATTAACGGAGTTCAGTGAATGAACAAGTTAAACGTCAAAAATAACGAGACCGCTATCTTTGGCGTGGGTGGACTTGGTGAAATCGGGAAAAACACTTACGGTATCCAATTTCAGGATGAAATTATTCTGATCGATGCCGGAATCAAGTTTCCTGAAGACGAACTATTAGGGATCGATTATGTCATCCCCGATTATCAATACCTCGTTGAAAACCAATCCAAGATCAAGGCGCTAGTGATCACCCACGGCCACGAAGACCATATTGGCGGTATCCCGTATCTACTCAAGGCCCTTAACGTTCCGGTTTATGCCGGTCCGTTAGCCTTAGCGTTGATTAAGAACAAGCTTGAAGAACACGGATTACTTAAATCGACTGAGTTACACACAATTGACGATGATACTGTGCTGAAGTTTCGGAAGATGAGTGTGACCTTCTTCCGGACGACCCACTCCATTCCCGATACTTTAGGAATTGCCGTGCACACCCCGGTCGGAACCATCGTGGAAACTGGGGACTATAAGTTCGATCTGACGCCCGTTACCAATCAGCCGCCTGATCTTCAAAAGATGGCCAAGTTGGGAGCCGACGGTGTTTTGTGCTTGATGTCTGATAGCACGAACGCCGAGCGTCCAATCTGGACCAAGTCTGAAAAATGGGTTGGCAAGTCAATTCGTAAGATCTTTGATCAAGTTGAAGGTCGGGTTATCTTTGCCACCTTCGCGTCAAACATCTCACGGATTGAAACGGCCTGTGAAACTGCCCTCGCCCATGGTCGTAAGATCGCGGTGTTCGGTCGCTCCATGGAAGCAGCGATCGTAAACGGTCGTGAACTAGGCTACTTGAACATCCCTGACGAAGCGTTAGTCGATGCCAATGCCATTCGCTCCCTGCCAGCCAACAAGGTTATGATTCTTTGTACCGGTTCTCAAGGTGAACCCATGGCGGCCCTTTCACGGATCGCTAACGGTACTCACCGTCAGATTTCAATTCAACCTGGTGACACCGTGGTCTTCTCCAGTAACCCAATCCCTGGTAACACGATTTCCGTAAACCGGGTCATTAACGAACTGGAAGAAGCCGGCGCCAACGTCATTCACGGGAAGGTTAACAACATCCATACCTCTGGACATGGTGGTCAAGAAGAACAGAAGCTGATGCTCCGGCTGATGCAACCGAAATTCTTCATGCCAATTCACGGGGAATACCGGATGTTAAAGATTCATACCGAATTGGCCGAACAATGTGGTGTCCCTCTCGACCATAGCTTCATCCTCCAAAATGGGGATGTCTTAGCTCTGACCAAGGATTCCGCCCGTGTTGCGGGTCATTTCAGTGCCGGTGACGTCTACATCGACGGTTCCGGAATCGGTGATATTGGTAACGTCGTCTTACGCGACCGTCAATTACTTTCCGAAGAAGGACTCGTGGTCGTTGTGGCCACTATCGACCTGAAGAACCAAGAAATCAAGGCCGGTCCTGACCTTCTCTCTCGTGGCTTTGTTTACATGCGAGAGTCTGGCGAGTTACTCAATGAAGGTCGTCGGCGGGTCTTCCAGACGATTCGCAGAGCCATGCGTAATCCGAAGGCTACCGAGGCTTCCATTCGTAACGCGGTCATTGATGACCTTCAGAACTTCCTCTTTGCGAAGACTGAACGTCACCCAATGATTTTACCAATGTTTATTATGACCAAGTAATTTACGAAAGGCATCTGAGACTCGTTCTCAGGTGCTTTTTTTCATCCCCTACTCTTAATTGCGGACAAATGAGTGGACTAAAAACTGTCAGCGGCGATCAAATCATCGTATGACAACGATTCTAGACCAGTGCATTTTAAAAGAGGTTTTATTTGATAAACTCTTGTACTTGGTTTTACAATTCGCCACAAAATAAAAATGCTAAGCTTAGAGGCATAAGGGCATCCCAGCGGATAACTCTTATGCCTCTAAGTTTAGTATTTTTTCTACCAGTTGAATTGAGCTTCTGAATTCATGCCCTGATAAATTTTAATCGTGCTTTCCATATAGCTCTGTAAGTCAGTTGTACTGGACACAAGACTGCCATAGAACTCCTTGACTAAGAACATGCCGATTAAAGAAAGGATTTCATCGGTTGTCATGTCTTTGCCCTTAGCGTAAACCTCTCCACTTCCTGTGTCGACACCAACTTCAAGAGTTCTTGTATGCTCGAACGGCTCGACATTGGGACCGTCGGCATGTGTCTTTTCAAGCGCACTACCAATGGTACTAACTTTTGCTTGAGTCATAGTCAGAAAGTTGCAATATGACATTCCTAGCATAGCCAGTGAAACGTCGTCTTGCACCGGTTGCTTTTTGACCTTAACTTGCATGTCTGGTTCTACTTCAACAATGAAAATGGGTGCTTTCGTCATAATTTCTCCTAACTCACTAAAATGATATTTCTAGGATTCCCTGACAATACATTAGAATATGGGGCAAGCAATCTAGCCTTATAATCAGGGATACCTTTACACATAATAAAAGTTTAATTTTGAACTGACAAATTGTCAAACCAAGCGCAACACTTTATCAAATAAAACCTCTTCAGAGGTACGGTGGTTTAGCTACTATTTACAGTTCCTAATATTCTCGTCCGTCCGCGGTTTTAGGTTTTTATTTTTAGGAAAGTATTCGGCCAGTAGACCGTCACACCAAGTTTTCAAGGATTTTCGCTAAGTCCAAAAATTCTGTGCCATGGTCCGGAGTCAGTGAAAGAACACATTCTTTAGAAATTGCTGTAAGGGCTTCATTCGCTGATCAACCGTCCTTTCGTTTGGCCTTTTGAACCAAAGTGTATCGCGTTAGTCGCTCTACCGTTGTCACTAGAACAGGCTCGCCGATTTGGTCAAGCTATGGGTCTTTTTATTCAATTAGTGTTGTACTTCAATTGTAAATTCGTCGCCCAATTTGCCCCGTTTCTTACGACAATGGAAAGTTCCAGGAGAATGACTAGGCAGTCAAACGGTTTTCGTTTATAATGGTTAAGATTAATCATTGAGAGGAGAAGTACGGTGAGTGTCCAGTTCTATATCATCCTAAATGAACACGCGGGTAGTGGCCACGCCAAAGAGGTCTGGCCCGCTATCAAACAACAGCTTGACGCCGCTGCGGTCTCCTACGAAGTGGCTGTTTCGGAGTACCCAAATCACGCCGTACTCTTGAGTGAACAATTCGCGAAGCAATTGCCAGATACCCCGCATCAAGATTGGGTGGTCCTGGCAGTAGGCGGTGATGGCACCCTACACCAAGCCATCAACGGGCTCACACGTTTCCCCCGCCATTACCGAATTCCGGTGGCCTATATCCCGATCGGTTCGGGAAACGATTTCGCCAGAGGCGTGGGTATGGCCATGGATTGGCAAACGGCTCTAAAGCAAGTCACCCAATGCACTCATGCAACCGATATCGACATCGGCAGCTATGACGAAACCATCAAGCAGGAACGTGGCGTCTTTACGAACAATCTTGGGATTGGCTTTGACGCCGCCATCATCTCCCAAGCCAATCAATCCAAAGCCAAGGTCTGGTTGAATAAGCATCACCTGGGCTCCCTTTCCTATCTGGCTTCAGCACTGAGTGTTTACTACAATCAGACCGGCTTTACTCTGACGGTTCACGTCGGCAATCAGCGAGATATCTATCCCAACGCCTTTCTAGTGACCACCACCAACCATCCCTACTTCGGAGGTGGTGTGGGTATTGCCCCGGGGGCCACGGTTCACGACCATCAGCTCCATTTGGTCGTCATCGAAAAACCTAATTTCTTCAAACTACTCTGGTTGGCCTTACGCCTCGTATTTAAGCGTCATTTGACGTCTAAGGCCGTTCACTACTATCAGGCATCGAAGGCATCGAATGTCCACCTCACCGTTCCGGCCATTGAATACGGCCAATTAGACGGCGAGGAGATGGGTGGACGCTTCTTCGACGTTTACGTCGGCGTTACCCAATATCCCTTCTGGTTCGACATCACAATTTAACGAAAACACGAAAAAGGTCAGGACACTAGGTCCTGACCTTTTTCGTGGCTATCTTAACCAATATTTGTTTGTTTAATCTTCCGAAGCAGCCATTGCTTCCAGAATCATGTCCAGCTGAGCACATTTATCCGTCAGTGAGGTCATTTCTTCACCGTAATGGGGTTCAATCCGCACAGTGTCCTCAGTGGGACGAATGCTCTCCGATTCCTTCCGTTTTAATGTCGCCAACTGGTTGTTAGCTTGCCGATATTCTTCCAGAATCTCTACTCGATTACTCATCCTTCAACAACTCCTTTAACCAACTATAGAATTTTTTAACACGTCTATAAATGACTAAAAGGAATCATACCACTTGCCTGTCGATTTGTTAACGATTTTCTTAACTTTTGTTCACGAAATAATAAAACTGGCTAAATGACCGGCAACTGGTCGCAACAGTCTACTTCAATGTCCCAGCAAATGATGGCATAAAGTACTTGCTAATCTGTTGAACCTTCACGTTGTCCCCTGGTTCAGGTGCAGCAACGAATTGGTTATTCCCTAAGTAGATCGCATCGTGATACGTTGCCCCAGAATTACCCCAGAAGAGGATATCCCCAGGCTTAGCAGTTCCCACGGAGTGCTTCGACACGAAGGCTTCTTGAGAAACCGTGTTATGTGGCAAGTTCACGCCTAATGCATTCTTGTAAACGTAAGCCACTAATCCAGAACAGTCCATCCCACTGAGCGAAGATCCGCCCCAAACGTAAGGAATGTTAGCTGAGGCCAGCTTCAAGGCCAAACCAGTCACAGAACCACTGGATAAGTTCGTATTGGTCTTAGCACTTGATGACGAACTCGTTGTCGTCGTGGTTGTCGATTGACGGACACGTGCCTGCTTCTTAACGGCTGCTTGCGTGGTCGTCTTAATTCGCTTCGTCTGGCTGGTTGCTGTCGCATTCTGGCTGCCAGTTTGCGTGGTCTGCTGGGCTTGACTAGAGCTAGCTGGTTGGCTAACACTGGTCTGTTGACTAGTCTGACTCTGTTGGCTGGATTGAGCCGGTTGCGCTTGACTAGAACTTGATTGGCTCACACTAGATTGGCTAGCAACACTAGACGTTGACTGGCTAGGTTGTGACTGACTGCTTTGGCTAGCAGACGATTGTGAGGCTTGCGAAACGGGTGTGGTTTCGGCGACAGCTGCGCGTGTGTGTTTCTCGGTACTAGCAGTAGACGAAGAACTCGTCGTGGCTGTACTTGATGATGACTCGCTGACACTGGCAGCTTGTTGCTTCTGTTGCTTGGCTGCAGCGGCTTGTTGTTCGGCTACAATCTGAGCCTGAACCGCATTGGCTTTGGCAGTACTCTGACTCTGTTGCGTGGTCGACGTGGATGACGTCGTGGTATCAGCAGCCTTGGAAGCCCCGGTAGGCAGTGATAATTGCTGACCGACACTCAACATGTCCCCTGACAAGTGGTTGGCAGCTTGTAGCTGTGCCACGGAAACATGGTAGGCCTGGGCAAGATCCCATAACGTATCCCCGGACTTCACCGTAATTGTTTGCTTGCTCTGTGATGACTTGACTTGTAATTTCTGACCGACAAAAATCATGTCTGTTGAACTGTCAATTGAATTCTGCTTTTCGAGATCCTGAATGGAAACCCCTAGCTTCTGTGAAAGAGCCCAAACGGTGTCTCCGGCCTTAACTTGAACGGTATCCGCATTTGCAGTAATGGTGGCACCTGCTGCTAATGCCCCAATGGCACTAACGACCCCAACAACTGCTTTGGTTTTTCGTTGTCCTGTACTCATCTTCACCAACACGTCCTTTTATGACTTTAGATTTTCAAAGCTTGTGAACCCAACCCGCCAAAATTGAAGCAGGTGGTGTTCGTTCATAGTAAATACGAATCACAAATTAATATTACCACACGTTTTCCCAGTTCCTTGTGAATAATTAAGAATTTCATAACTAGTTTTACTCATTGAACTGACGTTCCCTAATCTACTAATCACTCATTCACAGATCGCTGAAAGCCTTGATACCATGGTGAAAAGCGTTTTCATTTATCGAACTCACGTTCATTTTCATTAACGAACTATCTTGGCTAAAATGATTGGTAATGCATAAACTTTCGTCATTCAATTTCAGTTGCAGCCTACAAGTTCCCGTTGAAGACGCTTTCTGTAAGTTACAATCGTCCCGATTTGCCTAAAGATTGTGAAATTTAAATTTACGCACAAAAAAACGGGAGAAATTCTCCCGTTAATTTGTTATCTCACTAATCTTACCCGTTCTAGCCAAAGATGCTACTGAAGAACGAAACCACTTTATGCCAGATCTGGACAAGGAAATTTTCCGCCTTCTGCGCGTCCGCACTGTTGGCAAAGTCCTTCACACTAGCCATCTTGTTCCCGATACTGTTGGCCAGGTTGTCGGCAACATTCGTCACATTTTTAATATAGGTCTTACTGGTTGAAACTGGGGCTGCTTGAACCTTGCTCAGTGCAACCGCAATATTGGTAATCTGCGTTGAACTGGTCTGATCCGCAATCCCCTTATTAGCTAACGCCTTTTGGAGCATGGCTTCAATATCTGCCTTGGTCGCCAAGTCGTTGCCATTTTGTCGTTGTTTGGCCAGGTCGGACGAAACATCCCCAACCGCCGACATCAACTTACCCGGATATTTATTATCCTTGCTGTTGCTATCGATGGCGGGTTGGGTGGCATCCAGCACACCATTGGCCGCCTGCGTATTCTCAGCGTTCAATGTCAGGCCATCGGCTGCCAACGCCTTATAGACCCCGGTCAGCGCAGATTCACCGGAAACCGTCTTATCGGCGGTCACGGTGATAATAACATCCTTCACCCCAGCCATGGTGGCAACCATGGCATATTGTTGCGAGGTCACTTCGGTAATATTGTTCTGACCGTCGTAGTTAGCGATATTCACCTTAACCCCAGTCCCTGGATCGGCGGGTGCCAATGAAACGGAACTAATCATGCTGGCATCCGAGGTCCCAGCAGAGTTGAGATACTGTGCGTAGTCGCTCCCATTAACCGTGAGTTCAGTATAATTGGACTTGGCCCCTAGGGCGTCACCCACCTTACTCTTATCTTCACTGGCTAAGCCAGCGCCATAAACGACGTAGGCCTTCGATAAAGCCTTTGTCTGAACGGAACTGCCACTCGAAGCTGAAGAACTGCTGGCGTCCGTCGTGTCCGCGTGAACTGCGAGCGTCCGACCACCGAACCCAATTCCCAGTCCCAGCGTTGCCACCGTCAGACCAATTAATAAATGTTTTAACTTCATTAGTTTGCCTCTCTTCTCACTTGATTGACTTCCCTGTAAGCCCAGTATAGCACGGCGTCAAACGGTCTAGTTGAATCAGCGGTGAGCTTAGAGAATTCTTCAAAACTCTGGTTTATTGCCAGAAACGCCGTGATCCCGCATATTCCGGAGCTAACTTGGAAGCCGCCATTTTAATCTTCTGGACGGGTTCACCAGGCTTCGGGGCATGTAAGAGGCATCCTGAGCCGGCGTACAAGCCAACATGGTGAATGTCACCAGTCCCATGATCTTTGGCAAAGAAAACTAAGTCACCGGCCGTCAATTCTTCCGGCGGCACTGGATAACCATTCGCAAACTGATCACTAGCGTCACGAGGAATAGTGTAGCCCAAAACCCGGTGCAAACTGTAAATCAGACCAGAACAATCAAATCCGGTTGGCGTAATGCCTCCCCACAGGTAAGGCGTTCCCAGAAACTGTTCGGCTAGCGCGAGGATCCGGCTACCATCGTTCACGCCACTGACCCCAATCTTGGCCGCACTGGCGGCAATCTTGCCGGCACCTAGCGGCGTCACGACATCAATCCAGTGATCATCTTGACCGGTTGTCGTGAGAATTGTTCCCATCGGTAACTCTAAACGGGGTTGTTCATCAGGCCCCAACAGCGTCGTGGTCGGTTGAACCAACCGCACCGTCGTGGTCGGGTAATCCAATTCAGCATCGCTTTCAGTCAACTGTGAGAGCGGAATCCAACCAGGATAACCGCGACGTTCCAGTCGGTTAGGCTGGCGCGTCACAAAGACCTTGGCCCAGCCATCAGCCTGCCGATCGAGGACAACGCGGTCATTAAACAGGGCTTCGGTTACTAGCGCCTCGTCATCTGACAAACGCTGCAAGTCCGCCGGTTTGCGGGTGGCCAACCAAGTCGTGAGGTCCCCTGACTTGAGATACGCCTGATCACTCTTGCCAACAGCCTTGGGCGTTGACCATACCAACGCCGTCGGCACCTTGATCCGTCTAATTTCCATTAAAAACCGCCTCCAGTTTCTTTACCCCCAATATACCAATAAATCAGTCAACTTACTAGGCCCGCCCCCACGAAAAAACCGGGCTAGCTGCGGAAGGCCAACCCGGTCCAGAGGACATAACGTGAAATTATTTAAGTTGCAAGTAGGCTTGAACGACCTTGTCAGTTGTAAAGCCGGCCATGGCAATGACTTCTTCGCCCTTACCACTGGCCCCAAAGTCATTCTGAGTCAAGGCGACCCCATCCAGACCAACGAATTGATACCAGCTTGATCCACTTGCCATTTCGACCGCCACACGGCGACGAAGCTTCATTGGCAAGACAGCTTCTTGGTAGTCCTTGCTCTGGTCGTTGAAGGTCTCAAAACTAGGAATGGAAACGACACGAACGTCGTGTCCCAATTCGGCTAACCGTTCCTGAGCCTGTAACGCCAATTGAACTTCAGACCCGGAAGCCATCAGAATCCCCTCGGCATCATCCTTAGCATCCCGAACGACATAGCCTCCACGCGTAACCCCGGTGTGAACCTTGGCTGCCGGAAGTGGTAAGGTTGGCAGAGCCTGCCGTGTCAGAACCAAGGCCACGGGATGGTCCGTTGTTTCCAATGCGGCCTCCCAAGCAGCAGCCGTTTCATTACCATCGGCTGGCCGGAAAACGGTCAGGTTAGGAATGGAACGCAGCGCGGCCAACTGTTCTACCGGTTCGTGAGTTGGCCCATCTTCCCCAACTGCCAGAGAATCATGCGTTAAGACGTAAATCACTGGCAATTGTTGCAGTGCAGCTAACCGCATGGCTGGCTTCATGTAATCGGAGAAAACGAAGAACGTCGATCCATAAACGCGGGTCCCACCATGCAATGCAATCCCGTTCATGGCAGCAGCTTCAGCAAACTCCCGTACCCCAAACCAGAGGTTGCGGCCTTGCCGGTTCGTAGGACTGAACCGATCGGCACCAGCAATGGCTGTCTTGTTTGAACTAAACAGGTCAGCGGATCCACCCCACAGGTTCGGGCACGACTTGCTCAATTCTTGTAAGACTTGAGAACCACTAGCCCGCGTAGCCAAGGCATCCTTCTTATAATATGTTGGCACATTGTCTGTGTAGCCGGCTGGAAGCGTTTGGCTAACACCTTGGGCAAATTGCTTAGCCAGCTCGGGTTCTGCCTTAGAGTACCGGGCAATCAGGCTAGACCATGATTGGTGGTTTGCCCAACCACGTGCCTTAATGGTACTCATAAAGCGTTCAGTAACGGCATCGGGTACTGTGAAAGGATCTTCATTCCAGTGATAGAAGTCGCGAGTAGCGGCAAGATCTTCGTCATTCAATGGCGCACCGTGAACCTTGTTTGTGCCGGCCTTAGGGCTCCCGGCCCCAATCTGTGTCTTCACTTCAATCAAGGTTGGGCCGCCCGTGTTTTGCTTTGCGGACCGAATAGCCGCATCGATTGCTTCAAGGTCATTACCGTCCGCAACCCGTGCGTAGTTCCACCCGTAACTCTGGAAACGTTCACCGACGTTATCATGACTGGCATTGGTCAGCGGGCCATCTAGTGAAATGTCATTTGAATCATATAAGACGATCAGGCGGTTTAATTGCAGTTGCCCGGCTAAACTCGCAGACTCAGCCGCAACCCCTTCAAGTAAATCCCCATCGCCACACAGTGCATAAGTATAGTGATCAACCACGTCGTAATCGGGACGATTGTAAACACCCCGCAAGTGACTTTCAGCAATGGCCATTCCCACAGCCATTCCAATCCCCTGACCCAGCGGGCCGGTCGTGGCATCAACACCAGGCGTCACGCCATATTCGGGATGACCCGGTGTCTTACTCCCCAATTGCCGAAAGCTCATCAGGTCTTCTCGGGTAATGGCAAAGCCACTCAGATGTAGCAAGCTGTAGAGCATGGCCGATCCGTGACCCGCCGATAAGACAAACCGGTCGCGATTAAACCATTGTGGGAAAGATGGATCAACGCGCAGATGCCGTGAAAACAGCACATAAGCCATGGGAGCCGCTCCTAATGGTAATCCAGGGTGCCCGGAATGGGCCCGAGAAATCATATCCATGCTTAACATCCGTACGGCCGTTACTGCTTGATTGTCCACTTCATCAAATTTGATTGGTGCCGATTGTTCATTCAACATTTGTTCATTAACCTCACTTTGGTTGGCCGGACAGCTCACGGTCAACGGAAATTTATAGATTAGGTGCCAATAATCTCAGGGAATTCCTCCCCGACTTTCATAACTATACCAATTCATCACAAATAATGCAACCATCTTGCAGAAAGTTAAATTGACGCGGTTTATAATTAAGATAATCTTTAATATTCAGATAGACCGCTTTGATAATATTGCAACCGGTTGTCTTTCCTGACCGCAAAAAAAACGACCCATTTCCAAAAGTCTTGGAAAGGATCGTTTAATTTACGAATCATTTTCAGAAAAACTTATTTACTTGCTTCAACCACTTGGTCGTAGGTTGGAATTGAAGGCATAGCCCCTAATCCTTGAACCGTCAATGAACTGGCACGTTGGGCAAAGACCAAGGCCGTTTCAATGTTGCTCAGGTCAGGTTTCAATTGTGAACTCAAGGCACCAATGAAAGTATCACCGGCAGCGGTCGTGTCAACGGCCTTAACCTTGAAGGCTGGCACGAAGCCAGATGCCTTTTCGGTAGCGTAGTAAGCACCCTTACTACCAACCGTGATGATCAGGTTCTTAACACCCATTTCACGGAACTTCTTAGCATTGGCATCCATTGAAGCCACGTCGGTCACTTCAATACCCGTCAAATCAGCACTTTCAGTTTCGTTAGGCACAACTAAATCGGTGAAGGTCAACAGTTCAGGACTGATCTCGGCAGCTGGAGCTGGGTTCAAGATCGTCGTCACACCATGCTTCTTAGCCACCTTAAAGGCAGTTAAAGCGGCAGCTTGTGGCGTTTCAAACTGCGTGATCAAGAAGTCTTCGTTGGCGATGTCATCTTCATCGGCCAACACTTCTTTTTCTTCGATCTGTTGGTTGGACCCCCCATAAACCAAGATACTGTTTTGACCTGCTTCATCCAAGAGGATGAAAGCAGAACCAGTCCCAACGGTTTGGTCCGTGACAATAGCACTGGTATCAATACCATCATTTTGCAGAGATTCTACCATGAAGCGCCCTGCGTCATCGTTCCCTACCTTACCGATAAAACGTGTTTCGGCACCGGCACGTGCGGCTGCGACGGCTTGGTTGGCACCTTTACCACCAGCGGCACTACTTTTGTTTTCAGTTGACAAAGTTTCACCGGGTAACGGCATGCGAGGTACCCGTAAAGTTGTATCCACGTTGAGACTTCCAAGAACAGTTACTTTGTTTGCCATAAATAAATTCCACTCCTTAACCATATTCCGTTCGTAAAACGTTTTACTCACTACCGACACGCGCGGCAATTCGCTTTCTTGTCACTAGCGTATCATTTTTCGAAAGGGCTTACAAGTCCCAATTGATAAAAAATTAGGACGAGGCTGGCCCGGTACTCTCACGTTGCTTCAAGTCCACCGGTAACTCCACGGCCTGTGGGGCCTGCCGGGTGTTTTGAATGCGATTGATCAGAAGCATGGTCGCCTGCCGCCCCATTGTCACTACCGGTTGATGCACGGTGCTGAGCTTCGGGACAATATACTCGTCAAAGTCGATATCATCGTACCCCATCACCGAGACATCCTCGGGAACTCGTTTGCCTTCTTCGTGAAGCCCCCGAATCAGCCCCATGGCTGTTTCATCGTTAATGGCGAAGACTGCCGTGGCTGAAAGGGCCAGCACATCGGCTGACGCTTGGTAACCACCGAGCTTGGACATTGGCGATAGGATAATTGCGTCATCCGGTAGGTCCACACCATCCTGAGCCAAACGGTCTTTGAAGCCAGCCAAACGAATTTGCAAGTTTTCCGTGGCATTTTCCGGCATAACTACCGCAATCTTGCGGTGCCCTAATGATAGCAGATGTTCCGCCGCCAATCGGCCGCCGTGGTCCTCATCGATCCGGACTCGGTCCATACTTGGTCCTCCGTTTTGATCAATCAGGAGATACGGAATCCCATTCTTTTTCAAAATATTATCAATGGCTTCCGCCGTAATGGACGCACTGGCAATGATTAACCCATCCACCGCCCGCTTAATCAGTTCCTGCAGGTAGTAGCTTTCCAGATCCTCGTCGTGGTCCGCCCCGAAAATTAAAGGAATGAACCGTCGTTCGCGGCTGGCCGATTGAACCCCCCGGATGAACATACTAAAGAAGGGGTTTCCCAAGTTAGGGACCAGAACACCAATGGTCTGCGCCGACTTCATAATGAGGTTGCGCGCATTGAAATCAGGCACGTAACCCAATTCTTCTTGTAGGTGATGCACCCGGCGCCGAGTCTCGAGGCTGAAACGCTCGCCCTTACCGTTTAAGATTTGTGAAACTGTTGTGACTGACACCCCAGCGGCTTCCGCGAGGTCTCGAATCGTTACTTTCCGTGTCATAGCACCCTCCACACCGTTTAGGTATCCTCAAGGTTTCCCTTTTCCAGTTTCAATTCATGCTTAACCCTAAAGCCACTAGGAACTAACCGTACTTGTCGCACGGTAGCCCCTAATGGCTGAGATGATGGTCAATCTTGATGACTATCGTTTAACTTAACGGCCTGAGAAACGTGGCCATTCGTCGCACCTAACAGGGCCTTCGCTTCGGCAATCGTTCCCTTGGTTTCAATTAAGACAATCGCCAATGGCACGTTGTTACCTGCCCGGTCTAAAGCCCGTTCTGCGGCTAATGTTGAGGTCTGGGTGGCCTCGGCAATGATCTTCTTGGCCCGTTCAAAGGTCTTCCCGTTTGAAGGGACCACGTTAATCATTAGGTTCTGATAAACCTTCCCAGATTTAATCATAATGCCCGTCGACAACATGTTCAAGACCATTTTTTCCGCAGTCCCAGCCTTCAACAGGGTCGCCCCCGTAATGACTTCGGGGCCAACGACGGGGGTGATAGGATAATCGGCCAACTTAGCTAACGGGCTATCCTCGATACAGGAGAACCCAATCCCCAGGGCACCCTGGTCCTGGGCAAACTGTAAGGCACTGACCGTGTAAGGCGTCTGGCCAGATGCCGCACTAGCAATAACGACATCCTTAGGGCCTAAATTAACGGCTGCCAGATCATCCTGTGCCAATTCTGGCGAATCTTCAACTGCTTGAATGGTATGCGTCAACGCCTCGGTTCCCCCGGCAATTAAGCCAAAGGTTTGCTCCGCGGTTAGCCCGTAGGTCGGTTGTAGCTCCGTGGCATCAATGACCCCTAACCGGCCGGAAGTCCCGGCACCGACATAAATTAGCCGGCCGCCATCGTCGAATTTGGGAAAAGCTGCATCGATCGCAGCAGCGATTTCTGGTAATTGTTTTTGCACCGCGCGTGCCACGCGATGGTCCTCGCGATTAATGGTTGCCACCATTTCCAAAGTCGATTCCCGATCAATGTGCGTCGAGCGGTGATTTCGTTGTTCCGTGAGCAAGTCATCAAAATGCATCGTGTAGACCTCCAACTTTCACTATGTATGGCGAATAATGTATTCGCTTTCATGATTACTATGTTAGGTATAACATGTTTTCCCGATAATTTCAACGACCATTTCAATTTGCGCCCGGTCTAAGCTGATTTTACAAAAAAAGTCCGGGCAAATTCACCCGGACTTTCAATCATTCAACTTTCTTTCATGTCAGTCGTTTTTATTGTTCAACTTTCATCCATTGATAACCACGACTCATCCCCGCTGGATTCCAAACGTAACCGGAAACCTTCGTGTTCCACATTTCAACAGTTGCGGGTTGATACAATGGAATGACCCCTTGCTGCGTCATCAGTCGCTTCTCAGCGTGCACCAAATCTTGGTAACGTGCGGCTGGCTGGTTGGCATCCTGATTTTCGGAACGTTTCAAGTCATTGTCATACGTCGCATCCGAGAACCCACCATTGTTGTTGGTATTCCCCGTTTGCATCAGTGACAGGAAGTTAATCGGGTCCGCAAAGTCGGCCCCCCAGTTCGTCAGCACCAGATCGAAATCACCGGCAGCTGAACGGCTCAACCGCGTCTTGTAAGGCAACGTGCGGATGCTAATCTTCACGTTAGGCACCTTCTGCAATTCGGCCTGAATGTACTGGGCCACCGTCTTACTTACCGAAGTATCGTCGGTCATCAGACTAAGATCCAGCGTGGCCGTCTTGCTCTCCTTTAAGCCAGCTTTCATCAGGCTCTTGGCTTGCTTCAAATCAAAGGCCACACCAGCCTTCACGTAGGCATCCTTAGCAAAGTCCACATCGGTCTTGGGGTTACGACTCAGATTATTCGAGACAAACCCTTGGGGCGCCTGTGAGCCATCCCGTAGAACCTTCTTCGCCAACTGCTGCTTGTTGATGGCTAAGGATAGCGCCCGTCGCACCTTAACGTTCTTTAAGGCCTTCACATGCTTCTGGTTCATCTGCATGTAGTACATGGTTCCACCAACATAAGTCTTCATGGCTGGATTGTTCTTTAAGTTGGCCACCTGCGTGCCATCCAGTGTTGTCGCGTCCAGCTCGTGCTTCTGGTAGAGACTCAGTCCCGTTGAAGGATCGGCCACAACTTGGAATTTCATCTGCTGCAGGGTAATTTGCTTCTTGTCCCAGAAATGACGGTTCTTAACCAAGGTCCAACTTTGGTCGGTTCCCTGCCACTTAGTCATCGTAAATGGCCCATCGTAGGCAGTCTTCTCGCTCCCATGCCCGTAGTCCTTACCATACTTTTCAACCATACTTTGTTCCTGCGGGAAGAAGGTTGGGAAGGCCAATAACAGCTTGAAGTAAGCCACGGGCTTGCTCAAAGTGACCTGTAACTGATACTTACCAGTGGCTTTTACTCCCAATTGGCTGGGAGCGAGCTTACCACTCTGAATCTCATCATAGTTCTTAATTCCAGCCATGAGGTAGGCATATTCCGCCGCCGTTTTGGGGTTAACCGTCCGTTGCCATGAATAGACATAGTCCTTGGCAGTCACACGGCTCCCATCGTTCCAACGGTTATTGTGCCGCAAGTCAAAGGTATACTGCGTCCCATCCTTGCTGACCGTGGTCTTCGTTGCCATGGCATTAATGACCTTTTCATTCTTGCCGAGGCGATACAACCCTTCTTGCGTATGGTACAACTGCGTCAAACTTGTGGAGTCCGACGCCTTGGACACATCCAACGTCGTCACTTCTGACTTCGTTGCCAGCTTAACGATTTGCTTGCTCGCTAACTTCCCCGTCGATTTAGATGACGATGACTGGCCACAAGCGCTGAGCGCCCCAATAACCACCATCGTCAAGCCCATTAAGGCCACAATTCTTTTACCCTTCAAAATTTTAGTCACTCCTCAATCATTTATTGTCACTATAAAATCCCAGATCATCACAAAACAAGAACCATCACCTGAGTGACGGTTCTCGTCCTAACTCACTATTGTTTAAGGCCTAGGGAACCCGGTGAAACAATGAATCTACCGGTTCCTGATGGTAAATCAAGTCGATGGCCTGGCCGAATAGGTCGCCAACCGACAAGATCACAAATTTATCACTTTGCTTCTCTGCGGGCAACTGAATCGAATCGGTGAAGACCACTTTCTTCAATGAGGACTCATTGATTCGTTTCGTCGCATCGCCGGACAATACGGCATGGGTGGCACAAGCATATACATCTGCCGCACCCGCTGCCATCAGTGCCTCCGCCGAAACCGTAATCCGTAACGCCGTGTCAATAATATCATCAACCAGGATGGCGTGCTTGCCACGGACATCCCCAATCACGGCATCCGGATGGGCCGCATTCTCGGTATCCGTCCGGTTGTCAATAATGGCAATCGGGGCACCTAATAATTCCGCTAACCGCCGAGCTCGACTGACACCCGCGTGGTCAGGAGCCACGACTACGATGTCTTCATCAACGAGATCTGGACTCTTTTCAAAGTAACTCGTCAATAAGTGATCACTCTGTAAATGGTCAACTGGAATATCGAAGAAACCTTGTAATTGCGCGGCATGGAGATCCAGGGCAATCACCCGATCAACCCCATCCATTTGGAGCAATGATGCAATTAATTTTGCGGTAATTGGTTCACGTGAACGGGCCTTGCGATCGGCACGTGAATAGCCGTAATACGGGATTACGACGTTAATCTTAGCGGCACTTGCCCGTCGAGCAGCATCCACCATGATTAAGAGTTCCATCAGATTGGTGTTCACCGGATCCGAGACGGATTGAATAATAAAGAGTTTGTCGCCTCGAATGCTTTCGTCGATACTAATCTGGATTTCGCCATCGCTAAAGTGTTTGATCGTTGCCTTACCGAGCGTGACACCAGCGGCTTTCGCAATCTTTTCAGCAAGTGGCCGGTTAGAGTTCAGCGCAAAGACTTTCATTTTACCAGCTTCGACATGTTCTGCCATAACAGCCTCCCAGTGGGTTCACCACAATTCGTTTATATTTTACTGCCTATATTATCGCAATCTTTTTCCGTAAACGCAACGCTTAAGCCAGACTTTTAGGGCTTTGCCATAAATTGTTGCGGGGTCACACCGGTCATCCCTATCATGGGATCGACCTGGCGACCCGTAATCATGGCCAGAGTTAAGCGGTTGGACACCGGCTGATCTTCTGCTTTTGGTGAGTCGGCGGGTACCGCCGTTGGTGCGGCTGTCGTCATTGATTCATCAGCCTTCGCAGGCTCCGTCGCCGCGCTGGATACCGGTGTTGGCGTGTGTTCCCCGTCCGGATCCAAGACCGTCGCAATCCGTTCACTCAACGTGGTATGCCGGTTCACCGAAAGATTCTTAACACAGGTCTCAAAGGCCTGTGGCTCTCCCAGTAGAATCAACATATCCGCGGCCCGGGTAATCGCCGTATACAGTAGGTTTCGCTGGAGCATCCGATTGTACTGGGCCACCATGGGTAAAATCACCATTTTGAACTCGGACCCTTGCGCCTTATGGATCGACATGCAATAGGCCAAGGTCAACCGGTTCCAGTCGTTGCGCGCATAGGTGACCTCGGTCTGTTCAAAGGCGATCGTGAGTTGGTCGGACTTGACCTTACTGTGCTTGTCACTCGCCAGGTCAATCCCCGTAATCGTCCCGATGTCACCATTGAAGACGTTGTTTTCGGGGCTATTCACCAGATGTAACACCTTGTCTCCGATACGGAACTGCTGCTGGCGAAATTCCACCTGCTTCTGCCGTTCCGATTTGCGGGGATTCAAGATATCTTGCAGAACCACGTTCAAGCGATCGATCCCAGCCGCCCCCCGATACATGGGCGCCAAGACTTGAATATCACTGGCCGTGAAGCCCTTGGCATGGGCCTTGGCAACGACTTGATCGATGACACTCTCAACCTGGTTGGTGCGACAAGCGATGAACGACCGGTCCTTTTGATTCTGGGTAAAGTCAGCAGGCAACCGACCGTCCTTAATCGCATGGGCCAAAGGAATAATCGACGACCCATCCCCTTGCCGATAAATGGTATCTAACTGAATTTTTTTCAATTGTTGACTGGCTAAGAGGTCATGAAAGACCTGCCCCGGCCCCACCGACGGCAGTTGATCCTTATCCCCGACCAAGATGACCTGCATTCCCACGGGCACTGCCCGTAGTAGCGTCTTCATCAGATAGACGTCAACCATTGATACCTCGTCGACAATTAAGAGCCCGCCCTCAAGATCCTTGGTCGCCGCGGCGTCCAGATCGGCCTCACGACCCGTCAGACCGAGCAGCCGGTGAATCGTACTGGCCGGTAACCCGGTGGCTTCACTCATCCGTTTGGCCGCTCGACCAGTTGGTGCCGCCAACAGAATAGGAAACGGTTGATCCTTGTAGTCGTTAATATCTAAAGAATAATCATTGAGCCGGGCATACAGTTGGACCAGGCCCCGGATGATTGTCGTTTTCCCGGTCCCAGGTCCCCCGGTTAATAGCAGAATTTTGGCCTGTACAGCCGCCGCCAGAGCTGCCGTTTGTGACTCGTCGTAGACAATGTCTAATTGCTTTTCAACGAGTCGAATCTGCTTGGCAATGCTCTGTTCATCGTAATCATGTTGCGACGTATCCGCCTGCAGAAGTCGTTGAAGGTGTTCGGCCACCTGCCATTCTGCATCATACAAGGCTTTGAGGTAGATCCGCTGGTCATCGCCCACAACCTTCTGTTGTTTAGCCAACTCCAGAAGCTGGTCCGCCAAGGCCTGCGGATTCAACCGCACGTTGCGGGAATTTTCCAACAGACTCAACGCCTGATTCAACAGGGGCTTTGCCGTCGTAAAGGTATCGCCGTTGGCCACGGACAGGTCCGTCAGTGTCTGAAGCAACCCGGCTTGCAAGCGCTCCGGGCGATCGGCAGCATAACCTAATTGGGTGGCGATCTGATCGGCTCGCTTGAAGCTCACCCCGGTAATCTCCTCGGCCAACTGGTACGGGTTCTCGTGAATGACGTCCAGGGTCTTTTCCTGGTAACGGTTATAGATTGCCGCCGCCAAGGTACTCCCGAAGCCATAGCTATTGAGGCCGATAATGATCTGTTCCATTCCATTATTCGTTTGCAATTGACTCACTAGGGTCGCCACAATCTTCGGTGACAGTCCCAAGGGGGCCAACACGTTACTATCGTCTAAAATAAGTTCAATTGCGTTGGTTCCTAAGGCGTCGACGATCTTCTCGGCAGTCTTCTTCCCTAATCCCGGAAAATCCGGACCACTGAGATAGGCGATCACCCCGCTACGCGAAGTTGGCGTTTCATTCTGATAATTATCCGCTTGAAACTGGACCCCATACTTGGGATGTTCGACGCGCTTACCAGTGAAGCGATAGGTCACATCGTCCTTGATGTCGGCAAAATTCCCCGTCACCACGATTTCATCCTCGTGCCAGTCCAGACTGGTCTCCGAAACCTTCACCAACATGACCTTGTAAAAACTATCCTGACTCGTGAAGAAAATGGCGCTGACGGTGCCCACCACATAGTCGGCCTGCGATCCCTGGTCGCCCGCTAGTAAATCCATTGATTCGGTGGTCATGCTGTCAGCCTCCTTGCGCTACTTGTCTTTGTCCTGGTCCGCTCCCCGTTGGGTTTGGACGAATCGTTCGATGTCGGCCAGCCGCTGCTGACCCTTTTCATAATAAGCTGGATCTTCTCGTTTGGCCTGATCAAAGTAGGCCTGATAGGGTTCTCCCTGGACCATCGCCACTAACCCCCGGTCAAAGTTGGCCCGGCCACTGTCGGGAACAAGCGCTAACAACTGGTCGTAGTATGTCGCCGCCTGGGCCATGTTTCCCAACGCTAACAAGTTCTCCGCCACGAGTTGGAGGGTCGCCGTATCTTGGGGCTGACTCGCCAAAGCCGTTAAGGCAAAGACCAGAGCCCGCTTGTGGTCTCCACTTGCCATGTAGCTCTGCGCCACCATCAGATATCCGGCTCCCTTGAGATGTTGACTCAACTGGTCGAACTGCGCGATTGCCTTGGGATATTCCTGGGCCGCGTAGTAGACGTTCCCTAACCCATAGTGTAATTTCTCGACGGTTTCTGGTTGCGTCGCAAATAACCCCAGCGCCTTCATCAGGAGCTCCTCGGCTTGGTCAAACGAATTCAAGTCAACCAGGACCGTGGCCAACTCATAGTAGGCGTCGGCATCCCCGGGATGACTATCAATATGTTGCACTAATTTATGAACCATCTGTTCTGAACGTTCTTTTTTACGGTCCCGTTCTCGGCCCTGCTTTTTTTCAGTCATTGTGCCACCTAAATTGTATCCGTCGGCGTCGCTTGCGCCGTCAGAAAACTTGTATTGTTCCAGTCTAACAGGTTAAAGGTTTGCCCACCATCCGTGGTCTCCAACACCGTCAAACTGGTATTTCGTAACCCACCACGTTTTCTCAGATCCGCGATCGGCGTGCCTAATAAGGCATTGATTTCTGCATTCAGTGCCGCCCCGTGGCTGACGATTAAGACGTTAGCCTGAGGATCATCGTTGGCTGCCACAATCCGCCGAATCGCCGGGGTCATCCGGGCAATGACCTCTTCAAAGGTCTCGCCACCAATCCGATCCGTCCGATACTGGTCGGGATGCTCGCGAAAGGCCGCGAGTTCCTCTGGAAATTGTTGTTGGGCGTCCGCAAAGGCCATCCCTTCAAGCTTCCCCAGATGAAATTCCTCCAATTGGCTCAGTAAAGTCAATGGCACCCGTTGATGGGCGGCCTTAATGATGCGTTGGGCAGTCACCCGAGCACGTTTGATGGGACTAGCGTAAGCGTGCTGAAAGGCAACAGGACGCAGGTAGCGCCCCACCTGAATCATTTGCTGGTAACTTGCCGTTAGTAGCTCAGAATCGCCACCAGCACCCTGAAACCGCCCCTCTAGATTCCACTGCGTCTTACCATGCCGAACAAAGTATAATTTCAAAACTTGGTGCCTCACTTTCTCTGATGCCACAATTGAATTTTGATTAAAAAAACGTTAACTCGTGGCGGTTGGTCGATCCGTAATCCCTGGCGACCCTAACCGCACCGCTATTCTGTACTGGCAATCAGACTCTCCTCCGATCACCTGCACACACAGGTTCTATTATGCCAGTTTTCACGTGATTTTCAAAGACTCAACTCCCCGAAAATCTCAGTAAATCAAAAGGACCCCCATCATCAGTGATGACAGAGATCCCAGTTATGCTTAGATTAATTGTAACTCGCGGTCCTGGTTGTAAGCAGCGTCAATAATGGCACTCCCTAAACACTCGTCGCCGTTGTAGAAGACGACAGCCTGACCTGGCGTAATTGCCCGGGCTGGGTCGTCAAATTCAACCGTGACCTGCTGGCCATCATCACTCAAGTGAACGGTCACCCCAGTATCCTTTTGGCGGTACCGGAACTTGGCCGTGCAGTGGAAATCGGTGCCCCGGTCAATCGTGTTCACCCAGTGAATATCGGAAGCAGACAAATGGGTCGCGTACAGGTGCTCGTTGTGGTAACCCTTCCCCACGTAGAGAATATTCTTCGTGAGGTCCTTGCCGATCACGAACCAAGGCTCGTTATCTTCACCGTCACCACCGATACCTAAGCCGCGACGCTGACCAATAGTGTAGTACATCAAGCCGGCGTGGTCGCCCTTGATCTCACCATCGACGGTCATCATCTTACCAGGCTTGGCTGGCAGGTAGGTGTTCAAGAAGTCCTTGAAGTGGCCCTTTTCGCCGATAAAGCAGATCCCCATGGAATCCTTCTTATCAGCAGTGGCCAAACCAGCTTCCTTGGCAATCTCTCGAACCTGAGGCTTCACGAGGTCCCCGATTGGGAACATCACGCGATCCAACTGCTCCGTGGAGAGCTGGCTCAGGAAGTACGTCTGATCCTTGTTCTGGTCAACGGCCCGCATCAAGTGGGAGTGACCATCCTCGTCACGAGTCAACTGTGCATAGTGACCCGTTGCGATGTAGTCCGCACCTAATTCCAGGGCATAGTCCAGAAATGCCTTGAACTTGATTTCCTTGTTACAAATAACATCGGGGTTGGGCGTTCTTCCCTTCTTGTACTCGTCCAAGAAGTACGTGAACACGCGGTCCCAGTACTCCTTTTCAAAGTTAACGGAGTAGTAAGGAATGCCAATCTTAGCGGCAACCTTTGCAACGTCCTTATAGTCCTCGGTCGCGGTACAGACACCGTTCTCGTCCGTATCGTCCCAGTTCTTCATGAAGACGCCGATCACGTCGTAACCCTGCTGCTTTAAGCGCAAGGCGACAACGGAGGAATCGACTCCGCCACTCATACCAACGACAACCCGTGTTTGGCTGTTGTCCTGCATGGTATCACCATCATTTCTATCAGATTCTGGAGAATCTACGATTTGAAGGTCGCATAAATCCAGTATTGCCTAGTTTACCTATTTTACCCGGTGATTGCAAGCCTGGCGTATCTTTTCACGCCAGCCGCCATTTTAGCCGACCCATCCGACATAAAAATTGACGTCCCCAGTGATTGAGAACGCCAATTTTTTTGGCTCTACGCCTTTTTTTGTAAAATCTCACGATCCAGGAGGTTCTGGATGATGAAGTGATACTGTTCCACATTACCCTCGGCATGGAGACCCTTGAAGATGTTAACGCGGGCATTACCGGAAGCGTTCGTCGTCGACATCTTAAACCCACTCAGGTCCTTAGAAACAACGACCTTGAGCATCTGATTTTTGTTGTAGGGTGAGGTCGGATCCACCGAACGTTCCAACGTGTAGTTACCCGCGTTGGAAACCTGGAAGCCCACATCCTTTAAGGCATAGGCCTTGATGTTGGGATGTAATTCGTAAACGTCCGTATCCCCATCAACTTGCATTTCTTTCTTAAATAACATGCTACTTCACCTCATTCTTTGAAAGTCTTTTGACGATGGCACTGACGTTCTTGATAAAGGCGTCAATATCGGCACTCGTCGTTTGGGCCCCAAAGGATAACCGAATGGACTCAGCAATCCGTGGGCTGTCCGCGCCAAACATGGCGGTCAGCACATGTGAGGGTTCGATCGACCCCGCCGTGCAGGCTGATCCCCCAGAAACGGCAATACCGGCCAAGTCTAGATTGGTCTGCATGACATAGGTAGAGACACCCTTAATCCAAATGTTTAAGACGTGCTCTAGGTTGTCACCTTCGAGAGAGCCATTGATCGCAAAGTCCACGCCGTTGGCAGTTAACCCGGCCACGACTTGCTCCTTGAAGCCATGGAAACGTGCCCGCTTCTCGGCCTTAACGTCCGCCGTTAACAGCTTCGCTGCCGTTGCCATTCCTGCAATAGCTGGAACATTTTCGGTACCAGCCCGACGCTTCTCTTCTTGGTCCCCACCCTTGATCAGACTAGGGAAATTGACCCCTTCACGTTTGTAAAGAAAGCCAATCATTTTAGGCCCATTAATCTTGTGAGCCGACGTCGACAACAGGTCAATGTGATCACGTTGCACGTCGATGTCGAGTGACCCGTAGGCCTGCACCGCATCGGTGTGGAACCAGGCTTGGTGATCCTTTAAGATCTCACCAATCTCATGAATCGGCATCCGGCTTCCGACCTCATTGTTTCCCATCATGATGGTCACGAGAATCGTGTCATCACGCAAGGCCGCCTTGAAGTCATCCAGGCTGATCCGACCGTGCTCATCGACGGGCAGATAGGTCACGTCAAACCCCTGCTCCTCCAACGCGTGCAGGGGCTTTAAAATGGCTTCATGTTCGATAGCCGTGGTGATAATGTGCTTTCCCAGGCTCTGACGGGCAATGGCCGTTTGGGTCACAGCGGTGTTGTCACTCTCGCTCCCACCACTGGTAAAGATGATCTCTTCATCACTGGCAGCGTTAATGCTGTTCGCAATGACCTGCCGGCTGTTTTCCATCACGGTGTGCGCCTGCCGACCTAAACCGTACAGAGTCGACGCGTTTCCGTAAACATTTGCCATCTTATCAACCATCTCATTTAAAACTTCTGGCGCCATCGGTGTGGTGGCGGCATTGTCCAGGTAGATTT
Organism: Levilactobacillus lindianensis; assembly: GCF_003946095.1. Taxonomy (GTDB): domain Bacteria; phylum Bacillota; class Bacilli; order Lactobacillales; family Lactobacillaceae; genus Levilactobacillus; species Levilactobacillus lindianensis. The sequence continues at coordinate 18,990 of NZ_RHOD01000018.1, read as the reverse complement.
CCCGGACGGCATTACTATTATCAATGTGAATCTCTTGCACCCTAAAAACCTCCTGAAGGGGCCCAGTTAGTTCTGTGCAGCTAACAAGGCCAATAGCATTTGTGCGGAACGATGGCCCGCATCAATAATAAAGTCATCAAAGTTAACACCGGAATCATTATCGGCATTGTCGGACATGGCTCGAACCACAACGTAAGGCACGTCAAATTGGTGAGCCACTTGACCCACGGCGGCACCTTCCATTTCACCGGATAAGGCGTCTGGGAAGTGGCCCATGATGGCCTTAATGGTCTCGGGACTGTTTAAGAATTGGTCGCCGGAAACGATCAGCCCCAGCTTGGTCTTCAAGCCAGTGTCCGCAGCAGCCGCCACAATCTTTTTGCCCCACTCTTTGGAAGCTTCAAACCGGGCTGGCTGTTGGGGCAATTGGCCATATTCATAGCCAAAAGCTCGGGCATCGGCATCGTGATAGGCCGTTTCGGTGGAAACCACCACGTCTCCAATGTTCAAGTCTGGTGCCAAGGCCCCAGCGGAACCCGAGTTGATCACGAGATCAACGTTGAACTGGGTGATCAGTAAAGCTGTCGTTAAACCCGCCTCAACTTTACCAATCCCGGAACGAACCAAGACCACGGACTGCCCACTGATTTGGCCTTCGTAGAATTCCAAGCCGTGAATATCAGTCGTCTTGGCATCAGTCAGGGCCTCGTGTAGTTCCTTAATTTCTTCTTCCATGGCGCAAATAATTCCGAATGTCATGTCGTGTTCTCCACTCCTTAATCTAATTTACAAAAAGAATAAAATTCCGTAGACCGCTAAGATTAACAGTACCAGCCAAAAAATTGCCCAGTTCAAGCGCCGACCCAAGCGTTTCTGCTTGCTGTCGACCGGGTTGACTCGCTGGACCATATCCGGTTCTTCTGGATCATGATCACTGGGATTTCCGTGTTGGCGCGCGTAATCACGCTCCACCTGAACCCGCTTGCGATCTCGCTCCTGAAAGTCCCGTTCGGCTTGTTCCTGTTCTTTACGGTAGTCCGCCCGCGTTTTCGGACGGTCATCAGAGTCTTGCCAGTCATCTGAATGCACTGCTGTCACCTACTTTTGTAGCAGCCAGTAGTAAATGGCCGTAATTGTTTTCGCATCGTTAATTTCGCCACTGGCAACCATGGCCTGGGCTTCTTTCTTCGATACGGTCAACAGTTCCAAATTTTCCCCTTGGTCGCGAGGTAACTCAGTCGTAACGGGCTTGAGATCAGTCGCTAAAAAGAGGGTCATATATTCGTCAGAGAAGCCCACACTGGAGTAAAATCCAGTGATCTTTTCGAGATGGCCCGGTTGATAACGAATCTCTTCGTTTAGTTCGCGGATGACCGCGTGTTCGACGTTATCGGCGTCTCGGCTATCAAGCTTTCCCGCCGGAATTTCCAGCGTGACCGCCGCGATCGGTGCCCGCCATTGCCGTTCTAAAATCATCTTGTTATCCGCCGTCAGGGCCAGAATGCCCACAGCACCGGCATGACGTACAATTTCTCTGGTCGCCATGTCACCATTGGGTAGGCGGACCTGTTGGCGTTCTAACTTCACGATCACACCGTCATATAAGTCCTCGGTGGATTCAACGTGTTCTTCTAAGTCCATGTTAAGCCTCCTCAGCGCTCCCCGTAACCACGGGGGTCACTTTGGCTGCTTGTGGGCCACGACTCCCTTGAACGATGACAAATTGAACGGTTTGGCCTTCTTCCAATTTACGGAAGCCTTCGCCAATAATCGCCGTGTAGTAAACAAAGATGTCACCATCGGCAGGCGTGGTAATGAAGCCAAAGCCGCGTTGTTCACTATAACTTTTTACTTTTCCGGTTAACATGGTATCCCTCCCATACATAGCACAAATTATACTCGCTTGCCCGCTCCACCGCAAACAATGGTTCCTGGCCGGCCATGATCCCAAAAACTCCCAGCAACGACCGAAGTCGAAACTGGGAGTTCAAAATTCAAAACTTACTTTTCTTCAAAACCTTCAGTTGCCGTTTCTGGGTAATTTGCCCGAACGATAGCGGCACACCGTGCACAGAAGTGTGGGTAGTCAGAATCACTGCCGACATCTTCCTTGGTCAGACGACAACGGTCGCAGACCTCACCGGCAGCGGCTGTCACCTTAACGGCCATGTGGTCGAAGGTTAAGGCGTCGGCTGGGGCTTGGTCCAACTGAGCAACGTCTAAGCCTGAAACCAAAAGAATCTGTTGAACATTAATGTTTAACTTATTCAACGTGTTCTGCGTCTCGTCATCGAGGTAGAGATCCAGGTGCGCTTCGGCAGCCTTCCCGATCAGTTTGGCATCGCGGGCTTCTTCCAAAGCCTTCAGAACGTGGCTCCGCAACGTCATGAAGGTGTCCCAAGCAGAAACACCATCTACCTTGTGCTCGTTGGCATCAGCCATGTCCATCACAACTGGCATCTCAGCTAACTGAACGAATTCTTCGGGTTCCTTTAAGAAGCCCCAGATTTCTTCAGCCGTGTGTGGCAGAATTGGCGTGATCAGCTTCGTTAACGTCACAGCAATCTGGTAGAAGACCGTTTGCATTGAGCGACGAGCGGCACTGTCTTCGGCTTCGATATACAGGATATCCTTAGCGAAGTCCAGGTAGAAGGCCGACAGGTCACTGACCACGAAGTTGATAAGTTCCTTGTAAATGTTCAGGAAGTCATAACTTTCGTAGTGATCCCGAACACTCTTGGTAAAGGCGTTCAACCGGTACAGCATGTGGCGGTCAACCGCCGTCAATTGGTCGAAGGCCACGGCGTTCGTTTCGGGATCAAAGTCACTGGTGTTGGCCAACAGGTAACGCATCGTGTTCCGCAACTTCTTGTAGCTGTCGGAAATCTTTACGAAGGATTCCGTTGAGACCCGGACGTCGGCTGAGGTATCCACGGAGGTAACCCAGAGACGCACGATGTCGGCCCCCATCTTCTTGATAATTTCATCTGGTGCAATCGTGTTCCCGATAGACTTGGACATCTTGTGACCATCCTTGTCCAAGGTGAACCCTTGGGAAACGACTTGCTTGTACGGTGCCTTGCCGGTCGCAGCAACACTAGCAATCAGACTAGAGTTGAACCACCCACGGTATTGATCAGAACCTTCCAGATACAGATCGGCGGGGAACTTCAGATAATCCCGTTCGGCCAGTACTCCTTGGTGTGAGGAACCAGAGTCGAACCAGACGTCCATGATGTCGGTTTCCTTGGTGAATTCACCATTTGGTGAGTGTTCACTCGTGAAGCCTTCTGGCAGAAGATCCTTGGCCTCCCGCTTGAACCAAATGTTCGAACCGTATTTGCCGAAGAGATCTGCCACGTGGTTGACCGTCTCTGGTGTAATGATCGCCTCACCATCTTCACCGTAGAAGATTGGCAGTGGCACACCCCAGACCCGTTGACGGGAGATGACCCAGTCGCCACGGTCCTTGATCATGTTTTCCAAACGACGCTTACCCCAATCAGGTTGGAAATTAACATCCTTTAGACTGTCCAAGATTTCATCACGAATCTTGTCGACGGAAGCGAACCACTGAGGCGTTGCCCGGAAGATGACGGGCTTCTTCGTCCGCCAATCAAATGGGTAACTGTGCTCGTAAGGCATGTACTTCAGTAAGGCATTGTTTTCCTTTAACTTGTCGAGAGCAATCTGGTTAGCATCTTCGTAGAAGACGCCATCGAAGTCCTCACCGGCTTCAGCAGTCATATACCCCTGATCGTTAACGGGAACGAGTACCGGTAAGTTGTACAGCTTACCCACGTTAAAGTCATCTTCCCCTAAACCTGGAGCCGTATGAACCAAACCAGTCCCGGAGTCCGTCGTCACGAAGTCCCCTAACATCACCACTAACTTGCGGTCAGCAATGAATGGGTGTTGGGCAATGATGTTGTCCATGTCTTGACCCATGACAGTCTTTAAGACCTTGACGTCTTCCCAACCAAAACGTTCGGCGTTTTCAGCAACTAGGTCACTGGCCAGAACGAACTTGCGATCTTCACCAGCGGGTTGGACCACAGCGTATTCGATGCCGGCGTCGATGGTGATCCCTTCGGAACCGGGAATCGTCCAAGGGGTCGTCGTCCAAACGACCAAGTAAGTATCGTCATCTAAGACGCCCTTGCCGTCGACAACCTTTTCGCCGTAAAAGGCAGAAGGTGACGTCACGTCGTGGTATTCAACTTCGGCTTCCGCCATGGCTGATTCTGATGACCATGACCAGTACACGGGCTTCTTACCCTTGTAGATCAGACCGCGCTTGGCGAACTCACCAAAGACCCGCACTTCAGCGGCTTCAAATTCTGGATCTAACGTCAAGTATGGATTATCCCATTCGGCAGCAACCCCTAAACGCTTAAATCCATCGCGTTGTAAGTCCACTTGCTTCAAGGCGTATTCGCGACAAAGATCGCGGAATTCAGCAGTCGACATCTTCTTCCGGTCGTAACCGGCCTTCGTCAACTGTTGTTCAATTGGTAACCCATGGGTATCCCAACCGGGAACGTAAGGGGCCCGGAAGCCACTCATGGACTTGTAACGAACAATGATATCCTTAGAAATCTTGTTCATCGCATGACCCATATGGATTGGGCCGTTGGCGTATGGGGGGCCATCGTGCAGAATAAACGTTGGCTTCCCCTCGTTTAATTTCTGGCGGGCTTCATAAATCTTGTTTTCGGCCCAGGCTTTTTGCCGGTCAACTTCTTTGACTGGTAAATTACCGCGCATTTTGAACTTGGTCTTACCCAGGTTCAACGTGTCTTTCACTCGCATACCGTCTTTTCCTCCTTCAAATCATTTCTCACGGTTGGTGAACCGGTGAGCTCAAGCCAGCAACTGGCCTCAGCTCACCGGTCAACCCGATCACCGTGAAACGCAACTTCTCATGACAACAAAAAACGACCCCGCCCAAAGGGACGAGATCGTTCGTGGTACCACCCAAATTTCAGAAGACAACTCTCGTCGTCTTCCCTCAGCGTGCCGTATCGGGGCAAACCGCCGTTGCTTACTCAAAATTCAGCCACGGAACTTGGAGAATGATACCGTCTAAAAGAGTGGGTGTCGACCTCGCACCATCGTCGACTCGCTAAAACCATCTGTTTAGACTGCTTATTTCTCTGTCATTTTATATTTACTTTTGGTCGTAATGTTCCTGATCATTGTCTGGGAAAATCACAACGGTTTCCCCTTGATCACTGTCCGTATCGGTAACGGGAGCTTCCTGAACGGGAGCTTCTTCCGTTGCTTGCGGTGCAGTTGAGTGTACGCCCTGGGCTGCCCCGTTGTCAAGTCGATCGCCGACGACCTTCTTGATTTCCTCGTAACTGGACATCGAACCTTCTTTAAGCAAGCTGTCCCAATCGTTGGACTTCACAACTTCCAACTGACTTTCCAGCATGACTTGCAACCGTTGACGGAAGACCCGGGTGCTCTTCTTCAAATCATCGGTCTCCACGGCTAACTTCTTAGCACGTTTGGAGGCTTCGGTCATGATCTGATTACCCTTGTTAGTGGCTTCTGAAACGATGTCGGAGCTTTGCTTCTGGGCTTCGCGAATAATAATCTCGGATTCTTTTTGTGAGTTAGCCTTAACCTTGTCGGCGGCCTCCTGCGCAACCAGAATGGATTGATTCAAGGAATCTTTCAAGTCGTTAAAGTACTTGAGTTTGCCATTGGCAGAGTCGAGTTGTTCCTCTAATTCCTTGTTGTGGTTCAACGTAATTTGGTAATCCTTGATCACTTGGTCCAAGAAATCATTGACCTCATCAACGTTATAACCACGCATCTTCGTACCGAATTCTTTATTATGAATGTCTAATGGACTTAATACCATCTTATTGTTCCCTCCGCATCTATTTCTTCAGCACCGCTAGGGTGACCCGAATCTTTTCTTTCTTGGTTTTCCCGGCAACTTCATCCAGGCGAACCCGACCAAAGCCCCGCACGGACACAATGTCTGCAACGTCGAGCTCATAATCCGGTTTGGTCGTTTCCGTCCAATTTACCCGAACATGGTCCGCCTCGATTAATTCCTTTGCCCGATGACGGGAGAGATGGAACCCGGTACCAACAATGTTATCCAACCGCAAGGAGGATAAGGTCGCGGACTCCGCTTCCCACTCGTTCAATGGCGCAATCAACTCACTAAAATCAGCTGGCGCTAGGCGTGCCTTCACCCGACCGATATGGTCCACCTGGCCGACGAGATAGTCCATCATAGACTTCTCCGTCACCACTTGCCAAACCTGACCATCCGTTAAGATGTCACCTAGAATCTCACGTTCAATTCCCGCTCCTAACAGAGTCCCTAGGATTTGACTGTGGTGAAGCGTGGCGAACTTAACCGGATAATCGACTCGCAACAGGCGCAACTCGAAGTCGGCCTCTGTGGGTTCGAAATAGTCGGGGAAGAACAGGGCCCGTTGCATTTCCGCATGCTCATGGCCACCACGGAACTGAACCTTAACATCCGCTCGGCGGGCTAAGGTGGTGGCAATGTACACCTGACGCGGATTCAAGAAATGGGTGAGAACTGGGCGATACTCGTCCGCAACCTGTTGTAACCATTCGCCAATGGCGTCAATAAACGGCGCCTCGTCCGGCCGAAAGTGTTGCGTTATATTCTCATCCACAGCTTCTCCTCCTAACGCATTGGCCTTACAACATCAATCTGAATAACATGATTTCAAGTGCACGTAACCCGTACTGAACTAAGGTTAACACGATGATTCCCACAACTGGGCCAAAGCCCAAGGGCCCCACCGAGGCAAAGTTAAAATAGTTCAAAAATGGTTCTACTAAGCGCGTAATAACCTGGCCCAATTTAGATTGGTAGGCACCAGGCAACCAGCTGAGTAGCGCATACACCACGATTAGGAGTATGTACGCCCGCACCAGCCAGTCCAACGCCGTAAAGATTAAGCTTACGATCGACAGCACAACATCGCTCCTTTATGGTTTGAACTGATTACCAAGGTTCGCTGCCACGTCACCACTGACTTCGAAATTATGCGGGGTGCACAGAAAAATCTGTTCACCAACCCGCTTGATTTCACCGCCGACGGCATAGGCAGTCCCGTTTAGAAAGTCAACGATCCGCTGTGCTTGGGCTTCATCCACCCTTGCAAAATTGACGATGACCGCGTCGCCAGCCGTGATTTGTTTGGCAATCGATTTGGCATCGGAATAAATTCGTGGCTCGCAGATCGCAATATGACTCGAATTGGGTTTCGCAGACCGCATAGCGACCACCTTTCGATTATCGACCGGCCGTGTTTGGGCAGTTGGTTGCGGCTTAACTACAGGACTTGTCGATTCCTGATAGTCTTCGTCATAATCATCGTCCATTCCGAAAAACTTACTAAGACTAAACTTTTCCGCCATGGTTGGCCACTCCTCTCACAACGAATTTCTAATGACTACTTCCGCCGACGCTTGAAGAATGGCGGTGTGTCCTCTCCCCGATTACCATCATCGCTGTTGGCATCGTCAGAGCTTGGATTGAAGATGTTGAAGTCAGGTTTGTCGACCCCAGCAAATTCATCATGACCCTGGGTAGAACTCTTTGGTTCTGGACGGTGGGCTGGTTCACGAATGTCCCAGTTACCGAATGGATCCTGATCATTTTCTTTAGTTGGTTGGCTCTGTTGGTCGCTAGCAGCTTTTTGTTCACTACGATGGGCAACTCGGCTGTGAGAAGCTTCGCGTTCCTCACGCTTCTTGTCGATCCCAGTCGCAATCACCGTAACACGAACCTCGTCGCCGAGCTCTTCGTCAATTGACGTCCCGAAGATGATGTTCACGTCACTGGTAGCGGCATCCGACACGATCTGTGAAGCGGCTTGGGCTTCAAACAGAGACAGGTCGGGACCACCCGTGATGTTCAACAGAACTTGTTCGGCACCATCGATGGAAACTTCCAGTAATGGTGACGAGATAGCCTTCTTCGTGGCATCTTCCGTCCGGTTTTCACCGCTAGCGGAACCGATACCCATTAAGGCAGACCCTTGATCTTTCATAACCGTCTTCACATCGGCAAAGTCCAAGTTCACATAACCAGGACTCGTGATCAGATCGGAAATCCCTTGAACCCCTTGACGTAAGACGTTGTCGGCTTCTTGGAAGGCTTCCATCATTGGTGTCTTCTTGTCGACAATTTCTAACAGACGGTTGTTAGCCAGAATGATTAACGTGTCAACGTTTTCCTTCATGGCTGCGACCCCTTCGGCCGCAAAACGAGCCCGACGTGGACCTTCGAAGCTAAATGGCCGCGTCACAACACCGACCGTTAAGGCCCCGCTGTCCTTGGCAATCTTAGCCACGATTGGGGCGGCACCGTTACCGGTACCCCCACCCATTCCGGCCGTGACGAAGACCATGTCGGCGCCTTGCAAGGCTTCCGTAATGGCTTCTTCACTTTCTTCGGCGGCCTTGGCCCCAACTTCGGGGTTGGCACCGGCACCCAGACCTTTGGTTAATTTCGGCCCGAGTTGGATTTTAGTTTCAGCCTTGGAAGCTTCCAAAGCTTGAACATCAGTGTTCGCAACGATAAATTCGACACCTTTAACATCTTCGGTGATCATTCGGTTAACGGCGTTGTTACCACCGCCACCGACCCCGATAACTTTAATGTTAGCGCCATGATTTTGAGCAGAATCTAGTGAGTATTCCATGTTTATCTTTCCTCCATCTCGCGTTAGTCAAAGAAGTCGCTGAAGAACTTCCGGAACCCTTCGCCCCTTTTTTTCTTCACTTTCGGTTTTGCCTTTGGACGCGATGCCGATTGGGTCGAAACGTCGTTGGCAGAATCCTCTGCCGCCTCAAGTTGCCGAATCTCATCGGTCTCGTCAGCGAGTTGGGTCGAGCCCGTTAAAGCGCTCTTAATAAGCAAGTCAATCTCACTGAGACCCCCAAAGTATTTCACTAATGCCAAAGCTAAGGTAAATGATGGGTGACGCAATCCCATTTGATCTGGGATGTAGACCCGCACGTTGGTCCCAAATTCAGCCGTGGCTAAATCGGTAATCCCAGGCAGTGCGGCAACCCCACCGGTCAGAATGATCCCCCCAGGCAACTCTAACGCCTGAACCTTATCAAGGTTCGTGCGTAGACGCTGGAAGACCTGGTCCAACCGGGCTTCGATAATCTCTGCTAAATATTTCTCAGAGATTGGGGTTGGTTGACTCTGACCCACGACGTCGACAGGAAATTCATCTTCATCGCTAGCCTGACTTGAATCGGCATAGCCGTAATCGCGCTTTAACTTTTCGGCACTGTCGATCGAGGTGTTCAAGACCACGGAGATATCCTTGGTAATGAACTGGCCCCCCTCTTGGTCAACATCAATGTACTTTAATTGGTGATCGTGAATGACGGCAGCAGTCGCTTGGCCACCACCCAAATCAATCAGGACGGTCCCGAAGTCTTGTTCACCATCGTTCATGACCATCATGCCTTGGGCCATCGGATTGATAACGGTGCCCCGAACGTGTAACCCAGCCTGTTCGACTGCCTTACGCGTGTTGTGCATGATTGTCTTGGGACCGGTAAACAGGGTGCCGTGGAGTTCCAGACGAACCCCCACCATCCCACGAGGATCCTTGATGCCATCGAAGCCGTCGACCACAAACTCGTCGGCCAGAACTTCAACCACTTCACGTTCCGGTGGGAGACTCTGGATGAGTGCGGCCCCCGCCACACTCCGAACGTCCCGTCCGGTAATCTCACGGGATTGATCGTCAATGGCGATCATCCCGCTACATGGTTCAATTTTTAACATATTTGCGGGAATTCCCACAATCACATCGTGAATTTCGATGCTGGCCTTCTCTTCGGCTTGCCGAACGGCGCGCTGAATTGCTTCAGCAGCCTTGTCAATATCGACGATAACGCCGCGACTGACACCATTCGAACGTTCATTTCCCACACCAATAACGTTCATTTGCCCTTTAACATTCTCAGCAACAATGACTTTTATTGAGGTGGTTCCTATATCGAGACCAACGTACATCCCTGAATTATCCATAGAAAAAGGAACCTCCTAAGTTAATCTACTATCAACACTGCATGAATTCGCTTTTTCCCCTAATTATTTTTCAGTTTACCACATTTACTAGGGGTTGAAAAAGCCTTATTGACGCTTTTTCGTCACTGCAATCAAAATGATTTATTTCTTGAAGGGATATGAGTACGCCCCGACTTCCAAATTGACGACACCTTTTTGTTTCATCTTCGCCGCAATTCCTGGATAATACGCCATTTTTTTCGCAAAGGACGGGATGCTTGCGTAAACTTCATTCCCGTCATTCATGAATAAATGAACCCGGTTCGGATTATCTTTCGTTGGTGACGCCTGGATTTCACTGATGCTGCGTTTAATCTCAGCATCTAGCTGGGCGTACTGCAGAATCATCCGGTGCAAGGTTTTCGCTTGCTTAAACTTACTGTAAACCGGCGTTCCACTCTTCGGCTGTGAGACAGATTGTTCGCTCACCACACCATTCTCCAAGATTTCATCGTACTTACTTCCCCGCATCACGTACCCCGCCGTGTCGTATTCGACAATGGCGATGGTTGCCTGATTCGGTTGACGGAACGTAATCTTAGCTTGCTTAATCCTTGAGTTTCGTTTTGGTGCCTGGCTTTCAAACTGCGCCGTGTGCCCGAACAGTGAATAAATCGACTCACCCGAACGAACTTGAACGGCGTCTTGAACCTCTGCGGCAGTTAACGCATGGGCGCCGGTCACCTTGACTGTTTGAAAATGACTTAGCGGACAGAGCAGATAAACCATGACCAAGATGACCGCCGTAAAGCTAGACAGGAGAATGATCAATCGACGAACTAACTTCCGGTTTCGCTGATGCTTTAACCGCGGCAGTTTATCCCCGATGCGCTTGGCCTGGTGAATCCAGTTCGGCGTACGGCGTTGCTTCTTCTTGGCTGCTGCCTGGCGCTGATAATCTTCCCAGGGCGTCAACGACTGTTGCTGCTTCTCATCGTGCCGGTTAAGGCGAAACTTCATGGCTGGTCACCTCCCGCTTTGTAAATTTTGCGCTAATCTCGCTTGAGCGCTAAGACGACGTCTAAGACACGGTCCGCCGCATCTGGTACGCCTAATTGTTTCGACGCCTGTGCCATATCCTGGCGCAGACCATCGTCATTCATCAACTGGTCAGCCTTAGTAACCAACGTGTCTCCGGTCAGATCGGCTTCCTTAATGATTTCGGCAGCTCCCACATTAACTAGAGACTGCGCATTCTTAGTCTGGTGATCCGCTGTTACGTAAGGACTGGGAATCAGGATTGATGGAATTCCATCCGCCGTGATTTCAGCCAGGCTGGTCGCTCCGGCACGCCCAACAATGGCCGCCACCTTAGGCAAAACTTCTGGCATGTTAGGAATGTAAGGCTTCACGACCACGTTGTCGTTGAGGGTCACACCTTTTAATTGGTCCATGACCCCGTCGTAGCGCTTCTGCCCCGTGACGAAGACCACTTGGTAGTCGCGTTGATTAAATTCCGGAATGGCTTCAACCGTTGCGGCGTTGATCTTCAAGGCGCCTTGAGACCCCCCGAAGATTAGTAACGTTGGGCGATTGTCCTGCAGGTGGTATTCCGACCAACTGAAGTGACTGACCACTTCGGCGGCTTCCTGGGCCCGTGGATTCCCGGTCTTGACCATTTTGTTGGCTGGCAACTGATCAACCGCGGCGTCAAAAACGTAAGCGATCCGGTCAACGTAACGGCTCAGAAAACGATTCGTAATCCCAACCACACTGTTTTGTTCGTGAATCATTGTCGGAATATGTAGACGGCTGGCGGCGTAAACCACCGCACCAGAAACGTAACCACCGGTGCCGACCACGACGTCGGGCTTGAATTCCCGAATCATCTTCTTGGTCTCGTGAACACTCTTCAAGAATAAGTAAATCGTCTTGAAATTTTCAAGCGACAAGGATCGTTTGAACCCTTGAATCTTCGTCGACTTGAACGGAATTCCCTTAGCTGGCACGATGGAACTTTCCAGTCCCCGTTCGGACCCAACGTAGAGCACCTCGGCATCGGGGTCGCGCTTCTTTAAGGCTTTGATTAGGGCCAGTGCCGGATAAATGTGACCCCCGGTTCCCCCACCAGATACAATTAATCGCATATTATTTTTCCTCCTGCTTACCCGTCAACTGTTCAACGGCTTTGATAAACCGGTCTCCTCGAACTTCAAAGTTCGGGTATTGATCCCAGCTTGCGTTCGCCGGTGAGAGCAAAATAATGTCGCCCGGTTCGCTAAGTTCATAGGCCAGTGGGACGGCCGTTTCAACGTTCTCAGTTAAGCGAATCGTCGGAATTCCCGCCTGCTTGGCTGTATCTTCCAGTAACTTGGCCGTCTGACCAAAGAGAATGATGGCCTTCACATGATCCTTGAAGGCTGGCACCATCTTCTCAAAGGTATAGCCACGGTCAAGACCGCCGGCTAAGAGCACAACTGGCGCCTTAAAGCCCTTCAAAGCCATCTCTGTGGCTTCCATGTCGGTCGCCTTGGAGTCATTGTAATACTGCCGACCCTCAGCCTCTAACACGTACTGTGTCCGATGACGAACCCCACCGAAGCTCTTGAGCACTCCGACAATAGCCGCGGTACTAACGCCCTTAATCTTGGCAACGGCGATCGCTGCCAAGGCGTTCTCGATGTTGTGGTCACCAGGAACCTTGATATCGGCTGCCGCCATGATTCTTTCACCACGGAAGTACAGGAAACTGTCACGTTCGTAAGCCCCATCTTCGGATTGGCCCTGCCGTGAGAATGGCACCACTTTGGCCGCAGAATGGGTACTGAGTTCTCGCCATTCTGGATTGTCAAAGTTGACGACAAAGTAATCGTCAGCTGTCTGGTTAGCCGTAATCTTCATCTTGGCCGCAACGTAGTTGGCGCGCGTTTTGTGATAATCCAAATGGTTAGAGAAGATGTTCGTTAAGACCGCGATATGTGGGTGAAATTCGGTGGTCCCCACTAGCATGAAACTGGAAACCTCCAGAACTAAGGTATCTTCAGCCGTCACCTCTTGAGCCACCATGCTGGCTGGCACACCAATGTTTCCGGCGTATCGGGCATGACCAGCCTGCCGATCATGATCCAACATCTTTTGAATCATCGTGGTCGTCGTCGTTTTCCCGTTACTCCCAGTGACCGCCACTAACTCGGCATCTGCGACTTCACCCGTTAACTCCATTTCGGTAATAATCGGCAGCTTCAGCTCTAAGGCCTTCTTGACGATCGGCACATCATAGGGGATACCAGGATTCTTCACCATAAGGTCGTAGCCGGCGTCTAGGAGATCTGGGGTCTGTAACCCTAAGATGACCTTAAACCCTGCTTGTTCGAGCTCCTGGGCGTCTTTATTCTCGTTCAGCGGCTGAACATCACTCACCGTGACTACGGCACCCAGCCGTTTTAATAACTTGGCGGCATTCGTTCCACTCTTGGCGAGTCCTAAAACCAAAACCTTTTTACCCGCATATCGCTTAATCTGCTTCATAACTCCGTTCGCTCTCCATTTCTTTCTTATACCTGATATAAAAAGGCTAGCTTGACTCTAACGAGCAAGCTAGCCCATTAGTCTTCAGTCGTTAGTTCGCTAGCATGACCCAAACACCACTAACTGCGGTGATTAACCCGATTCCCCAGAAAGTAAAATCAATCTTCCATTCGCTCCACCCCAGCATTTCAAAGTGGTGATGAATGGGACTCATGAGGAAAATCCGCTTACCCGTTAGTTTGAATGAAGCCACTTGCAAAATAACACTCGCCGTCTCAATCACAAAGACCAACCCGATCCACAATAGAGATAATTCGTGGTGTAACAGGATGGCAACCGCCGCTAGGGCGCCGCCTAAAGCCAAGGATCCCGTATCCCCCATAAATATCTTTGCTGGTTTGTGATTAAAAATGAGAAAACCGAGAAGACCGCCGACTACGGCGAAACAAAAAATCGCAATGTTTAATTGATGTTGTTGGAAGGCAACGACACCGTAAGCCGCAAAAGAAATGCTAGCTAAACCACTCACCAGGCCATCCAGGCCATCGGAAAGATTCACGGCATTAGAGAAGCCCACCAACCACACGATAATAAAGAGCGCGTACCAACCGCCCATGTGCCAATCCCCAATTCCGGGAATGTGCAAGGCCATAGGCAATTGTTCATGGGTGTAAACCCAGAATAAGATGAGTGCCCCGACAATTTGGCCCAGCATTTTCTGCCAAGCCTTCAGGCCTTCATTTTGGCGATGGAACAACTTGATGCTGTCATCCCAGGCACCCAAGCCCCCATACAACACGAGAATAAATAATAAAATCCACGTAGTAGGTAAGACGTGGTGCGGCTGGACAATCCAGCTGGTTGCTAAGGTCATGACGACGATCGCAATCATGTAGAGCAACCCACCCATGGTCGGTGTTCCGGACTTCTTTTCGTGCCAACTCGGGCCCTCTTCACGAATCATTTGGCCTTCGTGCCGGGCACGGAAGTAACGAATTAAAGCGGGCATAAATGCCACGGTAATTAGAAAACTACCCACCAGGGGTAACAAAATAGTCATCATTGTTCCAATCAATCCTCATTCTCATTTATTTTGGCGTAAAGTGACCGTTAATGTGGCACCAGACCCCACTGTCGTGCCGGCCTTGATACTCTGCTTCGTGACATAGCCATCACCACTCACGTTCAGCTTTAAGCCTTCAATCTGTGCTAATTTTACCACATCACCCTTAGACCAGCCGGTCAAACTTGGCAGAGCGACGGTCCCACCCGTCTTGATAAAGACTCGTTGATCCCGGTATAACGTGGTTCCAGCCGTAACCGACTGTTTTTGAACTTTTTGTCCGGTGCCTAGGGTTGTGACGGTCGCTCCAGCCTTGGTTAGGGCCTGGGTTGCGCTCGCTACCGACATTCCGGTAACCGTTGGCATCTTACTTTCTTTGGTATTGATGGTTTCGGTGTCCTCTTGGAGGGCCCGCGCCATCACAGGTTTCATGATGGACGCCAACAGCTGTGAGGCCGTCTTACTCCCCAAGTGTGGTTGCTTCATCGTGATGTACATGACGTACTTCGGATGACTCGCCGGAACCATGGCGGCTACGGAGTACAGGTAGTTATCGTCACCAGAGAGATACCCGGACTTCCCGGAACTGACTTGGGCGGTCCCGGTCTTCACCGCAACCCGTTCCCCACTCATTTTGTAGTCGGACCCAATACCGTACTTCTTATAAACAACATCTTCCATGTGTTTCCGCACGGCCTTTGCCGTCGATTCGGAGATTGGATTGGCCACGTTCTGTGGCCCATAGGCCTTAACAGTCTTGTTGCTATTGGGATTGACCACCTTACTGATCACATAAGGCTTCATCATCTTCCCATCATTGCTGACCGCACTAAGGGCCTGCATCATCTGGAAGACGGTGACCTGAATCCCTTGGCCGAACGCGGTATCGGCCTGTTCGATCGGTCGTTGAAAGGCGATGCTCCCGGTTAATTCACCCGGCAGTCCCGACTTGGTACTCTTCAGGAAAAGGAACCGGTCGATGTATTTTTTCCACGTCTTGTGACCCATTTGTTGTTCCAAATGGGCCATGGCCACGTTACTGGAAACGGCAAACCCCTTGTCATAGGTAATGGTCCCCCAGCCAGAGGTGTTCCAATCGGGAACCACTTGATTACCAATGGTGTATTTACCAGATTGGTAGGTGGCATTCCCATTGTAGTGGCCACTGTCGATGGATGAAGCCAACGTGAAAATCTTCATGGTGGACCCGGGCTCATAGGCGTCTTGAACCAGCGTGTTCCGCCAGACCTTGTCGAGTCCCTTCTTCGTCGTCGCGTTAAACGTTGGCCGTTGCGTGGCGGCTAGAATGGCTCCTGTCTTGGCATTCATAAGCACGGCGTTCATCGAGTTGGCCTTGACCTGGCCCTGAACTTGACTCATTTCCGTTTCCAAGAGCGTCTGCAAACGAGTATCTAACGTCGTATAGACGTTGTCCCCATTCTTGGCCTTCTTGGCCTTCTGCTTAGTTCCCGGCAGCTGATAACCATACATATCTTTTTTAATCTTTTGGGACCCATTCGTCCCCGTTAATTCTTTATTGAAAGCTTGTTCCAGACCCATTGACCCAGTAAGAGCTGTTTGGCCGGCCTTATTCGTCTGAGCCTGAGCCAAACCAATCAAATGAGAAGCAAAGACCCCGTTCGGATACAAACGGGATTCCTGTTGAATAAAGTTCACCCCACTGAGATGTTCCGCCTGGATCTTCTGCTTAGTAGTTAGCGAGATATTCTGTCCCGCCGTCCCAAATTCAACTTGGAATGGATGTCCCGAGCTAGGATTCAACGTCGCCAAGGCTTTCTTGCGACTGATCGGCAGGTATTTAGCCAGAACGTCGGCAACTTTTTCCTTGTTGGTCACGTAGAGTTTTCGGCCATCAACACTTTTCTGACGCTTATCCAACACCACGTAAAGGGAATAGACACTGGTGTCCTCCGCAATCGCTTGGCCATTGGCATCGTAAATCGTTCCTCGTCTGGCTTTCAGCGTCTCATTAGCCGTATACAGCTTCTGGGCCGAGGCACTGAGATTCACGTTCTGAACCTTTTTGCCAATCGAGATATACGAAAAGCGACCAACGATCAAGATAAACACACCAATGAAAAGGAAAAACAGAAACTGGCCGAATTTCTTCCGATTTCTGCGAGGATGCTTATTTGTCATTTGTCGCTTCTGAGAATCATTCATTATTTGTTAACATTCCTTATTCTGTCATTTTCCAAGGTCAAGCCCTGCTTTTTGGCAATTTTATCAAGCCGGCTACGACTCTGCAACTCATTTATTTCTTGTTGCGCATTGGTGTTGCGATTTTGATACGTCGTGACAGAATTATTGAGACTTTGTAAGTCGTGAACCGTATTGGACATCGCGATTTTCGTGGACACAACACTTACCATTAGTAAGGCCAAAACCAACCCACAAACGGTCATTAAGCACTTTTCAAATTTGGAGAATGGCAGACGTTTGCCTGACGGTGTGGGATCACTGAGGGGTTGGGTCTGTCGTTGCGGTTGTTCTATGTTTGGGCGTTGTTGGGGTTCCGGTGTTAGGGGAACTGCTTCAGCTAAATTATTTTGCGCCATAATTGATCATCTTCCTATGTCAATATTTAGTGATTGTCTAAACTACTTAATTTTTTCTAAAATTCGTAATTTTGCACTGTGGGCACGATGGTTAGCCGCTAATTCTTCCTCGGAAGGGAGAATTGGTTTGCGATTAACCAGCTTATAATCTGGTTGTAAATTGTCGGGAATCACCGGAATTCCGTGGGGGAGTTCTGGCAACGAAGACTGTTCGCGAAACATGGTCTTAACCAACCGGTCTTCGAGCGACTGGAAGGTAATGGCACTGATGCGACCATGCAGGGCTAACAATCCAACAGCTTGTTCAAGAGAATCCTCTAAGGCTCCTAATTCGTCGTTGACGGCGATCCGAATGGCTTGGAAGACCTTCTTAGCGGGATGACCACCATGCCGTCGTGCGGCAGCGGGAATCCCTTCCTTGATGATGTCAACCAGTTGGCCAGTGGTGTCGATTGGTGCTTCGGCTCGGTGACGTTCAATGGCTCGGGCAATTGGCTTAGCGAACTTCTCTTCCCCGTATCGGTGGAAGATTCGCATTAAGTCATTGAACTTCCATTCATTGACCACGATCCATGCGGTGAGGTCGGCGCTCTGGTCCATGCGCATGTCTAGTGGCGCATCATGTTGGTAACTGAAACCCCGGTCGGCCTCGTCGAACTGTGGTGAAGATACCCCGAGATCATAAAGAATGCCATCAACCTCGGTCACCCCCCGAGCATTCAACTCGGTCTTAATATCCCGAAAATTACTCTTGATGAAGGTTAGGTTGCCACTGTCCAAATATTTTTTAAGATGTTCTTGATTGTATGTAATTGCGGTCTGGTCCTGATCGAACGCGTATAAATGCCCCGTCGTCAGTTGCTCCAGAATACGTTGGCTATGACCACCACCGCCGAGAGTGCAGTCAACATAAATTCCTGTTGGCTTAATGGCTAAGCCAGCCACCGCTTCCTTAAGCAGTACCGTCACATGATGAAAGTCTTCCATAAACACTCTCCTCTCCTTTATCTACATGCCGAAATCAATGAGATTTTCGGCGATATCATCGAAGTCTTCTTCGGCCGCGGTGGAGAACTTATCCCACCGTTCTTGACTCCAAATTTCAAATCGATTTGCAACGCCAACAATGACACACTGTTTAGCCAGTGCGGCATGATCTCGTAGCGATTTTGGTAAGTTGATTCGACCTTGCTTATCGAGCTCACATTCGGTCGCCGCGGAATAGAAGAACCGGACAAAAGCCCGGGCATCCTTACGGTTCACTGGCAAGGCTTTCAATTTCTCTTGTAATGCCGACCACTCGGTCATGGGGTAGCCGAATAAACAGCCATCCATCCCCCGGGTAACCACGAATTGTCCCCCGAGTTGCTCCCGAAATTTGGCGGGAATAATGAGTCTGCCCTTGGTATCAATTGAATGCTCGAATTCACCCATGAACATGGCCATTACCCCCTATTTGTAACTATTGTCAAGTTTACCACACCCCCCCACTTTCTACCACAACGTTTCCGAATTTTTATAAATTTCCCCACTTGCACCAAAAAAGCCACGGCGAACACTTGTTCACCGTGGCTGAAAGCCCTTTACCAAACACCCAAAAATGTGAGTTCTTAGTCAAGTTTATTTATATTTATGGCAAATTCTATAATTAATCCGAACAGAAATTAAAAAGCCCAAAGCAATCACTTACAATGGTAGTAGCTAATTCCAACCAATATAGGGAGTGATTACTTTGGGTACATCTACTTTATCACGTTTTCAACGTGGCGCACTAGCAC
>NZ_RHOD01000017.1 GCF_003946095.1 Levilactobacillus lindianensis | reverse complement strand
TGGGAAGTAGATACGGTGCTTTCTAGTCGAAGTGAGTCACGATCATGTCTGGTTACATTCGTAGAACGTAAGACCCGACTTCTATGGGCCATCAAAGCCCCTAATAGAACGGCTAAGGCTCTAAACACCGCCTTTGGCAAGTTTATGGGGGCCTTCGGTCCCCAAGTAAAATCCATTACTGTTGATCATGGTAAAGAGTTTGCCAATTATCAGGCCTTAGAACAGGATTATCAGATCAAAGTTTATTTTTGCCATCCATATTCACCATGGGAGCGAGGTTCCAATGAATATTTTAATAGACGGTTACGCTGGTTCTTCCCGAAAAAGACCAATTTTAGCCAAGTAACGACTGATGAGATCCTAGCAGCACTTGAACTAATTAATCAACGACCATTAAAAATACATCATCAACAGACTGCCATTGAAAGATTCCGGGCTTGTTCGGATTAAACTTGTAATTTGCCCTATTCCCAAAGAAATTTGAGGGTAGTTTTTTTAGGTGTAATGACCGGTAATTGTGTCTCAAAATTAGTGTTCCGAAAAATATTTTTAAGCGCAATAGAAGCACGCATCTCGCAAATCTAGCGTCAATTCTTTTGCCAAGTTGTCCTGACATGAAATAGGTTGCCTATCGTGACGGCGTTTTAAACAAACGGCATTTTGCAAGACGAGTGACATGCCATTGTTACGGCACTTTTCGTGGAAAAGGGCGAGGATAAGTGCAGTTACTAAAAGATTCGCAAACAATTACAATTTAGCCTAAGGAGGTGGCGAGGACAATGGCAGAGCGAATTGAGCTGGATGCGTTACATCAATTTTACAAGAGTTTGAATAATTTAGTTGGGACCGAATCAATGCTGATTATCTACGAGCATTATAAAGGCACCCAACTAAATTTTCCGGTCCATTTATACGATCGTAAGGTAACAGCTCAGCTAGTGCTAAAAGAATTCAACGGACATAATCAACACGAGTTAGCTCGGAAGTATGGGTACTCGCAGAAATGGATTCAGATGGTGATGCGGGAAGCTAAAGAAGACAAATAGGAGTGATTTCAAGATGGCAGACTCAAGAATTTTTAAACTAACTGATGGCTTGGACCTTGAGATGGTCGGTCAGGCTATTCAAAATTGGCTACGTGAAAAGAAACAGCTACACGCTGAGGGCATGCATACCAACGAAGGTTACCTGGTTCAAGCTAAACAGGAGGATAGTTGGAAGACCATCGTGGGGATGGATTCCGCGATTCAAGTTCAGATTTTCAGCGCCGGTGAGAATCAGATTATGGTTAACGTGGGTTCAGGGAAATGGATTGATAAAGCTGGGGCTGCCACTATTGGGATGATTGCCTTTGCGCCCCTAGCTGTGACCGCCGCCATCGGTGCCTGGAACCAGAAAAAATTACCGGAAGAACTCTTTGCCTACGTGGAACAATTCATTATGAGTGGGGGCAAATCCGTGACGGTTTCCATGGCTGCCAGTCAGAGCGCCCACGAAGGTGAAGTCATTTGTCCGAACTGTCACGCCGCCAATAAAGCCGATGCGAAGTTCTGTGTCTCTTGTGGGACCAAGCTCGGTAAGGAATGTCCGAACTGCCACGCTTCAGTCGGATTAGAGACGAAGTTCTGTCCAAATTGTGGGACGGATTTGAATCCTAAGCCAGAGGAAAAGACCTGCCCTGACTGCCAGAACGTGGTTTCAGCCGACACCAAGTTCTGCCCCAACTGTGGGCACGCGTTTAACTAGCGGGGAGTAGACCGATGAAGATTTGTCCAAATTGTGGTCATGACAACCCCGAGGGCGTCAATTTTTGTGAGAATTGTGGGACTGATCTAAGGTCCGAAACGGCTGGTCAGACTGATTCAGACCAGCAAAAGACTTGTCCACGGTGCCAGGCCCTGAATCCTCAAGACAGTCGGTTTTGCGAAAACTGTGGTTATGACTTTGAAGCGCCTGACCCGAAACAACCTGACACTGAAGCTGCCGAAAGCTCTGCACCGACGCCAGCGAAGCCAGCTGCCAAGACGCCAGCAAGTGAGCCTCAGGTGGCGCCAGTTGAACCTGTTGCCCCCAAGAAGGTTGCGACTCGGCCGCAAGCACCAGATAATCAGGTCACGTCACAGCCAGCACCGAAAGAAAATAAATCCAAACGCCAATGGGTGATCAGTGCCGTGATTCTAATTCTCCTTATTTGTGGTGGGGGCTACCTGCTGTATAGCAATGGGAGCCACGCCGCTAAGCCAGCCCGTTCGGAGAAGAAGGCCAGCAGTCAGGCGCAGCGGCGCCAGTCATCCTCTAGTCAGGCGACTAGCCACCAAGCGACGGTCAATTTTAACCAAACAGAAATTAAAGATGCGGTCACCGCGGCGTTGGACCCCCTGCAGGGAACCAGTTCTGCCTACGTGTCGCCGGTCGATAGCTCACAGAGTGTGGTTGTCAACAACGGGTCGCAGAGTGCGGCCAGCAGTATCAAAGTTTTCATCCTCGTCACAGCCTATGCCATGGCTAAGGAGGGGGTCTTTGACCTCGACGCCACCCATACCGTTACCGATAGCGAAAAGGTTGGCGGGACCGGTGTCATTCAGGATATGGATGCCGGGACAAAGCTGACGTACCGTGAGGTTTTGCAACATATGATTGACGACAGTGACAATACTGGGGCCAATATTATGATTGCCAAAATGGGTGGTTTCAGCCTCATTAACAACAAGATTAAGAGTATGGGAGCCACGGATACCAAGCTCCAGCGGAAGATGATGGACACGGACGCCATTGAGGATGGCCGTGATAATACCACCTCGGCGCGGGACTTGGGGATGACCCTCAAGAAAATTTATAATCATCAGCTGGTGTCAAAGACTGCTGACGATGACATGCTGGAAATTCTGGCAAATAATCGGAATCGGGCCAAGTTGCCGAAGTTATTGCCGAGTGAAGCCAAGGTCTATAACAAGACCGGGGAGTACGCAGATTACGGCGTCCAAAATGATGCTGAAATCGTGGCCAATAAGCGGGGGGCCTTCGTTGCGGTGGTCCTCGCGCAAGATGGCAAAGAAGCCGATCAAGTGTCGGCGATGAATCAGTTAGGGTTAAAACTGTATCAGAATATTTTAGAGTAGTGAGGGTTTAGTATGAGATATTGTCCGTATTGTGGAAATCAAGTTAAGGCGACTGCCAAGTTCTGTCCGAGCTGCGGGAAAGCATTGCCAGCAACACAGGAGACGGCACCAGTCGCCAATGAATCGAATCAAATCAAGGATCTTTACGACACCGCCACGGCTAAGTTGAACCATTACACTGGCGAGGAAGGGGCCGTCAAGGTTAACCTGTCTGATTTGTTCTCTGAGGTCTTCAAGCACCATTCGAAGGGCGAAGCCAATGCCATCTTTATTGCCGGCACAGAGACCACTACACCAGCCTTAGCCGACGTGTCAGATGAGTGGGCGAAGCCGTGGCTGTTTTCACGGATTTTGCTCGGCTTCTTACTTGCCTTTGCCGTGTTACTGTACATGGCCGATGCCTTTCATAATCAGAATGCTATTCCGGGATTAATTCTAGTGGGGGCCTTTGCCGTGCCATTTTCCGGTCTGGTCTTCTTCTTTGAAGCCGATGCCTTTAAAGACGTCAGTCTCTTTGAAGTCGTCAAGGTCTTCTTTATTGGCGGGATTTTTTCGCTAGTCGTCACGCTATTTTTATATCAATTTGTGACGTTCAGTACCACCAGCCAGATCTTTGGGGTGATGACGTTAAAGGATTCGTTATCCATTGGTTTGGTCGAAGAACTAGGTAAGGTCCTGATCATTAGCTACTTTATCAGTCAGCTGAACGTTAAGCATATCCTCGATGGGATCCTGATTGGGGCGGCCGTTGGGGCCGGGTTTGCGGCCTTTGAAACCGCCGGCTATATCTATAGTGCCGGTGACCAACTGGTCGCGGTTGCCATTCTCCGGGGCTGGTCAGCTATCGGCGGACACCTGGTTTGGGCAGCCATTTCAGGTGGGGCTTTGATGGTGGTGAAGCGCGCCAAGCCGTTTAAATTCAGTCAGATGTTGGACGTACGCTTCCTGGTATTCTTTGCCTTAGCGGTCTTGATGCACGCGACTTGGGACTGGGACGTCACGATTCTTGGCAGTTCCTATGCGAAGCTAATCTTGTTGATCGTTGTGGCTTGGATCATCGTGTTTGTCTTGATGAGTGCCGGGTTGAAGGAAATTTCTCATTTGAAACAGCAGGCGCAATCTTAAGTTAAACGCAACAGAAAGAGACGGTTAGTCCTTTACCAGGGCTGGCCGTTTTTTGAATGGCACGAGTTGTTCAAAAAAACGGGAATCATTGATATTTTTGTTGAAGCCAGTCTTTGTCTGACACATTGTGTCACTATGTCTTGCTATATTAAGGACATAGTTATTTCAATTAACAGTTACAGCTCAATATAATTGGATAGATAACTAGAAATAGGTTCAAAATTGAGGAGGAAAAAAGTATGCGAATGACTCATATTTTCAGTGCCCTATTGGTAGCGACGACGCTTGGCACGACGGCACTCGTCACCGTTCCGACCACGGCTCACGCCAAGGCAAAGACCACGTTGAAGACTTTCCCGAAGAGTATCCGGGGAACGTGGTATCACTACGAGGAAAACAACGGCTATTACTACAAGTCGATGGCGATCAGTTCCAAGAAACTGACGGTCAAAAATTACATGGATATCTTTGCGAAAAAGCAAAAGAAGTGGACCGGAACCTTACATACCACCAAGAATCAGAATGACGTTTGGCAGTACGGCGGTAAGAAGAGCCACTGGACCAGCGCCAAGGCCGTCAAGGGTGGCTATACCAAGATCGTTTCCTACGGGATGTTTGCGACGAATGGCTCCGGAACCTACAAGGTCGTTCACAAAACCTACAAAGGCAAGTCCGTTAAGGTGCTCTACAACAAGCACATTGCGAACAGTTCTGGCTCAAAGAAGTTAGCCGACCACTATTATCAAACCAAGGCGCAGGCCAAGTACTTCAATCCAGTTGGCGCCTTGCACAAGTAAACGACAAACGAGACAAGGAGGAATTACACAATGAAATTAACACACATGATGGGCGCCATCTTAGCGTCAGTTAGTCTGGGTGCGGCCTTAGTTGTTGCCACGCCTACAACGGATGCGCAGGCTAGTTCGAAGATGAGTCTCGCTAGTTTCCCGACGAAGTTCCAGGGGACTTGGTATTACTACCAGAATGGCCACTATAATCGGTTCAACATTGAAGCCAAGAAGACCTCATATCGTAACTTTTATGGCAAAAAGTGGCAAACGGGTCACAGTCCTGTCAAGGTCACTAACCTGAAGAAAGACATGAATAACATTAAAAAGGGAAAGAATAATACCCTGATATTTATGAGTAAAGGCTGGTTAGTAGACCAATCCTGGCAGTATCATTACAGTGACGCAGGCTTCGGTACGGTCGGTACCGAAAGTTATAAGATTGTCACCCGACAATACAAGGGGCAACCCATTAAGTCGTTGTACATCTATGCGATGTGGAATGCCGGTAATGGTGAAGCGCACCTGCAACACTATTACAAGACCAAGGGTCAAGCCAAGGCGTTCAACCCAACCGGTGGGACCGAAGACTTTACTGACTAAAGAATAATTGAATGAAGATTACAAAAACACGATCAATCCGAAATGTGGATTGATCGTGTTTTTTCGTGCATCAGTTTAGAGAAACCAGTCGCGCAAACGGTCCTTGACCACTGCTTCAAACTTATTGGTTTCGGTGGGACTAGCGGCGTCGATTTCAGCGTAGAGGTTGTTGTTAATCTTCGTCAAAATTGCCGTGAGTTGGTCCAGCTCGGTATCGCTCAGGCCGCTCAGAAATTCCGGGACCTTGGCCGTTTCGGCCGAGGCCGTCTGTTGCCCCAGATTCGTTAGGCGAATGATGGTTTTGCGGCGGTCGGTCGTAGACTTTTCCTTGGATACCAGATCCTTCTTGACCAGCTTATTCACAAATTCTGCGGTCGATTGGACCGAGAGATTGAGGCGGGTCGCTAATTCCTTTTGCGAGAGGCCATCGGCTTGTGAGAGGGCCAGGAGGATCTTTCCTTGGCCTTGGAACCGTAACGGATGTTTGTCTTTATCGGCATGGTTGCGGTGGGCGACTTCGTCCGCGGTATGGTGAACCATATCGAACTCAATTAACTTACCCGCTGCGTTTTTTTGTTTGGTTAAATCAGGCATGAGATCGCCTCCCTGTAGCTATTATACCCGACAATCCCTAAAAAAAGACAGCAAAGACGAGTAAAGTCTTGACATATTGATCAGGGGGCCTTATTATAATTTTAGTCAGGGGGACCTGATTAAAAAACAAGGTAAAGAGGGAATTAAAATGTCAGCAATCAATGCAATTGAAGTCAACCACCTTACCAAGAAGTTTGGAGAAAAGGTCGCCGTTAATGATATCTCGTTTAAGGTCCGTCAAGGCGAGGTCTTCGGACTCTTGGGTCCTAACGGTGCGGGGAAAACCACGACTTTGCGGATGATTACCACGCTGCTCAAGGCGGACAGTGGTCAGGTCAAGATTTTCGGTCACGATACCGCCAAGGAGGGTCGCCTGGCGCGATCCATGTTTGGGCTGACTGGCCAATATGCTTCCGTCGATGAGGACCTTTCGGCACGACAGAACCTGATGATTTTTTCCCGATTGAATGGGCTGTCACGGCAGGAAGCCAAGGACCGCACGGCGGAACTCCTCACTGAGTTCTCACTCGAAAATTCAGCGGACAAGCCGCTGAAGGCCTTTTCCGGGGGAATGCGTCGGCGGTTGGATCTGGCGGTAAGCTTGATTACGCGGCCAGCTCTGATCTTCTTGGATGAACCGACGACGGGGCTAGACCCGCGGACCCGTTCCCAAATGTGGGACACGATTCGCAAGTTGGTTGATCAGGGATCAACAATTATTTTAACCACGCAATATTTGGACGAGGCGGACCAATTAGCCGATAATCTAGCCATCATCGACCACGGTCATGTAGTCAAGATGGGCACGCCTGCCGAACTTAAGGAACAACTCGGTGGGCCACGGGTCACCTTCACCCTGAGTCAAACGCGTCAGGTCGCCGCCGCTGAGCAGTTATTGGCCACCCAGGTGGCCGGAGACGTTCGAGAAGCGGGACCCGACCTCAGTGTGAGTCTGGGGCAGGTGGCCCAGCTAGCGCCCCTCCTAGCGACCTTAAATGACGCTAAGATTGGGATTAGCCACCTGGCCGTGCAGGAGCCGTCACTGGATGACGTCTTCATGAACCTGACCGTCGGCAAGAACTAAGAAAGAGGGACGTAAAAATGGATATCCGAATTCACCGCGGCAATGTGATTCAAAATACCGCAACCATGGCTTATCGCAACTTATTAAAGACGATTCACAATCCAGACCAATTGATGGATGTCGTCATTCAACCCGTGTTATTTATGTTGATGTTTGGCTACCTCTTCGGGGGCGCGATTGCCGGCGGGGTTAAGGCTTACCTGCCAACGATTGTTCCCGGGATCTTAATTCAAACGATGTTGTCAGCAGCGTCTGGCTCGGGGGCGCAAATCAGAGAGGACCTCGACTCCGGTGTCTTCGACCGATTCAAGTCGTTGCCCATGGCCCGGATCGCCCCATTGGCGGGGCAACTGTTCGCCGATAGTTTACGGTTGTTGATTGCCGCCATCACCTCGCTGACCACTGGCTATCTCATGGGCTGGCGTCCCGGTGTTGGCTTGGGCTGGGTGGTCGCCATTGGCTTGCTAGCCATCTTCATGGGCTGGGTGTTATCCTGGGTCTTCGCCCTGTTAGGCTTGTTGGCTAAGAGTGCCGCCGCGGTTCAGAGTGTGTCTTTGATGACAATGTTGGTGCTGTCCTTTATGTCAAACGCCTTCGTTCCGATGCACGCTTTGACGAAGCCGCTTCGGTTCATCGCGCACTTGAACCCAGTGACCTATGTCATTACGGCCATCCGGCAAATCCTGGCAACGGGCAGCTGGACCCATGAAGCTTGGGTCGTTCTGATATTTGGGGTTGTGATTGTGGCCATCTTCGCGCCACTGACGGTTTGGGCCTACGATCGGAATTAAATTTGAGACTAAACTAAAACGGCTAGACCAACGAAGGTCTAGCCGTTTGCTTGTCGTAAGCCTATTTAAGGTTCAGTGCCTGGCCGTAAACCCAGTAACGACGGGTGTGGTGTTTGCTCGTTGCCTTGATTCGGTACCAGTCATATTGTGTGGCCTGACTCGCCCGGCGGTCAATCTTGACCTTGCTGCCAGCCTTGAGCTTAGCCGACTTCCAGCTAAAGGTCTTGATGACCTTGTAGTCACTGTTCGGTTGGTGGCTCGTTAACTTAAAGTGCTTGTAGCTCTTCTTAATCGTGGCCGTCCCGTGAAACTTGTGGTATTGAACGGTGCCAACTAATGTACTGGCTTGGCTGACCGTGCCCATCCCCATGGTCCCGATCAAACCGGCGACACCTAAAAGCAATGCTGCTTTTTTCATTGATAAAACCTCCCCATATTTTATTCCTTTAGGAACGTTTTGATTGTAGCACAGTTAATGGGCGGCTCTTTCAGGCGTAGGACTTTTTTTAGGGATCATATCAATTGCTTAATAAAGTCGGGTGGATAGATGAGAATGCTGTTTGGGTTGTCACTGGGGGCTCAGACGTCTTAGCGACAGCTTGGATCTCGCAAAAAAAGAGGTGAATTTGATCCACATGGCTGAGGTTCTCGGCGGCGCGACTCGCAATGAGTGGCGCTTTTTTAGATCAAATTCAATGACCGTTTTGTCCACCGCAATTTTTTTGTAATTAAACTTGGAAAATGAATAAAGGGACTTGATTAATAAGCGCGCCTAGTATTAACCGACATGATAGTGGGGGAGTTATCACGGTTTCGTAACTTTGGACAGCTACGATGACGAGTTAAAGCAATTATACATCGCTATGTATAAAAGAGTGCTACACAGTTGAAATTCTGTGGTGAGTAGGTATTAAGGAATACGGACATCTTGAATGTAAATGTCCACACTACTATAATGTGAGTATGATTAAAGTAGTCACCAAACGGTTTGTGGGCGAAACGGTTCAAAGAGCATGATTGAAAATCAGCCAAGTGGCTATAAATAGCTGTTTAGACGCCTTTGTACAGACCTGGTAGGCTAGTGGATTTTTAATGGAAATGAGTTTGAATGGACAGACGATCAGGTGTGAGTAACTGGGCTAAATTAATTGGTTACGGGCTTTTACCTGCGTTTTTGACCAGAAATGGCCAAAATTATCATGAACAGTATCACCAGTTTTTATTGATAAACATATGCAACTAGATCGATGAAAATCAGGTTTACTAACCAGCGGTCGTCAGTTGTGTACTGGCGATCCTTTTATGACAAGTGCCAACTGGAACTTAGGAGTAGCTGGGCAATGGACAGTCAGGTGTCCGACACCAGGGAATAGGAGAGGTTAAGCTTGAGACAAAAAGCGGCAAATCAAACCACAAAGAAGAATTTTATACAAGGGGCACACGGGCTGGAAGATTAAGACCCGTATTTTTGGGACCTTACTCGTTAGTTTATCCGCAGTAGCCATTGCTGAGACTATTGGGACGGCAGATGTCCACGCGGCAACGCCAACGCCAGATACACCGGCGGCTGATACAGAATCTAAGCCGGATGCTGAACAGGGGAATACGGCGACGCTTGGTACCACAAAGACCACGACACCAACGTCTAAAGTGGCTCCGGTTACCGAAAGTACGGATGTTTCTAATGAAGTTGATGCGGATACAGCAACTAATACGACAAGTGATAAGCAATATCAAACTTTAACGCCAGACCAATCAATGACAGTCGGCAAGACGGATGGGTCCGGCGTAACGCTATCTGGTAGCCAAATCAAGGATCACTTTGTCGATACGGTTGAAAGTCGTAGCAAGGCCAATCTCCAGCCCGATGAAAGCCTAAATAAAGTAGTAGTACCGATTAGTGATGATGGGTCGGTAAAATTGACAGACAAAGTGGAACATACTGTGTATGCTTCTGGATTAAAAATGCCAACAAAAGGTCATCAGGTCGCTCATGTTTCTTTTGAACATGAAATTGACTTTAATCATGACTTTAAAATGACAGGTGCCTTGGGAATTGGGACAGTGACATCTGGTGGTGCTGACAGCGTCGGCATTATCTTTGCCCCTGGAGATCCTGCCAAGGCAACTGAAGGGGAACTTGGTGGTCAGTTAGGTTTAGGTAACTTGCCTAATGCTTTTGGTTTTGTGTACGATGATTACTTCAATTCAGATTTAAAAGATCCTGGTAATGGTTCATACTTCGGTTGGCGAACAACGGATGCTAATGGGATCTTACAGGGTGTTGAAAGTGCCGATTCCTGGAAAGCCGCTAGTGCGTTAACCTTGAATCCTCGAGAAACTCACCCACTTAATGATTTTACAATGACCTATGTAGCAAGTAGCCAAGAGTTATCTGTGACAATCGGTGGTCAAACATTTACGCGAAAAATTTCTGATATCACAACTGGATACTCAATCTCAATTGCCGCTTCTACCGGTGATAGTTTCAATGATTACTCCGCCAGGATCGACAGCTTTACTTACACACCAAAGACAGCTACAGTGTCTGTCAATGTGGCTGACGATACGCCCGGAGATACTTCCGTCAGCACAAAGACACCAGTCACTGCCAGTATCGGGGATACTATTTCTGTGTTCTCTACGAAGGCAGTAGCGGAACGGGCAGTCGCCGCAGATCCAACGCTAGATCCTAGTCTAGTTACGGTAATTCCGGCAAGCACGACAAGCAATGTATATGTTGTTGATGGCGACCAAGCCACTGCCAGCAATGGGACAGTTAACTATGCCGCTGGCGACTCAAGCCTTGCTGATTCGGCATATTACAGCTACACAGTGACCGGGGATGCTAGCCAAGCATTTAGCGTTCCCGTTGCCCAAGCCTTTACTGCCGAAGTCACGCCAGTTGATTCAGCGACTAATGTTGCGATTCCTGGTATAACGCCTATCCAAGTAACGACGGTTGCTGGTAAATCAGTTGTGGTTCAGTTCCCAGGCTACACGCCTGTAACTGTTGCTCTGAATGCTCCGACTGACGGTGAGACGATTGCTAAGTATAATGTAAAAATTAACACAAGTACGACGCCGTCGACAGCAACGGATGTTGCTAATCCAATCGAACACTATTACACGGCTACCGGGGAAACGATTGATGGGACCCCAGTTACGGCCAATGTAACTGTAGGGACGAATCAATCTGTTACGGCTGCGCTTAATGCAACACTAATCGGGGCGGATGGTCAACCTGCAGCAGCTGGGACAACGCCAGCCTACACTTGGTCTGAGGTTCCTAATGCCGGTGACACAGATTCCACAGATTCATCAACTCCTCAGGATAGTAAGAGTATCTTGGTTCCAACCAAGACGACATTAGATACTTGGCTACAAAAAGCGACCGATAACCAAGCCAAGGCTGATGCTGACCAAGCTAAGGCGCAAGGTATTTATGATAAATTTATCGCGGGAGCTGGCATCACTGACGAACAAAAGACCGCTGCTAAAGCACTGCTAGATTCTGTTAGCAAAATGTATAGTGATCTTTCGACTAGTAATGGGGATGCTAAGACGGCCTTAGAAGCCGCTGAAGCCGCAACCGATCCGGCAACTATTGTTGATGAAAGTCAAAAGGGCTATAACGCCATGGCCAACATGGATGATTCACTCAGTGCATTTGAAAAGAACATTGATGATATGGCGACGACAAACGCGGCTACTCAAGCTAGTTTGGCCAGCTTTTTCCCTTGGACGAAAGTCTACGGGGAACCACTAGGCTTCCCTGATGTGACCTTTGGTGATGGATTCGGCGCGACAGTTACTGACGCCCAGAAGGACGGCTTCAATAAGAGTGGTTACTTCTATTACGTCGATGCTACGAATTCAGGCGCGCATGTCACACCTAAGAACGTTGGGACTTATTACTTTAAATTAACTGACGACGGGCGGACTTACCTTAAGAGCTTAACGCCAGACAACCCCAATGCTGGACTCTACGTTTCTGCCACACTTACGATTACACCGGCCACTGCAACGCCAACTATTCAAGATACTAGTGTGGTGTACGGTGCAGAGCCAACGATCACGGGTAGCTTAGGATCAGACTTAGCAAATACAGACCATCCACTTACTCAGAATGATTTTGAAATTATTGATAATGCCACTGGAAAAGTTGTTTTGAGTGATCAACTACAAGCTGGTGGTGACTACACGATTCACTACACTACTGATGCACAGAACACTTTGAAGGAAGATACGAATTATACTTTCGGTGACTTTGGAACGGCCAAGTTGACCGTGACAAAACGAGACATCACTGTGACCGCACCAACGGTTACAAAGACTTATGGTGATAAGGACCCTAAATTTAAACTTACCGGTGTCTCAAAGGGTGAGCTAGTCAATAATGACGAACTGTCTGATTTGGGCGTGACGCTTAAACGGGATACTGGTGAAGATGTACAGACTCAGCCATATACAATCAGTGCTGACCCTACATCAAATCTGAATACGAATTACAACATTACCGTTACTCCAGGAAGCTTAACTATCAACAAGAAGCCAGTCACAGTGACAGCTAAGGATGTTAC
This sequence comes from Levilactobacillus lindianensis, assembly GCF_003946095.1. Classification (GTDB taxonomy): domain Bacteria; phylum Bacillota; class Bacilli; order Lactobacillales; family Lactobacillaceae; genus Levilactobacillus; species Levilactobacillus lindianensis. Next base: position 47,603 of record NZ_RHOD01000017.1, on the reverse strand, counting down.
GGCTACTTACAATGGTTCTGCACCCAAGACCAATGGATTCAACGTAACCGATGGTGCTTTGGTCGAAGGCGATACGCTTACTGATTTGGGAGTTAAGTTAGACCCAATTTCCCAAGTCAATGCTGGAACATATCCGAAGGCTGTTACAGGGACTGCAACTTCAGATAACTATGCTGTTACCGTTGTTCCGGGCACATTGACGATTGCGAAAGCAGCTAGCTCCGTGGATTTAGGTGCCGCTACCATGGTTTATGGCGATGAATTCCCTACATTCACGTCCACAAACAACGTGCCAGGGACTACTAGTGCGATTACCCAAGATGATTTTGAAATTGTGGATACTACTGGTAAAACAGTTACAGCATCCCAAGCACAAGCTAATGGCAAGTACACGCTACAATTGAAACAAGCCGCTAAGGATCGATTGAAGACGGAAAATCCTAACTATGTCATTACTTTTGGAACGAATTCATTGACTGTAACCAAACGGCCAGTTTCAGTAACGGCAACGGATACTGGGAAAACCTATGGTGGTACAGATCCCGTCTTAGAGTCAACTAATTCGGGTACTGGTGCAAGTACCGGCCTCGTTGCTGGTGATGATTTGGGCGTAAAGCTTACTCGGAAGTCTGGCGAAGATGTTGGGTCATATGATATTACGATGGATCCAACTGCGACTCTGAACCAGAATTACGCAATCAACTTTACTCCAGGAACCTTTAAGATTGCCGCCGCAAATAGTGATGTGACAATGAAGGATACTAGTGTGGTTTATGGTGACAGTTTGCCAGCAACCATTAGTGTTACGGTCAATGGAAGCACTAGCGACCTTAAATCCGCCGATTTTGAAATTGTAGATGATGCTACGAAAAAAGTTGTCAGTGCTAACCAGTTACAAGCAGACGGCAAGTACAGTCTGCAATTGAACGCCGACGCTCAAGCTACTTTGAATAAGGCAAACCCTAATTACACACTTAACTTTGTTGCGGGTAAATTGACGGTCACAAAGCGGCCAATTACGGTGAAAATTAATGATGTCACTACCGATTACACTGGTAAGGCACCCGAGGCAAATGGTTTTAGCATTTCATCGGATGATAAGTTAGTCGATGGCGACACCAATGATTCACTTGGTATTACGCTGAATGCAATTGATGCGACTGCTGTTGGGACGTATGCAATTTCAGGAACAATTAATCCAGCAACAAACTACGCTGTCACGCTTGAAGACGGAACGCTGAAAATTTTGGGGCATGACGTTGATTCTAAGAAGAATGTGACGATCACCGAAAGAGATTCAGATGGTAACGTGGTTCGGATTGATAAGCAGTGGGCTGATGGTAGCGAAACGATTTACACGGATGACAATGGTACGCGGACGGTAACGGAGAAAAAAGATGGGAACCAGGTTGGCGAACCACAGACGTTTACCTCTGATTCTGATAAATTGACGCTGACTGATGATGACAATACGAGCACTACCGTTGCCATTGACCCCACAACCAATCAGCCAACGTTTGACCATGAAACGACGCAGACGAATGGCGATACGACCACGACGAAAGACGCCGAAGGGAACGTTACCCAAGTCGTTAAGACGTGGCCCGATGATAGTAAAACGACGTACACATATGATCCCGGTAACGGTGACTGGACAGTCACCGAAGAAAAAGATGGGCAGACGCCTGTTGAAAAGAAATTCGGAAAAGATGATACGCAGGCAAAAGTAACCCTTGGTGATGGTGTTGATACCATCGTTAACACTGGACAGCCAGGGTCACAGCCAACGTTTGAACATGACACGACGGTGACGGTAACTGATAAGTCCAATAACGTGATTACTGCCACGACGACAGATGACAAGGGCAACGTTATCAAGGTCGTTAAGACGTGGACCAATGGCACGCAAACGACTTACACTTATGATCCGGCTACTGAAAAACGGACTGTGAGTGAACAAAAGGATGGCCAACCAGTTGGCGACGCACAGCCTCTGACCTCTGATTCTGGAAAGGTAAAGCTAGTTGATGATCAGAATTCCAACACTATTGTTTCTCTTGATCCGAAAACCAATCAGCCAACGTTTGATCATGAGGTGACGAAGACCGATGGTGACACGACCACGACGACCGATGCCGACGGGAACGTTATTCAGGTCGTCAAGAAGTGGCCTGATGACACCCAAACGACGTACACCTATGATCCAACGACTAAGACCGCAACGATAACGGATCAAAAAGACGGGAAGACGATTGAACAAAAGACACTCAACCCCGGTGATACGACGGCAACAGTATCCAACGGAAACGGTGTTGAAACGACCGTTAATACTGGGAAACCAGGGTCGCAACCAACGTTTGACCATGAAACAACGACGACGGATGGTGACACGACTACGACGACCGATGCCAACAAGAACGTTACTAAGGTTGTCAAGAAGTGGCCTGATGACAGTCAAACGACTTACACCTATGATCCAGCCACTGGAGACTGGTCGGTAACGGATCAAAAAGACGGGAAGACGATTGAACGAAAGACACTCAATTCCGGTGATACGACGGCAAAGGTATCCAACGGTGCTGGTGTTGAAACGACTGTTAATACTGGACAACCAGCAGGGTCGCAACCAACGTTTGACCATGAGACAACGACGACGGCTGGTGACACGACCACGACGATCGATGCCAACGGGAATGTTACCAAGGTCGTCAAGAAGTGGCCTGATGACAGTCAAACGACTTACGCCTATGATCCGGCTACTAACAAACGGACTGTGAGTGATCAGAAGAGCGGGCAGCAGGTTGGCGAGACACAGAACCTGACTTCTGATTCCGGTAAGGTAACGATAGCTGATGACAATGATACAAGTACTATCGTTAGCTATGACCCCACAACCAAGCAACCAACGTTTGATCATCAGACGACGCAGACAGCAACCGATGACTTTGGCAACGTCACTGCTACGACGAAAGACGCGAAAGGCAATGTGGTCAAGCTGGTTAAGAAGTGGCCAGATAGCACCCAAACGACTTACACCTATGATCCAGCTACAAAAGAACGTTTTGTAAGTGAACAAAAGGATGGCCAACCAGTTGGCGACAAACAGCAGCTGACCCCTGATAATAAGGCAACATTTGCTGATGATGACAATACGAGCACGACCGTCGGTATTGATCCAAAAACCAACGAGCCAACCTTTGATCATGAGGTGACGCAGACGGCGACTGATAAGTCTAATAACGTTACTGCCACGACCAAAGACGCGGAAGGTAACGTTGTCAAAGTTGTCAAGACCTGGAACGATGGTAGTGAAACGGACTACGCCTACAATCCAAGTACTGGGAATCGGACGCTAAAGGAACTAAAAGACGGTAAGTTGGTCGACAGCAAGACAATTGACCCTGATTCTTCAGAGGCAAAATTGGCAACTGGGGATGGTATCGAAACAATTGTAGATACCGGGCAATCAGGTGCAGAGCCAACGTTTAAGCATGAAACGACGACAACCGAGACTGATAAGTCTTCTGGCGACGTTACTGCCACGACGACCGACGCTGATGGTGTTATCGTCAAAGTTGCTAAGAAGTGGCGAGACGGTAGTGAGACAGCCTTTACCTACGATCCGACGACTAAGCAGCGGATGGTGACGGAGCTAAGAAACGAGAAGACTGTTGACCAGAAGACAATTGATCCCGATGCTTCGGAAGTGACAGTGTCAGATGGTGCTGGTGGTACAGCAACTGTCAAATTCAGTGATTCTGATCCAGTGCCGACGTTTACGCATACGCCAGCAGTCGTCACTGTGCCAACGAAGGACACCGATAAGGCTGTGAAGATTACCAAGAAGTGGCCTGATGGCCTTCAGGTGGTTTATACGTTTGATCCAGTAAGTGGTCAGCGGATCATTCGTGAGCTGAAAGATGGCAAGCTCGTTGAACAACGCACGATCAAACCTGGTGCCTTATCTGCAACTCTTCCTGACGGTAATGGCGGTTCAACCACCATCAAGTTTGATGAGACCGGAGCGGTACCAACGTTTACACGTCAGCTTGCTGACAAAGTAAATCTTCGCAAGGTCACGTCACGGAAGAAAGCGTCGAAGAAATCCGATGCAAACAAGGGTAAGAACTTGAGTAAGCAATCGGCCGCTGTGAAGCCACTGGCTCAAAGCGAAACGAACCTTCACGGCGTTAACGAAGCACTTGCAGGTGATACTGTTGTCACTGGACGTGTGCAGTCTCAACAGCAAACCGAGTTACCACAAACGGATGAAAAGAATGAAGGCTTCCTGGTAGCATTAGGTTTACTGTTATCATCAACCTTGTTAGTTCCATTCCGTCGTAAGCGGGACTAAACGTAACAAGTAGTAGAACAAGGATTGATCAAAAGACTCCTAGTTTCTTACCTCGAAACTAGGAGCCTTTTGTGTAGGATGATTATGGAAGATGAATCAGGTGACTACTTAGCAGGTGCTAAGTAGCTGGAACGTAAGTGTTTCAGTTGAGTGTTGGATAAGCCAAGGCCCTTGTGTAGGAAGTTATCCATGTTACCGTACTTCGTGTTGATAGCCTTGTACATGGTGTTCAGGTAGGCCATCTTGACGCCGTTTTGGGCCTTGAAGTTGGCGATGACCGTTGGGGTTAATTCCTTGCCTTGGGCCTTCCAGCCAGCTTCTTGACGCTTCAGGTTTTCTTTGTTGGTGTTGACCAGGTAGGTGTTGGACTTTAAGTAATCCTTCGCGATGGCCTTCTTGTTGAAGTTGAGGGCGGAGAGCACCAACACAGTTCCCATGCCGGCACGGTCCTTACCAGCTGAACAGTGCCACAGAACGGCCTTGTTCTTCGGGTTCTTCAAAAGTTGGTGGAAGAGTGACTTGTAAGCCTTACGTCCTTGTGCCGTGGTGATGGCATCGTGGTAAGATTTCTTCATCATCTTGTCGCCGGCATTCTTCTTAGAGAAGTCGGGGAAGGCACCGAAGGATTTGAAGACGTTAGCCTTAACCAGCTTAACGCCCTTCATCTTCACATCAGGGCTCTTCTCTTGTTCGATAATGGTCCGTAAGTCAACGTCAGTAGCGACGTGGTAAGTCTTGACCAGTTTCTTTTGGTCGGATTTGGATAAAGTCGAGAGACTGTTGGAACGAATTAAGCGGTGAACCTTGATCTTCTGTCCCTTGCTGTTGATGTAGCCCCCTAAGTCGCGGGCATTTGAGGCGCCTTGGAGCTTGATATGGGTTGACTTGGAATTCACCGTCTTGGCCTTGGTCCGTTTCGTCGTTTGGGTCGTCTTGGTTTTAGCGGCGGCCGTGATCGACATTAGGGGTTGTTGCCAACCCAACGTGGTGGTCAACAACAGGGCAGTCACTAAGGTACTCATTCGTTTTTTCATCTTGCTAACTCCTCCTCTTTCTTTGGTACAGCTTCCAGAATACGCGGCGGATGTAAAGACTAGATGTTGATTGTGTAAAGGTGAAGGCCTCTCACAATTTAACTATTACGATGTTCATAAAACAGTCTTGCGTGTTGGTTTGACCATCAGGTTAACTGGTTCTTGAATTCGCTTTCACTGTCGGGTAAGCTTGAGCCTAATAAGTCTATCGAGGAGGCTATTATGAAAAAAATTGTTCCTAGTCTATGGTTTGCTGATAATAACTGTAACGAGGCTATTCATTACTATTTGAAGGTCTTTCCTAATTCGACGATCGACGAGGTCACTTACTATCCTGATGCCAAGCTAGATAAGCACTTTGAGGGGATGAAGGGTAAGATTCTCAATGCGTCATTCCATCTGAATGGGCAGAAGTTTCTAGCGCTCGATGGCGGGCCGGCCTTCCGGATTAATGAGGCCATTTCCTTCACGATTGAATGTGCCGATCAGTCCGAGATCGACTATTACTGGGAGAAACTCTCACACGTTTCTGAGGCCGAACAGTGTGGTTGGGTAAAGGATCAGTTTGGAATCTCCTGGCAGATTGTGCCAGCTAACATGGCTGAATTGACGCAGACACCTGCACAGGTTCAGGCACTGATGCAGATGAAGAAGATTGATATTGCAGCGTTAGTGGCTGCTAAGTAAGTTGTGAATAGGCGTGCCAGATAAAATTGGAGGCCGTGACAATGAAACGTTCCTTAGTCATGTTGTACCCGGGATTCTGTAACTTTGAAATCTCGGTGTTAACTGAGATTCTGGCCTTTCAAGAGGGCGACTGGTCACTGACGACGGTTGGCGCCGATCGTCGGCTCTATGAAGGGGAGGATCACCTGCAGGTCATGGCCCAAAAGGATTTCACCGAGGTGAACCCGTTGGATTACGACCTGCTGATCCTGCCAGGTATCGACAATTACCACATTCCTCTGGAAGATCCGCGCAACGTGGCCTTTCTAGCCCAGCTGAATGTGTCGGCGAAACGGCCGATCATTGCATCCATGTCGTCTTCGCCAGTTCTCTTGGCTAAGGCAGGCTTGCTGGATCACACGAAGTTCACTGGTGGCTTGTTTGAAGAGACCTATGATCTGAATCCGTTTATTCCTAAGGAAAATTTGGTTCGCAAACCGGTGGTTTCTGACAACGGGATCATTACCTCCAGTTTTCAATTTTCCGGGAGTTTGCGATTGTGGCGGCACGAGCTTGTGGTATCAGGGTGCCAGATGGTGCATTTGGACCCGCTCGGACAGACCGCCCTTATACGGCGGAAGAGTTGACATTTCATTTACCAAAATAAATAATGTTTAAAAGTTCTGACCATTTTTTAGTCAGGACTTTATCGTTGAAGTCATAATGGTTGACGTACGCTCATGACGTACGCTAAGATGTGTTAGTAGAAAGGACTGGTCTCAATGGATACGTACACACCTACAAACGCACGTAAGAACTTTTACGGTTTAATTAAAGATGTTAATCGCCAAAAAAAGCCAATTGTTATTGAACCAGCCAACGGAAATGAGAAGGAAGCTGCTGTGCTTATTAGCAAAAGGGATTGGGACTCTATTCAAGAGACAATATATCTAGAAAATGTTGGCGTGATGGATAAAGTTCGTGAGCGAGAAGCCAATGAAGAAGATGGGTTTGAAGACGTTGACCACATTGATTGGGATTCGCTATGAGTTACAAAGTTGTTATACAACATGCTGTAAAAGAAGACTTGCGCAAGCTTAAACAGTCACATTTGAAAGATGCCTTTGAAGAAGTTGTTTTGACGTTAAAGGATGATCCCTATGTTCGAACGCAGTCATTTGAAAAACTACAGCCCTATTCGGCTAGTCGATATTCACGAAGGATCAACAGTCAGCATCGAGTTGTTTATCAGGCAGATGAAATAAATAAGATTGTTAAAATATATTCGGCATGGAGTCACTATGAGTAGCCCCGTCTAACCATTGTTATATTTTAAGGACTGATCACAAGCACTGCGGTTAGTCCTTTTTAGCTTCCAGCGAATGTGGTCGGCCTTCCTGTTGCAGGACCCGCTGGACGGCTGGCCGTTCGCGCATGGTGGCGTCAAAAGCCTTCAACCAAGGAAAATCATCGAAGGAATAGTTCAGACGTTGCATCCAATTGGTCATCACGAACAGGTAGGGATCGGCAATGGAGAATTCCCAGCCAAGTAAGTAGGGACCACGATCCGCCAAGGCTTTTTCAACGTAGGCTAGACGCGGTTTTACTCGTGTCCAAACTTCAGCCTTGGTTTCCGGTGTATTGGGAAGCCAGTTGCCATAGCGTGCTGGCGAGATGAAGTTCTTGTGGAGTTCGGTAGCGATGTAGTTTAGCCAGACTCGTTGTTCCCAGTATTCGGCGGTGTTGTATGGTGGGAGTGGTGTCGGTTTTGCCAATGTTCCGATTACTTCCAGGATAACGGCACACTCCGTCAGCAGGGGCCGGTCATCAATCTGTAGGGCAGGGACGTAGGACTTGGGATTCAACTGATTATAGTTGCCTTGTGACCAGGTCTTTTCGTCTAAATCCACCTTTTCCAGATGGTAGGGCAACCCGAGTTCCTCTAACAAGATATGAGGTGCCAGGGGACTCGCACCCGGGGCATAAAATAACGTTAATTTCATGGGTGAACACACTCCTTTACTGTCGTGTGTTAAGTATAGCGGGGGTCTTCGGATTTCCTAAGCAAGTTATCTTGGTTAGGATGATGACACGCCAAATAGAAGTGGCTAAGTCCGTTGGAATTGTGCCACTAGCTGATTACGATTTTAATTAAAGGACTGGATTTACGGTATACCATATCGTCGATAGAGGTATTTCGATGTCAAACGTGCAAAAAAGTTTCGAACTGGGGGTGGGTTTTACCATCAATTGAAAGCTAATCGCTGGCGAAGGCTAGCATTTGCATGATAAACTAAACGAAAATAAGAGGTGGTTATGATGGCAAGTGCACAGATCGGGGTTCGCTTAGATGAAAAAGAAAAGGATGAGTTTGAACAAAATGCCAAGAAGATTGGTTTAACAGCCTCAGCAGCTATCAAGATGTTTATTGCAAAATTCAACTATGACAAAGGTTTTAGTTATCCTGTGACGACAAAGAAGGCAGAGAGTACTGTTTCACAATTACCGGTTGAAGTGGAGAAGGCCTTATTAATTGCTCGTGCCGAGGAATTAGGATTGATAGAAGACAATAGTGAAAAGGTGACAGACATTGAGAGTCTACGACTTCGGTGGCCTCACTAATGCTAGACGAAGTTAGACTTGAGAAAACATTTGTGAAGAGAATGGACAGTTTGTCAAATCTATTTCAAATATCTAATGAGGAAGCCACAGAAATACGCGACACAATTATAGATACTATTGAATTGCTGGCTAATGGTGAGGAGTTGCCAGATGTCTATTCTGATCATGAGTTAAGTCAGGATCCTTGGACGGGGTATCGTGAGTTTCATGTTATGGATGATATGTTGGTAATCTATTACAAGATTGAGGTCAAAAAGCGTCTCCGTATGGTTATGATAACAACTCACGAAGAACTATCTTCTGGTAAACAAGTTTGAAATAAAATGAAGCCACGGCATTCCAAGATGGACGCCGTGGCTTTTGCGAGCTAACACAAGCAACAATAGCCTAGAGCATCACCCGAAGGCCACGCTTCCGCTCCTGACCGCAATCTATGAAAGGTTGGCCGTGACAAGCCAAACTACTGCGAGAACTGGCTCGCTTCTGGTATACTGTGCACAAGTTGGTTGTTAATAATCGGTTGGTGGTATTGGGTGTCGGAGACGACATTCAGGACTGTCAAGCCGGGAATCTAACGGCCAATTGAAGGGTTAGCTTCCGAGTCAGGCTGAGGGCAATTCAAGTCCTACGGGTCTTTTCCATTTTGATTACATCAATTTTAGTGGGGATGAAAGACGCGCCAGACGGCGGTTAAAACCGGCTGAAATCCAACTATTTCATAATTGGATCGTATCAATTTTCAAAAAGGTTGACTTTTTGAAAAATATTGGTATCATTAAGAACATAAATTGACCTCTAATAACTCGGGTTAATTCTAGTAGAAGTTTGTGACCAAGACGAAGGAGTGTAAAATTCATGACAGTAGATTACGATTCCAAGTCATACTTGGAAAAAGTTGACGCCTGGTGGCGTGCTACCACGTACCTCTCCGGTGGAATGATTTTTCTGAAGGACAACCCACTGTTCTCAGTAACCAATACACCTATCAAAAAAGAAGACGTTAAGGTTAAGCCTATCGGGCACTGGGGTACCATTTCAGGACAAACCTTCCTGTATGCCCACGCCAACCGTTTAATCAACAAGTACGGCTTGAACATGTTCTATATCGGTGGTCCCGGTCATGGTGGCCAAGTTATGGTTACGAACTCATACTTGGATGGCACCTACACGGATGCTTACCCTGAAATTACTCAGGACCTCGAAGGTATGGCTCGTCTTTACAAGCGGTTCTCATTCCCTGGTGGAATTGGTTCCCACATGACGGCCCAAACGCCAGGTTCCCTTCACGAAGGTGGAGAACTCGGTTACTCACTTTCCCACGCAACTGGTGCTGTCTTAGACAACCCAGACGAAATTGCCTTCACTGTTGTTGGTGATGGGGAAGTTGAAACTGGTCCTGCAATGACTGCATGGAACTCAATCAAGTTCTTGAACCCTAAGAACGATGGTGCCGTATTACCAATCTTGGACGTTAACGGGTTCAAGATTTCTAACCCAACCATCTTCTCACGGATGAGCGATGACAAGATTTCCAAGTTCTTCGAAGGCTTGGGCTGGTCACCTCGTTTCCTCGAAAACGACGACATCCATGACTACATGACTTACCATGAAAAAGCTGCTGCTTTATTCGATAAGGCAATTGCTGATATCCAACAAATCCAAAAAGACGCCCGCGAAAACGGCAAGTACGAAGATGGGACTATCCCAGCTTGGCCAGTTGTTATCGCTCGCTTACCAAAGGGTTGGGGTGGTCCGAAGCACAACCCAGCCGGCGAACCAATCGAAAACTCTTTCCGTGCCCATCAAGTTCCACTTGGCTTGAGCCAAAACAATTTCGATGAACTGCCAGAGTTCGAAGAATGGATGAACTCATACAAGCCAGCCGAATTATTTAACGCTGACGGTACTTTGAAGGCAGAAGTCGCTGACTTTGCACCTAAGGGTGACAAGCGGATGGCTGCTAACCCAGTTGCTAACGGTGGTCGCGCTCGTGGCGAAAAGCCAGAAACGTTAGACTTACCTAACTGGAAAGACTACGCTAACGACATCAACGATTCTAACCGTGGAACGAACTTGCCAGATGGCAACCGGAACATGGATATGAACGTTCTGTCAACCTTCTTTGCTGGCGTTGCCACGAAGAACCCTTCATCATTCCGGATCTTCGGACCTGATGAAACTATGTCTAACCGTCTTTGGGAAATGTTCAAGATTACGAACCGTCAATGGATGAGTAAGGTCGAAGAACCAAATGACCAATACGAAGCCCCAGAAGGCCGTATCTTGGATGCCCAATTATCAGAACACCAAGCTGAAGGTTGGCTTGAAGGTTACACCTTAACTGGTCGTACCGGTGTGTTCACGTCATACGAATCCTTCTTACGAGTTGTTGATTCAATGACTACGCAACACTTCAAGTGGATTCGTCAAGCCGCTGCAGAACCATGGCGGAATGACTACCCATCATTGAACTTAATCTCTACTTCGACTGTGTTCCAACAAGACCACAACGGTTACACCCACCAAGACCCAGGTATGTTGACCCACTTGGCTGAAAAGAAGTCTGACTTTATCCGTCAGTACCTGCCAGCCGATGGGAACACGTTATTGGCTGTCTTTGACCGGGCATTTACTGACCGTCAAAAGCTTAACCACATCGTGGCTTCTAAGCAACCTCGTCAACAATGGTTCTCAGTAGACGAAGCAGAAGAATTAGCTACTGAAGGTATCAAGGCAATCGACTGGGCTTCCACTGTCGCTGAAGGTGAAGATGCAGATATCGTCTTTGCTTCCGCTGGTGTTGAACCAACCATCGAAACCTTGGCTACTGTTGACTTGATCAACGAAGCCTTCCCAGCTGTTAAGATGCGTTACGTCAACGTTGTTGAATTACAACGTCTGCAAAAGAAGAACGGCCCTCTGAACGCAGAACGTGCCTTGTCTGATGACAAGTTCACTTCACTGTTCGGCGAATCCGGCACCCCAGTTGTCTTTGGGTTCCATGGGTACGAAGACTTAATCGAATCCGTATTCTACGAACGTCAACACTTAGGCTTACATGTTCACGGTTACCGTGAAGATGGGGATATCACGACTGCCTACGACATGCGTGTATACTCCGAATTAGACCGTTTCCACCAAGCCAAGGATGCTGTTAACACCTTGATCGCCAAGGGTGTTATTGACGAAGCTGCCGGTAAGGCCTTCGACAAGAAGATGGATGACATCTTAGCTAAGCATTTCAAGGTTACCCGTGACGAAGGTCGCGATATTGAAGAATTTACGAAGTGGCAATGGACGCCATTAAAGAAGTAATTCTCTTTAATTAAAATGTAATCACAAGGAGGTCCTACTCAGAAATGAGTGGGGCCTTTTTTGCGATCAGAGGTGGCTTGGAGACCATTTTCAATGAAGTGCCGAGCTAGTTCAAAGCGCTGTCGATAGCCGGATGTTTCCAAGAGTCTGTGACGGCGGTCAGTGTTAACACGGCGAAGGTTACCAGAATCGTCTCGAGCCGAGCGTAGCGGGGATCTCCTTCCGAGACTGGATTTTAAGCCCAGTGCACTCTGCCAAGTTACTTTTATTGACTTTTGTAACTCTAAACGATAGACTAAACTCAAAATCTGAGGATTAAACTCAAAAAGGATGGTGTCCCATGCAAGCAGCCCAATTACGCGCCTACAGTAAAAATTTTAAACTCGAGGTACGCGATGTTCCAGTACCAACGGTTGGGGCGAACGACGTGCTCGTCAAGGTTAAAGTCGCGGCGGTTAATCCGGTAGATGGTCTGATCGGGACCGGTAGTGTCAAATTGATTCAGGATTACGCCAAGCCAGTGACGATGGGCAATGAGTTCTCTGGGGTTGTGTCTGCCGTCGGGTCAGCTGTGACGGCTTTTGCGGTTGGACAACGAGTCTATGCACGGTTGCCACTGACCAAGATTGGGGCCTTTGCCGAGTACGTCGCTATCGACCAGGCCGCTTTGGCCAGCATGCCAGCCAGCTTAGACTTCGCACATGGGGCCGCGGTTCCTTTGACGGGGCTCACTGCTTATCAGGCCCTTCACGACGTCTTAGACGCTCATGCCGGGGAATCGGTCATGATTCCTGGGGGATCGGGTTCCTTTGGCCAGATGGCGATTCCAGTGGCCAAGGCGATGGGGTTAACCGTCGCCGTCAGCGGGAATGCGCGTGGCAGGGCAGCCGCCCTTGAATTGGGTGCGGACCAGTACTTTGACTACCGGCAGGAGAACTATTGGGAAACCTTGGGTAAGGTAGATTATGTGATTGATACGATTGGACCTAGGGAATTGGACCATGAGTTGGCCGTTCTCAAGTCCGGGGGCCAGTTGCTCTCACTGGTCATGGGGCCTAACCGGCAGTTCGCGGTCGCCCAGCAGTTATCGGCCTTCAAACGCTTATTATTTACGTTTGCCGGATTACGATTAGACGCCAAACCAAGCGAGTTGGTGCGTCTTACCGCTTTATTTTCGTTCAGAGTTCTGGGGCTCAGTTAGCTGAGGTCTCCCGGCTTGTGACCGCCCAACACCTCGCGCCAGCGATTGACCCGACGGTCTTTAAGTTATCAGAGATCAACCAGGCGTTGGATCTGGTCCTGCATGGGCATGCGAAAGGGAAAGTTCTGATTCGATTTGCGGATTAGTCTAGCAGAATGTCGCGATTTAATATGAATTGTGTAAATGTTGTGTAAACGTTGATATAACAGCATTTGTAAGCCGCTTTGGTATCTTCTATCAGTCTTGTCTGTTAAAGTTAAGCCAATGATTTGAAGACAGATTGTGGGAGGACGAGGAGCATGCGGCGACACAAGCTAGTGGGCGCAATATTTATTGGGGTTGGCATCGTGACGATGGTGGGGGGATTCTTCCTATCCGATACGACGGCTTCATTGACGGCATTAACTGGTTTTTGCTTGGTGGTCTTCAGCCAAAACATTGGCGGTATCCAGCCCAAGTAGCCATTTCGGGTAAACGACCACTAATTCAAGGTGGTTAACCTACTAATCCAATATTCCTATCAGAATATTCACAGCTAACAACACTTACCCTATTCTGGTTATAGTTTTCTTCTTGTAAAGCGCCTATATTACTATATAAGTGCGCCTTATTGGCGGACAGTTCGGTTGAGACAATCGAATTATTCTAAAAGAAGAAGGGTTTTAGCAATGACATGGTCCCACTGGCAGGTTCCACCTTTCGTCACGGGCGTATTTTTTATTCTTGGCGTGTTGACGCTTTACTGGGTCACGTATAACTGGCTAGTCTCCTGGGTCCATCAGCGACGATTCAAGGTCACAGACGATGTCGTGAACACCTGGTATGGTGTGGTTTATATGCTGGTCTTCGTTTTCAGTATTCAGTCGCTCGTGGCCGGCACTAGCACCTCATGGCAATTCATGAATTTTCAGCTAATTGCGGTGGTCTTCTGTGCTTACTTCCTCAATATTCACGTATCGTATTACTTTTTTATTCCGATTATCTTAATTTACATGATCTTTAACGGGTCGTTAGGGTACTGGCAGTCCTGGGGCCACGCGCTCACCTTGATGACGTTCTTCTGGGTGCTCAATGAGACGCGAATCAAGTGCCACACGAAGCGCGATTCAATTCTATTGTACTTGCTGGTTACCGTACCCTTTGGAGGCTTACTGTGGTTCTGGATGAAGTTGAAGTTCAACTTTTCCTGGACGGTCTTTGGACAAGAGTGGCTCTACTTGTTTATCTTTGAGGTGCTCCTGTATCTCTACGTCACCATGCTGGCACACGATAGTGAGCTCAAAGTTCGGTTAGCCCGCTTTGCCAGTCACGATGCCTTGACCCAGACCGAAAACTTCGCGGCGTATACCGATGCCATGGATGAGTATTTCCACCGTAGCCGCTCAGACAACCAGCCGTTGTCAATGATGATGTTTGACATCGACCATTTCAAACTATTCAACGACACCTATGGCCATTCGGTGGGTGACCTAGTCCTGCGCGAGGTAGCGGCGACCGTGCAAAAAGTCTTAGATGCTAGCGCGTTGCCGGCGACCTTCTATCGTACCGGGGGCGAGGAGTTCAACATTCTCTTCCCTGGAACTGAAGTTGCGGATGTCAAACCGGTGGTCGATGAAATTTTTGAGGCCGTTACGCACCTCGAGATTCAGTCCGGAACGCACAAGTTTAATGTCACGATTTCAGTTGGCGTCTCAGCGGTGGTTAGAGATGACCAATCACCGATGGACTTCTACAATCGCGTGGACCGTAACCTGTATCACTCCAAACGACACGGGCGGATGCAGATTACCGTGGCCTAGCCCAATAAGTTATGACAGACAGAAGGCGTCAATTCCAATGAACGGAATTGACGCCTTTTAATCAACTTAAATTAAGCTGGCGGATGTGACGGACCATTGCTAGAAACGAGGCTTGGCCTTCTCCGGTTTCGCCCACCGTAAAGCCATGCAGAGAGTTCAGGTAGCGATGCATCGTGACCGTGACATTCGCCGCGATGAGGTGCTGGCCAAAGTTTTCGGCCTCAGCGGCTAGGGTGTCGTGATCGGCGGTGTGGATGATGGTCGGTGGGAAGCCAATTAAGGCGTCACGTTTGGCCAGAACGGGTGAGACATACGGATTACCCAGTGGGACGTTCGCCCGATAGAAACGGTTGAAACGTTTGGCGACTTCGGGTGGAATGACCGCTCCCTCAGGGTAGGACTTGTCATCGGGATTGGTATCGAGATCCAGTGCCGGGTAGTCGAGAATGGCCAGCGTGGCAACGGGTTGTTGCCGCGACAAAGCGCGCATCTGGGTGCCAATCACCAGGTTCCCTCCAGCACTGTGTCCGATTAGAACCAGGCGTTGTTGGGGAGCGGCACAGTAGTCCTGGTAGTGGGCCTGGACGTGTTGTACGAACTGATCGCAGGCATCGAGAGCCGCTGGAAAGGGATGTTCTGGGGCTAACGGGTAGTCAAAATCGAGCACGGTGTAATCGGTGGCATTGCCGATCCGTTTGCAGAAATAAGTATCGTTGTCGTTGTGGCGATGGACGAAGCCACTCCCGTGAAAGTCAATAATAAGTCCCTGGGCGGGGACGTAGTTGGGTTCATGAATGATGACGGTCGATTGATTCTGATGGCTATCCGTAAAGACTTCTTTGCGGATTTGTTCAGATTGCCAGTGTTCGGAACTGATCACTCGGGTTTTCTTGGCATGATCGGTCCGTTCTTGTTCAGCTTCGTTCATTGAATAACCTTCTTTGGTGGGCAAATAATCGCCCCTCAGTTTTCTAGAATCACATTTACAGAGATTAGAATAGCACTGCTGATTAGGAAAAAGGGACTAATTTGATAGAATTGGCCAAACAAAAAGCCAGGGTCCCGCCCATTACAGGCGCAATCCTGGCTTTTTAAGGTCACAACTCAGCTTGGTGCGACCGTTAACGTCCAGGTAACGGAACTTTCGTAGCTACCGTCACTCGCTAGGGGACTAGGTCCCATATCGAGTTGGCTGTTGCTGACGTCCCAGACCTGCCCGTCGTAGTCGCTAGACGTGTAGATCGCTGTCGCTTGACCGTTGGCCGGAATCGTTTTGTCCAAGCGATTGTTGGGGTCGTAGAGGTCCAGGCTAGTGGATCCCAGTTGCCCGCCATCGCTCCCCACAAAACCGAATGGCTGCAAGGTTGCAGTTAACGTCCAGGCGCCCCCAGTGTCACGACTGTCCATAACGGAGAGCCCCCCGTTACTGTTACCATCGTAGGCCGCCCCATCGGCCAGCGCATCGAGGTTATCAAGGGTGGTTCCCTGACTCAGATCAAGCAGATCAATATCGCCAAAGTTGAAGTCGGGCACGGCAGTCAAAGAGATCAAGCCACTCTTTTCGACACTCAACCTCGCGGAGTTCGTGGTGATGGTCTTCGTACTGCCATTGACCGTGTAATTTAACACGGCGTAGTAGGACGTGCCGTCATCGCCAGCTTGGGTGGGATTATTAATCGTATAGCTGGTATCGGTGGAATTCAGCGCGGTACTCTGGCCGTCCTCCACACGATACCAATTATTGACGGTAACCCCGTCCGGAATGTCCTTGAGCGTAAATGTCGCCGCCTTGCCCTCAACTGTATTGACGTTTTGGAGGGCCCCGATGGCAATCTTGACGTTGTCACTGTAGCCATTAACCTTACCAGTAATTGTGACGGTTCCGTGGTCATCCGCGGTGCCATCGGTCTTACTGGAGACGCTGGTTGCCGTGACGTCGCCGTAGTCATCAACCGTGGCGAGACTCGGATCACTACTGGTCCAGGTGACCTGGTCGGTGGAGTTGCTGGGCGTCAGAGCCGCGTGAACCAAGGTCGTATCGCCGTTATTCAGATAAGTCTTATCGGCTGTGACCTTGATGGCCGTTGCAGGTACCCGACTGGGTTCGACTTCGACGGCTGCAATCCGTGACCATTCGTTGTAGAAGAGCCCAATTCCGGTAAAGTCATACTCGACTTGGAAGAGCAGTTCGGTTGGTTGGGTGACGTTAGGGGCGGTGAAGGTGTAGGTTGTGCTATTTGACCCAACCGTTGTATACGTGTCACCGTCATCAGTCGATTCCCACCAAACGTACTTCCGACTTCCAAAGGGGTTGGTGGCAGCTTCCAAAATGTTCCGGGTACCTTGAGCAGCCAGTGTCACACTGTGACCAGAAATCTGGTTAGAGTCCAAAGGCTGTTGGGTAAAACCTCCAGCTAAGTTGATCCCCATAATTGACACGGGAGATGACGTCGGTGTTTGTGGGGCGGAAGATGCCGCTTGGGCGGGAACCCAGAGACTCAGAGAACCAATCACCATGATCAGTCCCAATAGCCCCATTTTTAGTAATCGTTTCCAATTACGCATCGTCTAACACCTCCCGAAGTTACGAACGTGAGCGCCGTTTGCCTAACCAGTAAGCACCGAAGATTAACAAGGCCAGTAGGAGTGCCAGGAGAAGCCAGAACCACCAGTCCACGCCATGTTCTGGTCGCACCATGGTGTTGTGCTCGCGCGCTTCCTTCTTAGTTAACGAGAAGGAATGACTGAAGTCCCAGACCCGCTTGCCACTGGTCAGGTGAAGATTGAGTGTGTACTGACCGGCAGCCAGGGGCTTGTTCCCCAGTGGCACACCATAATTAAACCAGCTATTGGGCGCCATCGACCCATTCTTTAGATCCTGACGGGCAACTTGCTTGCCTGTCTTCGCACTCGTAATTCGTGCGGTTCCCTGCAAGTCCCCGAAGAGTGCAGGGGTGAGGTTACGAATCTGAGCTTGGACCATAGGGTTTGTGTCGGGATTGGCGATGGTGACTTTGCCCAGCTTAAGCATCGTGGTTAGGCGTTGGTTCGGGTGGCACCACAGGGCAACTGCGGTGACCACGGCATAGCGATTATGCAGGCGGAAGCTCGAGGAGCCCCCGTTCTTGATTGCGGCGGCACTCGCTTGCGGGTCCGTCACAAAGAGCCCACCTAAGACCTCACCTTGGAATCCGTTGGTGGGAATGGTGGTTTTAAAGGTCACGGTCTTCCCCTGATGAGGGGCAAGCGTGACAGTCACGGCGCCTGAAGTCATCTTGGTAAAGGTCGTTTGTGCCGAAGGGTCGGTCCGATTGGACGGCACGTATACGGCGTTGCCCGAGTCGGCAGTCGTGGCGTTGACGGGGATGACCTGCAACGTCTTTTGCTTATTCCCAGGGTTGGTGACGGCCAATTTCAAATTTTGAGTCGTTCCAGGCATCACCTTTAAATCAAAATATCCCGCTTTTGTGGTGAGTTGGTTCTTGGGTAGGAGTGGTGTGGCAAAGAAGTTCGTGGGTGGCGTCTGCGCGGCTTTACCCAACGCAGGAAACCCGGCGAACAATCCGCCGGCCACAGCTAAGACCAGGAGGCACCAGTTAAACCATCTTAATTTCATAGTCAGCCCCACCTTCGTCGACAGCTAGGCGTATCTCTTATTGAGCTGGCGTAGTGGCTGCAGGAGCATTCTGCAATGCCCAGTACAGTGTCGCGTTGTAAGTCCCAGCGGAGACGTCTGGTTGCTTTGTAATCGTTAATTTACTAGAAGCTGCAGTGGTGGCACTGTTGCTACCTTCACCGGAGTTAGCAGCTGCGGTCCATAGCGTCTTTGGACTGCTAATCCAGTCGTTAGTTACGGCGGATTGTGACAGGGTCAGACTCATTGGGGCAGCGGTAGCTGTGTTATCCAGGGTTCCTGCCGTTTCATCGAGTGTCAGCTGAGCATTGGTAATGCTGTTGGCCCCCGATGTAAAGGGACTCATGCCGACGGTTAGAGACCAGCCGTCATGGTCACCACGGTAGTCGGTAACATTCAATGTGCCATTGTTATTGCCATCATAGCCGGTGCCCCCGGTTGGGGTACCTGTCGAGAGTGGTGCGCTGGTATCGGCCGACGCAACGTCTTTGACGCTAACGCTACCGAAGACGATGTTAGGCACCTGATTCAGACTCAGGGGCCCAGGCGTAACGGTAAATTCGGCGTTGGACATGGCCTCGGCACCTCCCGTGCTGTCTGCCACGTAGCCGCTAGAAACGTTCGTCAAGTTACTGGTAGAAGTCCCAGGACCCGAAGCGAGCGCTACTAAAGGGGTGAGGGCCAGAGCCAGCATTGTAATGGCAACGCTGCCTCCAATACCACTCACTAATTTCATGACACGCATGGTATTTACCTCCAATCTATACGAAAAAATAACTGCAGTGACAACTTCTTTAGGCCTGGATTCGGACCCATTCTCTTGGCGGCAACTTTATCCTAGCAGGGGATGGTCCGAGCAAGTATCAAAAGGGTGTGCTTAAGAAATTACGTATACTAACTGGTAAAAGTTGGATTGTTCAGTGGGACAATTGAGGTGGGTGGTAACTTTAGTTCAAGTTGGCCGCCTGCGGCTGCCAGGGATTCCGCCTGCTGTGGGGACGCTTCAGCCTGAGGACCAGGCTTCTCGCTCGATTTGAATCCCCACCGGGAACGCGGGTCTTCAAAGTCGCCCGTAGCGTAAGGCCGAGAAAATCACTCAGTCTAACGCTACCTCCACGGCCGGCTCCATCCCTGGCCTCCTCCGGCTAAGATTGCTGATTGCCAACACGTTAGTTGTGGATTGTTTCTACTGAGTTTTTACGACTTGCGTTTTGGCATGGAATCATCTGATCTGCTGCCTAGGATAGAATGGGTCGTTCATTTTCTCCTGCGTAGTGGCTCATATTGCAAAAAAAGAAGCGCCGACAATTGTCGGCGCTTCGGGTGGGACGTTCTATTCTGCTAGGCGTTGCATCAAAGTGACGTCGTTGAGGACGTCTTGAAGAGAAATCTTGGCCATCTTGGCTTCAGCGGCCGCTTGGATTTCTTGGTAGTAGTGGGTGAGAACCGGTGGAACGGTCTTCCCCACGGGGCAATTTTTCGAGGTGTGCGAGTCGACATTTAGGAGTGGCGCTTGGTTGGGAAGCGTCGCGTAAATATCACGGAGGGTAATCGTCGCCGGGTCACGGGCCAGGGCTAACTGTGTGGGTCCATGAGTGGGGGCTAACAGGCCGTGGTGCTTCAGGTTGGCCATGATTTTCCGAATGAGACTCGGGGAGGTTTCAAGACTGCTGGCAATTTCTTGGCTAGTCATCTTCTTCCCCTCGAAGTAAGCAATGTAGACCAGGACGTGAATGGTATCGCTGAACTGGGTGTTAGCCATGAGCGACCTCCTTTTTTAGTAAGTTGGATCGTGTCAAACAACTAGCCGACACGTTGGATGCGAGTTAGTTATTCATTTCTGTATTATATTCTATAACAGTTCTGGCTAAAAGTCAGGTAAAATGATGATTTATTTTTATTTCTTCAACTTCACCTTTCACTGACCGCTGTTTTCCGCAATGGATGTGACAGTTTGCCACTAGAAGTGACCTGGTCAGCTTAACCACGACTGGCAACATTCCTCAAAAAAGATCGGCAAACCGAATACAAAAGAATTGACTTTCAATCGCAAGTGTTCTATTCTCTAAAGTGTACTTAAAAATAATACAAAATATAAAAACCGATCAGGGGGTATGCATTATGGCAGCAATTACGATTTTTGGTAAAGGTAACATGGGTTCCGCAATCGGTGACGTTTTCAAACAGGGTGGCAATCAGGTCGCTTTCATCGACTCCAAGGATCCCGTTGAGAACTTAGGTGACATCGTAGTCCTGGCCGTTCCTTACAACGCCGCCTTGAGCATTGCTAAGGCCAACAAGGATGCCTTGGCTGGCAAGGTCGTTGTCGATATTTCTAACCCACTGAACTTTGACACTTGGGATAGCTTAGAAGTTCCCGCAGACAGTTCGGCTGCCGCCCAATTGGCTGGCTTGTTACCAGATTCTAAGGTGATCAAGGCCTTCAACACGACCTTCGCCGCTACTTTAATGAGTCGCAAGGTGAGCGACAAGGAACAGACGACGGTGATGGCTGCTGGGGATGATGATGCTGCTAAGCAACAGTTGGCAGATGCCTTGACTGACAGTGGGGTGGCCTTCGTGAATGCTGGGTCATTGAAGCGGGCTCGTGAACTCGAAAGTGTTGGTTTCTTACAGATGACGTTGGCTGCCAGTGAACAGATCGGCTGGACCGGTGGTTTCGCAGTCTTGAAATAGCCGTGACCGTGACTAGGGCAATACGACTGAGAATTTAAATAGAAATAAACGAAAGCGTGAGGCGGATATGGCCTCACGCTTTTTTCTTTGTTGGAGTTAGACCAGGTGATTAATGGTAGTTACCCATCCTAAAAATGTATGCTAGTAAGACTTACTAATTGGCCTTATGAATAACACCTCGAGTATAAAGGTGCTAAGTTTGGGGTGTTCGGCAGGGTCAATGAGGAGTCGAAAGAGGAGGTTTTAAAATGAGAGGTAATTTAAAGAAATTGGGGTTGTTGATTACCTCCGGACTAGCCATGTTCGTTTTCTTCGGGGGAACAACCGCCCAAGCCAAGGCTAAGGAGATTAGAGCGAGTGGTGTTTCGGCCGAGGATGCGCGAATTGTCCATTATCCGGACAAGACGGTGTACTCACATACGGCGGAATTACCGCTAGACGAAGGTTATCGTGTCGAGTATAAATGGGCAGTTAGCAATGATATTCGCATTAACAGTGGCGATTATATGTATTTCTATTTTCCAGCTAACGTTCGGATAACGCGCACACGTTCATTCCCAATGGGGTCAAATATTGGGATTGGTACAGTCGGCGAAATTTTTGTCACCAAGGGCTCACTGGTTGGACAGGTTATTTTCAACAATTACTTCTCTTCGCAAGGTATTAGCAAGAGAGGGTTTATCAACGTTGAAGCTTATGGCGCTCATGATGAACAAGAAGAGATACAGCCACCCGTTACGGCACCAGGGCCGGAAGAACCCGGCACTGAGGAACCTTATCCCGAGGAACCTGGCGTTGAGGAACCCTATCCTGAAGAACCTGGGGTAGAAGCACCGGGTGTCGAGGAACCATACCCTGAAGAACCCGGCGTCGAGGAACCTTACCCTGAGGAACCTGGCGTCGACGAACCTGGTATTGAGGAACCTTACCCTGAGGAACCCGGTGTCGAAGAACCTGGTATTGAGGAACCCAACCCTGAAGAACCCGGTGTTGAGGAGCCTTACCCTGAAGAACCTGGGGTTGAAGAGCCAGGCGGTGAACCTTATCCTGAAGTTCCCGGCGTTGAGGAACCATACCCAGAATATCCACATCCAGAATATCCTGGGGAAGAACCTTATCCCGAAGAACCTGGTGTTGAGGAACCAGGACACCCTGAAGTCCCTGGTGTCGAAGAACCAGGAGCCGAAATTCCAGAGATTCCGCAGCAGCCAAGTGTCACCACGCCGAGTCATCCGACGGTGACGACATCGGTTCACCACGGTGGTCAATCCGCGATCACAACTGCTAGCCACAGCACGAGTCATTCTGGAAATACCAATGTGACGCGTCCGGGTCTCATGACGAAGTCCGCTACCTTACCACAAACGAGTGAACGCCACACGCCTGTCGAATTTCGATTAGTGGGGCTGGCCTTATTGGCTGGTAGTTTACTCGCAGGTGTGATTGGATTGCGGATGCAAAAGCACTGAATTCACTTGGTTTTTAACTGCTAGAGCTTGATCAAAAGACACCGAATCAATCTCGTTTCGGAGACTGATTCGGTGTCTTTGTGTGTTCAACTTAAAATTTTAAAGTGTTAGTCGACCTTGATCAAAGCTTTAATTGCCTTACGGTCAGTCATGGCTTGGTAACCAGCGTCGATATCATCGAGACTAAAGGATTGGGTGAAGACCTTACCAGGGTGAATGTCGCCATCCAGAACGGCCTTCAACAGAACTTGCTTGTCATAGGTGGTAACCGAAGCGGGGCCGCCGGCAATGATCGTGTTGCTGTAGAAGGAGTTGGTCATGTCCATCTTAGGTTCATGAGGCAGACCTACCCGGCCGACGATGGCGCCGGGACGGGCAACCTTCATGGCCGTGTCGTTGGACAATTCAGTACCGACACATTCGAGAACGGCATCGGCACCAGCATTGTTGGTCAGAGCCATGACTTTGGCAACGGCCTCGTCACCACGGTCAGCCACGATATCCGTTGCCCCAAATTCAGTAGCCAATTTTTGCCGATCTCCGTGCCGACTCATGGCAATGATTCGCTTGGCACCACGCATCTGAGCGGCAATCACGCCACACAGACCAACGGCACCATCACCGACAACGACTACCGTGTCACCTGTCTTGACGTTGGCCACGCGAGCGGCATGATAGCCGGTGGCCATGACATCAGCCAAGGTTAACAGAGAGTCCAGCATGTCCTCGGAATAGTCGGCTGGTTGGCCAGGAATCTTGATGAGGGCCCACTCACCGTGTTGGTAACGAATGTATTCGGCCTGGACACCGGCACTAAAGTTGTCAGTGTGGTTCTGGCACCCGCCGTCGAAGCCGGCACGACAAGCAGCACAGTGACCACAGCCATGTGTAAATGGCGCAATGACGAAGTCACCAGGTACGACCGTGGTGATGGCAGAACCGACTTCTTCGACAATCCCGATGGCTTCGTGCCCCGTATTTTCGGAGTGCTTAGCCTTATCTTCTAGTCCACGGTAGGCCCACAGGTCAGAGCCACAGACGCAGGTCCGAACAACGTGAATGATGACATCGTCGTCGGCTTGAAGCGCAGGCTTGTCGACATTTTCAATGGCAACTTTGCCCGGTTCCATAAAGACAGTAGATTTCATAGATAGTTTTCCTCCTTAAAAATGTTTACATTGTAAATACTAAAGTTTTTCGCGAACTAAGTAAAGGATGTTCACCCCACACTATAGGGACTAGTCGGCTGGCCAGTGGGTCTTCAAGGTCGTCAGGACGGGACGCACTCGGGATTCGTTACCCCGGAGATAGGCGGCATAGATAGGCTGTTGGGCGCTGTCATCGGAGATGGGACGGCGAACGCGGTTATCGTCATCACTGTCGTTATCGGGAGCTGGTAGCTTGACATCCGTGCCGCCGAGGTTAGTGGTGAAGTAAGGGAAGTCCGAATACTTGGTGATTTCGGCCAATGCCGATCGTTGTTCCTGATAGAAGAACTTGGCATGCGGAATCTCACTTTGAATAATATTGCGCCACGTCCCAATATCGCTGGCGACCACGAAGCTGAGGCCAGCCAGATCGGCGAAAGTGACCGTGGATTGGTTGGCCTGAATCATGAAACGATTGAGGGCGACCGCCAGTCTTTCGACGCCAATGCGTTGCGTGGCGATTACCGAATCCTTAAGGGGCCTCGTGGTAAAGAGGAGGTCATAGTTGTTGTGTAACAAGAGTTGGGCCGAAACGGTTGGCAGAAGTCGATGTTCAAGCGACACCGTGGTTGGCAATTCTTCGGCGAGCGTGTCTAACAAGATCAGTGGTCCCGGCACCGTCGCGGCTAGTCGTAGGGATCGCTGACTCTGTTCAAAATGGCGAATGCGTTCGACAGCCTCATGGTTAGCGGTAATCAGTCGGTGGGCCTCCTTAGCGGCCAGCTCACCCGTGGCCGTCAGTGTGATCCGATTGGGTTGGCGAATGAAGAGTTGGACGCCCAGATCGTCTTCCAGTTTTTGCATGCCGCGGGTCACCGTGGGTTGCGTGACGTTCAGTTTTGCCGCGGTTTCCGCTAGGGTACCAGTGGTGGCGAAGGTCGCCAATTCTTCTAATAAGTAGTTATCTAACATCTGCTCAGCTCCTAGTATACGCTACTCGTATACTAGCATGCTTATCTGGTAATTTTCAACCGATTGGTTTGAGACTATAGTGGTGACATCAGATAAACGGAAGGAACTTGTTCATATGACTGTACCAATGATTACTTTGAAGAATGACGTGAAGATGCCACAACTTGGCTTTGGGGTGTTCCAAGTGCCGGACTTGACAGACTGTGAGGACGCCGTCACCAATGCCTTAGAGGTGGGCTATCGCCTGATTGACACCGCAACTGCCTACCAAAATGAAGAAGCCGTGGGTCGGGCCATTAAGAAGAGTGGCATTGACCGGAAAGAGTTATTCATTACCTCTAAATTGTGGGTGTCCGAATTCACCTATGAACGAGCTAAGGCTGGTATCGATGCCTCCTTGGAACGCTTGGGTCTGGATTACTTGGATCTTTACCTGTTGCACCAACCTTATGGCGACACCATGGGGGCTTGGCGGGCCCTAGAAGAAGCCTACCATGCCGGTAAGATTCGGGCGATCGGCGTGTCGAACTTCTATGCCGACCAACTGAAGAATTTGGAATTAACCATGGATGTGCAACCTGTGATTAACCAGATCGAGGTTAACCCTTGGTATCAACAGTCGACTGAAGTGACCTTTAACCAAGGTGAGGACGTTCGTGTTGAAGCTTGGGCGCCGTTTGCCGAGGGGAAGCATGGCGTCTTTACCAATGACACCATCGCGCAGATTGCCCAGGCTCACGGTAAGACCACGGGGCAGGTCATCTTGCGGTGGCTGCTCC
This sequence comes from Levilactobacillus lindianensis, assembly GCF_003946095.1. Taxonomy (GTDB): domain Bacteria; phylum Bacillota; class Bacilli; order Lactobacillales; family Lactobacillaceae; genus Levilactobacillus; species Levilactobacillus lindianensis. Next base: position 21,913 of record NZ_RHOD01000017.1, on the reverse strand, counting down.
AACGCGGCATTACCGTTATTCCCAAGTCCGTCCATCGTGAACGAATGATTGAGAATATGGATGTGTTTGATTTTGAACTCACCCCGGCTGAAATGAAACTGATGACGAGCTTGGACCGCAACGAGAGCCAGTTCTTCGATCACCGTGATCCAGTCACGATCGAACAGATCTTTGGCGCCAGCCTGGCCCAATTGAAGAAAGGAAGCAACGACTAATGACAACACCGACGATTAAATTAAATGATGGCCATGAGATTCCGGCAATTGGCTTTGGGACTTTCCAAATTCCCGCCGATGGGTCGACTTACAAGGCTGTTACGGAGGCCTTAAAGGCCGGTTACCGGCACATCGATACGGCCGTGGCTTACTTTAATGAAAATGAAGTTGGCCAAGCCATTGCCAACAGTGACGTGGCGCGTGAAGATATCTGGGTAACCAGCAAACTCTGGCTCCAAGACTTTGGCTACGAACCCGCTAAGAAAGCCATCGATGTTTCTTTGAAGAAGTTGGGGATGGATTACCTGGATCTTTACCTGATTCACCAACCCTATGGCGACGTGCCGGGTGCTTGGCGGGCCATGGAAGAGGCCCAAAAAGCTGGAAAGATTCGGTCGATCGGAGTTTCCAACATGACACCCAAGATCTGGCAGAAGTTCGTTCCTAGCTTCACCACGATGCCAGCCGTCAATCAGGTAGAATGGAACCCATATACCCAGCAGAAGGCCTTATGCGGGTTGTTAGACCCCGCAGACGTCAAGGTAGAAGCCTGGGCACCCCTGGGCCAAGGTAATCAATCCCTGTTGACTGATCCGGTGATCACGGCATTGGCTAAGAAGTACGGCAAGGATGTGGGCCAGATTATTCTCCGTTTTGAAAATCAACTAGGAATTATTGTCTTTCCTAAGTCGGTCCACGCGGCACGGATTAAGAGTAACCTGGATATCTTTGACTTTACGTTGACGGACGATGAAATGGCTAGCCTGGTGGCGTTGGATAAGGGCCAGGGGATGCATGATCCTGATGCTCCGGGTGTTCAGGACATGTTGTTGAAAGCTTTTGACGTTCATGCTGACGACTAGACGCTTGTGTCATGGCAGGTGACCAAAGGTGGAATTAGCTGCCTTGGGGCGTCCGTGTGAGACATACGTGGGGACCGAGAATCTATCTCGGTCCCTTTTGGTTAGCCGTAGGTGTGCCCCTAAATCTTTCGCTTCATTGGTGAGGGTCTTTGTTATAATAAGGATCATTGTATAACGAAATTAATGGGGGACGGCATGAAGAAAGACGAGTTTCAATTGAAATTACCAACTGACGTGAGTGATCAGCTCAAGTTGGATCAGGACACACCGGTGAAGCTGGTGGTGAAGCGGGACCGCCTCGTGGTCCAATTCGCCGAACCGCGGCTTCAGATTTTTCAAGGTCGCGTGTTGGTGTGGCCGTTGGTGCTGGCTCTCCTATCGGCGATCGGGTATTTTATCTACTGCATTAGTCAGGGATTACACGCGGTTCAGTTGGTGGGCGAGAACTCACTGGCGACGGGGATCATTGTCATTGGGACGGTCGTGGGAACCCTGTTGTTTGCGGGGTTCTTCATCCGGGACCGTAACAATCCGCGCAATCATTTCACCCAGAATATCTATTGGCGAAATTTTCCGGTGATTGTGCTGTCCTTTGCCCTAATTGTGGTGCTCATGTTGAGTGGAAGCATGTGGCTTCTCGGCACCCTTTTCAAGGGGGCCATCTTTGATATTTTCACGGCCAGTGTGATTTTCATGGTCTTCAGTGCGGTCGTGAACCTCGTCATGGTGTATTTTGCCTTGATGGTGGATGCAGGGGTTCTGACGACCGTTTTGACCCTGGTCATTATTAGTGGGGTGGTTATTGCGATGGCGGTGAACAACCAGCGGTATTGGTGGCAACACAACCTGAGCTTTTTGGGAACGAACAATGCGTCTTCGAGTGGGTGGCAATTCAATGCCACGCTGATCTTTGCGGCGTTACTGATGATTGCCCTCATCGACTACCTCTTTGTCAGTCTCCAGGAGTTTTTCCCCAAGTCTCGTCAGTTATGGATTCTCCGTATCTTGTTAACGTTGACGGCGGTGGATCTGGGACTCGTTGGGGTCTTTCCCAACAACGTATCGTCTCACGCCCTGCATGATCAGGTGGCCACCTTTCTGGTCTACCTCATCATTGCGCTAATTGTGGGCGTTCGCTGGCTGCTCCCGCAGGTTACCCAGGAATTCTTGTATCTCTCCTATGGAGTCGGCGCGGCGCTGTTTGTCGCGGAAGTGCTCTTCCGGTGGGTCGGCTACTTCTCATTGACAGCTTTTGAGATGATGGCGTTTGTTTTGGCCTTCGGGTGGCTGTTGATGCTACTAGACCGGATCGAGAACCTGATCAACACTGGAACAGCGGGGAAGATTGTTCAGACAAAGGAAAATAACTAGATGTAAGTTGGCCAGTCGCAAAATTTGCGGCTGGCTTTTTTTGAATCCAATTTTGGCAAGAAAGAGAGTCTTAACTAATAACCGCCACAATTATTTTGTTTTGGACAATTTTAAAAATGGCTAAATGAAGGCTGACGAGGGGTAGTCTGCCTGGTCTGAATAAGGAATTTAACAGGAAGTCTGTGTTCAAAATAACACTGGAAAGGGCGGAAGATCAGTCGAGAAGGGTTGTCTTCAAAATGTGTCGTCACTTCCCAGTAGTGTTGATTTCGGGAGCCACGTCTTGACGGGGATTGCCACCACTTACGCGGCAACTGCCGACCAGAGCTTGGCGGTTCAAGACAATCGGAGCTTGGGATCCCAATGGACCTTGATGGCCCAACTGGGCGATTCTGGTTTCACGGGAGATAAGACTGGAAAGCAATTGGCCGCCACCGTGGCCTACCGGAATAGCGGGATTGCGACGCCGATTGGGAAGACGGCGTCGCCCGTGTTGACCCATACGACTGGGGATCATCTACCCGTAGATATCTCAAGTGGGTGGACGACTAGTAACGGCCTGGTTTTGAAGGCTTCTGGTAGTGTGGTTGCCGATAGTTATTCGGGGACGATTACCTGGACGCTGACCAACAGTGTGTCGTAAGTTGTCATGGGAATTTTGAATATGAACGAAATGAAAGGACCGTTTCCGATTGAGGGAAACGGTCCTTTGTGTTTAGTTGAGATGGTAATGGTCGCCATACATTTGCCATTTTAAGGGGCGCTGGAGTTGAAAATTTTTGTCGCGAATAAACTGGCGCTGGGCGTTCAGCCGAGAGAGGTCGTGATGGGCAGCCTCTTGGCGCATGATGGGTGTGCGGGCTTTGAGAAAGGCTTGGAGATAGTGGGTCTCATTACCGCCTTGACGAGGTGTCTTAGCTAGTCGCTTGGCCTGACGGCGAATGCCACCGAAGCTACTCTTGTCCTTGCCAGGACCGTGAACCACCATGGCATCGTAATAGATGTATTGTCCTAGCGGACTCAGATTATCTTGCTTGGCCGCGCGCAACACGGGATTCAGGTACTCGGCATCTAAAATGTAATTTTCAGCTTGGGTGAGCTGGGGGTCCTTGGCAGCCTGATGCCAAGCTTTGATAAAAGGCCGGCCGAGTCCATGATGGGTAGATGACCCCACTGCGTCCCTGAGGGCGGGCAAATAAGGTTTGAGTTCATTATGATTAGGTTTCAAATGGACGTAACGTTGGATGACTTGACGGAGATCGCCGTTGGCCGTGGTAAACCCAATAATCCCAGCGGTGTAGCCACGTCCGTCGCCGATATCTTCGATATAACCGTACTGGCGGTGATAATTGGTGGTGGAATTTTCAGCACTCGAAACCAAGGCGAAGGTGGTCTTGCGGCGTTGACCGACTTTGATGGTGTGGTCGGGTTGATAGCCCGAAGTCGTGGATGGCGACTGGCAACCGGCTAGGGTGAGGACCAGTAGACCGATTGTTGTGATTATTTTCAATGAGTAGTGGGTCATGGGGATGGACTTCTTTCTCGGCACTGTGGATTTTACTCTAGTCTAACAAGATATTCATAACTCTAAAATGATTAGCTAGTGGTCTTAATCGATGTTTAATCGTTAACCCCACGTCAAATTGATTTTTATTGTACGGTGGTCAATCATTGGCAAAAGGGTTCAGTTCAGTATAATCAAAGCAACAAGCAAAGGAGGCTACGACCATGAGTCTTGGCACGACACTCAAACAGGTTCGCCAGCAACGACAGATCACCCAGCGTGAGGTGGCTCAGAATATTTGTGCGCAGTCGATGTTGTCGGCAATTGAAAATGACCGGTACATGCCCAATGCCGCCCTCTTGATGCGGTTGTGTGAGCGATTGGCAATCAGTCTAAACGAGATTAGTCTGGCCCAAAATTTTCAAGTAGGGCCTCAGGTGACGTTTAACCAGCGGATTGAGGAACTCTGCAATCAACATCGCTATGCGGAACTTCATGCTTTTCTGAAACAAGACGACGTGGTTGCGGCGATTGATTCCGACGAACAGACCCAGGCCTATTACTATTATCTAGGCGTCACAGATGTTCAGCTTGGCCCCAACCTCGACGCTGCGGGTCGGAACTTTCGGTTGAGCTTGGCGAGTGCGGTGAGTGGGCGGACAACAACACTGACTCGAATCGCTCAGGTGTCGCTGGCCTTAGTACGGGGACGCCAGCAGCGGCGGACGGAAGCCCAGAAGCTCGTCGCCACGGCGCTGGCAGCTCTGACCACCAGTCCTTACGAAGAAAATCTAAACATTTTGTTTTACTTAGCAGCTCTCCTGGATTTTGAGGCTCAGCGGGACCACGATGCCATGCAACGGCTGGTGGCGGGGATTCAGTTTGCGACTGACCATAACTCCCATTATCTATTAGCTAACGATTACCATCTGTTAGCCGTGATCGCGGATCGCAATGAGCGGCTGGCTAATACGGACTTTCACCAATCGGAAAGACTCCTCACAAAACTCTTCCACGAAAAAATATACGATCATTTCTAAATATCAGGATACTGATTTTAACCCTTTGGTGAGACCCGCTAGAATGGGGTCATCAACTAAAGGAGGTTCTTAGCATGACAAACATAGCAGTTTTTACCAATGAGGTTCTGGCCCAGGCGCCGGTCGCAACTGTCCAAAAGGTCCTGGCCGACCCGCGGGCACTATTGAAGTGGGTGCCCGACATTACGACGGTGACATCGGGGGCAAATGCCTTCGAGATTAAGCGGCAAGGGGCAGCCCTGAATCAGCACGAACGGCTTGCGGTGACGGCAACGGATGATCAAGTGACTTACCGGAGTACGCAGGGACGCTTGGCTTATCGCCTGGTCTTTACCCTCACGGCACAGGAAGCAGGAACGTTGATTCAAGAGGCACTGTACGTTCCGGATAGCACCGGCTTACCCGTAAAATTAATGGCTCCGATTGCGAAGCGGGCTTTTCAACAGAACCTGACACGTTTAGCCCAGATCGTCGCCAGCTAGTTACCAAAACAGGCACACCGGAGAATCTCGCGGTGTGCCTGTTGGTGTTATTTGACATGATTGACGACTGCTAGTTTATGGGGCATGTGCCGGACGGCCTTCTCGGCATGGTCGCGGTTGAGTTGCTTGACGATCTTCGGCAGCGTCGTCGTCGCCGTTTGGTCCTTGCGAAAGGAATGGACGATGAAGCTGTCGTAGATGACTTGTTGGTCTTTCAGGGTAAACCAGTTGGGAGCCAAGTTCTTCTGGGCGCTAGTGATGTGTTGGTCGGGCCAGACCAGATACTTGCGACGGCCTTGATGGGGATAGATCTCGATCTGCCAGCCAGCTTTCATGTCGGCGACCTCTTGCCAGCGTGGCAACTTGGTATGGTGAACGGCAAAGTAGATGATGGCGGCATAAGTCAGGCACTCGTCGTGTTGCAGTTCCGAGACAGTCAGTGGTTTTACTTTCGGTTTGGTGGTCGTTGGTTGGGTCTTGCGAGGTGTGGCGGTTGTTTTGGCCCCACAGGCCGTCAACGTGAGGCTGGCCAGAATGACTATTAGACTAGTGGCCCAGATTTTCTTAGACATTGGCTGATCCTTTCTCCAGATAAGTTTGAAGTCTAGTTTAGCCGTTATCGACCATTAGCGCAAAATAAAAAACCGGCTAGCCCCAGCTAGTCGGTCAGTTACTCAGTCAATTCTATGTCCAAACAAGAACCCTGATGATTTGTGCTATGTAGCGATAAGGTACGAACAGCCGACGCTATTCTAGTACCAGTGATGACTCTGCCAGAAACGCTTAGCCTTCGTCCAAGTGCCGTAACGACCACTGACGTAGTTGTTGGCAACCCGTTCTTGGTTAGCAGGTGAGTAATCACCGTGCAGGTAAGACTTCAGTAATTGGTAACGACCGTAACAACGACCATTACGAGCGGAGTAGTTGTAGCCGGATTCGCGCTTAGCGATCCATTTCTTAGCAGCTTTTTGTTTCTTCGAAAGATTCTTATTGATTTCGGCGATTTTCTTTGCCTGGCTCTTGGAGACCTTGCTCGATGCCTGAGCCGTAGTCGTGGTTTCAGGCATGAGGTTGGCCGTCACATCGGTAAGAGTCCCGAAGGAGAAGCCAAATAGTAATAATAATGTTGCGATTTTAATTTTAAATTTTGACATTTCGATAACTTCCTCATCCCTTAATTGCTAATTGCAGTATACCGGAGAAATGTTGCAAACATGTTAACAGCCGGTTACCGGGCAGTTAAAAGGACTTCACAACATCTGGGGAGTTAGAGTTGGCCCTGATTAGTGTTGGACCTTCAATTCCTTGAGGATCCTATGATACCGGGCTTAAGAAGTTCTTAAGAAATCAAAAAACAGCCATTCAAATATTACAAACGGCTGTCACATAACTTGTAACAAACTGGCAATATTGGGGTCAGATAATTAGTTGAGTAACCCAAAATAAGCAATTACCAGTGTTCCAAGGGCAATGCGGTACCACCCAAAGAGCTTGAAATCGTTGTTACGAATGTAGCTGAGAAGGAACTTAATGGCCAGATAGGCGACGAGAAAAGATACCACAGTCCCGGTCGTCAGCACCGCCAGCTGCATGCCGGTGAAGTGGTTACCATGGATGAGGTACTTCAAAACTTTTAAGCTAGAGGCACCCAGCATGGTGGGAATGGCCAGGAAAAAAGAGAATTCGGTAGCCACGTAGCGTGACGTTCCCAGTAAGATGGCACCTAAGATGGTGGCACCGGAGCGTGAGGTCCCGGGGACCATGGCCAGCACTTGACAGAGGCCGATCAGGACCGCCATCTTTACTGGGAGTTGGTTGAGATCGGTGTAACGGGGCCGCTTGGTTTTATTGTAGGTTTCAATCACAATGAACAGGATGCCGTAGACAATCAAGGTTCCTGCGATGACTTGCCAGCTCGTCAGGTGCGCATCCATCCAGTCGTTTAATGGCAGGCCCACGATGATCGCTGGCAGAACGGCAATGATGACCTTGACCCAGAGTACCCAGGTTTCGTGACGTTCCAGATGGCTTTTCCGTGGCGCCCAAGGATTGAGCTTGTTGAAGTAGATCACAACTACCGCCAAGATGGCACCCAACTGGATAACCACCATAAACATATTGATAAAGGCCGTGGGTTCATTGAGCTTTACGAAGGCGTCGGCTAAGTAAAGGTGGCCGGTGGAACTGATCGGCAGGAACTCCGTAATCCCTTCGATGATACCCAAGATGACCGCTTTAATGATTTCTAACACGCAAGGTCCTTCTTTCTAGAACGAGTAAGTCTGCCACAAGGTGACAGCGGTTAGGATTCATCGTATCGAATTGGTGTAAAGGAGGGATTGCGGTTGTGTAAAATGTTGGTAAATACCTGAGGACACTTAAATATAAAAATTGAGATATGATATCCAATAATTGATGCATAAGATAAGGAAGAGGCTGTGAAACTGTTTAAGAGTTTAGGATTGGAGATGACGACAGCTATTACTTTATTTTTAAAACAAAGTGTAGCGGAACAAGCTCTTCCATTCCGGCCGGCATGGAATCCGGATACCAGACAGGCAATGGCTGAAACAGAACAGGGTGTTGAGGAAACCTTTGAGTCGGTTGAGGCGTCGGAGAACCAAATTAACCATGACCTCAAAACTAAGAACGATTAGGCAAACCGCAAAGTTTAAACGTGATCTAAAGCGAATGGTGATAAAAAACCGTTATTCAAAAGAGAAATTAGTGGCAGCAGTTCATGAGATTTTTGTTGATGATCGTGAAATTTTACAATCAAAACATCATGATCATTCCTTGGCAGGGTAGCTGAGAGGATATCGTGAATTGCACATCGAACCAGATTGGCTTTTGATGTATTTTATCTATGACAAGGGGTTAATTTTGAGTTTGGTACGTACAGGAAAGCATCAAGATCTTTTCCTAAAGGTTGAAAGCACCAAAATAGACCACAACTCATGAGCTACTTGAGTTGTGGTGGAAAAAACAGTCTTTTTTTAATGTGAAGCCTTATCTAGTAGCCTGATAAGGCCATAGTAAAATTTAAAATTTCTCTTGCTAAGGAGTTAGGTGCAGGGTTTATGATATCTTTATCAATTAAGAAAGCAGGTGAGTTTCATTAATAGAAAGGATGTTTCAAAATTAATTGGCTTTTCATCCGACACTTTACGTTACTATGAACGAATTGGTGTGATTCCACCAATCAAGCGTGATAAGAATGGGTACCGTGATTATCGCCCCGTAGATTTGGATTGGTTATTTTTAGTGAGATGTTTAAAAGACGCTGGCCTATCTATGGAAGCCTTAATTGAATTTGCGAAGTTAAATCAAAGTGGAGAAAACGAGCCAGCTCAAAAGGCTATTCTACAGGAACAGCTCGAGAAATTAAATCAAAAGTCTGCTGAAATGAAACGAACTCGAAACTTACTGGAATATAAAATTGATACCTTTGAGGATCATATTGCCAAATTCAAAAGTGGTGAAATGGATGCTGATCATGTTGATGAGCTGTGGAAGATGGATAAATTTCAAGTTCATAAACAAAAATAAATAGATTTAAGATTTCGAAAAAGTACGCAATCATGAAAGAAGATATATATGACAACACAATATAAGAAAACTCTTGCTCCCTTTAGTTTTAAGAATGGGCTTACCCTTAAGAATCATATGGTTATGGCACCCATGACTACGTGGTCTGGAAACGCTGATGGTACGGTTTCTGATCAAGAGATGGTATATTATCGTCGTCGAGTTAACGGAATGGGGATGGTAATTACTGGATCGACTTCAGTTGCACCAAACGCTATTGGTTTCAGTGATCAGTTTGCCGGTTATGATGACAAGTTTATTCCGAGCCTTGCACGTTTGGCAGATGCTGCTAAGAGTGGTGGGGCTAAAGCAATTTTACAAATATTACATGCGGGAAATAAAACTAACACAAATTTAGTAGATCCAAAAGACATCGTTAGTGCTAGTCCAGTTTTAACAAAAGAAAGTACCTTTGTTGAGGCTTTTAGTCCCCGAGCTTTAACTGAGAAAGAAATTTTGGAGATTATTAAAGCATTTGGCGATACCACTAGAAGAGCAATTGTTGCCGGATTCGATGGTGTTGAATTACATGGGGCTTTTGGTTTTCTTTTCCAAAATTTTCTCTCACCATACTATAATAAGAGACACGACCAATGGGGTGGTTCGCTTGAAAATAGAATGCGCTTCGCCCTAGCTGTTGTTGACGAAATAAAATCGACAATTGCACTTTATGCTAAAAAACCTTTTGTCTTAGGCTATCGTATTACGCTTGAAGAACACCTTGATGGCGGCTTGCGTCTACATGATTCGTTAGCTTTGATTGATGAATTGATTAAGAAAGATATTGATTATGTTCATGTAACATTAAATAGTGTGTTGACTTCCAAGCCGATTGGTAATTCAGATGAGGATGCTACCTATCTTGAAACGTTAGTTAAATACATTAATCATCGTATTCCATTAATTTCAGCTGGTTCTTTGGATACACCAGATCAGGCTGAAGAAGCATTGGACGATGGCCTGGACCTTGCTGCAATTGCACATGGATTAATAATGAATCCCGATTGGGCTGAAAAGGTAAAGTCAGGAGAAACGTCAGATATTGAACAACAGCTGCATGTCTCTCAATTAGATAATATGAAATTACCAGATAAACTTTGGGGGATAATACAAAATTCAGGTGACTGGTTTGATATCGTTAACTAACCGTTGAAAGTCAATAATGTACAGTAAAGCCCCAGCGAGCCGGGGCTTTACTGTACAAAAATAGACATGGATTACTCCATGCTTGTATAATTGAGTCGTCTAAAACCAATATACAAGGAGAATCTATGCCCATGTCTTATACATCATTCAACCTCTGATTTTCACTACTCTTTTAAACATTTTTCTAAATTGGTCCAGTTACCCGTCGCACTTCGTCGTGCTAACATCCTTAAAACCAAGGGGACACCTGTCCCAATCCTACTTGAATGGCTTTTAGGTATAATTTTTCACCGTTACTCAATCTTTCGGGCGACCGCAACGGATTTTTCAAAAAAGACTGCTCGAAATTGCTTGAATGATCCACGAACCAACTGGCAACGCCTGGTTACACTCCTGGCAGTCCGGCTTATTCAATACGTCCATCATTTTACAGATTCAAGACGCCGCCAAGCACTCATCCTCGATGATTCCTTATTTAAGCGCGAGTTTTCTAAGAAAACTGAGCTACTAGCTTGGGTCTTCGACCACGATAAACAAGTGTACTTCAAGGGATTTCGCACCCTAACTTTGGGATGGAGCGATGGTAATACCTTTCTTCCCATCCGCTTCGCTTTAATGTCCTCCAGTCATCCTAAAAACCAAATTGGCATCTTTAAAAAATTTGATTGCCGGACTTTGGCGGCTCGCCGTCGTGCGCAAGCACAATGAAAGATGAATGACGTTGCTTTGGAACTGGTGGATGCCGCGGTGGGGGCTGGTATTAAGGCCCGCTACGTGCTCTTTGATAGTTGGTTTGCATCTCCACATATGTTCGCTGAGCTACTGAAGCGTGGACGTTATGGCATTGGCATGTTGAAAAAATCTAAGAAGGTTTACTTCCGGTACCGGGGCCGCCAAATGGATGTAAAAACGCTATATAACCAGCTTCAACGTAGTAAGTGGCCGACCAAGGCCCACTACTTGTATAGTCCCATCGTTACCTTTGACGTCGAGGGGCATTTAATGCCTGTCAAATTAGTCTTCGTCATAAAATGTGGGCATCCTAATGATTATCTGGTCTTGGGAACCACGAAAACTGACCTTCACCCGCAAGAGATTATTCAAATGTATGCTCGTCGCTGGCAGATTGAGGGTTATTTCAAAGTTGCTAAACAATATCTTCAATTCGATAAAACCCAGATTCAAAGCTACGACGGGTTTTGTGGCCACATGGCTCTGACCCTAATGGGCTATGATATTTTGGCCTTAGCACAACGAGAGAATCAAGATGATCGAACCTTTGGCGGGATATTTTTCGAATATTCCCGACCCCTACCAGAAATTTCGTTCACTAATGCCTTGGATTGGTTGATGAAGATCCTAACTGGTATAGCTAAAAAAATTGACATGAGTGAAACGCTATTGAACATGATTTTCGACGAATTTATGAAAGCCTTACCAAGCAACCTGGTCAGGTTGCTTGGTAAGGCTCAATGAAGTATAAAGTTTATTTTAACCAGCTTCAGTTCAAGTATCCCAAGGGCTGTAGTCTATTTGAGTGCTTTCAACCCTTAGATCTTTTCTAAATAAAAGCCACGATCCGCCAAGTAAAGGGCGAGTCGTGGCTATTTGTTTACAGTAAATGAATGTTAGCAGCTTCGCATTTGTCGATCATTTCTTGTGGCCAGAGGGAAGCTTGCACCTCACCCACGTGGGCTTTACCCAGTAACAACATGCATAGACGGGATTGGCCAATTCCACCACCGATGGTGAATGGGACTTCTTCGTTTAAGACCATTTGGTGATAAGGCAGGGTCAAACGGTCCTCGGCGTCAGCCAACTTGAGTTGTTTACGCAGTGAGTCGGCGTCGACCCGAATCCCCATGCTGGAGATTTCCATTGCCTTGTTCAGGGGTTCGTACCAGAAGAGAATGTCGCCGTTTAATTCCCAGTCATCGTAGTCAGGGGCCCGGCCATCATGACGTTTGCCGCTCTTTAATTCGCCACCGATCTTCATTAAGAAGACACAGCCAAGTTCTTTGGTAATGGCGTTCTCCCGTTCTTTAGGCGTGAACTTAGGGTAACGGTCTTCCAATTCTTGCGTTGTGATGAAGTGAATTTCATCGGGTAAGTGGTGAACAGCTTGGGGGAACTTATACCAAACTTCGTGTTCCATGTGCTTAATCACCTTGAAGATGGTCCGAACGGTCTGCTTCAACGTGTCGAGCGTCCGTTCTTCCTTGGTGATAACCTTTTCCCAGTCCCATTGGTCAACGTAAGCGGAGTGGTAGTTGTCCAGGTCTTCGTCCTTACGAATGGCATTCATGTTGGTGTAGAGACCTTCGTGCAGGTCAAAGCCGTAACGCTTCAAGGCGACCCGTTTCCACTTAGCTAAGGAGTGGACGATTTCAATCTGCGCGTCGCCCATGTCAGCCATGGTAAAGGAGACTGGTTTTTCAACCCCGTTCAAGTTATCGTTCAGCCCAGTGGCCTTGTCGACAAACATGGGTGCGGACAGCCGTGACAGATTTAATTGGTCACCGAATTCGTCTTGGAAGGTTTCACGGATGTACCGGATAGCCTTTTGCGTTTCTTTAACCGACAGCTTTGGTTCGTATGATTCTGGAATAATTAAATGCATGGTCCATTTCTCCTTTACGTGTTGGATTAAGACAAAAGAAAAAGCCTTCCGTCCCCTCAGAAAATCAAGGGACGAAAGGCTACTTTCGCGGTACCACCCAAGTTGTCTATCTCAAATAGACCAGCTCAATTGGAGTACAATCATACTCCACCGATGGTAACGTATCGGTCACGGCTTAACTTACTTCAACCAAGGTTGGTTCGGTCAGCAACTAAGAAAGTGTTATTCGGATAGGTCAACGCTGATTGGGTTTTCACTAGCTCCCAACTCACTGGCAGGTTGACGAATCGTACTTGTCTTTCCTCCGTTTTTTATCTTGTGAAACCTATACTAGCATCTTTTTTTGATTTGTAAACAGGAAAATTAAAAAGAAATGAGTAATTTTCTTATGAAATCGTGACCAAACCCCCGTTGTTCTAAGAGTTTTCACAGTTTGAAAAAAGTTTTTGAAAAACCTGCGAAAAACTGGCGGCGGATTTCGTTAGTACTAGTAGGGGGAGCGCTCTTCGATAGCAGTTAGAAGCCGTCATGTCGTAAATAGGCGTTAAGTAGATCGTCTTGAAGCAAGGCATGTTGATGGTTTTTAATAAATTCAGCGTTGTTAAAGGGATTTGGAATTCTAGGTAAATAAACAATGGCTTCGTTTCGACCCGAATAGACATCGTAGTAGTCAACGCTAGCTTCAATTTCTCTAGGAATTGGCAGAATAGTTTCGCCATTTAAAATTTGCTTTTTTATGGACTTCATGGGGCACCGCTTGCACCAATGTAAGGTGATTGCAGTAATCTTACAAGAAAAACGCGTCACAGCCTGATGACCGCAACGCGTTAGGAATTCTGTTCAGTTAATCTTGTTTCCGGCGAATCACGAGAGTTTGGCTTAAGGATAACAAAACGAGTCCCAATTCGGCTAGCCACGGTGTGTTCTGTTCGCTAGTTTGTGGCAGAGTAGCACTGTTGGCCGATTGCTCAGCATTCGCTGAGGTCGTCATCGCATGTCCACCGGTCGTTTGAACGCCCTTTGCGGGTGCAGTACCCATAGACGTTGGGTGTTGGTGTTCACCGGGGTGTTTGGGTACAGGCGTAACCTGAGGGGCGTGAACGGTCTTCAATATTGGCTTGGCTGGTGTCGTTGGTTTAGAAGGCGTCGTCGGCTTATCCGGCGTTGTCGTACCAGTACCCGTCGACCCGGGATCGGTCGTTGGATTGTTTGTATTAGTGTTTCCCGTCGAGGTATTGCTACCGCTATCGGGAATTGTCGGCGCGTTGACGGTCAGTGTAACCTGATCGGGGGTCACGACATTACCGTTGGCATCTGTGTACGTGTAGGTCAGGGTATAAGTCCCGGGCGTGCTAGCATCAAAGGTTGCTGGGTCGAGCGTGTTATTGTCACTGTCCATGATAGTAACCGCAATCTTGGAACCATCGGCTGCGGTGCCTATAGTTGGTGTGGCAATGCGAGTCCCGTCGACAGCTGTTTGGCCAGTGATGGCGTCGGTTGGCGTCCACTTGGTTCCGGCCGTGATAGATTGGTCCGCTACGGTTAAGGTGCTGGCGGCTGGCTTGACAGTGATTGTCGATGTGGCAATCGTCGAAATTATTTGAGATCCTGAAACATAATGGTTGTTATTGCCTTGCGCGTCGTCATACTCGTAGGTCACAGTATAGGTTCCAGGCTTCTGTATAGCTTTTTGTAGATCGGCTTGCGTGATAACCTTACCAGCACTATCTTTAATCGTCATGATGATTTTTCCCAAGTCAGGTGTGTTACCGGCGATAGCCTGATCTACCGTTAACGGGCTACCATCAGGGGCAAGTCCCTTTAAAGTATCGGCAGGATCCCAGCTGTTTTTATTTCCGGCATAAAAGGTTTTGTCACTAGAATCAAGCTTAGTTTGAATATAATTTGTGTAGAAATAGTAAGTTTGACCGGGAACGGGTGTCGTATCGCTGACGGATGTCAAGTCAATTTTGGTCGGCTCTAACAGGGCCGTGGTCGGGCGTGCCTGAGCGACGGGATTGTTGGGATCGGTTCCCATGTATTGCGGCCGCCAGTAACGACTTGTGTATTTTTTATCGACCGTGGTACTCATCAATTCGGCAGGGTTAATCTGGGTTCCAGGGGCGCCGGTATAGAGGGTACCGCTATATATCGTTTTTGAGGGGTTAGCGACCAAGCTAACCTGATAGTTACTCTTTACTTGAATCGCGACGTAATCGAGTTTTCCGTAGTTGGCGTTTACGTCGGCCCCGTTATTTTTCCAAATACCAACTAAGTTAGTATCCGGCCAGTCAGCCGCATTAGGTCCAAAAAGGTTGACTGCATTGAGACTCATATAGCCGCTATTGGTGTTGGCATAGGTTTGATCACCAATTCCCATGTAAAGTACGTCGGTAGTTGCCAACTCAATTGGCGTTCCACTGGGGTTATTAACTGTTAAAGAAGTGTATGTTTGAGGATTAGTTGAAGGTGCCGTGGAAACTAGGGTCTCCATGTGAATTTGGCTAGAAAATCCCCGTATGCCGTCCTTACCGGTGAATTGGGCTTCGGCGTTTGGTTTGAAGTAGAACACCTGACGGTCGTCGCTGGTGTTGCTGAGCTGAGAGACGGTGAGAGTTGAGACATTGACGTACGGAACGCCGTTTGTGGGATTAACATCGGCCTGAAGCTTTTTGACGTAAGCGTCGGCACCATCTTGAACATGTTTTAACGTCGCTGAGATTGACACAGGGAGGATAACGTAAAAGCCGTAGACACTTTCGGGGAAATCATCATCAGCAAAGTTTTCGGTGTCATACGGAACCAATCCAACTAGGGCCATCGAATTGTAGGGAACATATTTGCTACCACCAAGACTCACGTAAAAATTCGCTAAAGCGGGTTGCTTTGTGACAAGGGTCCCGGTTACCGGTGTGCCATTGATATCCTTACCAGTTTTGACAACGGGAGTATCTTCGGCGACAGGAGCCAGCATCCTAGGCAATGAATTAGTGTGAAGATCGGAAGCTGGATCAGCGGCAGACAGAGTCGAATTAGCGCCAGAATGTGCTGGATCAGCGGTTGATGAAGCTGGACTAGCAACAGAATGTGCCGGATCAGCAGTAGACGAAGCCGGACTAGCAACAGAGTGTACCGGATCAGCGGTTGATGAAGCTGGACTAGCAACAGAGTGTACCGGATCAGCGGTTGATGAAGCTGGACTAGCAACAGAGTGTACCAGATCAGCAGTAGACGAAGCTGGATCAGCGGTTGATGTTGCTAGCTTTACAGATTTCGGGGGAACTGTCCCGGAATCCGCCACTTCAGCAAGATTGTCATCGTCCTCATTCGTAGCGGCGTTGGCAGTGGTTGAGACACCTAATCCCGCAACGAGAACGCCAGAGGCAATTGCGCCCACTAGCCATAATTTTCCTGCTTTATAAAGTTTGAAATGAAGCTTAGTAGTTTGTGAATGGTCCTCAATTTTGCGGATATTCATTGTCATTTCTCCTCACTCATTTTGGCCGAGCAGCTAACGACAAATAACCCGAGGAGAACGCCGCGGTCGAATGGTTTCTTATAGAGGTAATGTTACCACAAAACTATTTATTTACACATTGATTAAACCGTAAAAATAATCCCGTGGTTTACAGGCGTGGTGATAGTCAAACTGTCAAATATTTGGCGACAATTGGATTAAACGATTAGGGCCTTCATACCGCGGGGAGAAACGGTTGCAACGGGTTAAAAACATCGTGCCTATGTGGCGTTATTTACTGACTAAAAGTTTGTAATTTCTGCATATCACAATTTTTGAAGGTTGTTACCGACAAATAAAAAGACGAGCATCGATTGCTCGCCTAAGTTTCAGGATTAGTCTGGTAGAATCTTAACTTCTTGAAGGTGGTCTTGGCTAACGGTGAACTGGAAGGGACTCGTGCCGTTGAAGCCATTTCCGGTGACCACTATATCAACGATCCAGGTCTGTGGATCAGTCTGACGAAAGTCAGCGAGTTCGAAGTGCGATTGTTTGCCAATGTTGTCGGTCTGGTTCCAGGAGGCAATTCCGTCTGTGCCATGGTATTCGGTGCCCCAGTCATTTAGCACGGCATCTGGGGTAAATAAGGCGACAAACCCGGCAGAGTCGCTGGCATTCGTGGTGTTGATGAAGGCCGTAATCGCAGCGGGTAACGTTAAATCATCCATCAGTAAGACTCCTTAGTGGTTCAAGATAGTCCTATCAAACCATCTCACCTTTGAAAAGTCAACGGATTGAGGCGTTAACTATGGGCCGCCTAAATTGGTCGTCTGCGGCTGCCAGGGATTCCATTTGCTGTGGGGACGCTTCAGCCCTGTGGGCTTCTCGCTCGATTTGAAGCCGCCAGGGTCGGCGTCTTCAAATTCACCCGTGTTGTAAGGCCGAGAAGCAACGCTCGGTCTAACAACATCTTCACGGCTGGTTCCATCCCTGGCCCCCTTCGACTAAATAGGATGTCTAACGCCTCATCGCTTATGTTGAAACTAGTAATGGTATCGGTATAGTGTAAAACGTTTATCAAAACTTTTCAGTAGTTATCCAGTCCATTTTTCCTTTGGCGCCAGGCGATCGCAAGCGTATACTGGGAGGTAATCATTTTTATTTCACAGGAGGACACATGATTACTTTAAAATCAGACCGCGAAATTGCGGGGATGCAGGCCGCTGGCGACATTTTAGCGGGCTTGTTTCACAAATTAGAAGACTACATTCAGCCAGGGATGAGCACCTGGGACATCGACCACTTTTCCTACAAATACATCGTGGATCACGGCGCAACGCCCGGTGAACTGAACTTCGAAGGGTACAAGTACTCGACGTGTATCAGTGTCAACGACGTCATCTGTCATGGTTGTCCCAGCAAGGACATCATCGTTAAGAATGGCGATCTCATCAAGCTCGACACGGTGATCGACTACAAGGGTTACCTGAGCGACGCGTGCCACGCCATCGTGGTGGGTAAGGCGTCTCCTGAGGTTCAGAAGTTGATGGACGTGACGCGCAAGGCCCTTTATCTGGGGATTGACCAGGCAGTCGTGGGTAACCGGATTGGGGATATTGGCTTTGCCATTCAAGATTACGCGGAAAACCAATTGGATTACGGCGTGGTTCGTGATTACATTGGTCATGGCATTGGGCCGACGATGCACGAGAGTCCCGACGTGCCCCATTACGGTAAGCCCGGTCACGGCAAACGCCTCAAGGCGGGAATGACCATCACCATTGAACCCATGATTAACGTGGGCTCCTACGAATGTTCCGGCCCAGATGACGATGGCTGGACGATTCACACAGTCGATGGTAGCCTGAGCTGTCAGTACGAGCACACCTTAGTTGTGACCGAAGACGGCCCCAAGATTTTGACGTCATTCGACCACGAACGCGACGCTAAATATTTGTTACCATAGGTCAGTCAAGAAAGTTGGGTTAGAAAAGATGAAACAACAGAAGACTTTAACGGAACTGCTGACGAATGCCCCTCGGGTGTTCTTAGTTCCTCACAATGTTCGTCAAGAGGTCCCGGTGCACGTGGCCGAGACCGATCTAACCATTGGGGTGGATGCCGTCGGTGGTGACAATGAAGATCCTTATGTCTGGGCGCCAAACTTTCTCTACACGTTCTGTCACGCCCATGGCAATCGCTACCAAGGGTCGCTACTGGAGGATGTTCCGGTGGGGTCAGTGATCATCTTCCTGGCTTTACCAGCCCCAGAGAAGGGGCGCCCGTCATGGAAGAACGCCACGCACGTGCAGATTGATACCGTCATGACGGTACAGGCGCAGGTGAAATGGCAGTTGGATAACCCACCATTAACGTTGGCGGCCCTCCAGCAACAGTTTCAGGAGGCGCCGGCTTATTTGGGTGACGGACAAGCCATTGAGAATCACCTGCCCTATATCGATACGCCGACACGTCGACTGTTGAGCAAGAATCCCGGGCACGATTGGCCGGTGCACAATGACTGGCAGAGCTACGTGACGCTAGTGGGTGATCCGGAGAACTCCTTCCTGCCACTAGGTGCGGACAAGCACATTGTGGATATCCAGGGGGATCTGGCCAAGGCCCTGATAAACTATATCCAGATCAACAAACGTAACCGGGCGGCCGTTCTGGATCTGCCAGAGTTAGTGGCACTTCAACCGGCCAAGGGGGCCCGCGTCTACTTCCGACGAACTGAACGGGTCTTAGCGGATGGTACAACCAATCCGCTGTGGGCTGAGATGATTGATCCGCTGGTTCAGGCCATCGACGACCAGCTGGCTTATCGGGTTACTGGCAGTGAGCTTGTCGATCAGCGACCTTAATTGAAAATTGTTTTAGGGACGATGTCTGCGGGTGTCGTCCTTTTTTTGTGAGTAGAAGCAAGATCTCGTTCATACCCGGTTCAAATATATAGCCTCTAGAAAGTAAATCGAGATAACTATGACGTTGGTGGTGAATTAGCCTAATCGGTCAAGTCAGCTAAAATCATGGCCTGAATCGGGTTTGAAAGGATCGTGTGATGGCCATGTTGGCAGACTTCGTTGGTGATAAAACGTTTAACTTAAATACTAGTCAACTCAATTAACGATTAATCCTTGAAATACCTTTCAGTTCAGTTATAATACAGGTGTAGAGACGACTATCCACATTTTGAAATATGTGGTGAACAAATAAATTTAACCATGCATGCCGCTTGACTGTTTAAATTAAATTGTAAGCGCATACAGAAACAAACTGACTAGGGCAGGTTTTACTTCACGAGGAGGAAGCAATCATGAGGACACCAATGATGGGACAAGCCAAGGAACACTACAAGAGTTACAAGGCCGGCAAGCGCTGGGTTTACGCCAGTATTACCGTTATTGCGTTGGGGTTAGGCCTGACAGGAATCACGACGGCGCAGGCGGAAGTCGCACCGACTAACGAACCGACCACGACGGAGGTTGCTAAGGCTCAACCTGAAGTTAAGGATGAGGTTGAAGCGGATGTCACAGAGGGTGACGACCAAGCAGACAAGCTAGATGATGCAGACAAGCTAGACGATGCAGACAAGCTAGATGATGCAGACAAGTTGCAGCAACCAGCCGAGACGCCGGGGTCTGTGCAGGACGGGAACCCGGATAAACAGCCGGGCCAAGCGTCCAATCAATCTTTGGAAAAAGATAAGGTCGCTTCGAATGTTAAGGTACCAGACAATGTGACCCACGACGAGCAACCGACCTCGCATGAGCTAGGAAGTTCGCGGATGATGAGTCCAAACACATTGGTTAAAGAGGCGCCATCCATCGTTGGTCAGAACGCTGATGAGTGGATGCCAGACAAGGCGACTCAGGGCTGGGTGATCGCCGCGGTTAAACAGGCGGAACGCAATCAATTTCTAACAATCGACGCCTCCAACCTCTATCAATATATCAGTGCACCACTGTTCTTGAGTTATCAAAAGACCAACGTTAACACTTTTGGTGAAATCCATGATCTGACGGGGCTTCAGTATTTTACTAAGACGACCGCCTTTGAATGGGCCTACAACGTTCCCACGAATGGTCTGATCGATATGAGTTTTGCTCCAGACCTCAAGACTTACATGCTGTTGGGAGCCGATTATACGGGTGCTGTGAAGATTAATATGCAAATGAGTCCCGAGACCTTCGTCAACACGTATCTGGGTTAAAACACCAAGTTGACGCAATTAGACTTAACTGATACCGGATTGACTGGTTCTGTGGCCGGCTTGGCGGCTTACCAGAATCTGACACAGTTGCGACTTTCTAACAATCAACTGACCGGAGATCTTTCCCCACTGACGCAATTACCTAATTTGGCCCAATTGCTTGTGGATGGTAATCAATTAACGGGTAAGTTACCAGCACCGGCAAACTGGCCTAATTTGGTACAGTACGATGTCCAAGGTAATCAACTGAGTGGCGATTTGCCAGACTTTACCGGGTTCACCGGGGATTTCTGGGCGGATGATAACCACTTCAGTACAGGGACCTACAGCACCCAATCGGCTTACTACCAGACAATTAGTGGTAAGACTTACACGCTGACGCCAACTCAGAGGAGTTTTGACCCCATCACGGATGTTGTCAATGGGGTTCAGGATGCCACTGGTCAGATTGATCCGGACAATACCTTGGGGTTATCACGCTTTGGTAATCGTTGGACGGTCGTTTCCGGAACGCCAACGGCTGATGTGAAGGGCTCAACCTTCGATGCTTGGGCACAGACCCAGCAAGATGCGTCATCACTGTTCACGGTCAGTGCCGACCCGGACAATCCCTTAGGTTTCATGATGACAGCTAATGGGGATGTCCCAGATGGCACTTACAGCATTTATGTTTACAGTTCTAAGTATGGTGCGGGGCACACTTATCTGGGTTACGTGACGTTTGACATCGTTAATGGCGAAGACCCAGTGTATCCTGTCGCTCCAGTGGATCCAACGCCTGGGATCACTACCGGAACGGTGACGGTGGTTAACGTTGACGAGAATGGCCATGTCATCAGCCAACACGTCGAGACTGGGACGGTCGGGGATAGTTACACGGTTACCGCACCCGAATTGGATGGTTACGAGTTAACGAGTCCAAGTTCAGTGACTGGGACTTACACGACAGCGGGCTCGACCGTGACCTTTACGTACAAAACATCAGGCCAAGATGGCGATAATGCGGCGATTGGAGAGCCAGTCGCAAGACCCCAAACGAAGCAGAACGCGCTAACTAACGGGGGAGCAGGCGATAAGGTTGTCAACAAGAGGGGACAAGCAGTGAAGACAAGCACTGGTCGTGTCATGACTTTAGCCAGTCATGAGAATTCAGCAGCTATCCAACGAGCTACCCAGACGACTTTGCCGCAAACTGATGAGGCTTCCTCTACGAGTTGGTTGGTTGCGGGGATGGCAGTCTTGGTTGCCACCTTAGGGCTAGCTGGTTTTCGAAGCAAGCGGCGGCATTAGGCGAGAAAAATCACCGCTAGGCAGAATTGAAAAGAAATAGACGTTAAGAGGCTGTGACATAAGTCTCCAAAATGAAAGCTGGTTGAGAGGAATCTTCGGATTTCTCCCGACCAGCTTTTTGGTA
>NZ_RHOD01000016.1 GCF_003946095.1 Levilactobacillus lindianensis | reverse complement strand
CATGCCGAACACGGAAGTTAAGCTTCAGCACGCTGATAGTAGTTGGGGGATCGCCCCCTGCGAGGATAGGACGTTGCCACGCGACTTGTGGAATCCAGAGATGGATTCCACTTTTTTTATAAGCTAAATTTGCGACCGAGTTAATTAGTAAAGGGCTAACTCTAGTTGTTCTGTAGGGCCCTTGGTCGGGCCAAAATAATGTGCTATGCTGGTACTTGTCGTTAGTTTAGTGATAAAACAGAACTTAAAAACAAACTATCTTGGAAATGGGTGGAAAATATTATGAAGACGTATCGTAGCTACCGCCTGAGCCTGGGGTGGCAGATCTTGATTGGGCTGGTACTTGGCATTGTACTGGGTTCAATCTTTTATCAAAACAAGATTGCCATCACAGCCATGCAGAACATTGGAAACATGTTTATTGGCTTAATCCAGATGATCGTTTTGCCAATTGTGGTGTCTTGTCTAACTGTTGGGATTGCCAACATGGGCGACATCAAGAAGCTCGGCCGGGTCGGCGGCAAGACCATCCTGTACTTCGAAATCATGACGACCATTGCGATTGCCCTGGGGCTACTGGTCGGCAATATCTTCCACCCAGGGGACTTTATCAACATTCATCAACTACATAGTTCCGATATCAGTCAATACGTCTCCTCGGCCAAGTCTGCCAAGGATTCCGGCATCTGGGCCACACTGATGGGAATTATTCCCACCAACTTCTTCAAGTCACTTTCCGAGGGTGATATGATGCCGATTATTTTCTTCTCCGTCTTCTTCGGACTAGGGACCGCAGCCATTGGGAAACAAGGTCAGGTTATTATTGACTTTCTGGACGCAGTCTCGCAAGTTATGTTCCGGGTAACCAACTGGGTTATGCATACCGCACCAATTGGAGTCTGTGCCTTAATTGGGGTGACCATCGCGCAAATGGGGTTGTCAGCCTTGGCACCCTTGGGTTACTTTATCCTGTTGGCCTATGCTACGATGGCGCTGTTCATTGTGGTCTTCATGGGCCTTGCCGCGCGGATGTTTGGCTTTCACCTAAAGGATCTACTTTATGTCATTAAGAATGAGGCGGTTCTGGCCTTTTCAACGGCAAGTTCCGAAGCTGCCTTGCCACGGCTGATCGACAAGATGGACAAATTTGGCGTCAGTCAGGGGATCGTGTCGTTTGTGATTCCAACCGGGTACACCTTTAACCTGGATGGGTCTGCAATTTATCAGTCGCTGGCTGCACTCTTCCTCGCTCAGGCCTACCACATTCACCTGAGCCTTGGCCAACAGATTACGCTGCTCGTGGTCCTCATGATCACCAGTAAGGGCATGGCGGGTGTCCCAGGGGCCTCCTTCGTCGTTCTGTTGGCAACGGTCTCCACTATCGGAGTTCCGATGAGTGGGTTGACCTTTATTGCTGGGATTGACCGGTTGGTCGACATGGGTCGAACGGCCGTTAACGTGGTCGGGAACTCACTAGCGACTGTCATTATCGGTAAATCTGAGCATGAATTTAGCGAAGAAAAGAGTCAGGCTTATCTTGCCAAATTGCGAGAAGCTAGTGCTAAATAAATAGGATAAAAAAATTCCCAACAATTCTGGCTAGAATTGTTGGGAATTTTTACATTGATAATAGCTATAACCGATTAATAGTGGCTTGCCGTGCTTGCGGGGTGATTCCCATCAGCCCATGGGTCACGGTGACCGGCTAGTAATCAGATAAAATTAAATTTGTGGTTGTTAGTCGTATCGACCGTCAGAGATTAAAAACCGACCTAGTTGAAACGGCGTCAGTTACGGGAAGTTCTTCTCACCTCAGAGTTCCCCCAGGGGTAGAGCGGGTTACAGTTGTTGTAACGCTATTCGGACTAACACGTCAGTGCATCATAGTGGAATAGTGCCGAGAAAAACGAAGTAACTCTAGCTTGCGTTATCGATTAAGTGGTTCGAATCCGATTAGCTCCAAACGAGTTCAGAGAAGGTCAGTCGCCATGCGGTTGGTTGCAACACCAACGACGGCTGAATAAAGGCAGCTAATCGATTCCGTTCAACTTCTAGTGGTCGAACCTCCGCATCAAGCTACGGAGTCCGGGCACGGGAAAGCTAGAGAACAGGTCTCCTCAAAGCGTCAACCAAGAGGTGTGAACTGGCAATAACTTTCCCACCGGCGAGTAATAACTCGCTCCAGGATCATCAATATGTGGCGTTGTCATGTTCAATCACCTCCTAAAGTAAACGACAGTGACAACTGTGGTAAATTAAAAGCGCTTAGCCACGGCTGGCTAAGCGCACAATTAAAAAGCAATTTGCGAACTAATTTAGCCAGTCGTTGAGTTTTAGCACTATACGGCGTAGTTAAAGAATCATAACAGCTACATTAGAGCAGGCCTTAATTTGACCTGCACAGCTGACTCATTGGCGTTTCTCGACGTTTCTGAGCAGTAGCATTTTCCGTATAGGAGCCTCACCTAACAGCTTCTAATTTATCTTACAAATTCAGTTTAACTGATTTTCATGATAATTGCAACCCTTTAGCTTAATGAAAATCGAATGATTATTATAATAACGAACTAAAAATATATTTATAATATCTCGGTTTAATTTAGAATGATTCTTGACTAGTTGGTGGTGAGCGGTTATCCTGAGGGTGAACCATGACTATTTAGAATGAGGGGAGCAAATATTATGAACTTTATTGGTACTGCATTACCCGACTTTCAAGTTAACGCGTTTCAAGCAGGAACGGTTATTCCGGTCACGCCGGCAACCCTGCAACACCATTGGTCGGTTCTATTTTTCTATCCAGCGGATTTCTCCTTCGTCTGTCCTACCGAACTGGGTGATCTGGCCGATCACTACGAGGCCTTCCAGAAGTTAAATGCTGAAATCTATAGTATTTCGGAAGATACGGAGTTCGTTCACCAGGCTTGGCACGCGCAGAGTCCCAAGGTTGGTAAGGTGGCCTATCCCATGATTGCTGATCCAGCCGGCGTTCTTGCTCGGCACTACGAGGTGCTAGACGAACAAGCGGGGCAAGCCTATCGTGGGGTCTTTATCCTCGATGAAGCGGGACGGGTTCGTTCCTATACCGTAAATGATATGGGCGTTGGTCGGAACGCTGAGGAGATTCTCCGGACGCTGACAGCCGCACAATTCGTGGCGGAACATGGCGATCGGGTCTGCCCAGCCAACTGGCACCCCGGCGAAAGTACCCTGAAGCCGGGAACCGATCTCGTGGGTAAACTATAAATTTGACCTGAGTATATCGCAAGGGAGGCTCACCGCTAATCGGTGGGCCTCCCTTATTTAGGCCGGTAAACAAACCGGACTTCTCAGTTAGATCCCTTGTTGTACCTTGGCGTATTGCTGGGTGTACCAGCCTTCCCAAGTGTTATCCTTCAGGGCACCATTATCGGTAAATGATAAACCGATGGTCTTTAAAATCTCAATGAATGACGATTGCTTATACTGCAACACCCCAGCGGCGAGTTGTTCTGGGCTGAACGACTGGTTAGCGTACAGGTACTGGTTAACGTCGTTCATCACGTAGTCCACCTTATACTGAGACAAGATTTCCAAGTCGTTCTTGCGGTAGTGCGCAATGTAAAAGTGGACGAAGTCGGTCAAT
Source organism: Levilactobacillus lindianensis (assembly GCF_003946095.1). GTDB lineage: Bacteria > Bacillota > Bacilli > Lactobacillales > Lactobacillaceae > Levilactobacillus > Levilactobacillus lindianensis. Next base: position 59,640 of record NZ_RHOD01000016.1, on the reverse strand, counting down.
GCGGTTGACTGAGCGTGTTCATCCAGGTCAGTGATTGATAAATCTGGGTTTTGCAAAATGGTGACCTCCTCAAAGTCTAAGTTCCTATTGGTATCGGTCGTGTCGATCGGTGCACTATCTTTATTATGGCACATTTTACTCGCGGGTAAAGTAAACTGGTGAAATTTTTTCGGTGCGGGTGGGATTTCAATGAGACCGCATAACTTTTTTGTGGAAAACTATTGTCATAGGGTATTAACTTTGTTACACTATATTTATAAATAAAACCAACTAATGACCATTAGTTTTGTCTAAAAAGGAGGAATTTCCAATGCCTGAAAAACTACTCTTAGATCCTAAGGACCTGCAAGTGCTAGCCGACCACCTCAACGAGTGGTCTCATTGGCGGCAGATGAAAGACCGCGATACAGCCGATACCAACTGGGATCACTTCATTGCCAAGAGTCGTGAGAAGTCAGAGTGGGAAGCCGGCCTAGCCAGCGAAATTGACCACTGGGAAAGCCTCCACGCCCTGCAAATGGCAGTGACGGATAAACTCACCGGTCGGACCTACCGGGGTCACACGCGGCAATGAACGGGGATTAACGCTGAATTTAATGAACGAAAAAAGACGCCGCGAGGGCGTCTTTTTTTAGGTTTAAAGATTTATTGTTCTTCGTACCATGAGTAGTGGAAGTTACCTGGGCGGTCAGTACGTTCGTACGTGTGAGCACCGAAGTAGTCCCGTTGTGCTTGCAGCAAGTTAGCTGGTAAGACTTCAGCACGGAAACTGTCGTAGTAGGTAATTGAAGCTGACAGACCTGGTACTGGAATCCCGGCTTGAACGGCTACAGCGACAACATCGCGGATTGATTCTTGGTACTTAGTGGCGATGTCCTTGAAGTAGTCGTCGAACAGCAAGTTGGTCAACTTAGGATCCTTGTCAAAGGCATCCGTAATGTTCTGGAGGAATTGGGCCCGGATAATGCATCCGCCACGCCAGATTTGTGCCAATTCACCGAATTGGAGATCCCAATCGTAGGATTCTGAAGCGATCCGAAGTTGTTCGAAACCTTGCGCATAGCTCATCAACTTACCGAAGAAGAGGGCTTGACGAACCTTTTCAATGAATTCAGTCTTGTCACCGAAGTCAGCCTTGCCTTGCTTTGCAGCAGCTGGTAAGACCTTAGAAGCCTTCACACGTTCGTCCTTCATCATTGAGATGTAACGAGCGTAGACGGATTCAGTGATAACAGATTGAGGTACTTGAATGTTCAAAGCATCTTCTGAACTCCACTTACCAGTACCCTTGTTGTTCCCACGGTCTAAGATCATGTCAACGATAGGCTTGCTCTTGTCGTCGCCTAAGTCATCTTTACGAGTTAAGATGTCAGCGGTGATTTCGATCAAGTAACTGTCAAGTTCGCCCTTGTTCCAGTCTTTGAAGATGTCAGCCATATCATCAACTGAAATGCCAGCAACGTTACGCATGATGTTGTAAGCCTCATCGATCAGCTCTTCATCACCGTATTCGATACCGTTGTGGACCATCTTAACGTAGTGACCGGCACCATTAGGCCCGATGTACGTTACACATGGCTTGCCATCTTGTTCTGCCTTAGCAGAGATTTGTTCCAAGATTGGGGCAACTAAGTCGTAAGCTTCCTTTTGGCCACCAGGCATCAAGGAAGGCCCTTGTAAGGCACCCAGTTCACCACCGGAAACACCCATCCCGATGAAGTTGATACCGGACTTGTCCAGTTCAGCGTTCCGTGCCATTGTGTCGTGGAAGTTCGTGTTCCCACCATCGATTAACACGTCACCCTTGTCAAGCAGGGGTAAGAGTTCTTGAATGACGGCATCGGTTGGCTTACCAGCCTTAACCATCAAAAGAATCCGACGAGGTGTTTCCAAAGACTTAACGAAGTCTTCTACATTGTAACTAGGGATTAATTTCTTTTCACTGTGGTCTTGCATGACTTGTTTAGTCTTGCTTTCGGAACGGTTGAAGATCCCGACTGTGTAGCCGCGACTTTCGATGTTAAGGGCAAGGTTCTTACCCATAACTGCCATACCAACAACACCAATGTTAGCTTTTTCTGCCATTAGAAACCTTCCTTTTCTGGTTGAAATTAGATTCGAATTTTCCATCTCCTAGTGTAGCATTGAACAATAGGAAATTAAACTATTTTGACTACTTTTTTTCAAAAAATATATATTTTTGTAAAAAAATTTCTTTTACTAACGTCAGTAAACGCTTACTTGATCTAAAAGCGCCGACTATTGTTAAGAGTTGGGCCTAAAGTTCTGTTAAAATAGCTTTTCCAATCAGTAACCGGCATGATCAAATGGTTAAAACTTATTAGAAGTAGCGCGTAAATAAAAACAGGATTGACCAATTAGTCAATCCTGTCGGTTAGAAGACTATTTGTTTAAACGGTAGATCCATTCACGGTGGTCGCGTTGAATGAGTTCTTCAGCGGCGGCTGGTCCCATAGAATGTGGCGTGTAGTTAGGGAATTGTGGTTCTTGTAGGTCCCAAACACGACGGATTTGGTCGACGAACTTCCAAGCGTAGGAAACTTCTGGCCAGCTGGAGAAGTTGGTCCCGTCACCCTTCAGGACGTCGTGTAACAGACGTTCGTAGGGTTCTGGCGTTTCCTTAGACTTTTCGGCGTCAACCAGGTAGTCCAACTTGATTGGTTCCGTAGAGAAGCCGGTGTCGTTGGTCTTGGCGTTCAATTGTAAGGAGAACCCAGCGTGTGGTTCAACGAAGATCGTTAAAACGTTGGCAGCCAATGGTGTGTTCTTGCTCTGTGGGAAGGCAAAGATGTCGACGAGTGGGCGTTTGAAGACCACGTCAACTCGGGTAAACTTGTCGGCTAACATCTTACCAGTCCGAATATAGAATGGGGTCCCTGACCAACGGTAGTTGTCAAAGAGGAGTTTCCCGGCAACGAAAGTTTCAGTCGTTGAGTCGTGAGGCACATTGTCTTCATGACGGTAGTCAGCTTGATCGTTGATGGCGCCATATTGACCCCGAACGAAGTTGGTTGCGGCGTCGGCAACGTTGTAGACCCGCAGACTCCGTAAGGCCTTCACTTTTTCAGCTCGGATATCGGTATCCGTGAAGGCGACAGGTTGTTCCATGGCCAACAGGGAAACAATTTGCATGATATGGTTTTGCACCATGTCACGTAAGGCCCCACTGTTGTCGTAGTAGTTGGCCCGTTCTTCAACCCCCAGCTTTTCAGACAACGTGACTTGGATGTTGTCGATGTACCGGTTGTTCCAAAGGGATTCAACTAAGGTATTCCCGAAGCGCAGGGCTTCGATGTTTTGAATCATTTCCTTACCCAAGTAGTGGTCAATCCGGAAGATTTGGTTTTCATCAAAGGATTGGCTCAGGGCATCGTTTAGTTGTTTTGCGGAATCGTAGTCGCGGCCAAAAGGCTTTTCGATGACCAGACGGTTGAAGACATCTTCCCCTTCGGATAATAAGCCTTGGGTCTTTAAGTCTTGGGCAATCGTGCCAAAGAATTGAGGCGCCATTGATAGGTAGAAAATCCGGTGGCCTTCTGCCTTGTACTTCTTATCGAGCTTTTCGATGAGCTCTTTCAAGACCGAGTAGTGGGCCGCGTTGGTCACATCATGGTCTTGGTAGTAGAAGTGGGAAACGAAATCGGTGGCTTCCTTGGAGTCAGTCCGGTTACCGCTATCTGCTAAAGACTTCTTGATGGCTTCGCGGAACTTTTCGTTGTCCATCTTTTGCCGTGAGGTACCGATCACAGCGAAATGGGACCGTAAGTTACCTTTACGGTACAGGTTAAAAAGACTTGGATAGAGTTTCCGGTAAGCTAAGTCACCGGTACCCCCGAAGAATAAGAATACAGCTTTGCGTTCAGTTGCCAAGAGATCGTCACTCCTTAAATTTATAAAATCCGTTAGTGTGTCTGTCAAAGAAAATCGGCGGTGCACGCGTTACTCCCCCGGGTCAGTGCCAATGCCGGGATCCGTGATTTGTCCAGACGGTGTGTCTAGACCACTTCTGACATTCATTATACGCCAGTTCTCATTGAAACGCGACCGTTTTTAAAGCAAGAAATCAAAATAAAGACAACCGGTTGCAATGTAATGAAAACAACGCTTGCAACGACTTTCATATATTATGAAAACAAAATAATTTGGCTTAGTTGATCGTGAAAACGGGTTTCGTAGTTAGCTACCAATGAAATCGCTGTCACGCACAGTCTAGCAGAATCATCATGGGAAGTAACGAAGAAAGACTCGCTAATCCGGACGACAAACGGGGTGTAACTCTGGCCATTGAAAATTTTATATAAGGTTAATTTTAAGTGTTATTAAAAAACGATAAATTTGATGGTGGATCTGAACCGTTTTGAGGGATTTCTGGTATACTAGCAATCGGTTAGAAAATACTGTTCTGGCGGGCTTCCGTCGGACAACTAAGGGGTCAGGAAAACAATGAAAAAATTTATGGTGGCTTTGACTGGGTTAGTAACATTGGCAACAGTAGGGGCCGTTGTTCCAGCTACGGCAGTTAACTCTGTTGTCACGGCACATGCCGCACATGTTGGGCCTAGTTTGAGTGTTAACGCGATCTACAGTTCCGCCAAGAAGGTAACGGGGAAGGCCACAAAGGGCTCGAAGATTACCATTAAGGCGACTAAGAACGCCAAGAAGAACTTAGGTAGTGCCAAGGCTTCTAGCAAGACGGGGAAGTACACAGTTAAGTTAGCTAAGTCATTGAAGAAGAACAGTAACGTCTACGTTTACGCAACGAAGTCCAAGACTTCCTTCTACCGGATCATTCGGGTTGAAGCTAAGAAGGCTGCCGCAGCCGCTACTAAGAAGACAACTTCTAAGAAGTCTACTAAGAAGACAACCAAGAAATCCACGAAGAAGTCGACTGCCAAGAAGACCACGACGGCTAAGAAGCACGCCGCTAAGTTTACGGTTAAGACGCCAACAGGTACTTGGAAGTCCAACACGGCCAACAAGTATTCTCAAGTATGGAAATTTAGCCAAAAGACTGGTTTAAACCAGTACCTTTACAAGAATGGTAAGAAAGTTAAGACCTTGACGTCTTACGCAACTTACAGCGTTTCTGCTAAGACTCCGACATTCTGGAAGATTACCTACGCTCCTAAGAATTCTAAGAGCAAGAAGACCGCATACTTACGATTCACTTCTGCTAAGAAATTCAAGATCGTTAACTCTAAGAATAAAGTTATCTCCACTAAGGCCGGCGTTGCACCAGCCGCTAAGTGGACGTTTGCTAAGAAGTAAACGATCCCTGTTCTTATAAAATAGCTAATAGTAAAAGTACCGCTCGTCAGTGATGATGAGCGGTACTTTTTTATTAGGCTGTTAATTTGTAGCGAGTTGTTGAACAGGTTCCGAGGTGGGTTTGTTCAACCGTGGCCGGTACCCAATCAGACGCATGGCGTTGAAGATAACGACGAGGATGGAAGCCTCGTGAACGAACATCCCACTGGCCATGTAGATGTAGCCGTAAACTAACCCGATTAACAGGAAGACTACTGTGGCAATGGCGATAAAGATGTTTTCCTTGGTGTTGGCTGAAGTCTTCTTGGCCAAACCAATTGCATGATTCAGGGCAGTGAAGCTCGATTGCATCAGGACCACATCAGCCGTTTCGATGGCGACGTCAGTCCCACCACCCATGGCAATCCCGATGTTGGCGGTGGCTAAGGAAGGGCTATCGTTGATCCCGTCTCCAACGAAGGCAACGTTACGCCCCATGTCTTGGAACTTCTTGACGAAGGTGACCTTGTCACTTGGTAAGAGGTCGGCATGAACCTCATCGATCCCCAGAGATTCGGCGACGGCCTGGGCTGTGGCCTGGTTGTCACCAGTTAACATAACTAAATGCTTGATACCTTGGCGCTTGAGAGCAGCCAGAGCGGCTGGAACTTCTGGACGAACCGTGTCAGCGACACCGAGAATAGCAGCTAATTGACCTTGGTAACCGACTAGGACCGTTGATTGACCTTCGTCTTGCAGAGCATGGAGGTCAGTGAGTTGAGCAGCCGTTAAGTCGATCCCATTGTCCTTTAAGAGAGCAGCGTTCCCAACGTAGAGGGGGGCATCGTGCCACTGACCGACCATACCGCGGCCCTTAATTGTTTCGGTGGCCATCTTGTTGGCATCTGCAGCGACGTGCGCAGCTAAATGTTGGCTAATGGCGGTGGCTAAGGGGTGATCGGAAGTCTGTTCGACCTGAGCAACGGCGCCCAGGATCTGGTCATCATCGGTGTAACGCTTGAGGCTAGCGACGTCCATCTTACCAGTTGTTAAGGTACCAGTTTTGTCAAAGACTAACGTGTCGACCTTGGCTAGGCTGTCCACGACGTCCCCACCTTTGATGAGGATCCCGTTCTTCGCCCCATTACCGATACCGGCAACGTTGGAAACGGGGGCGCCGATAACTAAGGCACCAGGGCATCCGAGAACCAGGACCGTGATGGCGAGGCGTAAGTTCTGTGAAAAGGCGAAGACCAGAATGGCAATCACTAGGACAGCCGGTGTGTAGTACTGGGCAAATTTGTCGATAAATTTTTCGGCAGGAGACTTGGTGTCTTGGGCTTCTTCGACCAGTTCGATAATCTTAGAGAAGGTCGTTTCGTCCCCAACTTGGGTGGCTTCGACCTGTAACGTCCCGCTTTCGACAATAGCGCCAGAGTAGACGCTGTCACCGTTGTGCTTGTTTAAGGGGCGAGATTCACCGGTGATGGAAGATTCGTTAACGTATCCGGAACCGTCGACCACATGGCCGTCGACAGGTACCTGCCCACCAGCCTTAACTAAGACGACGTTGCCCTCTTCAAGGTCATCGACATCGACTTCTTCGGTTGCGCCGTCGTCACCGACTAGAAGTGCCGTGGTTGGGGCCATTTCAGTGAGTGACTGAATGGCACCCCGCGTCTTGGCCAACGTCTTTTGTTCGAGGTAAGACCCGAAGAGAAAGAGGAACGTCACGATGGCTGATTCTTCAAATTCACCGATGGCAAAGGCCCCGATGACGGCGATGCCGACCAAGAGTTCAATACTGAAGACCTTGGCACGTAAGGCACTGATAGCCCGGAGAACGATGGGGGCTGCGGCGATAACGGAAGCAATGATCCACGCCGTGTCGGTGATGTAAGGAACCTGGGTGAACCAGGTGTTTAGAAAGCCGAGAATGATAAGTCCGGCTGACCAGAAGGTAATTGGATTCGTGTGTGAGTAGATATAACGTTGAAATGCCATAAGTGAGCGATCCTTTCTTTAACTGAGTGATTTAAATTGTTTCGTCCTTGTTTATGTCTCTATTATGCCTGCGACGGGGGATGATTAACTTGATGTGAATCAAGTTGGCGAATTTAATTGAAAGATCATTTTGTTTTGGGTCGCCTGCGGTGACCAGAAGCTTCGTCCTGTGGGGCACGGGTGAAGCCGAAGGGCGGTCTTCACCCTCGCTTTAAACCTCACCCAAACCGTGAGTCTTAAAGACGTCCCGGGCTGTAAGACCGGAAAGTCACCGGTCAAACAGCCCCGACACAGGACTACGCCCCTGGTCTCCTCCGGCTATGGCGACAACGGCTGAAATTAAGAAAGTTGTTGTTACAGGTTTCCTGTTTACCTCTTACAGAGAATGAGACTTGTCTTAAATTAGATAGCGGTCAGTTAGAAATGACAAGCATTCGTCAGGTGAAACTGTTAAGGGGACCCTATCCGTATCCATAAAATATAGATAGTTTCAATATAGTTATATGGAACATTGAATTAAACGCTGAATATGTTTGATGTTAGTTAAAATTAGTCCGCAATCTTAGCCTTCGGCGGGCGGGTGCGGAAGCCTGTGTCGGTGGTGTTAGGGCGGTGGGTTTCCGGCCTTACAGCACGGGACGTCTTCGAGACCCCGATCCTGGGGGCTTGAGGACGAGGTTGAAGACCGGTCTTTGGCTTCAACCGTGCCCCATAGGCTGGGAGCACCCGCCCGCCGTAGGCGGACCAACCCACGGACTAAATTCAGAACACAATAAAACCCGCCACAAACCAGTAATAGGTTTGTAGCGGGTAATGAGGTTAGCTTATTTGAGGACGTAGCCATCGCTAGCTGTGTCGTAATGTAAGGTAACAGAATTGTCAGGCAAGTCGACGGTAATCGTCTGGTAGGCTGGTTCGAAGCCGTGGTGTAATAAGTTAACCGCAACTTCACCATCCTTGACGGTCACTTCATAACGGTTAAATTCACCGTTTTGATAATTGAAGTCTAAGCCATCGTCTTGGTAGTGTTCATAGGTGCCTTCGTTACCGAAGAGTTTGAACGTCATGGCCTTATCAGGTTCTTCACTGATGTGGTCAACGCTAGGACCCCATGGTAAGAGGGTGTTAGCCTTGATGAACAGTGGCAACTTGTCGAGTGGGGCATCCACGACGATGTCTTGTTGGCCATCGTATTCGCGGTTGTTCCAGAAGTCAATCCACTTGCCAGCTGGCAGGTAGACTAACCGCTTGATCTTAGATTTCTCAACGATAGGGGCAACGAGGATGTCGTCACCAACCATGAATTCGTCGTTTAAGTCGCGAGTCCGTGGGTCGTCATCGTAGTTCAAGACTAATGGCCGCATGATTGGCAGACCATTTTGACTTTCCTGAGCGAACAGGTCATACAGGTATGGAATGAAGTGGTAACGCAACTTCAGGTATTTCCGGTAAATCGACAAGGTTGGTTCACCGAAGCTCCAAGGTTCTTGGTGCCGAGTACCCATGGCCGCGTGATTCCGCAACAGGGGACTGAAGATAGCGGCTTCAATCCACCGTGTCAACAGTTCGGCGTTGGTATCTGAAGCAAAGCCCCCGATATCGGTTCCGACGAAGCTGAATCCGCTCATCCCTAAGTTACAGATTTGAGGAATCATCATTTGAATATGTGGCCAGATACTGCGGTTATCACCGGTCCAAACGGTGGCGTACTTCTGAGTCCCAGCATAGGCTGCCCGCGTGATTACGTAAGGACGACGGCCTTGTTGATCCTTTAACCCAGTGTAGGTTGCCTTGGCCATGTTGTGACCATAGACGTTGTGCATCTTCTTATGAGTGGATGGGGTTTCTTGGTCACTGAAGACCGTATCGTCAGGGATGTCACCCTCAAAGCTAGCGGGTTCATTCATATCGATCCAGACACCACCAACACCGTTGTCAGTTAAGAATTTATTGTTGTTAGCCCACCACTTGCGAACTTCGGGACGACCGAAGTCAGGGAAGGCGGAGTCACCAGGCCAAACTTTATTGATATAAACCTTGTTGTCTGGTGTCTTGACGAAGTAGTCGTGCTTAACCCCTTCGGCATAGGTCTTGTAGTCAGGATCCTTCTTAACACCGGGATCGATGATGGGGATAACCTTGATACCGCGGTTCTTTAACTTGGCCACGAAGGCCTTAGGGTCACCCTCGAACTTGTTCTTGTCCCAGGTGAAGACCCGATAGCCGTCCATGTAGTCGACGTCAAAGTGAATGGCATCGCATGGTAAATCATACTTCTTTAAACCATCCGCAATGTCTTGAACCTGCTTCTGGCTAGCACTGTAGCCCCAACGCGATTGTTGGTAACCCAGCGTCCACTTTTGTGGTAAAGGTACGCGACCGGTTAAGTAGGTGTAGTTGGTGACAACGTCCTTCAAGCTAGAACCACCTAAGATGTAGTAGTCTAGGTTACCTTCAACGGCTGAGTAGAAGTAGTAGTGAGGGCTTTCCTTACCCATATCGAAGTGGGCCTTGTAGGTATTGTCAAAGAACAGACCGAATGGGTGACCGTTCTTCAAGCCCAACAAAACAGGAATGGACTTGTACAGATTCTTAAAGTGTTCCAGTTGTGGTTGAGGATTGTCGGCGTTCCAGTTATCGTATTCGAAGCCCCGCTTATCCAGGTACCCGGTCTTATCACCGAGTCCATAGAGGTGTTCATCCGGCGCCAATGACTTGATCAATTCGAAGAAGCCGGTGTCGGAACTGACAGTGGACTTGGAAACGGAGTGGCCCTCGGCCTTCACTAGGCGTTCGTGGACCTTGTCAATTCCCTTGTCGAGCAGCTGACGCTTGCCACGGTAGTCCGTGACCAGGGCGTTGCCGTTCTGGTCGTAGGCGTCGACGTGACGGTCGGCATCTAACTTGATGGTGAGAGCGGCCGTCTTTAATTCATAGTGGTCGCCGGCATCTGTGACGGTGTACGCCGTCTTGGTTTCCTTATTGCCTTCAATGGCATAAGACTGACCCTTTTCACCGCGGTCTTCGAAGATTCGAACGATGGCATCGGTGAGCACCGTTACTTGTAAAGGATGCTCTGGATAGTCAAAGGTCACGGTTTGATTAGCTTGTTTATATTGTGGTAATTCAGGCATAGAAATTCGCTCCTCTTCCTTTAAAAATCCGTTAGGCAGCGTCGTCGGATAAGTCCTTTTGTGGCTTGTCTTGCTTGATAACGCTGATCGTCAATACGGCAATTAACATGGAGATCCCGGCAACTAACATCATGCCAGGCATGGACTTGCCGACCAACTTGAAGACGAAGAAACTAGCAACTGACGCAATGATTTGTGGTAAACAAATGGTTCCGTTAAAGATCCCGATGTAAGATCCTTCATTAGATCCATCCAATGATGAGGTGAAGATGTTGAAGGGTTCAACGTGGACCGTGAAGAAACCAATCCCGATTAAGATGAATGGCAAGATTAATAAGTACTGGTTGTGAATGAAGAAGACCCAGATTAATCCAACGGCGAAACTTCCAATCCCGAAGCGGTACCAGAACTTACGCTTGAATGGGTTGGTGTGAGACAAGACTAAGAATCCGTATAAAACGGCGGCCATGGATTGAACGAAGGTTAAAATTCCGTACCAGTTCCCAGCGGCTTGATAGCCGGCAGAAGTGGCGTTGGTCGTGTTCCAAACGTTTTGAGCGATAGCACCAGTGGTGTAAGTCCACATGTATTGAATTCCAATCCAAGCGAACATTTGAACGACGGCAACTTCCCAGAGAGCCTTTGGGGCTTCCTTGATTAATTGCCAGATGGGCTTGGTATTCTTGTGTGATTCGGGATCAATGTGGTGATACATCGCAAATGTTTCAGGATCGTATTCCTTAACGGTGTGGATCGTGTAGGCAGAAATTCCTAGCAAGATAGCGGCACCGATGTAGAAGGCTAAACGAACGGATAAGGGTACGACACCCTTCTTAGCAACGTTGGCAACCCCAAAGAAAGTTAAGACGAATGGGAGTAAGGTGGCAAGCACCCCACCAAGGTTACTGAAGGCTTGCTGCCAAGACCAAGCTTTATCCTTTTGGCTTTCGTTGACCATGTCCCCAATAATCATCCGGAATGGTTGCATACAAATGTTACTGGACAGGTCCATGAAGGCAATGGCAATAGCCCCGAAGAGTAACGCGGCTAGAGAACCATAACCGAAGCCAAATGATCCGGCGTTAGGCAAGAGAATCATGACCAGTGCGGCAACTGGGGCACTGAATAACAGGTAAGGCATCCGTCGGCCAAAGCGGTTCCAGGTCCGGTCGGAGTACTTCCCAACGAGGGGTTGAACGAGCAATCCAGCCAATGGTGGCAAGATGAAGAAGAACCCTAAGCTGTTCGGGTCGGCACCGATGGTTTGGAAAATCCGACTCATTTGAGACGATTGTAATGAGAAGGCCATGTTGACACCACAGAAACCAAATGTGATGGCGAAGAGAGTCTTCCACGGTAAGTTAGGTAGTGAGTTAGAAAGTGAAGCGGTCTTTTTACCGGTATCGGCCGTGACTTTGTGATCTCCTACTGGGCGAGCTGCATGTGCTGTTGGTTGATTCATAAATAATTGCATCCCCTTGGTATGTATAATTTCAGAAATCCTTTTGACAAGATCATCGTAGCACTTTACGTAAACGTTTACAATACTTTATTCGCGCTAAGGTAAACGTTTACGCTACGAGCTGTTAAAGTGGGTCAAATTAGACTATAATAGACGTATCCTAAACGGAAGTGGGGGTTGTGATGAAGCCAACAATCAAAGATATTGCGGCCAGATCCGGTGTCTCAATTGCGACAGTTTCACGAGTGCTGAGCCAGAAAACCGGCACTTACAGCGAAAAGACCCAGGCTAAAATTTTACGAATTGCGAAAGAACTCGGCTACCGAAAAAACACGGCGGCGGTCGAGTTAGTGAAGAAACGATCAGCAGTGCTCGCCGTGATCTTGAATGCAACTCCCACCAACTTTTCAACCGGCGTCATCGATGGGATTCAAAAACGAGCCAGCGAGTTGGGACAAGGGGTCATCATTCTGTATGCCGGGAACCGGGATGCACAGATGCTCCACAAGGCGATTGTGACGGCGTTGGAGCGGGCCGTCTCCGGAATCCTATTGACGGCCATTGAACCGGATGAAGCAGATCTCACCCTATTAAAGGACTCGGGAATTCCATTTTGTTTCGTCTCCCTCTACTTAAATCAACCTCAAATTTTGTCGGTCAGTTCAAATAATGAAAGTATCACGTCGCAAGCTGTGGACTACCTGGTCGAACAGGGGCATACGGCGATTGCTTTAGCCGGAATCGACGGATACCATACCGGGACGCAACGGATTGCCGGATACGAGGCTGGGTTGAGAGCCCATGGGATCACCACTTCTTGCATCAAGTATGGGGACTATAGTTATGAGTCTGGCCGTCAACTCCTTCAAGAATTTCTCCCACTTAAAGTGACGGCAATCATCACGGCTAGTGACATGATTGCTGCCGGCCTGTTGAATGCCGCGCAAGAGGCAGGGATTCGGGTACCCGAGGATCTGTCGCTGGTGAGCATTGATGGGACGATCATTTGTAATATCACGACGCCAGGTTTGACCAGTGTGACGCAGGACTTCTATCATATTGGAAGTCGGAGCGTCGATCAGGTCATGGGTCACGACGTGGAGACGTTTGTCCCGGTCAAGATTGAGGAACGTGGCAGTGTTAAACAACTGAAAAAGTAAAAGAAATCCCCGTGATCAACGAAGATCGCGGGGATTTTTGTCAAAAAAGCAGGACCACTTACACCTCGCAGTGTGTAAGCGATCCTGTTTAAAATTTACAGGTTAGTCTTCGTCATCATCATCGTCTTCTTCATCCAGACCGTCGCGAGCATCGTTGCCCAGCAAGGCTTGGAGTTCACGGATGATGTGGTTATTAGTCCCACGCAAGCTGGTTAAGAAACTAGCTAAAGCTGGCCGTTCTTCTTTCTCGGCGAGCTTGATAGCCCGGTCGATGAAGAGGTTGTGGGTATCAGCATCATGGACCAGTTCGCTAACTTGGTCTTCGGCGGGCAAATACTTCTTGTCGCCGCCCTCTTGCAACATGTTGTAGTCGTGGAATTCTTTGGTGGTAGTTGAAACAATCTCGCCCTCATCCAAAAGGAGTTCGCCTAAGGCATCGAATTGTGTCCGGTAGGTGGCAATGTAGTCGCTGAGTAACTGGCGAACACTAAGTGCCAGTGGCCCCTTAACGGACCAGCGAACCTGGTGAAATTTCACGATGGAAATGTGGAGGTTAGCCAGGATGTGGTTAGTCATGGCTCCCGCCGTAGGGACGTGGTGGTCATGTTCGGTTTGGGCTTGTTCGGCAGCGTAGCGGTCTTCAATACTCATAGTCGTTGTGGTCATTAGATGAACTTCCTTTCAAATTTAGGGATTACAGATTAGAGTGCCTTAACTTTAGAACTCTTAACAGTGTAGCCGAGGTCGGTGACCGTATCGGCTAGGTTTTCAGCGGTGACAGTGGCATCATCAAACTCAGCCTTAATCTTGCTGGCGTTGAAGAGCACCTTGACGTTCTTCACGCCGTTTTTCTTACTAAGGGCGCCTTCAATCTTGGTCATGCAAGATGGGCAGGTCAGGTCGTCTAATTTCATGGTTACTTTACTCATAAATAAAAACCTCCTTAGGTTTTTCGCTTGTCTTGATTACATAACCTAGTATAAGGGGTCGCGATTTGGAAATACTTGACTCAAATCAAGTTGCGTAAATATTTCAAAATTTTTGAAAAGTGAACGAAAATCGCGAAAAAGGGCGGTTTAACAGCAATTTCGGAGCGTTGTAGTTTCAGTTTATCTATGAATATGAGACAATGGGACTAATGAGACAAAATAAGTGAGGGAAAGTAAATGTCGAAAAGCAACAAGGAAGTCAGTCTAGCAGGGATTCTCTCAGCAACCCTGTTACTTAATGCGGCTGCGGCGTGTATGTGGCCATTAACGACTGTGTATATGCATGATGAGTTACATCAAACTCTGACGCTTGCAGGGATCGCGCTGTTGGGAATGTCGCTGTGTATGATTTTAGGGAACTGGCTGGGTGGCTGGTTGTTTGATAACTGGTCCCCATTTAAGACAGGGCTTTCGGGAACGCTGATTTCGTTCATTCCGATGCTTCTGTTAATCTTTTTCCATGGCTGGCCCATCTTCGGGATTATGCTACTCTTCATTGGCCTGGGTGACGGAATCGTGATGACCGTAGTGAACTCTTATGCGGCCAATGTGCAATCGATTGGTAGTCGCCGGGTCTTTAATTACCTCTATATTGGGATGAACTTAGGGGTTGTTGTAGGGACGCTGATGGTGGGATACCTGATGGACCACGGGGTCACCTTGGTCTTCATGGCTGCCAGTATCTGTTATACCGCGTTGCTGATTATCTTCGTCGTAGATTTCCGGATGGATATCACGACCAAGACGCATAAACACGCCAAGGGTCCGGCCAAGCCAGCGCAACTGAAATTAATTTGGATGATCAGTGCCTTGGTCTTCTGCCTATACGTCGGGTACTCCCTTTGGGAAAGTGTGATTTCCGTGCACATGACCAGCCTGGGAATCTCCTTTGAAAAGTATAGTTTGCTCTGGACGTTAAATGGGATTCTCATCGTTTTCGGGCAACCATTGGCCAATCGAATCGGGACTTATTTCAAGATGAGTTCGCAGATTGGAATCGGGACGTTTGTCTTCATCATGTCGTTCTTAATGCTGGTCTTCGCCAAGACCTATGCAATGTTCGTGGTGACCATGATTGTCTTAACGTTGGGTGAAATGACCGGATTTCCGGGGATCCCCGCGTGGATCGACAAGCTGGCCGGCGACAACGAAAAAGGGAAGTTCCAAGGGATCTATAATATGGCGATCTCCTTTGGTCGAGCGGTTGGCCCGTTATATGGTGGGTTGATTATTGAATACGGAAGTTACCATTCGCTCTTCCTATCCGTAACGGCCGTGATGTTGGTGGCATTGGCTGCCGTCATGTTACGAAACCGGCATAATCAAATGCGATTACGTAAGGAACAGAGTAAATAACTAGATTCCCCTGAATTGGTGCTGAACCAGTTCGGGGGATTTTTTGTGGAATGAGTTAGGCACGACCGCTGATTCAAGGCCATCAATTAAAAAAAGACCCGGAAGATAAGCTTCCGGGTCATCATTGGAATTATTGCGTGGGCACGTCAGTGAGGAATCCCTGTTGTTTGAGGGCCGCCGTGATGCCAGCCCGTTGCTTGGGATCACGAGAAAATTCCGTGAGAATGTGGTGCGTGTAGGTTTCTTTACGTTGATGACTACCACGTTGCTGGTAATAACTGGTAATGGCGCGATCGTAAGCCGCTAGTTGCGGTTCGGTAGCTGTCAAAGGTTTGTAGGCATTATTAAAGTGCATGAGTTCTTGGGGCAACCGTGGCTTTTGTTCAGGTTGTTCTGCTGGGTGACCGATGGCTAAGCCTAACACGGGAAAGGTGAGGCTGGGCAAGTCAAAGGTTTCGATGAGGCGTGGTACATCGTTGAGGACGCTCCCCATGATGGTGCTCCCGAGTCCTAGACTTTCCCCAGCCGTGACGATCGCCTCGATAGCAATTGTGGCATCGAAGATCCCGGCTAGTAGTTTATCGGTGCTGTGGAGGTTCGCTTGTGCCGTGGTCGAGTCTCCCGCCAGTCGGGCGTTACGCGCCTGATCAGCCACGAATAGGAAATAGTGTCCCGCCTGTTCGAGCCAGTGGTGACCGGTGATTTCCCCGAGAATTGCGAGTTTAGCGGGATCAGTGACGCTGATGATGCTGACCTGTTGGGAGAAGGTACTGGTGGCCGCGTGTTGGGCTGCTGTAACCAGGGTATCAACTTCTGCGGTTGTCAGTTTTTCTGAAGTGAAGTGGCGAATACTCCGGTGGGCCATTAGGGTGGTGATCGTTGGATTAGTCATTAGCCATCACGGCCTTCATGCGAGTTACCAAAGCGTCATAGACGCGTTGTTCGTCACGAGGTACCCCACGAAGTTCATAGTTGGCAATGAAGGGCGCATTGAACTTCTGGGCGTAGCGTTTAGCGGTCAAACAATATTGCTCGTTAAAGTTCCGGTTGCCACTACCGACGACACCAATCAAGTGATCCGCGTTGTGGTTGTAAGCAATGTACTCGCCGAGAACATTAGTCATGAGTTCTTTGACGCCATTGTCGATGCCATTCCCACCATCAAGATAAGTGGGGACAAAACAGAAATAGGGCTGATTTTCGTCGACAAAGTCACTGGCTTCACTGATTTCCGTGGGCTCAATAGTTGGTAATTCTGAATCACTTTCGTGTTGTTTGGCGGCGAAGGCCGTAAGATTTTCAACAAAGTTCTGGGTGTTACCCTCAATTGAAATGTATAAAACACGTAATGGCTGCATAAAATTTCCCTCCGCTTCGAATTTGCAATTACTCTTAGTGTACTCGGATTGGGGGCGAAATGCTCTTAGAAGTAGTCCGCTAATTTCCTTCGTTTGGGGGATGACTTGTCAAAAGCCTATCGATATGCTATTCTAGGGCTACTTTAAGAAAGAACGAGGTATTCAGCCGATGCGTAACTAATCAATTCTCAACTGTTTGTCAGCGCCATCCCACGAGTCTAGGGGTGGAGTGGGCCTGCATTTGGGATTGATGGTTACGCCGACTGAGTTGCCAGAGCAACCGGTGGGCGCCGTTTCCAATGGGGAAATACGACCACTTTTTTTGTGCGGTGCCATCAATCCCTGCTTTCAAAAGGGGGACGATCTTTTGACACAAATAACCTTAACAAATTTAACGAAAATAGTTGCTGGTGAAACACTTTTTACAGCAGAACGCTTAACGGCACAAACTGGCGATCGCGTCGGCATTATCGGGGCTAATGGGGGTGGGAAAACCACATTGGCCCGCATCATCACGGGCGTTGATACTGACTTTGAGGGGACTTGCGCCGTGAGCGAGAGTGTTCAGTTGGTGCCCCAGATTGCGCCGGTCGTCGGTCGATCTGGTGGACAAAGTATGTTGGATCGCGTTCGCCGCGCCCTGAGTCAGCATCCAGCCATTCTGATTTTGGATGAACCTTCAGCCAACTTGGATGACCGTCATCAGGACTGGCTACAACAACAGCTCTTACACTATCCGGGCCTTCTGATTGTGATTTCCCATGACCGGGATCTGTTAACGGGGGTGGCGACGCAGATTTGGTCACTCGAAAATCAACAATACACGCAATATAACGGGGATTACACCCACTTCATGAGCGCCCGGCAACAGGCACGGGATAACACCCTGTCGCAGTATCATCGGGAACAACGAGAACGCCGTGAGCTCCAACAGGCGGTCCAAGCGCGCCACGAGAAGGCCGCTCGGGTCCGTAAGGGTGGTCGCCGATTGACACCGGCCGAACGGAGTAACACGCGTTCAATTCGAGAACAGAATGCCGGTAAGATGGAGCGTGGTGCCCGATCCTTACAGGACCGGGCCGATCGTCAAACGACGACGGTCAAGCCCCATGAGGCCGCCCCGGTTAAATTACTAGCGACCGACTTGCCACCAGTGACGGGGAAGTACCTGATTACCGTGGATGACCTGCATCTGACCCATGGCAAGCATGATTTAGCCAACCACGTTCGGTTGCGGATTAAGCCCGGCGAACGGGTCGCTCTGAGTGGCCCAAATGGCAGTGGGAAGACGACACTGATTACCGCGGTGCTGAATCACGCCGATCACACCCGGCTAGCGCCCAGTGCCCGGGTGGGGTATTTTCATCAGGATATGACGGCATTGCCCGCCGATCAAACGGTCTGGAGCTTTCTTAGTCGCGCCACGACGCTCGATCATAACCGTACCCGGCAGATCATGGGGGCCTTTGGCCTGACCGCGACGTTCTATGACCGGCCGATCGGCGATCTCAGTGGGGGTGAGCGGGTGAAGTTACAGCTCCTGGGAATTCTGGTAAGTGCCAGCAATCTCTTGGTCCTAGACGAACCCACGAACTATCTAGATTTACCGGCGTTACAGGCTCTGGAAGACTTTCTGGTGGGATACCCGGGTACCGTTCTCTTCGTGGCGCACGATCAGGCCTTTCGCCAGCGGGTGGCTACGCGCACGGTGGTTCTACAGAACCAAGAATTACGTGATCCGGCGCACAGTGCTCAAGGTGTTCCGGCTTCGGATTTACCGCGACTGCAGTTTGAATATGATCAGTTGATGATGGCACCGGAGCTAGATACGAAACGGTTACGGGAGCTGCGCGACCAGATTGCGGCAGCTCAACGGGACTAGTGACAACTTCGAATGACGAAATCAAGATAAAATCAGGATTTTAGAGACTTTTTGAGCGGGATCGCTTACGAAGTCTCTTTTTTTCTGCTAAAGTAATCCATTGTGTGATTCTATGAAAGAGAGTGAGAAAACAAATGGATTCAGTACAAAGTAGCCAAACTAACGTGGCCAAACAGGCCCGAGTACCCGTGGCGCACCCAATGCTTGCCATGATGGGGATGCTCATCGGGGGCTTTGTCGGGATGTTTTCAGAAACATCCTTGAATATCGCGTTACCTCAGTTGATGGCGCAACTAAATGTGACTACTGCAACGGTACAATGGTTGGTTACCGGTTATATGTTAATGGTTGGTGTGGTTTTGCCATTATCCAGTATTATCACGAAATGGTTTACGACACGGCAGGTTATCCTGTTTGCATTAGTGGACTTTGCGGTTGGGGCCGTCATCTCGGCCTCGGCCCCGGGATTTGGTGTGTTACTCTTCGGTCGGATGATCCAAGGGATTGCCACCGGACTGATTCTGCCACTAATGTTTACAGTAGCCATGCAGATCTTTCCGCCTTATAAGTTAGGGGCTGCCATGGGAATGGTTGGTCTGGTCATTATGTTCGCCCCTGCTGTGGGACCGACACTGGCTGGTCTGGTCCTGGGGATCGCCTCTTGGCGGTGGATCTTCTGGTTGTTTGTGCCGTTTTTGGTAATTGCTTTGGTCTTTGCCTTGTTATCACTGAAGAACATTGCGCCAGTCACCCGGCCTAAGGTTGATTTCCTTTCGATTGTGTTATCGACGATTGGATTTGGCAGTTTGGTCATGGGTGTCAGTCTGGCCAGTGATCATGGTTGGGGCTCGCTACCCGTGATTGCTAGCCTGGTTCTCGGGATCATTGTTTTAGCTTGGTATACGCACCGACAGTTAAATATGGAAAAGCCAATTCTAAACTTACGTGCCTTCGCCATTCCTGGTTTCCGGATTGGGGCTAGTTTAGTCATGATTAACTTCGGGATCATTCTCTCCGCGATGTATTTGTTGCCCATGTACATTCAAAAGGGGGCATTGGTTCCCGTCGCGCTGACGGGGATCATCATGTTTCCTGGTGGGGTCATGAATGCTATCGTTTCCGCCGTTTCCGGTCGGTTATATGATCGAATTGGGGCACGAGTGCCCGCACGTCTGGGCTTTATCATCTCGATGGTAGGGGCTCTCTTGTTGGCCTTCACGACGACTAGCAGTGCTATCTGGTACATCATCTTGGCTCACGTCATCTTGATGATTGGGGCACCACTAGCGATGTCACCATCGCAGACACATGGACTCAACGCCTTGACGGGGCCGATTGCGGCCGATGGCAGTGCGATTATGAACACGCTCCAACAGATTGTTGGGGCCATTTCGACGGCGATCGCCACGAGCCTGCTGGGTATCGGGCAAGTTGCCTACGGTGCCGGAAGTCACGCCGCAGCCTTCGTTAACGGGGCACACTATGGCTTCTACTTTACCTTTGTGTTGGCGTTGGTCGGCTTTCTCTTAGCCCTCCGTTTGCCTAAACAAGTCCAGTAATTTAAATTTAATATAGAGGGACCTCGGTGGATTAACTGGGGTCCCTTTGCTGTTTTCAGAAAACTCTAGAGCGACGATCGTTCCACAGAAAGGGTGATCTGACCTGAATCTCAAGAACGATTGTGCTATAATCGAAAATACTTTGTTAATGAACGAATTGTATACCATTGAATGACAGTTAGGAGGATCAAAGAACGTGATGCATTTGAGTAAACGTGAAGGTCGAGATTATCTAATAGGATTTGTTTTCGTGTTGGCAATGGTTGGCGTAGCAACCTGGTTAAATGACTACGAAATTATTCTCCCCGAGATTGCCGCACTGACCACCGGAACGTGGATTTACCACAAGAGCGATTGGGTTAGTCAACCCTTGAAGATATTCTTGGCCCCATCAGGCACCGCTGTGATCGGGTTCTTTGTGAATCAGCTGCCGGTTAACTATCCCGAAAAGGTTCTGTTAACCCTACTGTTCGTCTTAATTCTTTTAAAGGGATTACGGTCAGTACTGGCACCGTCATTTGCGACTGGCCTGTTACCAATTATCGTGAATGCCACGCACATGTCCTTTATCGTGGCCATCTTTGCCTTCACCTTGATTCTAATGGCTGGGGTGTTGCTTGCGGGCCTACAGAAGGGCCAGCCAACGCCTGAACCGATTCAATTCAAGCACATGGCGCTATTCTCCGTTGCTGCCGTGATTTGGATTGCGCTTGTGTGGGCCTCTGGTCATCCACAGATGGCCGGAATTCCACCGGTCTTTGTGGTCTTCTTCGAAGTTCTCCAAAAGCCAGAATATGCGGGGAAAGTGGCCATCAAACAGATCATTGCCCTCAGTGGGGCCGCAACGTTTGGGGTTGTCGTACACGTCTTCATTGCCTCATGGTTGCTGACGACGCTGATTAGTCTGCCACTGGTATTCTTGCTTCTGCAACTCTTGCGGATCAAGTTGCCCGCAGCCTATGCTTTTCCACCTCTAGCCCTAGTTTTACCAGCGGAAATGTTCCATACCCTGCCAATCGCAGCGGTCTTGGCTTCCTGCTTGTTGTTGGGAATGGCCTATGGTTATAAGAAGGTTGCCCCAATGGTGAGTGGTTTCTTCGCGAACCGCCGGCAAGTGGCTTCGGATCAAGAAAATTAAAACTAAACTAAAAGTGACCGTTCATCAGGAAGAAGAATATCCTGGCGAACGGTCGTTTTTAGTTTAGTTATAAGCTTCCCAGAGCAAAGACCAATGGAATCGTTACGAGGCTACAGATTGTCGAGACACTCATTAGCGTCACGGCCGGTGTGGTCTCACCATGAGCCTGAAGGGTGAACAAGACCACATTACCAGCTACCGGACAGGCGGCCATGAGCACCGTAGTGTAGAACGGAATTCCCGTGACACCCAAAAGTCGTAGTAAAAGAATATCGATGATTGGAAATAGCAGGTTGCGACAAGCCAGGGCCCACAATAACCGATAGTTCAAGGCCTGTCGATTCAAGCGAACCGCTGCCAAACTATTGCCGATGACGATCATGGAGAGCGGGGTGTTAATTGAACTGACCGCCGTGACGGTTTGATTCAACAGGCTAGGCAAGTGAAATGGACTGACGAAGAGCAGCAATCCCAAGACAATGGCGACGATGTTCGGGTTCAAGAGGATCGCACGCCAGTCTCGATCACCAGTGTGGGACCGGAAGAGGGCGATACCGTGCGTCCAACAGAAAAGGTTGAAACCAGCCAATGACGCCACCGCGAAGAAGACCCCGTTGTTACCGAAAAGGGCACTAGCTAAGGGAATTCCCATAAAGCCGGCGTTGGAATAGACGGCGCCGAAGCGCATGATACGCTGGAGATTGCGGTCTTTGACTGACCGAAAGGCGACCTGGGTGATGAGCACCATCGCCAGATACGTGAGGATGATCCCCAGCATGACGAGTCCGAGACTCCGCAGTCGAATTGCCGAAAAGTGTTGTTCGAAGGCCTTGATAATCAAGCAAGGTGACACCACGTAGAGCAAGATGTTAGTGAGGTCGCTGGCAGTTTGGGGATGCATAAAGCCGAGCTTATTGATTAACAGTCCCACAGCCATCAGGAGAAACATGAGCATAATTTGATTGGTTAATTGTGTGATAGCCACGACGCGGCTTCCTTTCTAAATGAACATACGCGTTCAATTATGGTCGTGGCGTGGGGAACCGTCAATGGTAAATTCAGGCATCACATCCGTTACAGAGGCGCCTAATGCACACGAAAACAGCCGCTGGGGATGGCCCCAACGGCTGTTTTACACTAGTTCTTTAGTTGTCTGAATCGTCATCGTCCGCGTCATCCGGATTGACGGTTGGAAGTTGCGGTTTAACCGTGACCTCAAACCAGTTAATGAAGGAGTTCTCGTAGTCCAAGACCTTCAGATCGAAGTTTTGGAGATGAACGACGTCGTTAACCTTAACGTCGGGATAATTGTCGATGATGTAACCGGCCATCGTGACGATTTCCGTCGTCTCGAAGCCCTTGATGTCGGTGTTAAAGTACCGTTCAAAGTCGTAAGTGGTCATCTTCCCATTAACCTGGAAGGTTCCATTTGGTTGTTTGAAGATGTACTGGTCGTTGGCATCGTCGATCTCATCACGAACCGTTCCGAATAACTCTTCGTAGATATCCTTATCAGTGATGATTCCGGAGGTCCCCCCGTACTCATCAACCACGACCACGATTGGCGTCCGTTTCTTAATCATCTGTTGAAGAACTTCCGTAATTGGCGTCGTTTCTGGCGTCGTGGAAATGTCTCGAATCAGCTTGTCGACTCTGACCTTGGGATCCACCTGTTGTTGGCGAATCAGGTCGTAGTTGTAGACGTAACCCAGGATCTTGTCCTTGTCACCGTCCGCAACGACGGGTAAACGGCTAAAGCGTTCTTGCAGATAAACGTTGAGGGCACTCTTAACCGTTGACGTAATGTCGATCACGATTAATTGCGTCCGGTCAATCATGATATCTTTAGCAACTTTATCGTTGAGTTCGAAGGCCCGTTGCATGTAAACCAGGTCGTTCTTTTCGAGTTCCCCACCTTCCACGGCACTCCGTGAGAGGTTCAGAATTTCAGCTTGAGAGAAGACTTCGTCACTTTCATTGGCAACCTTCAAGCCCATCAGCTTGACGACCCCAGACGCGCTGGAGTTCAACAACCAAACGAAGGGGTAGAAGATCACGTGACAGTAGTGTAAGGGCGTGACGACTAGCATCAGAACCCGCATTGGCATATCGATGGAAATGTTCTTTGGCACAATTTCGGTAAAGACCACTTCTAGGTAAGTTAACAGGAGCACCCCGATAATCACACTGATCGTGTGAGCGGTGGCATTGTTAATGTGGGCCGGGGCAATCCCCGCCAGGAGAATGTCCACGAAGAACGTTTCCCCGATCCACCCTAAGATGATTCCGGCTAGGGAAACCCCAACCTGAGTTGTTGATAAATATTCATTTAAATTGGTGACCATTTTCAAAGCCCGATTAAGCTTCGTCGACGGTTTGTCTTGTGCCTCGATTTTTTCTTCGAGGGCACTAGGCCGCGTCTGAACTAAGGCAAACTCGCAGGCAACAAAGAAAGCTGCAAAGAGAAAAGTAATTAAAATAATAATTAAGTTCACAACTATCTGACCGCTATCCACACATCATTCCTCATTTCGTTATTTCTATCCCTTTATTATAGCGCGTCTCCGTGCCTTTTTATAGTAGATGAGTTGACCAAAATTGTACCTGTTTTTCACTTGCCTGGCAACCGAACAGCGTAAGAACACTCGATTATCGTTTGCCAATGACATACTTAACGTTTCCGGGAAAAAGGATTAGACTGAAATTAGTAACATCAAAGGAGATTTTGATTATGGCAGATACACCAAAGGAAGACACAGAAAAAGAAGCTGTTCAAATTCCAACGGAAGACGTGGACAAGGCAGCTAAATTGTTGTTGGAACCGGGGTATGTGACGAAGCACGATCTACCAAAGATGAAAGACTTGTCTTGGGCAACCGCACTTTCAGAAGCCGTTACCGATCATTTCTTGAATCATGACGACGAACATGACCCATACGTCTACTTCGAACAATTTGATTTTGCCGGTGGAGACATCGACTCTATCATCTTCAACATGGACGTTATCCCAACCCGTGAAGCCGCATTGAAGGACTTGGCGGATGCTTTAGGCGAAAAGATTGTTAAGCCTAAGCCAGTTGAGGATCAAGAAACTTACTAAAATTATTAGTGAATTTGGAGGCACTCGGACTTGTTCCGGGTGCCTCTTTTTATATAGCTTGGGAATTGTTGGATGAAATTGGCCGCCTGCGGATGCCAGGGATTGCGTCTGCTGTGGGGCCGCTTCAGCCCCTTGGGCTTCTCGCTCGAATTGAAGCCTCGCTAAGAACGCGAGTCTTCAAAGTCGCCCGTGATGTAAGGCCGAGAAAATCACTCGGTCTAACATCACCACCACGGCCGGCGTCATCCCTAGCCTCCTCCGGCTAGGTTTGAGCGTTGCCGCAACATATGTTGATCTTTGGAGTTGCCACAATTGGTTGTTAGACAATCCGATGTTTTGATGACGGTGGTCGAGTGTCTGCCTAACTACCACTCGCCATCCCACTTTTTCGCGAATTTGCCGCCGATAAATTACCATTTTAATAGTTAATTTTTCAAAACTTGCGAAAAAGTCTAGCTGGATTTCGTTAGTATAAGTAGGGGCCCAGGATTGCGTTTGGGTTGTGAAGTTAGACGTCGTTAAGTTGGCGCAAGGCGGTGGGATTGGGCCTGTTGACGGGTAAACCCTTGTGATATAATCATTTTGAGCACGCGATTGGGTGCTATACATAGTTTTTGAGACCATTTAGCCATTCAGCATTTTTTCAGTGGTTAAACTTGGCTATGACGACAGATAATCTGACCTATATTTAGGAGGAATCAACATGGATGACGAAAAGAAACCTAAGTTTGGGGTCAATAGTGCACCAGACGAACCAAAGCAACAACCGGCTGAGACGCAGCCACAGGCTAGCGAAGCCCCTAAGTTCGGGACCCAGGCCGCAGCACCAGAAGAACAGCCGAAGGCCAAGACGGCTCCTAAATTCGGCACGCAGGCCACAGAGGCAACGACCGAACAGGAGTCTAATTTTTTTCAACGGATTTATGCCTTGCAACCCACAAATTTCTGGGTTAAGCAATACATTTTCTCGATCATTGCCTGTGTCCTAGTCTGGGACTCAAAGATTAGTGTCCCCTTGGAACCACTGTGGTTGTTGCTGAACCTGGTTCTCTATCCGGTTGCGACAACGATTATGCTCGAAGCTGACAATGCCATTGAAAACTTCCCAAGCAGTCTGCGAAATGTGGCCTTTTTCCTCTTAGGGGACTTTAAGCGCCTCGGATGGGGTGGCATTATGGCGCCCGTTGTGTGGTTAAGTCAAGTTGTGCTTTTCTTCGTTCGTTGGGGCCTGGGCTTTATTCTGGGAACCATCGGATTAATCTACATGAACAGTCAAGCGAAGAAAATGCACATTTAAGTTGGTTGCGTAAGGAGATGGCGTGTTGAAGAAAGCAATTTCAGTTGGTAAAGGCTTTGGGAAAAAGGCTTTTGATGAAGGCATTAAGGCGTCTCACGTCGGGGATGTTGTGGTCATTGATCCGGGAACTTACACTTTTCCCAACGGTTTTGACGTGGGAAATTTACACCTCCGTGGAAACGGCCAACAACCTGGCGACGTGGTGATTGACTCGCATTTTTCCATGAAGGAAAATGGCTACTTGGAAGTTGAAAATCTGACGATCTATTCATCGGAATACAACATTATTTCTAACAAGAGAAATGGAACGGTCGTTTTGAATCGCGCCATCCTAGACAGTCATACGACGGAAAGCTATCCTGCTTTGTGGACCGAGGGCGGTAATGTTACACTGACAAACTCTGAGATTCGCCAGAACAAAGGGGAAGGTCTGAACTGTAGGAAAGGAGCAAATGTTCTCCTTAACAAGTCCGTCGTCCAGGGGATTTGGGCCAGGGATGGCGCAGTCGTTGATTTACAGACCACGCAGATTCAGCGGTATTTAGGTGGCGTTGACAACTCTCAGTATAAGGGGAGTGACGTATACTTTAGTGGTGCTGCTGACGGTGATAACATGATTACCTTGCGTTCGGGATCACAGTTCGTGGTGGATGCCTTAAACTTCGATTACCCACAAACGTCCGCGTCATTGACGCACGCGCTTTTGCAGGCTGGCAGTAATAACCTAAGTGATCTGACGTGGCTTATCGTCTCAATGGATGAACAGTCTTCAGCCGAAGTTGAGGGAGCAGAGGTTCGTCTGGAAGGGGTCAGCAGTACGCCTGCCGAACCAGAGCCGAAACCAGAAGAGAAGAAACCAGCACCAGTGGTTGAAACCAAGGACCCAGAGGAAAAGGTTGCGGAGCCCGAAGCTGAGCCAGAAGAGTCAGCACTAGATGAACTCAACGCGATGATCGGGTTGGACAATGTCAAAGAAGCCGTGACTCAATTCATTCGACTTGCCATCTTCAATCAAAAGCGTAAGGAACAGGGTCTGAAGGGCGTGGCGCAGTCTTACCACTCTTTGTATTTAGGAAATCCAGGGACTGGGAAGACGACGGTTGCGCGGTTGGTTGGTAAGATTATGTTTGAAGAAGGTATCTTACCTAAGGACAACTACGTCGAAGTTTCCCGCCAAGATTTGGTCTCCCAAAACGTTGGGGGCACAGCCATTCAGACCAAGAAGGTGCTGGAGCAGGCGCTGGGCGGCGTGCTCTTTATCGATGAAGCCTACACCTTGTATCAGGAGGGTGGTTCGGTGAACTGGGGTCAAGAAGCGGTCGATACCATTCTGAAATTCATGGAAGACCACCGTGACGACCTGATGATCATCTTTGCCGGGTACACCAAGGAAATGAAGGACTTTATGCACATGAACCCGGGCTTAATCTCACGGGCGCCGAACATCTTTGATTTCCAGGACTACACTGGTGAAGAAGTGGCCGAGATCGGGATGAAGTTGTTGAACGACCAGCAATTCACCTTTAATCGTGATCTCTACACCCAGACGATTGAAGAGGCCTATAAGACCAATATTGAAAACAGTAATGGCCGTTGGGTCCGGAACTTTAACGAAAAATTGGTCCGGATCGTCGCCAACAATTGTATCGAAGATCCCGACCGTGATGTCACGGCGATCTTAGACAGCGACTTGAATGAACTCGTCGGGGGCGACGAACAAGAAAAGGAAGCCAAGGTTCAGGAACTCCTGACGCAGATCGATCAGTTGGTTGGACTGGATGAGGTCAAAGACTTCGTCCACAAGCTGGTGGACCGCGTCGCCGGTGACCGGAAGCTGAAGGACGCCTTGCCAGATGAGCAGAAACCGACCTATCACATGGTCTTTGCCGGAAATCCCGGGACCGGGAAGACGACCGTTGCGCGGATTCTCGCGCAGCTCTTCTACAATCTCGGTATTCTAGAGAAGAAGACAGTCATGGAAGTTGGTCGGACCGACCTCGTTGGCCAGTACATCGGTCAGACGGAGCAGAAGACCGCTAACGCCGTACGAGACGCCATGGGCGGGGTGCTCTTTGTCGATGAAGCCTATCAGCTGACGGCGAGTGGTAACGGCGGCAATGACTTTGGAAAACAAGCCGTTGAAGCCTTGATTACGCAACTGGAAAATAATCGGGATAAGTTTATCGCCATCTTCGCCGGGTATACCGACCAGATGGATGAATTCTTGGGAGCTAATCCGGGACTGCGGTCACGGATTCCACTGACGTTGAACTTCGCCGACTACACGCCGGACGAGATCGGGGAGATTGTTTGCCGGACCTTACGTAAGAAATGGCATGTCAATGAGTCCCTCCTGCGGCACCTGGTTGCCAACAAGTATGCCAGCCTACCGGCTGAAGAAAAGTCTAACGGTCGTTGGGCCCGGAACTTTACGGATAAACTCATTCAAAATGATAAAAATTGGTTAGTTGCCAATCTGGAGACCGTGGAAGATGTCACGGCCATTCCAGACGATGTCGTGATCGAAACGGCTCGTTAATTTGGTGATGCTAAAGGGTAAGTAATTCGTGATGAATTGCTTACCTTTTTTGACCTTTAAGCAAAATCATTGAAAATGATGATGGAATGATCTAGGATAGCTATCCTAATAGATCAGTAGTAGCAGTGATTGAGCACGACAAATTAGCACTCTGATGAGATGAGTGCTAATTATTTGCATTTCTGACCAATGCTGACTATTATAGAAAATGTAATCAAGCAAAGCAGAAAGGGGTTAATTGATTATGGCTAACGATTTAATGAACCGGAATTATGATTTCTTTGATCCAATGAATTTCTTCAATGAAGTGGGCAACTTAGGTCACGACATGTTTAGTGGCGATGCGGCTATGAAGACTGATGTCGTCGAACATGACAAGGACTACGTGGTTACCGCTGAATTGCCAGGCTTCAAGAAGGATGACATTCACATCGACTATCGTGATGAAACCTTGCGGATCTCCGGTAAGTCAGACGTCAATGAATCCACCAAGGATGACGACGGTCGGATCTTGCGGCAAGAACGCCACAGCCAAAACGTGGCTCGTTCCTTCTATCTGCCAAACATCGATTTGAAGCAGGTCAAGGCCGCCTTCAAGGATGGTGTTTTGACACTGACCTTGCCAAAGCAAGCCGAAGTTGACAATAACCACGAAATTAGTATTGACTAACAGCGAGTAGTCACTGGTTCCGTGATTTCAGGATTGTGATTGTGTTTCTTAAAAACCTTCAGGAAACAAGAAAATAAGAGAGTGGGACAAAAGGCGGTTAGTCAATGAGCATTAACGTCGATAGACGAATAATCCCGGTTTTGGATTGTTTGTCTATCGGGGTTAAGCGGAGTTGACTGCCTTTTGTCGCACGTTTCCGCAATATACGTTCGGAGTGCACAAAGGGTCTGGGACTTTTGTCCCAGACCCTTATTTTTGCTATTAAATGCTAATTAATACTGTTTCCCGGTTTCGTAAACGATCTCGGGTTCATTGCCGTTTCGCTGATTCTTATTCAGCAGGTCGATCATCGTCATTTCATCTTCGCTGAGGGTGAAGTCAAAGACCGCGGCGTTCTGGCGAATTCGTTCGGCGTGTTGCGACTTCGGAATTGGCAAAATGTCGTGTTGCAGTTCCCAGCGTAAGATGGTCTGGGCAACTGACTTGTGATGGTGCCCGGCAATCTTAGCGATCATTGGGTCGGCCAAGTCCACGCGCCGACCCAGGGGACTCCAAGCTTCAGTGATAA
Organism: Levilactobacillus lindianensis; assembly: GCF_003946095.1. Classification (GTDB taxonomy): domain Bacteria; phylum Bacillota; class Bacilli; order Lactobacillales; family Lactobacillaceae; genus Levilactobacillus; species Levilactobacillus lindianensis. The sequence continues at coordinate 30,156 of NZ_RHOD01000016.1, read as the reverse complement.
TGTGGTGAGCGGCATCGAAGTCGTTTAACGCTTGTTGGTTCAGGTAAGGGTGGTATTCAACTTGGTTGATGACGGGCATCTCTTTTGCTTTGGTTGCCAGTAACTCCAGGTGAGCTACGGTGTAGTTGGATACCCCAATCGACTTTACCTGACCGTTGGCCTTGAGTTGTTCGAGGGCGCGCCAGGTGTCAAAGAAGTGTTCCCGGACGGGCCAATGGATCAGCAGGAGGTCCAGGTAATCGGTCTGAAGCCGCTTTAAAGAGCCGGTGACGGCCTGCAGGGTTTCATCGTAACCCTGGGCCACTTCGGCGACCTTACTGGTCAGAAAGAGCTCCTGACGAGGAATCTGAAGGTTTTGCAAAGTGGTGCCGAGGATATCTTCGTTGCGGTAGAGCATTGCCGTATCGAAGAGTCGATATCCGGCATCCCAGGCGGCCTTAATCGTGGCGTCCATGGTCTCCTGGTCACTCAATAAGTAGGTTCCAAAGCCCATGCCGGGGATGGCGTTACCATCTGCCAGTGGGCGGGTTGAAGCAAGATTTTTAATAGTCATGACTATCGTCTCCTTGGTTAATTAGCGTGGTCGCTTGAATTGGTCGTACAGGTTGATTGAGGCTTCAATTAACATGCCGAAAGTCATTAGCCACATGGCCAGCATGTCCTTATGGGCTAACATACAACCGAAGAGGACAACGTAGAGAATGAACAGGATAACAGATGAAGATTTGTGATTCATGGTGGTGCCTCCTTTATGTAGTGAAGCGAGATATTTGTGACCGACTAAATGGTTGCCGGCCGCAATGATTATGTCGGAAATTAACGATAAATTTGGTAGATCGAGACGTCATTTGGATACGTCTCAGTCCGTAGAATTAAAAAAGGTGGGGCGAGAGCTTCGTTGCGGAAAGGGTCGATCTAAGCCGGAGGAGGTCAGGGCTGAAGCGTCCCCACAGCAGGCGTAATCCCTGGCAGCCACAGGTGACCCCTTCCACAACCCCATACGTCCATTTAAACACTCCAACGAGGTCCTGTGAACTATTACCGAATTTTTAAAGTTCCTGAAAATGTCGCGTGATTACAGGATTGAAAGCGGATTATCGAGTACAATAGTGATTAAAGAACCCGTAAAAGGAGGAATCGGCGATGCCAGAACGTGAGTTACCCTTACTGGATCAAGGTCTAGATGATGCTGCCGTCCGTCAGCGGATTGCAGCGGGCCAACAGAATGATCCCTTGCCCCCACTGACGAGAAGCGTCAAACAAATCTTTCGTGACAACCTCTTAACGCTATTCAACCTGATCAACCTCCTGTTGGGTGGATTAGTGTTCTTGACGGGGAGTTATAAAAACCTTCTATTCATTGGCGTTGTGGTTTTCAATACGGGGATCGGAATTTTCCAAGAAATCAGATCGAAACGACAGGTCGATAAGCTGGCCCTGCTTTCGGAAAGTAAAATTAATGTCCGCCGTAATGGCCAGGTGGCGACGTATTCGCAGGATGACTTGGTGATCGATGACCTGATGATTTTAGGCCGTGGGGACCAGTTACCGGTGGATGGCCGCGTCAGAGAAACGGCTGGAATCGAAGTCGATGAGTCTCAGATTACGGGGGAATCGACACCCATTATGAAGGGCACCGGGGATGATCTCATCTCTGGGAGTGTTATTCTAGGCGGCCGGGCCACAGTACAGGCGACAACGGTTGGCCATGGTAGTTTTGTTAAGAAGCTAGCTAATTCTGCTAAAGAAAAAAAGCGAGGGGCCAGTGAACTCCTCACGATTATCAATCGAATTATTAAGGTGTTGACGTTTACCATTATCCCGTTGGGGGTGGCCCTCTTCGTCTCCTCACTCTTGCGCGGACAAGATCAGAACCGAGCCATTCTCGGCACGGTGGCGGCTGTGGTGGGGATGATTCCCGAGGGACTGGTCCTGTTGACCTCGGTGGCTTTGGCGGCCGGAGCCTTCACCTTGGGCCGACGCAACGTGTTGGTCCGAGAGTTACCAGCAATCGAAGCCTTAGCCCGTGTTGATGTTCTGTGTCTGGATAAAACCGGGACGATTACCAACGGGCAATTACAATTTGACCGTATCGAACCCGTGGGCAACCAGTCGTCAGAGGCTTTACAAACGACGCTGGCTCAGTTGGTCGCGGCGACGGGTGATGATAACGAGACTGCTCAGGCGGTCAAAACTGCCTTGGGGACACCAACTGTGACGGCTAGCGAGGTCTTGCCGTTTTCATCCGGGAGAAAATGGAGTGGCGCACGGTTAGCTAGTGGCTCGGCCTATGTGTTGGGTGCGCCGGAGTTTATCTTCGCGACGGTTCCCACCGAAATCAAACGGCGGATCACTGATCTAGCAGCGAAGGGTTATCGTGTGCTCGTGTTGGCCCAAGTCGATCAGCTGACGACGCCACAACCCGCCGCACCGCAAGCGCTGGGTCTGTTGTGCATCACGGATGAATTGCGGCCGCGCGCCAAGGATACCTTTGGCTACTTTGCGACCCAAGAAGTGGCCCTCAAGGTCATTTCGGGGGATAACCCCGTGACCGTGGCTAGTATTGCCCAACGTGCTGGGATCGCTGGTGCCAACCAGCTGGTTGACATGAGCCAAGTGGGGGCAACGCCCGACTACGGCCAACTGGTTGAAACCTATAATGTCTTTGGGCGAGTAACCCCAAGTCAAAAGCAGAGCCTGATCCAAGCTTATCAGACGGCGGGACATACCGTGGCCATGACCGGGGATGGGGTCAACGATCTGTTGGCCCTGCGGCAGGCGGATTGCAGTATCGCCATGGCCTCCGGGAGTGAAGCCACCAAGAGTCTGGCGGACTTCGTGCTGGTGGACTCCAACTTTGATGCGATGATTAATGTTCTCAATGAAGGCCGCCGAGTCATTAATAATATTGAGCGGGTGGCTTCCCTCTACCTGATCAAGACCATGTACTCGGTAGTGCTGACGTTGATTTTTATTTTCATGAGTCGGAGTTATCCGTTTGAACCAATTCAGTTAACGCCAATTTCCTCGCTAATGGTGGGTATTCCGACCTTCTTCCTGGCGTTACAACCCAACTACGCCCGCATTCAGGGGCGGTTCATGCAACAGGTTATGGAGATTGCGGCCCCGGCTGCGGTCTGCGTAGTCGGGTACATTCTGGTCATTCTGGCCGCGGGCACACAATTTCACCTCGACTTCGCGACGACCTCGACGCTGAGTGTCCTGATGACCGGACTGATCAGTCTCAATGCTTTACTCCGAGTGGCCCGGCCGCTCAACCGTTTCAAGATTGGCTTGGTCGCTCTAATGGCGGGACTCTTTGCTATTGTTTTTCTCTTCTTGGGGTCGATTTTCTCCCTGGTTAACCTGCTGAACTGGCAGTTGGCTTTGATTTATATCCCGTTAATGATCAGTGTCCAACCAATCTTCCTGGTGGTTCAGGAGGTCTTGGGAAAACGAATTCTGAGTCGTATACGTTGGCGCTAGCTGAAAACTCAATAATTAATGCTTATCTAGTTCTTAGAACTAGGTAATATGTTATAATTGCCAGTAAGAAACGGAAGGGTAGGAATGAGACATGGCTGACTTCAATCAATACACGCGGTGGGAACACCAGATGCACGGCGTTAAATTGCCACGATGGGATGATCTCCCTAAGTTTGATCTTTACATGGACCAGGTGACAGCGCTAATTAACGATATTCTCGGTCCCTTGGGTATTGATACCATTACCCCAGCGATGATTAACAACTATGTTAAACACCACGTAATCTTGGCTCCGGTCAAGAAGAAGTATCAGCCCATGCAGCTCACGGATATCCTGATGATTAGTCTCTTAAAGCCGATGTTTCAGACGGATACAGTCCGTTCCGGCATCGACCAGATTACAGCAGGAGACTATCCGAAGCAGGCTTATGACAACTTCATTAGCCAGCTGGAAGATCGCTTGCACCACTTGGGTGAAGAACAGGTTCAGCCGGCCGCCAAGGACTTAAATGAAAAGCTGATGCAGGTGGCCATCGATGCTGTCGTTTCCCGGCTACAATCCGAGAAACTCCTGCACCTCATCAAACGACCAATTCGTAAAATTGAAAAGAAATAAGTAAACGTGCAAAGGCACCGCAACTTTTCCGACTGGGAATTGCTGCGGTGCCTTTCTTTTATTGTGTCTGTGACTCTAAGGATAAGTCGTTCATGAAGGTTAACAACAGGTTGGCATAGCTCGGGTGATCCGTGTTGTCCTTGATTTCCTGTTGAATCGTTCTGAGGTTATTGGTGATGACGCCATTGACGCCCAAAAACATCATTTGGTCGGTCTGCGTGGCATCGTCAATATCCCAGGCGTAGACCCGCTTGTGGCGCTTCTCGGCCTGGTCGATGAAGGTGTCGTTGAGTGTCGTCGACTCCATCGTATAGGCGTTAGCCTTGGTGTGAGGGAAGGTGAGGTTGTACGGCATGATGTAACTGACGAAGAGTTTCGGATAATCCGTCTTCAAAGTGTTCATGGTGCGGTAACTCAGGGTGTGAACCTCGTCGTGATTGGCCAGAATGCGCTGCCCAAATTGACGGTAGAAGCGGGCTGGCAAATCCTTTGAATCATGGCGACTGGTTTTAATCTCAATCAGGAGTTTTTGTTTGTGCTTGATGGCCGAATTGAGGTAAGCCTCGAAGCTGGGAATCTTCGCCTGGTAGCCATTTTCGGTGACGGTTACCGCGGTGAGTTGTTTCAACGTCATCTTGGAAACGCTACGGTTTAACCCGGCTAAGGTTTTGAGATTGCCGTCATGCATGACCACGAACTGGTGATCCTTGGTTTCGCGGATGTCCATTTCGACGTAATCGGGGTGTTCCCGGCTGGTCTTGACCATGGCGGGGATGGTGTTCTGAACGCCGTTGCCGTGGTCCACGCCCCGGTGGGCAATCGTCAGGGGCCGACTCATAGCGAAGCCGTTAAGATAGACGAGATTGAAGGTGACCAGCAAGCCGGAAATGAAGATGACCCCACCCGTAATGAAGAGTCGAGTTCGGAGCTTCGTCTTCGCGGGCTCGTGGAACCGGAGAAAGGTCGTGGGCGTCAGGCGTTGGCCCTCATGACTACTGAGAATAACCATCATGAAGATCACGGTGCTGTAACAGACAACAAATTCGGTAATAATTTCCATGACGAGTAGGTTAATTGTGGCTGCGGCTAGTCCGAAGTGGGTGTGGTCAAAACCTAATTGTCCGAGGTAGATCGCGACGTAGATGGCCCAAATGGTGACAGAGACGAATGCCAAGGTAATCAGGATGCGACTAAGGTAAGTCCAGAAATGGCCGCGGGTTCGCTGCCAACTCAAGCGAATGGCTTGGCGGCTGTGCTGTTGATCAAGAATCATCAGGGGGAGTACACTGATCAACCGGATACCGAGGTAGGCAGCCCCCACGTAGAAGAGTCCCAGCGCCACGGCCATGATCGGTTTCTCCAAGAGATAACTGACAATAAATGCGGGAATCTTGGCCTTGCTAAGGAGAGGTGTGGAGAAGAGCTCACTCCCAAAGGGAATAATGACGATGAAGTAGCCAATAAAGAAAAGAAAGGTGCTGGGTGAGGCGCCGGCAATGCTGCGGACGGTGTCGCCTAAGACCGCTAGAGAGCTCTGTGGCCGTCCGTGGCGAATGTTGGTTATTCCCAGTAACAGGTAGGCGAACTGCCAGTAGACCAGCGTAATAATCGCCAATAGAATCAACGCCAGGCCAACGAGGGCCAGTGGGTGAGAAATGACGAGTGACCCGATATTGGTATAAGAAATATATGGGACGTGTTGCCAACGCATGAGTTCGGCTGTCAGCCAGGTAAAGGCTGGAACGGCCAGATAGCTCACAACGACATTTGTCATGAAGACCAGGGTAACATAGCTGCCCCAGTGATTGAAAAAGTGGTGGGTGGCTTCCCGCCAAAAGGCCCAAGGTCGCATGCGATCAATCCTTCTCCCCTAAAATTGTTTTGCTATCTTTACTTTAGCATAGAGTTTCCTAAAATATTTGAAGAATGACGTGGTGAGGCTTAAATATCTGGGAAAAGACGGACGTTTCGCGGATCGATGAAAAGGTCACTGCAGGGCATGTGAAAATGAAACAGTCTGAAAGTGACAAGATTCACACAAATAAAATTCAACGAGCGCTTAAATGTTTATGTATGCGCTTACATGCCTTTGTAAGGCTAATACTGATAAATCAACGTTTGATCAGTGCCGAAACTTTTTGTGATCTTTTTAACATAAAGGCCTTGCAGAAATTTCAAGACGTGCTAAGATATAACTCGTGAAGAACTTAACAAGACTGTTTTCAAAAACGGAGGCATAAGCATGTTAAAGAACGTGAAAGAAAATCCAAAAACCAAAACAATTGAAAAAACCGAAACTGTTGACCAGATGATTGACCGGTTGACGGCTAAAGCCCACGACGCTCTGTGCGCCATGGATGACTTTACCCAAGAGAAGGTCGACCACATCGTCCACCAGATGGCAATTGCTGGATTAGACCAACATATGGCGTTGGCTAAGGCTGCCTTCGAAGAAACTGGCCGGGGTGTCATGGAAGATAAGGCCATTAAGAACATGTTTGCCACTGAAGAAATTTGGCATTCGATTAAGCATGACAAGACTGTCGGCATCATTAAAGATGACCGTGAACGGCAACTGATCACCGTTGCCGAACCCCTGGGAATCTTGGCTGGGGTAACGCCAGTGACGAACCCCACGTCAACGACGCTCTTCAAGTCTTTGATTGCCGTGAAGACGCGAAACCCAATCATCTTTGCCTTCCATCCGCAGGCACAGGCCTCATCCGTGATGGCTGCCAAGGTGGTTCGTGATGCCGCTATCGCTGCCGGTGCCCCAGAAGGCGTGATCCAGTGGATCGACAAGCCAAGTTTGGAAGCGACGACGGCGCTGATGAATCACCCAATGGTTGCCAGTGTCTTGGCCACCGGGGGTCCCGGCATGGTAAAGGCGGCTTATTCAACCGGTAAACCTGCCTTAGGGGTTGGTCCTGGTAATGGTCCGGCTTACATTGAAAAGACGGCGAAGATCAAGCGGGCTGTCTATGACATCGTGCTTTCCAAGACGTTTGATAATGGGATGGTCTGTGCTTCTGAAAACAGTGCCGTCGTTGACCAAGAAATCTATGCTACTGTTAAGCAAGAGATGCAAGATCGCGGGGTCTTCTTCATTAAGAAGGCCGACGAAAAAGCGCTGGCCGATGCGATGTTCCGGCCAGAGGGTGGCGTTAAGGGTCCAATTGCCGGGATGTCTGCGGTTAAGATTGCGGAATTGGCTGGGATTGAAGTTCCCGCTAACACCAAAGTCTTGGCAGCCGAATTGAAAGGTGTCGGGCCAAAGTTCCCACTCTCTCAAGAAAAGCTGTCCCCAGTGATTTCCATTTACAAGGCGAAAGACAAAGCGGATGCCTTCCAAATCTGTGACGACCTGCTGCACTTCGGTGGGTTGGGTCACACGGCTGGCATCCACACGACCAACGACGATCTCGCCACAGAATTTGGGATTAAGATGAAAGCCAGTCGAGTCCTCGTCAACACGCCTTCCGCTATCGGGGGGATTGGGAACCTTTACAACGAAATGATTCCTTCATTGACGTTGGGAACCGGGTCATGGGGGAAGAACTCCGTGTCTCATAACGTTTCCTCATTTGATCTGTTGAACATCAAAACTATTGCAAAGCGGCGAAATAATATGCAGTGGATTAAATTACCTCGCGTTTACTTTGAAAAGACGTCCGTTCGTTACCTCGACGACATGCCTGGCATCAAGCGGGTTTTCCTGGTTACTAGTCCATCGATGGTTGAACTGGGTTACATCGACACCGTCTTGAATGAATTGAAGCGGCAACCAAATGGGATCGAATACTCCCTGTTCTCTGACGTGGAACCTGATCCAACCACCGATACGGTTGAACGTGGGGTTGCGCAGATGCGGACCTTCAAACCAGATACCATTATCGCTTTAGGTGGCGGGTCACCAATCGATGCCGCTAAGAACATGTGGTTATTCTACGAAGACCCTAACGCTAGTTTCTTCGGGGCTAAGCAGAAGTTCTTGGATATTCGGAAGCGGACTTACAAGTTCCACAAGCCACACAAGGCCCAATTCGTGGCCATTCCAACGACGTCTGGGACTGGTTCAGAAGTGACGCCATTCTCCGTCATTACCGATTCCAAGACGCACGTGAAGTACCCATTGGCTGACTATGCGTTGACGCCTGACGTGGCAATTGTAGATTCGCAATTTATCCAAACGGTCCCCAAGAAGACGGTGGCTTACTCCGGATTAGACGTGTTGACTCACGCTATCGAATCCTACGTTTCCGCTATGGCTTCCGATTACACGCGACCATGGTCGCTGCAAGCCATCAAGCTAGTTATGGATAATCTGACGGCTTCCTACAATGGGGATGTCACGGCCAAAGAGGAAATGCACAACGCCTCAACGTTGGCCGGGATGGCCTTCGCCAATGCCTTTCTCGGGGTGGATCACTCGATTGCCCACAAGTTAGGTGGGAAATTCGGCTTACCACATGGGTTGGCGATTGCCATCACCTTGCCACACGTTATCCGGTACAACTTCCAGGAACCAACGAAGCTGGCTATGTGGCCGAAGTACGAAACCTTCAGAGCTGATGAAGACTACGCTCAGATTGCTCGTTACCTTGGCTTAGCTGGGACGACTAAGGAGGAGTTGAAGGAAGCTCTCGTGGCTAAAGTCATTGATTTGGCACACTCCGTTGACGTTACCTTGAGTTTGAAGGCTAACGGCGTGGACAAAGCGCACTTCGACCGGACCGTGGACAAATTAGCTGAATTGGCCTTCCAGGACCAATGTACGACGGCCAACCCACGGGAACCACTTGTGTCTGAATTAAAGCAAATTATGATTGATGAATACGACGGAAAGAACGTCGAAGAATAGGCGACACCGGGCGGTACTCCAGCGAGGGTACCGCCTTTTTTATGCTTCCTTTTTGGTTTGAAAATAGACCAAAAAAAAACCGCCTGCTGTGGGTACGCTTCGGCCTGGGGACCAGGCTCCTCGGCCTTTGACTTTGAAGCCCCACTAAGAAGCGCGGGTCTTCAAAGTCAAAGGCCGAGGAGCCCACTCGATCTTACGCCATCGTCATCACCCCTGACCTCCTCCGACTACGGTAGCGAATTGCCATGAAATGGCGTGACGGTAGCCAATATTTGAGGTGAAGTGGTAGTCGATTTGCTGATAGGGTTAATGGCAAATGTTGCTAGATGTCGACTAAGTAGCTGTTTCTCAGTAGTATTTATCAAAAAACAGATCGGTTTTCTACTATATTAATAACTGCTAGAAGTTAACATCTCGATGAATGGGTGAGCCGCTGTTCGGAGTTTGTTGTTGAGGACTTATTTGGGGGAGGGTCACTAAGAAATAAGCATTTTTATAAAAAATCGGAGGTCCCGGCCCCTAATTTTGATAAAAATGGGGGTGATCAGACGTGAAATTTGGGTGACTTTGCGTGAAAGAAGCTGGAAAATGTCAAAATTTCATCAGATTATCATGAAAAATGACAAATTTTTTCGATTTTTCGGTGCAAAAGACACGGGAAAAAGGGTCTCTTTTTGGCTAAAATGGGTAAAAAGTGGGCAATTAAAGCGGTTTATATGACAACCAGGTAACAAATATTACGGAATGTCATACTGTAATATTTTTCTTAACGCTGGTGTAACCTAACACCAATCTCACTGACATAACCATCAGTTATTCTAATAGCCGTTAAGCAAACAAAGGAGGACATTCATTTATTATGAATATCAAAAAAGCTTTAGTTACGACTCTTGGAACGGTTGCCGTTGTCGGTGCCGGTTTCTTCGCCACTAGCGACACGGCAAATGCCGATGTTAAGGTTACGGTCAAGCAGGGGGATTCTGTTTGGTCATTAGCTAACAAGTATGACTCATCTGTAAATGCTATCGAAAAGGCAAACAGCCTGGCTAACAGCAACTTGATCTTTGTTGGCCAAAAGTTGAACGTGCCAAGTAGCACGCAAACGACTTCGACTAGTTCCGCTAACGTTGCTAGCCAAAACTACAACACCACTAGCCAAACCCAAAACACGACTTCTACCCAACAACAAACCACGACTAGCAGCAACACCGCTGCTTCTACTGGTGTGTCTGGTTCAGAAGCTAGTGCCAAGGCTTGGATTGCGGGTAAGGAATCTGGCGGTTCTTACTCAGCACGTAACGGTCAATACGTTGGGAAGTACCAATTGAGTTCTTCTTACTTGAACGGTGACTACTCAGCTGCCAACCAAGAAAAGGTTGCCAACAGCTACGTTGCTTCCCGTTACGGTTCATGGTCTGCTGCCCAATCATTCTGGCAAGCAAACGGCTGGTACTAAAACTCAGCTAATTTAACGTTTAAATTCAAGTAAGCACAGCGGATGCAGGTCCGCTGTGCTTTTTTGCTGCGCTGGAAAATTGCGGGGTCAAGTCAACTCAGCTTTTTCGAAGACAAACAGAGTTGAACACGGAACGTTGCGTGAAAATGTGGCGTGGTTGCCGCGAGCAGCCTCCCGATAGCGACGAACTTCCGCCAAGTTTTCTTTGATAGAATCGGGTTATCAATGTCGACTGTTACCTATATTAGGAAGAAATAGTCAAAAACTATCTAAATCCCCCCTTTTTTTCCGAAAATTCGCGGTATGTTGCGGCAAAAAATACTGAAGATAGCCGCGGAAGCTCCAATTTTTCTCGCCCAACCGTCATACCGTAGCAACATAAGCCCCGGGAACCCCCCGTATGTTGCGGCGTGGTTAACCATGTTACGGTTTGTCATGTAAGGCGATTTTTCTTAACCAGGGTGTAACGCAGCAACAACCACCGTGTAACGTCCACAGGTTATGATAGGTCTCGTTAAGTAATTGAGACACAGACCGCTTCACCAATCAAAGGAGGACATTCATTTTATGAATATCAAAAAAGCTTTAGTTTCTACATTAGGTACTGCCGCAGTTTTAGGTGCCGGATTTTTCGCCAGCACCACTTCCGCTAACGCCGACGTCCGGGTGTCGGTTAAGACCGGAGACACGGTTTCTAAGATTGCCAACCAATACAACTCCAGTGTGTCATCAATCGAAAAGGCAAACGGCTTAAAGAACGTTAACTTAATCTACGTGGGTGAATCTCTGGTTGTGCCATCAGCTTCATCAACCAGTACGACTACGACTAGCAGCCAAGCTTCAACGCCTAGCCAAGCCACCACTTCGACTTATTCTACGAATACTAACAACTCTGCCAACTACACTGGCACTAATAACTACAGCAGCCAATCTGCTTCTACTGGGACGACTAGCGCCGCTTCAACGACGTCAACTTCCGGTAACAGTTCATCCGCTAAGGCATGGATTGCCAACAAGGAATCTGGTGGCTCATACTCAGCTCGTAACGGCCAATACGTCGGGAAGTACCAATTGAGCGCTTCTTACTTGCATGGGGACTACTCTGCCGCTAACCAAGAAAAGGTGGCCAACAACTACGTGACCTCTCGTTACGGTTCATGGTCCGCTGCCAAGTCATTCTGGCAAGCAAACGGCTGGTACTAAAATTAGTCGACTTAATTAATTGAAATCAATAACGATGGTGGTTCTTCTTTGGGAGAACCACCATTTTTGTGTGCTAAGTGCTGGTGTGTCAGGGATTGTGTGCCTTATCAGTGGGGAAATGGCAAAGGTTTGTCATCATTTTGTAACATGCATTCAATTTGCCTGTAACAGTCGAGGCCTATGCTGGGGTTACTGAAGAACACCAGACAAGGAGGAACCAGCTTGAAATTAAAGGCACTGTTGATGACGATGTTAATGATGGGGACGTTGGTTCTTTCTGGCGTGACGGCGCTGGTGGGGTCAACCACCACGGCCGAAGCTAAGGTTACCTACGTTTGCAAGCTTTCCAAGCAAGAGCGGCAGGCAAAGAAGTGGATTGCCATGAAGGAATCCGGTGGAAACTACAGGGCACGAACGGTCTTTACTATGGTCGTTACCAGCTCACCCGGTCCTACTTAAAAGGGGACTACAGTAAGGCTAACCAGGAGAAGACGGCGGATCGATACGCCCATAGCCGTTATGGTACCTGGGTCAAGGCTAAGCGCCACTGGTTGGCTTGTGGCTGGTTCTAAATCATGATGAGTAGCGGCTCGGGATTTTCCTGGGCTTTTTATTTTGGCGTTTGCCAATAAATAAAAATGGCGTCAAATTCAGTATCTACGCTGAATTTGACGCCATTTTTAATTAGGATTCGGCGAGTGGATCTTGTTTCATAAGCAGGTGGAACTTGAGAACGATTAGTAGGTTGAATCCCACGATCATAGTCAGGAGAATTCCCCAAGCGGTATTGGTGCCGGTATTCGTAGAGATGGCTGACCGTAAGAGATCGATCAGGTAGGTCATCGGTAGCCATGGATTGAGCCGTTGAGCGAAGGAGCTGACCAATGGTGTCGGGTATAAGCCGCCAGAACTTGCGAGTTGTAGAACCAAGACGATCGAGATGAGCCAGGTGCCGAAGCCACCGAGTAGGAGTCGAAGGCAGAAGATGAGGGAAAGAAATAGAACTGATCCCAGAAGAATGGCCCAGAAGAGGGCGGACTCCGAGCGGACGGTTAGGCCGTTAGCTTGTCGTAGCGTGAAGAAGAGTAGGCCACTTTGAATGAGTGCAACCACCCCGACGACACTGGCTTTGCTTCCCCACCAAGTGAGGGCTAAGCGTGGTTTGCGGTAAAACATCGCTCCGTCATACATGGTTCCCAGGGCAATCCCACCGACGTAGAGGCCAATTGCAATGGCGAACGGTGCCATCCCGGTACCATTATTGGGAACCTTGGAAATATCGTGGCTTTGAACCGCCACGGGTTGCGCTAGAGCCATTGCTGTTGCCGTGGTATCGGCAATTGTTGCGAGTTGTTGATGGCCATTAGTGAGAGCTTGCCCCATCGTAACGGATCCTTGCTGAAGACGCTGAATACCTTGCTGTGAAGCAGTTAAGCCCATGGTCAACGCTTGATTATGAATCGGTGTCGTGGCGGTCAGAAGTCTTTGCGTTCCCAGACCAAGTTGCTGGCTCCCAGCTGAGAGAGCAGTCGTTCCCTTGGCCGCGGCAGCCATGCCAGCAGATGCGCCGTGGACAGCAGTTAAGAGAGCTTGAACGTTCAACTGTGTGACTTCTCGGCTGACCTTGGTCGTAATGCTAGTGGCCATTCCGCTAGTAATTTTGGAAACGATGAAGTTTTGGCCGGAGTTTTGGGTGTAGTGAAGTTGCATTTGCTGGGGATGAGTCGTGAGTAAGGTCGTCGCGTCCTGAGAGAAGTCGCGGGGAACCGTGACGACGAGATAAACTTTCCCGGATTTTAGTTGTCGCTCTGCCGTAGTTGCCGAGAGATGGTGGAAGTCGAGGCTGTCAGATCGAATGAGGTTGTGGGTGAGTTGTCGGCCAATCGCAATCGTTTTACCATGGATCGTTGCTGGTCGGTCGTGATCCACGATGGCTACGGGAATATCATCGGTATGACCATAAGTGTTCCACATGGACGATAGGTAAAGGTAGCAGTAGATTGCCGGGATTAGGGCAATCATGAGTAGAACTAGAATCAGAGATTTGTGTTGCCATAAAGCGTGCCATTCACTCTTTAACATGAAAATCCCACCTTTCGAGGAGCTGTTGCGTTGCTCTAAAACACCCTTAGCGTAAGGCCACCGGCCAAGTGGTGCAATCGACAATATAGGTGGAAGTGTTGGGTAAAAATGACCAACATTGTCGTGAGTTTTCCCATAAAAGGCTGGCTTGATTAACTGAAAAGGCCAACAACAGGTTTACCGGAAGTGTTGATTGACGCTGTTAAAGAAAAGTTATCTAATTGATTTAAAATGGCGTGATTCAGTGAGGAGATGAGGGCATGGAGACAGATACGCGGGTTCTGACAACGGAGGTTAAGTTGCAGCGGGCTTTCGTTAAATTGCTGGCAGACAAGGGATTTGACCGTCTCACAGTTCGAGATTTAGCTCGTGAAGCCGCGATTAATCGCGGAACCTTTTACCAGCACTATTTGGATAAATTTGATTTACTAACGAGCTATGAAAATGAGCTGGTGGGAGCCGTGCAGGGGATTTTTACACAGTATCCCAAGCCAATGGGGAAACCGGTACCGGATCAGCGGGATGCTTTTTGGCAATTGTTTCAATATTTGTATCACCAACGGGCTTTGAGCGCCACATTATTGCGGTGTCCGGCGTCAAAGATTGGCCCCCGCCTCAAGGCACTCATTGTGGCGATTGTCGCGGTTCCAGTCGATGGTGAAGCTGCGATTCCACAAGACATTGCGCAGGAGATCGTGGTCCAGGGAGTTCTCGACTTCATTCGTTATTGGTTGACGCGTGACGTGATTTTATCTCCGCGGCGAGCCTACGCGATTTTCAAGGTAACACGGACGCTTTCACCCCAACAATTAGTCGGTGACAATGAAAGCTTTTCAAATAATTCTTGAAAGCGGATACAAAGTTGATTACACTAGTAATTAACTGAGAAAAAGCGTAGGAGGAAATTATGGGAAAAACATTGGCGATTAACGCGGGAAGTTCAACACTGAAGTGGAAACTCTTTGAAATGCCAGAGGAGACGGTCATTGCATCTGGTTTGGTCGATCGCTTAAATCTGCCCGGCTCGATCTTTAAGGTCAAGCTGGCCAACGGCGAAAAGTTTACGGATACCCAGGACAACATCACCAATCAAGAAGCGGCGGCCATGGTATTGACACGCCTCAAGTCCTACGGGATTTTGGACCACTTGAGTGAAATCACCGGTGTCGGTCATCGAATCGTCGCCGGGGGTGAAATCTTCAAGGATTCTGCGCTGATTACGCCGGAAGTCTTGGACCAGATCAAGTCTTTAAAGGACTATGCACCACTCCACAATCCAGTTCAGGCCTATTACATCGAGGTCTTCCAGCAGTTATTGCCTGATGCCCAACAGGTTGCGGTCTTCGACACCTCCCTGTATACGGATATGCCGGCTGTGAACTACATGTATAGCCTGCCTTACGAATACTACGAAAAGTTTGGGGCCCGTAAGTACGGGGCTCACGGGACTAGCCACCGTTACGTGGCGCACCGAACCGCAGAACTTCTCGGCAAACCCCTAGAAGACCTGAAACTGATCACCCTGCATTTGGGCTCTGGTTCCTCGGTCACGGCGTTTGACCACGGTCAGGCCCTCGATACCTCGATGGGTTTCACGCCCCTCGCAGGGGTCATGATGGGGACACGTTCGGGGGATATCGACGCTTCCCTGGTCGCCTTCCTGGCGGAGAAACTCCAGATTGATATGCCAGCCATGGTGGATATTTTAAACCACAAGTCTGGGCTGTTAGGGGTGTCCGAATTGTCACCCGATCAACGTGACCTGGAAGATACGCAAGATGAGCGGCCCAAGTCCAAGCTGGCTTTGGACATGTTCGTTAACCGCGTGGTCTGCTACGTAGGAAGCTATGTAGCTGAACTCGGTGGCTTGGATGCCATTGTCTTCACGGCTGGTTCCGGTGAGAATGGGATCGCCATGCGCCAGGCCATTGCTGATAAATTGGGAGTCTTCGGTGTTGCCATCGATCCCGCTAAGAATGACTTCCGGGGTGAAGAACATATCGTGAGCCCCGATGACGCGGCCGTTAAGGTGCTGGTCGTGCCAACTAACGAGGAACTCATGATTGTTCGCGACGTGAACCGTCTGTCCCACTAAATCCTGTTGTAAAAGGCCGATAGGCCGCTCTGAATTTTAAAAGTAGGTAATTGGGCCGCCTGCGGCTGCCAGGGGTTACGCCTGCTGTGGGGACCGCCTACAGCCAAAGGGCGGGCTTCCGGCTCGCTTGGAAGCCCCGCTGAGAACCGCGAGTCTCCCAAGTCGTCCCAGTCTGTAAGGCCGAGAAAAGCGCTCGGTCTAACAGACTCGTCACGGCTGGCTCCACCCCTGGCCTCCTCCGGCTCAGGTAGTGAGTCGTGGCGGCCTGATGACTCTTGTTGGAATTGCCAGAGTCATATGCTGGTAGCACCAATTTAACAGTCAAAAAGCCCTCAACCACGCAGTTTAGCATGGTTGAGGGCTTTACAATTGCTGCGATTGTGAGACTGCTTGCGAGTCAAGATGACAGACAAACATACTGGTTCAGATTGAACCTCGTTGTTAGAACAGTAGTGCCCAATCTGGTATTGTGGTTTGCCATCAGATAGAAAGTATCAAATTTTGAACGGCCATGTAGCGGTTAAAAACCAATCTAGCCGGAGGAGGTCAGGGATGGAGCCGGCCGTGGTGGTGGCGTTAGACTGAGCGTTTTTCTCGGCCTTACGCCACGGGCGACTTTGAAGACCCGCGTCCCTGGCGGGGCTTCAAATCGAGCGAGAAGCCCAAGGGGCTGAAGCGTCCCCACAGCAGGCGTAATCCCTGACAGCCGCAGGCGGTCGTCTACATCCATTTTCACTCTTATCTCATCTGAAGATCCCGACGGCGGTAACCTAGCCAACCAACGATAACCAGAACGATAGCTAAACCAATCATCCAGCTAAAGGTTGTCCAGTCGACCGCGTGTTGCGGAATCCGAGGCATCCAGCCAGCAGGGGTGACATTCTTAACCCAGCTAGGCAGCTTGAGTAGGCTCCCCATGTAGACGGAGACAAAGCCCAATGCCAGGTAGAGCCAGGTAAAGGTCTTGATCCGTGGCCAGCAGCCAACGAGTAATACGGCAATTCCCAGAAAGACCCAGATTTCTGGAAGTTGTCCGGCAATACCTTGCCAGAATTCGTGGGCACTGATGCCGTCCTTCACGTGATCCAGACTGGCATCCCCCATGATGACGATGCCACCCAGACCGCCAATGTAGGCCAGAGTGCTGGTTAGAAAGGCGGGACCCACGTAGCTGAAGAAGAGGCGGGTGCGGCTCACTGGCCGCGCGTAAACGGCTTCCAACCAGCCCCGAGTTTCGTCGGTGTGGGCCTTTAAGATTAGCTGAATGCCAGGGATGGTGGCCACGGCGGCCATGACGACGGCCAGGAGTGACGTGAAGCTTAACAGGACTTTGTGGTTAGCCTCGTGGACCATGGCCGCGCCGAAGACCTGTTGCATCGTCGGGTTAGTTTTCAGAATATCACCGATGGTATTAAAGACCGTTCCGTAGGCAACTCCGAAGATGATGACCGCTAGGATCCACGCAATAATAACATTGCGTTGACGGCGCCACAGTAGGGAAAGTGGTCCCCGTAGAAGTGCTGAAGCGTGACGCTTACCGGGCCGGGTGGTCAGTGCACCGGCACCGAGGTCTCGGCGATTGTTGGCCATGACGGCCAGACCAAAGAGAATCAGGGCAGTGCCTAGACTCAGCCAGACGGGCAGCCAGTTGGCATCGTTGTACGGCGCTAACTTTTCCACCCAACCCAGTGGGGACCACCAGGTGAGCTTGGGATGCTGAACGTCGGTAATCATCCGAGCTAAATAGCTGATTCCAAAAAGAGTGTAGGCGAGTCCAGTGGCGCTGGCAGAGTGATCCGCAATCTGGGACATCAGGAGGCCCAAGAACCCAAAGAGGAGGCCGGTGGTGGCTAAACCTAGACCAATCAGCCAGTTCCCTTCAAGGGTGGCACCCGGCATGTTAGCGGCGGTTAAACCGACGCCGTAGAGGATACCTAGAAGGCCGTTAACGATGACTAGTTCCCAGGCCGCGGCGGCTAATGGGGCGGCCGTGCCAACGGCGTGGGCTCTCACAAGTTCGGTGATTCCTAAGTCTTCCTCGCCACGGGTGGCGTGGATGCTAAGGGCGAGGTTCATGACGACTTGAATCAGTCCCATGAATAGGAGCATTTCGTTCGCAAAGATTTCGGCAGTAGTGACCTTCCCTTTGAAAGTGAAGGCCCCAAACATCGCCATAATTCCGGGACTAGCGAGAGTTCCCTTGATGGCCGCAATTTCGGATTGCGTGCCGTAGATGTCTTGAAATTTCCAGGCCACACTAGCCATCAGAGCGGCTAGAATGACAATCCACATGAGAATCCGGAAGCGATCGCGGCGAAAGGCTAACCGGATCAGTTGACCGGTACGTCCATAACGTGACATGGCGATCACTCCTTTCCCGTGTAGTAGTGCATGAAGAGATCTTCAAGAGTTGGTGGCGTACTCTGTAGGGCCATGACCTGGTGTTGCGCCAGGGTAGCCATGATGGTGGCTAATTGCGAATCTTCGACGGCAAATTGCCACTCGTGGGCTTGATGGCCAGCGGTGACACCGTGAACCCCGGGCAGGGTGGTCACGTCAAAGTCATCGCCCAGCGTAACAGTAACCATGGTGCGCGTCAGGTGGCGCATCTCAGCGAGACTCCCGGTCTCGATGATTTGTCCCTCACGGATGATCCCGATGCGGTCACACATGCGTTCCACTTCGGAGAGAATATGACTTGAAAGCAGGACGGCCTTGCCACGTTGCTTTAAGTCTAAGACGGCTTCCTGGAAGACCCGTTCGTTGAGTGGATCGAGCCCAGAGGTTGGTTCGTCAAAGATGTAGAAATCGGCATCTTGGGAGAAGGCGGCAATCAGCGCCACCTTCTGGCGATTCCCTTTGGAGTAGGTCCGCGCCTTCTTGGTCGGATCAAGCCCGAACTGTTTGATTAGGGCATCGGTCTTGTCGGAATGGGCCGTGCCGTTCATTTTGAGTAACAGATCAATGATTTCGCCCCCGGTCAGATTTGGCCAGAGGTACACGTCGCCGGGCACATAGGCCAGACGTTGGTGGATCGTGACGCTATCCTGCCAGACGTCCTGACCGAAGATGGTAGCCGATCCGCCAGTCGCACGGATCAACCCCAGAAGTACCCGGATCGTGGTTGATTTACCAGCACCGTTAGGTCCAATGAACCCGAACACCTCACCGGCATTCACACTGAAGGTGATATCTTTTAATGCTTGAAAACGGCCAAACTTTTTCTGTAACTGATGAATTTGTAAAATAGGCTGTGTCGCCATTTGAATCCCCTCCTCACGGTTATTAAATCGCTATTATCGTAAGCCTTGGTTTGGGGGAAGTCAATATAAAAGTGAACTATTTATCTAAAATAGTTCACAAAATTTAAATACGCTGGGGATGAATGTGCTAAAATAATAACAGCTAAGAAGAAACCGCTGACATTTAAAAAACAGGCAAAGGGACGTGAACCAAGTGGCAACGAACCAAGAGAGAAAGGACCAACAGCGGCGTAAAATTCTGGCCGCCGCAACTAAATTATTCCTCCGGGATGGCTATAAACCCACGCACGTCAAGGGGGTCGCGGATGAGGCCAATGTGTCGCAGGTCACCCTATACAAGTACTTTGATAGTAAGTATGACTTGGCCCACCAGGTCGTCTTAGACCTGATCGTGGGAGGCTATGCCCAGTACCGTACAGTAGTCGACGACCAGAAAAAGTCATTTCGTGAGATCGTTCAGTTCATGATGAAGACCAAGGTTAAGGTGTCCGCGGGGATGAGTCAGGACTTCTACAACTTCACGGTGGCGGACATGCAAGGAAAGTTCGGTAATGGGGAGGCCAAGGCCACCTATGATGCCGGCAAACAATCCTTCTGGGATGCCGTGATTCAACGCGGGCGCGATGCGGGGATGATTAATCCGGATATCTCCAATGCCGCTTTGACGATGTATCTGGACATGTATGTCGATTATTTCAGTTCGCCGGATCATGATATTCCAGAATATCGGCAACTGATTGACCAATTAATGCAATTATTCTTCTATGGGTTCGTTGGGGTTGCCCCGGACGCGGTGGAAGGAAAAACTTCTAAGGAGCGTAAACATGACGGAAAATGATGTTTTAGCAGCAGTTCGAGTCTTTTCACAGAGCAAGATGGGGGATGACGAGACCGGGCACGGCTTCGATCACATCCAACGTGTCGTGAGTTTGGCGGACAAACTCGTTCAAGAATATCCTGAGGCCAACCACGTGCTAACAGTCACCGCGGCCTACCTTCACGATGTCATTGACGAGAAGTTGGTTGAAGACACAGCGGTGGCCAGTGCTGAGGTACGAGATTTTCTCACCCAGCAGGGTTTCAGTACCGCTGACAGTGACACGGTCTTTCTGATTATGGACAACATGTCTTATCACAAGACGATTGATGGGACAGCAAAGCCATTGCCATTGGAAGGTCAAATTGTTCAGGATGCCGATCGGCTGGATGCAATCGGGGCAATTGGGATTTCTCGCGCAATTTATTTTGGTGGTCATTTTGGCGAAAAGATCTACGATCCAGCTGTTAAGCCCCGAACAAGCATGACACATGCGGAATACCGAAACCTGGACAACGAAACCATTATTAACCACTTCTATGAAAAGTTATTAAAGCTGAAAGACCTGATGAACACCGATGCCGCTAAGCGGGTGGCCGAACACCGCCAACAGGTGATGCGCGATTTCTTGGCAGAATATAAGGCAGAGTGGAACGCTCAAGCTTAAAGTCCTGATGAGTGATCGGTCATTTTTTCAGTTATTTTCTTCACAAGATGACAAATGCAAAATCCCAGTATAACGGGTTTCTTAGTTTGTTTTGTATATTATTTACAAAAATATCTTGAAATCTGTAACTTTTTTTCATATACTAGGAGTCGTTAGGTTGATGCGAATTTTCGATTAAAGGAAGGAACTTAAACCATGAAGATTGGATTAGTTGGATTAGGAAAAATGGGTAGTAACTTAGCTCAAAACATGATGGACCACGGAAATGAAGTTGTTGCGTTCGATTTGAACCAAGACTTCGTCAATGACGCTGCGGGATTTGGTGCGCAACCCGCAACCTCACTCGAGGACTTGCTAAGCAAGTTAACCACGCCCAAGATTGTTTGGTTGATGTTGCCAGCCGGCAAGCCAACTGACTCGACCATCACCACACTGACGGAAAAGTTGAGTGCGGGCGATTTCATCATCGATGGTGGGAACTCTTTCTGGAAGGATTCGGCAGCCGCTGCTAAGCTGGCAGAAGCTCAAGGCATCAACTTCTTTGACTGTGGGACTTCCGGTGGTCAATCCGGGGCCCGCGAGAATGGGAACTTCATGATCGGTGGGACGAGTGCCGAAGCTTTTGAAACTTTGAAGCCACTCTTTGAAGGCATTTCCGACAAGAACGGTTATCTCTACACTGGTGCCGCTGGCTCTGGTCACTATCTGAAGATGGTCCACAACGGGATCGAATACGGGATGATGGAAGCCATCGGTGAAGGGTTCGATGTTCTGGCGCACAGTGACTTCGATTACGATAACGAAGCCGTTGCCAAACTTTGGAATTCAGGTTCCGTGGTTCGTTCATGGCTGATGGAATTGATTCAAGAAGCCTTTGCGGATGATGAGAAGCTGGATGACATCAAGGGTGTTATGCACAGTTCCGGTGAAGGTAAGTGGACCTTGCAAGAAGCCCTCGACCAACAAGTGGCAACGCCAGTTATCGGGCTTTCCCTGATGATGCGTTACCGCTCAATGGAAACCGACACGATGACGGGTAAAGTTGTTGCTGCCTTGCGGAACGGTTTCGGTGGTCACGCGGTCGATAAGGCTAAGAAGTAAATTTTTAAATTGAATTTGTGGTGGGGACTGGCAGTGATGCTGGTCCCTTTTTTCTTGGGTAGGAGTAACTATCTTTACCCACTGCAGGTGGCACGATTTAAGGAAATATAAATTCCCCCATGCATTTTCCGGAAAATGTGCGTATGATAGTAAGCAGTGACGCTAATTTGAAAGAGAGATGTTAAAATGACGCAAGTAAATTCTGACCCAGATAAGGTCTCGCGGAGTAACTTAATCGCCATCTTTGCGGTAGCGCTGATGGCCTTCCTGGGAATTCTAGTGGAAACTTCGATGAATGTGACATTCCCAACGTTAATGAAAACCATGCACGTGTCCCTCAGTACCGTGCAGTGGATTACCACGGGGTATCTGTTGACGGTAGCGCTGCTGATGATTACCTCGGCCTTCCTCAAACAACGCTTTACGAATCGACAACTCTTCGTGGCGGCCGCGACCGCTTTTATTTTGGGCGCTTCGATTTGTGCGCTCGCACCCAGTTTTGGAATTTTATTATTCGGTCGGATCATCCAAGCCGGTTGTGCCGGGATTGCCATTCCGTTGATGTTTAACGTGGTCATGGAAAGTGTGCCCCGCTCGCGCCTTGGGTTCTATATGGGGATGGCCGGGTTAATCCTTATGATCGCGCCGGCCAGTGGCCCAACCTTCGGGGGAGTCATGGTTTCCTTGGCTGATTGGCGGATGATTTTTTGGTCCACAATTCCGGTGGAAGCCCTGGTCTTACTCCTGGGTTTCCGGGCCATTAAGCAGTTCGATCCCGTGTCGAAGGTTCACTTCGATTGGCTTCAATTTATCCTACTCGCCATCGCCTTTGTCAGCTTTACGATGGGGGTCAATAGTCTCAGTACCGCGGGTCTCCTGAGCTGGGAATTCCTGGGTGGCGTTGGCCTGGCTCTTGTGATGATTTGGGGCTACATTCACCTATCCAAGCACAGCGAGCATCAACTTCTCAAACTAGAAATCTTCAAGAATCCCGTTTTCACGTTTAGCTTCTTAGCCTACGTGAGCCTGCAATTCTGTAACATTGGGATTAACTTTGCGCTCCCTAACTACGCCCAAATTGTCGTGGCTGCGAGTTCATTAGCCGGCGGGATGATGTTACTTCCCGGAAGCCTGGTGACGGCGTTGCTCCAACCTTGGTTTGGCCACTTGTTGGATGCGCACGGAGCGCGGTTGCCAATCTTACTGGGAAGCAGTCTCTTTACCTTAGCGGCGGTCTTCTTCACCGTATTGGGGCAACACTTGAGTGTACTGATCATTGCGATCCTTTACGTTTTATTCAGTATTGGCCGGTCAATGGCTTTCAGTAATACCCTGACAAATGGATTGAAAGAGGTTGCGCTGACACAGCGAGCCGATGCCAATGCCATTTATAACACGGGGCAGCAGTTCGCTGGGTCCTTAGGAACCACGATTCTGGCGGCCTTGATGTCTTCAGTTAAGACGCCAGGATTGTCCAATGCGCAACAGACGGCGCAAGGAAGTCAGTTAGCCTTTGGCTTGATTCTGGTTCTGAGTATTCTTAACTTTGGCCTATATATGATTGTGTTCAAGCACCAAAAAACTGATAAGTAAAAAATATGGACGACTGGCATTTGCCGGTCGTCCATATTAGGTTAGCGATGAAATTTAAGATATAGCCAGTAAAAGATAACGATAAAGATGCTAAACTCAGCGACTCTGCCGAGGGCAGCTTCAATATTATTGAGTAAAATCAAGTTAGCCCAAATGCTAGTCTTAGATTCGATGGCATCAATGGCAGCAAAGTACAGGTAGGTTAGGCCGCCATAAAGCCCGCCAGCGCCGATCCCCGTGGTAATTGCCTGAAGCCAGACTGGTTGTTTGCGGCTCAATCGCTGCTGTTTGCGGTTCCCAATACCGAGCACGTAGCCCGCTCCTAGCAGATATACAACGGTTCCGGTTAGAAAGAAGAGGCTAATGAGAGCTAACCAGGAGAGCGCGGTGGTGGGATGATGTTGGGCAAAGATACTCGTGATGATCGGGGCCAGGAAAACGTAGATGGCCCCCCAGAGGAGCGCCTTGTCCTCGATTCGCTTGGCCGCTAGGCGTTTGGTGTCATCGAACTCTCCGTTAACACCGTAGAACCAGATACTGAATTTGTCATGAAAAGGGTGGTTATTGGTCATGTTGTTACCTCCCCGAAAAATGATTTAGAAGCCCACTCCGAAGGGCTTCTACCAAGCTTCAGTATAGCCATGGTGGCTACCCGTGTCGAGAAAAAAAGTATCCGAAGGTTAGTTCGGATACTAAGGTGAAAATTAACCATTACTGTTGTCGAAACGTGCGCCAAAAGGCAGCCGGTTCCGCTTAAATCTGGTAACTAAATAATCCAAGCCCGGGATTATCCAGTTACCAGCCTTAATGCTCACCGGCTAACCGCCTTCTGTCACACTCTATCGTTCTCGATTTTGAAACTTAATCGGGTAGCGATTGAGTGTGGTGCGAAACACGTCACTCGGCACGTAATACTTGTTTTGAGCCAGCCGTTGGCCATTGAGACCGAAGACATCTTCGGTCATGAGCACCAACGGTCCCCGACCGACGAAGGCGCGGCGGAAGGTTGACCGATCACGTTCCGACACGGTGATCGTCAGCTGAGAGCTGGCGGCGTGTTGGTAGAGATTCTTTTCCAAAAACTGGGTGATGCTGGCCGAGTCTTCCAGGTCGATGTCGAAGGTCTTAACCGTTTCCGGCATGATGATCGCGAGGTTGTTGGCCAGGTTGCCATCGTCATTTTGATACCAGATGTTGAGCGTGTAGTAGGGTTCATCGGACCGATGGAAGAGCTGGTCGGTGAAGGCACTCGGCAGATTCTCATGGTAGTAGACTTCCCGGTCGGTGACGGGGGTGGTCAGGCTTTTAAAGATCGGTGAGTCGAGGGACTCGATGCCCCGCTCACTGAAATTGTTTTCCCGCTTGATGAAGTGACCCTTTCCGTGAACACTGACGAGCACGCCGTCTTCCTTCAGTAGGGAGAGGGCGGTACGGAGCGTGACACGGCTAACGTCAAATTCAGTGCGGAGGACCTCCTCGGACGGGAGTTTTTCCCCGGGGATGAGTTGGCCCTGCTTAATCATTTTTAATATTTGGTTATAGACTTGAACATATTTGGGTGAACGGTGCATTCATAAGCCCTCACAATCTATTTCATTACAAACTCATTTTAGCATGGGTTTAGTTGAGAGCATAATTATATTCATAGAAGGCGCCATAGGCTGTCCGGTCTGGCATGAGAAACTCACGAGTGAGTTGAAAGTCAGCCTTTTCGAGCAGGTGTATCATGGGCCGGTTTGTATGATTGGTGGTGATCTGTAGGCTAGTTAGGTCGCGACTGGCGGCGACAGCGATCAGATCCTGTAAGATCTGAGTCGCCAGGCCGCGCCCCCGACATTCGGAGTGCACCATCAGGCGGTGGAGCTGTAACGTGTTGTCTGCCAGGGTAAGGGTAATGGCCGCGTGTTGTTGGCGGCCATACAACCATAGGAGTTGCTGGTCAATGTCGGCCTGCAGGGTCTCTGGATTGGGATAACGTGGATTCCACTGGGTAATACCTGCCTGTTGCATTTGGCGTTGGGCATCGGCCAGTAGCTCCGTTAAGCCGGGTAAATCACTGGACTGGGCAAGGCGCTTGTTCAGGGTTGCAATCATGACTATCTCGCCACCTTTAGAAAATCATGAGGGACATCACGAGCATCATGATAACCCCAAAGACCATGGGTACCGAGGTCCGTTTAACGATCTGAACCGGAGAAAGCTTCGTGGTTCCGGCAACAATCAAGACCACGGCTGCGACTGGGGAAACGGCCCGCAGAAGGTTCCCAGCCAGTTGCATGGGAACGGACAACGCAACTGGTGAAATTCCAGCAGCCTTAGACAGTGGAATAATCAGAGGAATCATGGCAAAGATCAGGGCAGTCCCACTCCCACTGAGCAAGACGATGACGGCGGTGAAGAGCACCATGACGATTGGCAAGACAATCCCCGAGCTACTCATGTGTTGCATGGTATCTTGAACCAGGTTAATAATTCCGATGGACGTTAACCCTTGAACGAAGACCTGCGCCGAAACCAGTAGGGCTACGATACCCATAACGGCACCCATCCCGTCGAAGAAGGCGTTGGTTTCCTTCAAAACCTGACGAACCTGGTGCTTGTAGGAGAGTTCGACAATAACAGCAATGACGAAACTAATCAGACTGACCACTTGAACACTGATTTCGAACTTAGTGCCAGCAAAGATATTGGTGAAGAAGACCACCAGTAACAGCACGATTGGTAACAGGGGTAAGAGACCGTAGACAAAGCCCTTGAAGCCGGTGTAATGCAGATCCTCGGTTGCCTTTTGGGCTTCCTTGTCGTCACTTTGCAGCAGTTCTTGTTCATAAGTGAGTTCTTCAGGGTGCTTCTTATCCTGGTATTTCTGCCAGAAATAGTGCACTAACGCAATGGCAATCAACGTTGGAATGGAAACCAGCGCGTGTTTCTGGAAGACGTAGTCGGTAACGGACATGTGAAGCTGTGCGGCCACGGCAACGTTGTCAGAACCCAGTGGGGTTGGGACAATGGTTGCGGAGGTCCCGATGATAGCGGCCGCCGTTAAACGTGACATTCCAGTGGCCCGCAGGACGGGATATAAGGTTGCTAATAAGATAATAGCTAAGTTGGAAGCACTTGGCACAACCAGGGAGAGTAAGTTCCCTAATAAGAACACGATTGGCACCAAGATGTAGACGGATTTGATTTTCGCAATCGGTTTTGTCAGGGCGTGAACCGTGACTTGGTTAGCGCCAATGTAGTTCATGTAGGCACTGTACCCACCCAGGATTAAGATCACGAACCCGGGACCGATTAAAGTATTTGAGAATTGATCAACGATCGCCTGGAAAGGGTTGAGCCAGGTCAACCCGGTGGTTGCGGAGACGTCGATCTTGTTGCCGAGAATGATGGCGACGTACATCAGGATTAACCCTAAGGAAAGTAGGGCCATCTTAATGTCATTTTTCTTCAAGAGCATGTAAACCAATACGGCAACGGCAAGGATACCAATGACAGAAATTAAAATCGCATTCATGAATAGTCCCTCCTAGGGTTTTACGGTTTGACTGATAGCATCTACCAGCCAGTCACTGAATTGTTCTGAATCAACATCGGTTGCGACTGTCGCGTTGTTTGGCAGGTTCAGGTAGCCGCGGAGGTCCATGAGTGAGGCTCCGGCGGTCATGGTCCCTTGCGTCTCGATAGCAACGTGGGTCTCAACTTCGGTAAACATCTTGGGATTCAAGATGAGGCCCATGGCTAAGGCATCATACATGTGAAGACCAGTCTTGAAGCTGCCGCCACGGTAGCGAGAGAAGAGGTCGTAGAACATGTCGCCGACCTTGCCAAATTCCTTAATCTTGGCTGAAGTTTCGGGCATGACTTTGGCTTGGCGGCCAACTTCCATGGGGGCAATCCGAATCTTTAGGCCACTGTCCATGACAATCTTGGCGGCTTCGGGATCGGACCCAAAGTTGAATTCGGTCAGGACACCGAAGTTACCGCGGCCCAAGGCACCACCCATCAAGACCAACTCGTCGATATTGGCGAGATCTTGGGGGTAGAGGTGGATGAACAGGGCAATATCGGTCAGTGGGCCGATGCCGACCAGCGTGACCTTAGCGTCGCTGTGAGCGACCACGTCGTGCATGGCCTCAACGGCTGTCTTTGAGGTGTCGGGGAATACCGTGGGTTCAGGGAAAGGATAGCCGTCCATCCCGGTCTTGCCGTGGACACCACTGGCGTCACGTACGGGATACAGCAGCGGCTTGCGACTTCCGGGAACGATGGCCACGGGCTTTTCCAAGAAGCTCAGTAGGCGTTGCGTATTGAACGTTGTTTTTTCAAGGCTGACGTTACCGGCCAAGGGACTGATGAGTTTAACCTCGAGTTGATCACTGAAGAGGGCGATGGCAATGGCCACGGCGTCGTCAATGCCGGGGTCGGTACTGATGATGACGGGACGTTTGGTTTGAGTTGTATTTGGCATGAGCATAAGAACTCCTTTGAAATTTATAATAGCGCTTACACGGAGTATACAACGTCGTCTTAAATAATACAACGTTGTATTTAAAAACGATGACTGGGATCAATTATTGAGAACCGTGAAAAATCAGGAATCATGCGGATTGTGGGAATTCACAAATTAATAATAAAATTGATAGTGCGGTGTAACATCAATGGGTTAACGGATGGTGTAAGCTTGTGAAAAGTGCGATAGAACAGGAGTCTTAAGGAACTAACAATTGATTATGTAAAAAATTACTGGTTTACCGTTTTACGATAAAATAAGACAACTTGTATTAGTTAATTCAGACAAGTTGTCTTATTTAAAAAAACTTGATGACACGAAAAAGACCCACGACGGGAACGTTGTGGGTCCAAAGTGAGTTGTCTTATTTGATGATTTTAACAAGTTTAGGGTTCCCGGTAATGTAGCCACCAGAAATCTTGTAGCGCTTGGTGCCAGAGATGAGTTGGTTGTGGCCATAGGAGTAATCCCAGCCCTTTACCGTAAAAATGTGACCTTTGCGGTAGTGCTTGAGACGGTGAGTGAGATCGACGTCGCTATAAAGATTGCGACCACCCTCGGCTTTAACGCGGGTGACCCACTGAGGTTTATCGGTGGTGACGTATCGTTGATTACCAGTAACATAGGTGCCATTGGCAAGCTGGTAGCGCGTCGTGTCGCCATCTTTGACAAGTTTGGTTACAGCCACTTTTGATCCTTGTTTGAGATGGTTGAGTTGATCGCTAAAGTCCGTTGCAGTGTGCGTCCAGATTCCCTTAGGATTTGTGACGTAAAGAGTCTTGGCCGTTTCATCTTCGAGGAAGAGTTTACCCACGTAAGCTGATTTGGCCGTGATATAACTGCCATCACTTAACTCGTAACGTGGATTGCCGGCCTTAGATTGCGTCGTGTTAACGACGGTGAATACTGGCGCATAAGCACTCGGCTTCGTGGCGTACTTGCGAATCCGTTCACTCTTCTTGAAGTCAACGTGTTGGTAACGGTAAAGCTTTTGTTTGCCGTAGACCCGGAAACTTTGGGAAGCATTCGGTGCCGATGTGGCCGGGCTACTGTTTTTGGTATAGGTAATCGTAACTGCTTGTTCTTTTGTGGAATCGCCGCCATTTTCGAAGGTGACGCTGTTGGCACTAGCTGTGTATCCGGAAATTTCAGGGATTAGCGTGTGATTATCATCTTGGTAGGTGTTACCGCTGATCCCGGTAATGACCTTTGAAGCTGTATTTCCTGTGATGGTGGCGTTAATGTCCTGGAAGACTTTTTCAGGAAGATCGGTACCATCATTAGTCTTGTAAGTGATCCTTGTGTGGGTATTGATAGCTCTTGTGGGTACAGTGTAGTTAGAAGCTGGGTCTCCGCCAGGAACATCCTTATAGGTGATGACATAAGTTTTTAATTGCGACTGCAGGGTTGGTTCATCGATCTCACTATTCTCTTTCTTGAAGATTTCAGCGTCATTGTTAAATAGATCTGTAAGTGCTGAGACAGATCCTATATTCGTGAGGTGATAAAAGATGAGGGCAGCCTGTCCTGCTGTCAAAGTATTATTTGCTACTTCACTTATTAGGCGATAGTTTTCGAGAAAAGTCCCCTGTTTCATATTACCAAATGTTTCGTCCGCTGTTATGAACTTACCTAATACAGGTGGGTTGGGAGCAGATGAAAGGGGGAGTGCATAGCCCACAGAGGGTAAGCCTGGTCCACTCATGGTGAAGTTCGTAGAGGGAGTATCGTCAGCTTGAGCAATTGATTGATGACTAGTTGGATACATCTGGGGCAGTGTTATTCCACCAATTGTTAGGAGACTAAGTGCTGCAAGATAGGCAATATAGCATTTATTAATTTTCATTGTAATGCTCCTTTGATTAAAAAAACCATTTGGGTATGACGTCGCCTAAACGTCATTTTTTCGGAAAAGGTAGCTTAATTTTATTGGCAAACGGTTACATTCATCATTAATTATACGCACGAATTGAGATATTTATTGGATAAACTGATAAATATTTATTTGTCGATTGAATCTTTTAAAGACTATATCAAATCCAATTGCCTACTACCGTTGAGATTACCACTAATGTTAATTAATTAGCGTCAAAAGAAAAAGAGGCTGTGACATAACTGACCTCTATAGGACAAGAATAAGGCACGAAACCGAATTTTGGTTTCGTGCCTTATTTCTATGATCTTGATTCTTAATCCATTTTTCTCTAGTAGAGACTAACTTGAGGATGTTCAATGCCAGAACGAGGATTCCAGTTTCTTTTTTGACCTTTTCTAGGCCGCGTACCGAATAGCGATGGAAATGCAAATAAGCCTTCGTCTTGCCAAAAATTGGCTCTACATCAATCTTTCGACGCCCATAGATAGCCTTGTTTTCTGGTTTTGAAAGCTGTGTGCGTTCCTTAG